>JBCCFW010000001.1:0-134473 GCA_039029535.1 Acidobacteriota bacterium
CGTCGCCGTCGGTGTCGACGGCGTCGGCCATGCCGTCGCCGTCGAGGTCCACCTGCACGCGCGTGCCGTCGGTCAACGCCGAGACGAAGACCGGGCTGCGGTTGAGGCCGCTGGCGCAGCAATCGCCCACCGGATCCTCCGTTCCGGGCGCCCAGGCGATGGCGTAGTAGGTCGACAGGAACGATGTCGCGATGAACGAGTGACCCCAGTCGCCGTTGTTGTCCTGGTGGTCGAAGGCCGACACGCCCCAGAAGCGATCGGGTGAGGTGAGGCGGAGGCCCGAACCGACGGGGATGAAACGACCGACTCCCGCTGGAGCCATGTCGCCATAAGAGACCAAGGTGCGGGCGGGGATGGTCATCGTCCCGCTGCCCATTGTGTCGGTGGCCGCGACCATGATCTCGAAGCCGTTCGGGTTGTAGACGTAGGCGTTGGCCGGTCGGCTCCCGTCGGCACCGGGGTCGTCGCCGGAGACGGGGAGCAGGAAGTCGGTCGAGTGGAGCTGGTTGGGGAGCAGCGCGAAGAAACGGGCGGAGCGGCCGCGTTCGCCGGCGGTCATGATGAGTCCGCCCAGGGGCTTGCTGCTCTGGACCGTCGAGCCCTCGAGGATGTTGATCGACGGTCCGGCGCCGAGGCCGAGGAAGCCGTCGGAGCTCCAGTGCTCGGCGCGATCGAGACGGAAGCTGACGCTCCCGACGCCGTTGTCGACGATGACGTCGGTACCGTCTTCATAGGCCGTGAGGTTCAGCTCGACGTACTTGAAGGGCTCGCCCGGCGTGTTGAGACCGCCATAACGATCGAAGGTGTCGGTGCCCATCGGCACCGTGTAAGTGAGCGCGCCGCCGACGGCCTCCTTCGAGAGCACCTCGGCCGAGCCACCGATGACGGTGGTGTTGATCGGGAACTGCGCGTGGACCACCGAGATCGGACCGCCGGTGGAGAAGACCACGTCACCACCATCGAAGCGGATGTCGGGGACCGTGTCGCCGTCGAGGTCGCGGTTGCGAGGGACGGGCACGTAGAGCGTCGGCGGCTCGGACATGTCGCCGTCTTGATCCGAGATCAGCGCCAGGCTCGTGCCGCTGAAGATCTCGTCTCCGGTCAGACGCGGATCGTTGCTCCAGTCACGGACGTCACCATTGGCCGGGTTGCCATCGCCCAGCACCAGCGTCGAGGGCTGCACCGGGTTCTCGATGTCCTCCTCGAAGCCGTCCTCCCAGTGATCGAGACGGATCGTCTGCTGGTTGGCCGACGCGGTGAGCGAGATGATCAACTGCATCCCCATGTCCCAGGGCGCGCGGCCCTCGAGCACGGCGGCGTCATTGAGGAACGTCCAGACCTGTTCCTCCTGGCCGAGGATCACGTACTCCTGGTAGCCGGTCGGGATGTCCTGGGCCCGAACGGGGAGGGCGACTGCGGCGAGACACGCGAGCAGGGGGAGCAAGACGCGGCGGGTGCGGATGACTGCCATGGCTCGAACCTTCACTCTTGGCTGACGATGGATTTCCTGAAGGTACTACAGAAAAAGCGATCGTGTAGGTCTCGGACCCTCTAAATGGAAATCTGTCCCCCAGGGCATGCCGGGAGGCAGGGAATCCAAGGGCCCCAAGGACCCATCGGCCACATCCCGAGACCCCTGAGCGGCCGTCGTCGAGTCGGTGGGAGACCCCGACTTCCGTCCCAGGGGGCGCTTCGTGACATTGGGGACGGGCTGGTGGTCGGGAGGGCTGAACGGCACCAGGACGGTCGAGCGGAGTCGAGCGGACTCTCAACCGCCTTCTGAGCCGTTCTGGGGGCCGCTTTGGCTGCTTGGCAAGGAGCTTGCTCTGGTGGGAGGCAGGTCCCAACCCCTTGGACCCGGGAGAGCTCGCTCGCCGAGCGGTTCTCGAGAAGTCTTTCGGGCACGGGGTCGCTCCAGTTCCTCTCACCGCGTCCCTGACCGGTTGCCAGTCCCTCTTGCCGGTGTTGGTTGGGGGGTGCAGGAGCGGCCCCCCGCCCATTTCTGAAGCTTTTTTTCGTGTTTTTTTGTTCTTCGGATGCCTTGTCGTCCTCGGGGTGGGCTGGGAAGATTCTTCTCTAGTCCTCAGCCAGGAGGCGGACCTGTCCGTGAAGCACGCGAACTTGCAGGAGCGCTGGCAACAGGCGCTCTCCGGTGGTGACAGAAGTGAGGTGAGGGCCCTGCTCCGCCAGCACCCCGAGCTGGTGAAGAGCGGTGACGCCCCCTCCTGGCGACCCACCGACACGCCCTTGCACCGAGTGGAGTCCCGCGACCTGGCCGAAATCCTCATTGAGGCCGGCTGCTGCGTCGACCAGCCTGGCTTCATGGGGCTCACGCCCTTGCATCAGGCCTCTCTCGAAGGTCGTGAGGGTGTCGTCGAGGCGCTCCTCAATGCCGGAGCCGATCCCAACGGTGGTCGGGGTCCGTCTCCTCTCTCGGTGGCGGCGACTCCGAAGATCGCCGCCCTCCTCCTTCAACACGGTGCCGATCCCGAGGCGTCGAGCGTCCTCGGCGGCAGCCCGCTGCACCAGGCGCTCCGCGAGGGACGGCTCGACGTGGTCGAGGTGCTCTGCGAGCACGGCGCCGACCTGGGCGCGCGCAACGACTGGTCGCTCACGCCGCTCCACCAGGCGGTGGAAGCGCGGGACCTCGACGCCGTCCGCCTCCTCTGCCGTCACGGTGCCGACATCGAGCTCCGGGACGTCCGAGGTCACAGCGCCTGGAGCCTGGCGCGGGCCCGCGGCTACGACGAGCTGCTCGAAGCGCTCCAGCCGCCGCCCGACGCTCCGGAGGCGCTGGCCCTCGAGACGGCGGTCAAGCGGCTGCGCGTGCACCCCAATCGACCGGAAGCCATCGCGGCCCTCGAGCACGCCCGCCTGGTGCGGTGGTCGCTTCGCGAAGGCAGCGAGGCCAAGCCGCTGATGAGCTTGGCGACCGGCCACGCCTCCTTGTCGGGCGTGGCGGTCTCACCGGACGGCGAGCTGGTGGCCACGGGCTCCCACGACGGTCGGGTCGAGATCCGCCGCTGGGACACCCTCGAGCTGGTCAACACCTGCCTCGTCCCGGCGGCCGGCCGGCAGCTCGCGCCGATCACCGCGATCGACTGGTCTCCGGACGGTCTCTTGCTGGCGGTGGCCGTCCTGCGTGGACCCGCGGTGGTCCTCGACGCAAAGGATTGGAGCGTCCGCTGGCGACGCTTCCCGCCCGCGGCGGCGCTGACCCTGGCCTTCGCCCGGGATTCCTCGCGCCTGGCGGTCGCCGTTCAGGAAGACGGGCGGGGCGCGGTGGAGATCCACGACCTGGCCGAGCAGGGCTCGGGCCCGCTCGTCCTGCCGCTCCAGCCCGATGAGTCCTGTGGGGACCAGGCGGTCACGGCCGTCGCGTTCTCGCCCGACGGTGAGCTCGTCGCGAGCTTCGAGCTGTGGTTTGGGGGCACGCGTCCTCAACGGGCCGTGCGGGTCTCGCTCCATGACGCGAGGACCGGCTTCCTCCGCTGGCGCCGCGACCTCGCCGACGATCTCGGCCCGGGTCTCGCCGGCCGTGACTTCGTGTCCGAGGTGGTCTTCGACGAGTCGGGTGCCGAGCTGCTCTGCGGCGCACCCCGCGGCCAGGTCCTGCGGTACTCGGTCGAGTCGGGCTGCGTCCTCGGCTTGTTCGAGGTCGATGGCGGTGGTGACGTCGGCTCGCTGGCTCGAGCCCCCGGCGGTCGGCTCTGGGCCGGTCTCGATCGTGGCGGCGTCCGCGCGCTCGGGGCGTAGCCAGTCGTCGCTCGAGTCGAGCCCGGTGGGCTCGCTCAGGCCTCCGAGTCGTCGACCTTGAAGCCGTAGCTGCTCGTGTTTCGCAGCGGAGGCAGGGCGTCCTTGCGCACCAGCAGCGTGCGCGTGACCCAGAGGTCGCGGAAGACGCGGTACTCGAGCGCGGTGCGGTCGAGGTAGGCCACGCCGGCCGAGCCACCGGTGCCCGTGCGGTTGCCGATGATCCGCTCGACCATCCGGGCGTGACGCTGGCGGAACATGACGAAGGCCTGCTCGAGAGCGACGATGGCGTCGAGCACGGCGCGGGGCCAGGCCAGCAGCGGTAGCTCGCGGTAGCTCTCGATGAAGAGCAGGGCCGCGCGCTGACGGCGGATCCGGGGACGGTCGGCCTCGTCCTCGACGTCCTCTGCCATGAGGTGCGCCCGGGCGCCGGACGCTTCACGCGCGTAGCGATCGAGCAGACGCTGAGCGTCTTGCTCGGTCAACGCGAAGCCGGCGGCCGTCTTGCCGAGGCTCTCGGACTCGGTGCGCGCTGCCTCGCAGTAGCGATCGATGAAGGACGTCACGATCTCTTCGTCGTTGGGCTCGCCGGGCCGCGAGCCGTCGATTGGCGTGCGATGGAGCCAGGAGTCGATCGCCTCGCGCAGGCTCGGCGTGTCCTCCATCCGGGCCGCGACACGTCGGCTCGCCGGAGACTCGGAGCCGTCGTGATGACGCAGGGCCTGGAGGTAGCTCTCGCTCCCCAAGGCGAGTCGATCCTTCATCTCGAGGCCGAGGAGGATCTCCATCTCCCGCATCTGCGCCGACTGGAAGCCGCTGGCGGGGTGGAGCTTGTCGCGGAAGTCGAGGTAGTCACGCGTGGTCATGGTCTCCATGAGACCGAGATGACTCGCCGCGTGCTTGAGGATCTCCGTGACCCGATCGATGCCTCGCACTGCCGAAGCCATCGCGTCGTCGGGCACGAACTCCTGAGCGAACAGGTTTCGGGCCGCCACGAGCTCGCGGATCACCAGCTTCATCCACAGCTCTTCGATCTGATGGATGACGATGAAGAGCACCTCGTCGTTGGCGAGAGCGCTCTCGTTCTTCTCGAGACCGCCCTGCTGCGCGAGGATTTCCTCGACCCGGATGTACTCCCAGTAGGCGACCGGCTTGTCGGACATGGCGACGTTCCCCAGCGGCGTCCCTTCCCACGGACGACGCCTGCCAAGGTTGCCAGAGTTGTCGCGTCAAGACGAGGAGAGACGAGGAGTGATGGGGCCGCCGCCCCGGGGTGCCCCACTAGCCCGGAGCACTCGTGAGTCTCCTGCTGCGTGGCCATGTCCGCTGCCTGCGAAGGGCGTGCTTCCGCCCCTCGGTCCTCAACGCACCGTCGAAGTGCGCCTCCGGCTCACGTTCCCTGGTTCCCAGCGAATTGAGCCACGGGCCTCGCGCCTACGTGGGCGGTGTCCCTTCGGGTCACCTGGCGGGCCAAGGCCCGAGCGGTCCTTCTCGGCGAGCGTCTCCGGCCCCTCGCGACGAACACTCACGAAGGCTCCGGGCTAGCCCTTCTTGGTCGTGACGTAGGCGTCGTGCGCTTCGCGCTGGGCGGAGAGCCTGTCGCGCTCCTCCGCGATGCGGTCACGAGCCCGGCGCATTTCCTCGATGAGGGCGCCGACCATGGCCAGGCAGGCCTCGCGCTCGTCCGGTGGCACCTCGTCCACGCGGGGAGCTGCCTCCGCGATGAGGGCGGTGGCCGCCAGCAGCTCGCCGTCAGCCAGCAAGTGCTGGGCGGACAGCAGCATCTCTCGGACCGGCGTCAGGGTCGCGGCGGTCACGTTCGCTCCAGGCACGAGGCCTGGCGCCAGGCCTCCATGAGCTCCGACCACAGTGCGACGGCACCGTCGAGCTGGTCCAGGTCGTTGGCGATGTTGGCCTCGGTGAGCACGTGGATGAAGTAGACGTACAGCCGTTCGAGCTGCTCGGCGACCTCGCCTCCCTGCTCCTTGTCGAGGACCGACCGCAGCTCCATGATGGCGTGCATGGCCTTGCCCACACGTTCGCCCTTCTCACCGAGGCGACCGGCCGCCATGGCGTCACGCGCCGCGTGCAGATGGTCGAGAGTGAGTCGGTAGGCCTGAACCACCAGGTGGAGACCACTGGCAGTCTTCATGTTGGCGGAGGCATAGGTCGAGGCTGCGTGGCTGGCGTTCAAGATTCACTCTCCCGCTCGGGGTGATGGGGGTCCTGGATGCTTGGCGAGGAACGGGTTCAGGGTCACGACAAGCCGCCCAGCGAGGCCTGCATGGCTTGCAGCGATTGCAGGGCACTTTGGGCCGCGCTGAATCGACGCCGGAGTGCATCGGCGCGTTCTTCGAGGATCTGCTCGAGCCGATCGATGCGGTCCTCCCGCCGCGAGATGGCCGCCTCGAGGTTCTTCTTCTTCGGCGGGAGCCGTCCGACGATGCCGTCGGTGGCGCGATCCGCGGCGCGATCGATGAGGTCTCCGAGCCCACGACGGAACGTGAAGTCGCCGAGGCTTCCCGTGCTGGTCGAGGCGACCGAGATCTTCAAGCCCTCGACGTTCGTGTCGTCGGCGCCGGTGAGGATCTGTCCCGCGCCCACTGCTGCCACGCCGTCGATGGTCCCACCGACGTCTTGACCCTCGTCGCTGACCGGGGTCGTGCTGATGCCGACCGAGCCCGCGACGTCACCCACCGAGGAGTAGGCCTTGATGCTCGCGCTACTGCCGTAGGCCAGGGTGTTGAGACGAAGCTTGTCGGACTCGAGGGTCGCGCGGGCCTGAATGCCGTTGCTGCTGAGCGCGCCATTGATCCTGGAGACCACCGCGTCGCCGTCGTCGCCCGCCAGCAGGTCGACGTCGACCAGGTCGTCGCCCACGATGATCGTCAGGGTCTCGTTCTGGGCGAGCCCGGCGCCGATGGAGCGGTTGCCCTGGATGGTCGCCTGTTCGGCGACCTGCGTGATCTCCACCGCGTAGGTTCCCGACACGGTCGCGTTGCTACTCGCGACGTAGCCGAGATCGGAGCTGTCTCCGAAGCCCCTGGTGACGAAGAGGTTGGCGACCTTCTCGGGATCGCCCTCCAGCGCGTCGTCGAGATCGCTGCGGTTGAGGCTCAGGCGGCCCGACTCGGTCAGGGTCACGCCGACGTCCGAGAGCAACGCGTAGGCGTTGGCGTCGTTGGGCGTGACCCGGCTGATCGCGGTGTTGAGAAGGTCCTGCTTGAGCGCACGGATCGCCGAGTCGCCGGCGAAGGGACCGCTGTTGCCGCTCCCCGACGTGTCGACCTGGGCATGCCGCTCGATGACCGCGAGGGCGTTGTTGTAGGCGCCGACGAAGGACTCGATCGCTTCGGCGGCGCCGTCGGAGTCGATGCCGAACTCGACGGTCACGGTCTTCGTGGCATCGGCGGCGTGGAGGTTGAGGGTCACGCCTTCGAGAGCTCCGGTGACGGCATTGCTCCCGCTGGTGACCTTGATGCCGTCGACGTGGACGATGGCGTCGAGAGCCGTCTGGTTCTGGGTGAAGCTCAGGCCGGTCGTGTTGGAGTCGATGGAGACCGCTTCGGACAGGCCGGTCTTCTCGGAGGTCAACACGAGGATGTCGCCGGTGCCGTTGTTGACGATGGAGGCGCGGGCGTTTCCGTCGGCGGCGTTGATCGAGTCGGCGAGACCCTGCAGCGTGTCGTTGTCGTCGTCGACCGTGACGGTCGTCGTGGTGCCGTCGGCGGTGAAGGTGAGGTCGCCGTGGGCGATCTGAGTGACGTTGCGGTCGGCGACCTCGTCACTCTGGAAGCGAGCTGCCCGGGCCAATTGCTCGACCACGACCGAGTGTTGACCGAGCTCGGCGCCGTCACCGCTGGCGGTGACGAGCTCCTCGTCGCTCGACGTGGCGGTGAGAGCGGCGAGCTTGTCGCGCGTCAGCTCCGACGTCGCCGTGCTGCCCAGCGACGACACGGCGCTCGAGATCTCCGAGAGCGCGCTGAGCTGACCCTGGAACTCGTCGATCTCGTTGGTGGCCCGCGTGATCGGGCCTCGATCGGCATCGATGAGCGCGCGGACGATGGTCTCGATGTCGAGACCGCCGAAGAAGCTGAGAGGACTGGCCATCGTGACTCCTCGGGGCGGACCTCCGGGCGGGGTGCGCCACCGGCCACCCGTGACGAGACGGGTGGCTCGAGAGGCCTATCGGTGCGACGACCGGGAACTTTCGTCTCGGGCAGCAGGGAAGACCCCGCTCACAGACGGAGCAGCTCCATGAGGACCTGAGAACGCTCGTTGGCCTGGGCCAGCGCGCTCATCCCGCTCTGGGTGAGGATCTCGGTCTTGGTCAGGGCGACGACCTCGGCGGCCACGTCGGCGTCACGGATTCGCGACTCGGCGCTCGTGAGCTGCTCGGCGATGGCCGCCTGATTGCGGGCGGCCGACTCGAGGCGAACCTGCACGGCTCCGAGCTCGCTCTGCAGGCCGGTGACCGCGTCGTGGGCGGAGGTGATCACGTCGAGCGCGTCCCGTGCCGAGGCCACCGTGGTGAGATCGAGCCCGGTCAAGCCCAGGCCGGCCTGGCCGATGGTGAGCCCGGCCGTGCCTCCGGTGTCGACCACGATGCGACCCGCCGGTCCCGACGGGATGCCGGCCTCGACCGAGATCGACACGTCCTGCAGGACCTTGCGGCCGAGATAGGTCGTCGACTCGCCCATGCGATCGAGCTCGGTGAGCAGGGCCTCGGCTTCCTGGTGGAGGCTGAGGTGCTCCTGGCCACCGTCGACGCCCGAGGTCCCAGACGCCGCTTGCTCGGCCAGCTCGCGGAGGCGAATGAGGAGCGTGTCTGCCTCTTGCAGGGCTCCCTCGGTGACCTGCACGAGAGAGACGGCGTCGTTGGCGTTGCGGACACCCTGTTGCACCGCGCGCAGGTCTGCCCGGAGACCCGCCGACAGCGCGAGGCCGGCGGCGTCGTCGGCCGCGCGGTTGATGCGCAGCCCGGTGGAGAGGCGGGTGAGCGCCTGCTCCTGGAGCCGGGCAGTGTTGGCCAGGGAGCGCTGAGCCGTGATTGCCGAGACCTGATTGAGCGCGGTGAAGCCCATCGTCTAGGAGTCCTATCCGAGGAGCGTGAGGACCGACTGCGATTGCTGATTGGCCTGGGCGAGGGCTGACATGCCCGTCTGCGAGAGGATCTGTGTCTTGGTGAGGGCGACCACCTCGGCGGCGATGTCGGCGTCGCGGATGCGAGACTCAGCCGCGACCATCTCCTCGACGACGAGTCCTTGGTTGCGGGCTGCCGTATCCAGTCTCGACTGCGTGGCGCCCAGGTCACCGCGGAGCGCCGAGACCCGGTCGATCGCGGTGTCGATGAGACCGAGGGCGCTCTGAGCCCCCGTCTTGTTCGACACGTCGACCGCACCGACACCGAGATTGGTGGCGGTGACGTCGAGGTTCGTCGGGCCACCAGTGTCGATGGTGATCCGGCTTTCGGTCCCGTCCGTGATGCCGACCTGCACGTCGAGGGAGACGTCCTGGAGCACCGAGCGACCGTTGTAAGACGTGACCGCGTTGATGCGGTCGATCTCCTCGATGAGCTCGGCGACCTCGGCCTGGAGGGCCTCCTTCTCGGAGCCGTCATCCACGCCGGTGGTGTCGGAGGCGCCTTGCTCGGCGAGCTCCTTCATCCTGGTCAGTATGGAGTTGATCTCCTCCAGCGCTCCCTCGGTGACCTGGACGAACGACACGCCGTCGTTGGCGTTGCGGATGCCTTGACGCATCGCCCGAATGTCGGAACGCAGGCCGCTGGAGATCGCCAGCCCCGCCGCGTCGTCGGCTGCTCGGTTGATTCGCAGGCCGGTGGAGAGCCGGTTCAACGTCCGGTTCATCATCATCTCGTTTTGACCGAGACTGCGCTGCGCGGTGATGGCGGAGACGTTGTTGACGACACTGAAACCCATGGGGACTCCCGAGACGACTCGACGTGAGGCCTCGCAGGAGCAGGGTCAGTGGTGAGATCGGCTTCGCGCGTCTCTTGGACGCCGAGTCTGATGATGAGGGGGCTCACGCCGAGGCGCGAGCCGACTGCGGAGGACGAGTGTCTCGTCTCCGCCCCCCTGTATCGGGAGTTGGGGAGCCGTTCTCAAGGGCTGGACGTCGAGACCGGCCGCGAAGACGTTCGCGACCGGTCTCGAGCTCGAGCCAAAGCTCGGGTTACAGCAGCGACAGGATGCCCTGGGCCTGTCCGTTGGCCTGGGCGAGCGCGGACATGCCCGTCTGATTGAGGATCTGCGACTTGGTCATGTTGACGACCTCCGAGGCGATGTCGGCGTCTCGGATCCGCGACTCGGCCGAGACCACGTTCTCCAGGACGTTGGATTGGTTGCGGATGGCCGACTCGAGCCGACTCTGGGTTGCGCCCAGGTCACCGCGCAGCGAGGCGATGGTGTCGATCGCGGTGTCGACGGCATCGAGGGCCGAGAGGGCACCGGACTTGTTCGACACGTCGATCGTGCTGATGCTCAGGTTGGCCGCCGTGACGTCCAGGTTGTCCGAGCCGCCCGTGTCGATGGCGATCTGACTCTCCGTGCCGTTGGTGATGCCGATCTGGACGTCGAGAGACACGTCCTGCAACAGGCTGCGACCGTTGAAGCTGGTCGCCGCGTTGATGCGGTCGATCTCGCCCAGGAGCTCGCTCACCTCTGCCTGCAAGGCCTCCTTCTCGGAGGCATCGTCGACGCCGGTGGTGTCGGAAGCGCCCTGCTCGGCCAGCTCCTTCATCCGGGTCAGGATGGAGTTGATCTCTTCGAGAGCTCCCTCCGTGACCTGCACGACCGAGATGCCGTCGTTGCCGTTGCGGATGCCCTGCTGCATGGCGCGGATGTCGCCACGCAAGCCCGAGGAGATGGCCAGGCCTGCGGCGTCGTCCGAGGCCCGGTTGATGCGCAAGCCGGTGGCCAGGCGACCGAGGGTCTTGCTCATCATGTTCTGCGTGCCCGTGAGACTGCGCTGGGCGGTCAGGGCTGAAATGTTGTTGATCGCTGAGAAGGTCATGATGCGTGTCCTCGCTCCCTCGTCGGCGAAATCCGGGTTGCCGCCGTCGGTGGCGGGCTGGCCGGGCTGGCCGAGGGACTCGCGTGACGCGGAGAGCCGTGGTGTGACCGGTGGTCACCGGTCGTTCGGTTGCGATGGTCCTGAGTCCGGGCCCGGTCGGGGCCCGGTCGATGGGGGCGGTGCGACGACGATCGTCGTCACGGCCCCCGTGGGTCCCCGACGCCAGGAGCGTCGAGGACCGACGGGCTCGGCTAGCCGAGGAGCGAGAGCACGCTCTGGGCCTGTCCGTTGGCTTGAGCCAGGGCGGACATGCCCGACTGCGAGAGAATCTGCGACTTCGTCAGGTTGACGACCTCGGAGGCGATGTCGGCGTCACGGATGCGCGACTCCGCCGCGATGACGTTCTCCAGGACGTTGGCCTGGTTGCGGGCACCCGACTCGAGGCGGCTCTGGGTCGCGCCCAGGTCACCGCGCAGCGAGGCGATGGTGTCGATGGCGGTGTCGACCGCATCGAGTGCCGAGAGCGCGCCGGACTTGTTCGACACGTCGAGGGTGTCGATGCTCAAGTTGGCGGTGGTCACGTCGAGACCGGTCGCACCGCCGGTGTCGATGTTGATTTGGCTCTCGGTGCCGTTGGTGATGCCGATCTGAACGTCGATGGACTCGTCTTGAAGGACGGAGCGTCCGTTGAAGTTCGTCGCGGCGTTGATTCGGTCGATCTCCTCCAGGAGCTCGCCGACTTCCGCCTGGAGGGCCTCCTTCTCGGAGGCGTCGTCGACGCCAGTGGTGTCGGAGGCGCCCTGTTCGGCGAGCTCCTTCATCCTGGTGAGGATGGTGTTGATCTCTTCGAGAGCACCCTCCGTCACCTGCACGTACGAGATGCCGTCGTGGGCGTTTCTGATGCCCTGCTGCATCGCACGGATGTCGCCACGCAAGCCTGAGGAGATGGCCAGGCCGGCCGCGTCGTCGGAGGCGCGGTTGATCCGAAGACCCGTGGCGAGACGACCGAGGGTCCGGTCCATCATGTTCTGGGTCATGCCCAGGCTGCGCTTCGCCGTCAGGGCAGAAATGTTGTTGATCGCACTGAAGCCCATTTGTTTCCCTTTCGGAAGCGGTTCAGAGGCCTCCCGGTAACGGACTCGATGGTCCGTGCACGCATTGGCTCGAGGCTTGTCGCTTCCGTCGTGGCTCTCATCCGGCTTGGACGGACCGGACGAGTCGGGTCGCCGTCTCGACTCCACCACCACTCACGATGGGGGCCGTTTCAACGACCGTGTTCCGCCTTCAAATGTTGTCTAGCTTGCATGTCGCGACCGAGGGGCTCGCGACGGTTCACCTGTACGTCATCGCCGGGGGGCGCCACTCCGAGGCGCCGTCCCGGCGATGTTCCGAGCTACAGCAGTGAGAGCACGCTCCCAGCCTGCTGGTTGGCCTGTGCCATGGCGGACAGGCCCGTCTGGTTGAGGATCTGGTTCCTCGTCATGTTCACGACCTCCGAGGCGATGTCAGCGTCTCGGATGCGTGACTCTGCCGAGATGACGTTCTCGAGTACGTTCGACTGGTTGCGGACGGCGGACTCGAGCCGGCTCTGCGTCGCGCCGAGGTCACCTCGCAGCGAGGCGACGTCGTCGATCGCGCTGTCGATGGCGTCGAGGGCGGACTGGGCACCGGACTTGTTCGAGACGTCGGCCGTGCCCACGCCCAGGTTGGCGGCGGTCACGTTCAGACCGGATGCGCCACCCGTGTCGATGCTGATCTGACTCTCAGTACCGTTGGTGATGCCGACCTGGACGTCGAGGGCGACGTCCTGGAGCACGTTGCGTCCGTTGAAGGTGGTCGAGGCGTTGATCCGGTCGATCTCGGAGATGAGCTCGGTCACCTCGGCCTGAAGGGCCTCCTTCTCGGAGCCGTCGTCAGTGCCGGAGGTGTCGGAGGCGCCTTGCTCGGCGAGCTCCTTCATCCTCGTGAGGATCGAGTTGATCTCCTCGAGCGCACCCTCGGTCACCTGCACGACGGAGATGCCGTCGTTCGCGTTTCGGATGCCCTGATCCATCGCGCGGATGTCGGCGCGGAGGCCGGACGAGATCGCCAGGCCGGCTGCGTCGTCGGAAGCTCGGTTGATGCGGAGCCCGGTGGCCAGGCGGCCCAGGGACTGACTGGTGGCCATCTGGGTCTGACCCAGGCTCCGTTGGGCGGTGAGAGCCGAAATGTTGTTGATCGCGCTGAACCCCATCTGATGTGTACCTCTCGAGTGCTGTGGCCGTGGGGGGCGTGACACCCGTCGCCCTTCGACGGGTTTCCGTCCTCTGGCCTATCGAGCCGATCGCCCGTCCCTTGAGGGGCGAATCTCGGAATCGTTCGGGTGACCTCGGAGTCTCGGTCCGAGACGCGTGCGTCACGATTCAGGACGAGACGGCCGTCACTCGAATGGACGCGATGGAGACGACAGGGCGAAACCGTTCTCCCCGGTCTACTTACGCGTGCCCACGGCACGGTCCGTGACGGAACTGACGCCTGGCACGCGACTCGCAGTGACGGACGGCATGCATCAGTGCCGGTACGGGACCGGCGGGTGAGTCAGGACACGACAGCGACCCGACAGCGACCCGACAGGCAAGCCGGGAGGGGTCGTAACTCGACCACGCACGGGACCCGGTGAGAGGTGACGGAAGTGGGCATCATCCTGATCGACGGGGCGGAGGGGAGACTTCGAGATCTCGGGCCCGAGCGCCTGGGCTGGGCGGGCGAGCTCATTCGGCTCGCATCACCAGAGGCGGCGCGGCAGGTCCTCGACGAGCGCGAGATCGTGGCTCTCGTCCTGGACGCCGCCTCCACGGAGCTGCGAGTCGAGGCCTTGCTCGCCGAGCTGGCCGAATCGCATCCGCGAACCTGCCTGATCGCGCTGGTATCCGAATCGGACATGCAGCGCGAGCACGCTCTCCGGCGGGCGGGTGCTCACGTCGTCCTCGAACGCGAGGCGACCCAAGTCGAGTGGCGTCACGCATTGCGCACGGGCCTGCGACGACCGTGGCTGGGCGGCCTGGTCGGTTGCTCGTCCGGGATGGCCCGGATCAAGGGCCTCGTGCGGCGCGTGGCCGACACGCCGACCACCGTCCTCGTCTGTGGCGAGAGCGGAGTCGGCAAGGAGCTCGTCGCTCGCTCGGTTCACGAGGCGAGCAGTCGTCGTGACGGTCCCTTCGTTCCGGTCCACTGCGGAGCGCTGTCGGCGCACCTGCTCGAGTCCGAGCTCTTCGGGCACGTCAAGGGAGCCTTCACCGACGCGGTGCGAGATCGTCCTGGCTGCTTCGAGCGGGCAGCAGGCGGCACCTTGTTCCTGGACGAGATCGGCACGATGACTCAGGACGTGCAGGTCCGCATGCTTCGCGTGCTGCAGGAGCGTGAGGTCGTGCGCGTGGGCGACAGCCAGCCTCGCCCCGTCGACGTCAGGATCGTGGCGGCGACCAACCAGGCGCTCGAGGAGTTGGTGGCGGCGGGACGCTTCCGCGCCGACCTGTACTACCGGCTGAGCGTCTTCCGGCTGCAGGTGGCGCCGCTTCGTGATCGTCACGAAGACGTCGAGAGCCTGGCCGAGCACTTCGTGGAGGAGCTGGCCGAGCGGCCGGTCGTTCTCGGTGCAGCAGCCCGCGACGCCTTGCGTCGCTACACCTGGCCCGGGAACGTGCGGGAGCTGCGCAACGTGATCGAGCGCGGGCTCATCGTGGCGGGTGAGCGTCAGGAAGTTCTGGCGGAAGACCTGCAGCTCTTGGGCCTTCAGCCGACGCTGGAGCGTGATCAACCGCTGGTCAACCTGCCCGAGGAAGGCTTGTCCTTGCCCGATGTCGTCAACGAGATCGAGCGCGACCTCATCACGCGGGCCTTGCAGCGAGTCAACGGTTCGCGGGCCGAGGCGGCACGGCTGCTCGGTCTCAAGCGCACGACGCTCGTGCAGAAGATCAAGCGTCAGAACATCGACGGCGTGTCGGCGGCCTGACCGTCGACGCTCGGTGAGCAGGGGGAGAAACACGAACGGTTCGGCGAGCGGGCTTCCCGTCGCCGAACCGAAGTCAGTCTGCGCGGCGCTTGTCCTGCGCGACCTCGATCATGGTCTCGAGGTAGCTGGCTGGTGAGCCCGAGGGAGGTCCGATGACCGGCAAGGTGGCGGTCGCTGGATGGGAGCCGAGGTTCTGGCGGAGCAGGGGGGCGTGGGGCCAGTCCGGATCGAGCACCACCACGTCGACCACTCGCTCGACCAACGCCCAGTTGAGAACCGAGCGCACCTCCTGGGGACCGAGCACGCGCCAGCGGCGCTTGGTGAGCTCGTTGACGAGCGAGGCTCGGCGATCTTCGCGAACGTCCACGACCAGCGCCGTGAAGCGACCCGAAGGAGACCCGGCCTCGGAGCGACCGGCATCGTCGGAGGGGAGGAAGTCGGGCGCGGCCGTCGTGGTGATCGGTTCGACCGGCTCCGACTCCTCGTCAGCGGCCACTTGCGGTCGTGCCGGAGGCTCGGCGGCCTCGGCGTCTTCCGTTTCGAGCAGGAAGACCTGTGAGGGCTCGAAGCCGGCCACCGTGAAGTCGAGCTTCAGCGTGGCCCCACAGTCCGTCGGCGCCTCGATCGCGTGGAGGCCGGCGAGATCGGGGACGAACTCGGCGATGAGCTCGCTGACCGACGTGAGATCACCCTCGCCGGGAGGCTGGTCGAGCTCGCCCCGGATCTGCTCGTCCTCGCGGAAGGCCAGGCAGCCGGCCAGGACCCGCAGGTCGCGATGACGCAGACGCAGCGTGGTGCTTCCGGATCCGAGGTAGAGGTCGTCGTCGTCGGCAGAGGGAGGAGGGAGGAGGGTCTCCACCGGATCGAGTGCATCCACCAGTCGCCCAGCCCGGTCGACCCAGGCATCGAAGAAGGGCAACAAATCCGGTGGTGACCAGCTCATCGACTCACTGCCGGGCCCGGCGTCTCGGGGCCTCGTTCATTGATGGGCCGCTGAGGGAGCGGCTTCATCCGCTCGACGCACCGGTGGCGCGAGAAGCGGAGGTCTCCTTCATCCCCTCGGCCCGATCCCCCCGAGAGTTGATACCCGATGCACTTCGAACACGCGAAATCGACAGTGGCGTCAACGATGCGGCGGGCCACGAACGGGAACGCGACGCCCGTCTCTGTCGCGAGCGTCATTCGGGTGACCATCATGGAGCAGCCCGAGACGACGCGGGAGCCCGACCAGTCCAGGCAACACTCGTTGACCCTGTCTCGAACCATCTCGTCTTCAACGCCTCCACGTCGCGTCCCGTGGCACGCCCGTTGCTCTCCCAGGGGCGACGGCCGGCAGGCGGACCACGACCGGTCACGGAAGAGCCAAGCGCTGGTGGAACGGCCTCCAGCGAGCAGCGTGGGACGGAGACGACATGGGACAGGCGACGATGCGGGGAGAGACGACGCTGACCGAGGAGCAACGCCGACTGGTGGAGGAACACCTCCCACTCGTGCATCGGCTCGCCACCAAGTGGCGGGCCTGTTGTCGGCAACAGGTGGAGCAGTCCGACCTGATTCAGGTCGGCGCGCTCGGCCTGATGGAGGCGGCGCGTCGCTACGATGCCAGTCGTCAGCATTCTTTCGCCGCCTTCGCCCAGGCGCGAATTCAGGGCTCGATCCGCGACGCGTTGCGCGCCCTGGATCCGCTCAGCCGCGACCAGCGGCAGAACGTGCGTCGGCTCGAGGACATGCGTCGAGAGATGCGGATCCGCCTCGGGCGTGAGCCGTCTCTCGACGAGCTGGCCGGTCGGCTCGGCTGGCCAATCGACGCCGTGCGTCGTTGCAAGGCCGACGTGGCCGCCCTGCAAGGTGGGTTGGCGCAAACCTTGTCGGAGCCGAAGGGACTCACCGAGGAGGACTCGCCCTTCCGCGATCAGAACCCGGACGCCTTCCGGATGGTCTTGCGCGGCGAGCTCCGCGATGCGGTCAAGGAGGCCGTCACCAACCTTCCCGAGCGTCAGCAGCTCGTGCTCTCCCTCTACTACGGGGAAGGCATGACCATGCGCGACGTGGGCGACGTGTTGGCGGTCACCGAGTCGCGCGTGTCGCAGCTCCACTCGGCCGCGATCCGCGCCCTGCGAGCCCAGCTCGACGACCTCGAGCCGGTCGCCGCGGTCGCCTGAGCCAGGGCTCCGAGGGACCGCCAGCCGACCCCTGACCACGGCTCCGACGATGGCTTGACCCTCCAGGGAGAATGGCCGAGCATCTACGTCCGCTGCCGGAGACGGGGTCGTGCCGACCTCGATCGCGGACGCTCTCCGCCACGCGCAGCGTTTCCTCCCTCCCGGACTCCGGGACGGCTCGGGGCTCGACGATGGCTGGAACGAAGTCGGCAATGGACGCGATCGTGGCGCTCGCCAAGCGACGGGGCTTCGTGTTCCCGGCGAGCGACATCTACGGTGGGATCAACGGCTTCTGGGACTACGGTCCGCTCGGCGTCGCGCTCAAGAACAACATCCGCGACTCCTGGTGGCGGGCCATGGTCGAGTGCCCGCCGGTCGGGCCCGATGGCGAGCCGCTCCAGATCGTCGGCCTCGACTCCTCGATCATTCAGAACGCCCGTGCCTGGGAGGCTTCCGGCCACGTCGGCGGCTTCTCCGACCCCATGGTCGACTGCCGCGAGTCGAAGTCGCGCTACCGCGCCGACCAGCTCGTCTGTGCTCCCGTCCAGCGAGAGGACGACGAGAGCGGCGAGGTCCTGGCCTGGCTGGCGGTCGCCGAGGGCTCCGAGGCTCCCGACGACTTTCGCAAGCGGGCGGACAAGCTCCTGAAGAAGAAGGGCGGCGGGCGCTCCGCCGCTCCCGCCGAGCTCGTCGCCTTCGCCGACCTTCCGACCGAGACGCGGGCCCAGGTCATGGGGCCCGACGCCAGCGAGCCGGGCACTCTCACCGAGCCGCGTGAGTTCAATCTCATGTTCCAGACCTACGTGGGGGCCCTGGCCACGGAGGACACCAAGACCTACCTCCGGCCCGAGACCGCGCAGGGCATCTTCCTCAACTTCCGCAACGTGCTCGACACCTCGCGGGTGAAGGTCCCCTTCGGGATCGCGCAGGTCGGCAAGGCGTTTCGCAACGAGGTCACGCCGCGCAACTTCATCTTCCGCTCGCGCGAGTTCGAGCAGATGGAGATGGAGTTCTTCTGCCACGAGTCCGAGGCGCGGCAGTGGTACGACTTCTGGAAGAACGAACGGCTCCGCTGGTGGGAGGGGCTCGGGGTGTCGTCGGACCGGCTCCGCCTGCGCGACCACGACGAGGACGAGCTCGCGCACTACTCCAGTGCCTGCGTGGACGTCGAGTACCAGTACCCGTTCACGGCGCCCAACTACGGTGAGCTCGAAGGCATCGCGCACCGTGGCTGCCACGACCTCTCGGCCCACACCGAGCACTCGAACGCCAAGCTCGAGTATTTCGATCCGGTCAAGAAGGAGCGCTTCACGCCCCACGTCATCGAGCCGGCGAGCGGTCTCACCCGCGCGGTGCTGGTCGTCCTCTGCGAGGCCTACACCGTCGACGAGACGCGGCCGAGCAACGAGCTCATGAAGATCCCGTCGCGCCTGGCCCCGATCAAGGTCGGGGTCTTCCCGCTGGTGGCCAAGGACGGCCTGCCCGAGTTGGCGCGGCCCATCTACGAGGATCTCCGCCAGCGGTGGACGGCGCAGTACGACGCCAAGCAGGCGATCGGCAAGCGCTACGCCCGGATGGACGAGGCCGGCACGCCGTACTGCGTCACCGTCGACGGCGACACCAAGGCCGACGGCACCGTCACCATCCGCGACCGCGACACCGGCGCGCAGGAGCGGGTCGGCAGCGATCGCATCGTCGAGTACCTGACCGAGCGCCTGGGCTGAGGTCCGCCCCGCGGGAGGCCCACCCGGCGACCTCGGTGCGCCGGGGCTCTCGCGAATCCACGTCAAGCTCCGCTCGCTCCCCGTCGATGAGGGAGACAGGGAGGTCGTTCGAGCGGAACTCGAACGGTCTGCCCACGGGCCCAGCGCCTGCGCCCCTCGAGGGCGCCGAGCGCGGGTGAGCGGGGCCCTGCCCCCCACTTTCGCGATTGGAATCAGTCCAACCGTTCGGCCAAAAGGTCAAGCGAGGCTCCGGGGCTGGATCCGTGAAAGTGCCGAATTCGGCAGTTTCGGCCCAAACACGCCAGGCTGGTCAGCATGGCATCCACCTTGCGCTAGGGACTGGCAGGGGGGACGAAGGAGCCGACAATGAGCCTCGCAGCCAACAGCGTTCTCGAGTCCCAGGACATCATCTCCGCTCAAGACCAGGACCAGCTCATCACCGAGCACCTTCCCCTGGTCCGCCAGGTCGCTCAGCGCTTCCAGGTGGGCTCGGGCGCTCCGGTCGACTTCGGTGACCTCGTCCAGCTCGGCGTGCTGGGCCTCATCGACGCCACCAAGAAGTTCGACGCCGACAACGGCACGCCCTTCGCCTCTTACGCCCGCTTCCGCATCAAGGGCGCCATCCTCGACGGTCTCCGTCAGCTCGACTTGGTGCCCCGGTCGGTCCGTCGGCAGCGGCGCCGGCTCCTCGAGGCCACGCGGGAGCTCGAGCAGCGCTCCGGTGGCAGCACCTCCGAGGACGAGCTCGCGGCCATCCTCGAGCTGGATCACGAGGAGCTCGCTCAGCTCAAGCAGTCGATGCACGCCGGTCACTGCAGCTCCCTCGAAGAGCTGTGCGAGAAGGGCGCGGACGCCGAGATCAACGAGGTCGTGTCCGATCCCGATGCCGGCCCCGACGAGCAGGTCGTCCGCCAGCAGCTCCGCAAGGTGCTCCGGCAGGCCATCGACGGGCTCCCCGAACGGGAGCGCACCGTCCTCGCCCTCTACTACTACGAGGGACTGACCATGCGGGAGATCGGCGAGGTCCTCGACGTGACGGAGAGCCGGGTGAGCCAGCTCCACTCCAAGGCGATGGTCCGGCTCCGCTGCCGCCTCCGCTTCGTGGGCGTGCTCGAGCCGACGCTGGCCTGAGAAGCTCCTGGAAGCCCTCTCCGCAGGCCGCGGAGGGGGACGGAAACACGCACGCGTCGACCGGGTTCTTGGCGCGACGGGTCGCTTCCGTCATGATCTGAGCGATTGAGCGCTCAAGTCGCGAGACGACTGCGCCGATTCACAAGCATCGTGGACAACGAGGCTCGCTCCGACGACAGGAGCACGACACCGACCGAGACCTCGCTCGAGGACGCCCGACGTCGCGAGCGGCTCAAGCTCTTCCGTGACCTGATAGCCCACGACCTGTATCGCGTCGACGAGGACCGTCTCGTCGATCGCCTGCTCGATCAGGTCGACCTGGGGCAGCGCAGCGCTTGACGCCCCTCGCATCGGATCTCCCCGAGGTCTCCCGTGGCTGACGCCGACGCGCGTCCGGCCGGGCTCCAGCTCCAGCCGGTGCTCAGGGTCACCTCGCTTCGGAGCGTCCCCCGACCCGCACTCCTCGCGCTCCTGCGTGCCGAGAGGGACACCTGGGCCCGCCGCCTGCGCTGGTCTCCGCCGGATCCCGGGCAGGTCCTGGAGCTGGCCGCCAGCAGCGGGATGCTCCAGGGGCTCGCCCTGCAGCGCGGTGAGGAGCTCATCGGCTACGGATCGACCCACTCCAGCCCCGGGCTGTTCCGGGTCGGGTCGTTCTACCTACGCCCCGAGGCGCCGCCGGAGAGCGTGGACCTGCTGGTCGCAGCGCTGCTCGGCAGCAACGATGGACGTCGTTTCGAGGCGCAGCTCTCGGCCTTCGAGTGGCAGGACCAGCTCGATCGGGCGATGACTGCCCGGGGCGTCACCGTGACCCCCCGAGACTGGCTCGCCCTCGACCTCCGGCGGCTCCCCGCCGAGCCGACCGGGCTCGACCTGCGGCTCGCGCCGTGGACCGTCCGGAGCATCGCGGAGTGCGCCGACCTGCTGGTTCAGGCGCACCAAGGGTCGACCGAGGCGGCCATCAACGCCACCTTCCGGGACCGTCGCTCCGCCCACTCGTACCTCGAGGACCTCGTCCGGGGCCCGGGCTGTGGTCGCTTCAGCCCCTCGATCTCACGCCTGGCCCACGTCGACGGCCGCCTGGCCGGCTTCTGCGTCGTGACCGACGTCGGGCCGGCGGCCGCGCACCTGCCCCAGGTGGCCGTCGCCCCCGACTGCTGGGGAGGCGGGGTCGGCACGGCCCTGCTCCTGGCGGCCGCCACCTCGGCTCGGGAGGCCGGTCACTCCTGGCTGACCCTCTCGGTGAGCCGCTCCAACGCCCGGGCGGCCGAGTGGTATCGCCGGCTGGGCTTCCAGGGCCTGTCCCGCTTTTCGGCCTACCACGCCGACGGCTGAGCGGTCGGACCGGGCTTGACGGCGATCTTGGACGCTTTCCCGTCTGGAAGCGCCTGAGCTACCATCGGCGGCCCCTCGCCCCCCGCGGGGCCCTCCCCGATGGAGTACCGACGATGACCCGCGCCCGGTCCCTCTTCGTCCCGGCCCTCGCGCTGACCTTGAGCCTCGCCCTTCCTTCTTCCAGCTCCGCGCAGCAGGACGGCGGCTACCGCCTGCTGGAGGACCTGCGAGTGGCGACCGCCCGTCTCGAGTTCGCGCTCGAGCAGACCCGGCTCAGTGATGGCGTCCTCGGCGTCGAGCAGCGCCGAGAGCGGAAGATCCTGGTCCGCAGGTCCCGCTCCCTCATGAAGAACGCGGCCGCGGTGGGCGCCACCGACACGGTCACCATCGAGGGTTTGGTCACCGACCTGCGTGACACGCGGCAGGCCGTCCTCGACTGGTACGACGGTCTCTCCAGCGACCGTCCGAGCCCCGAGCGCAAGGCCGCCTACCGCTCCGCCTTCATGGAGGTGCTGAAGTACCGCGACGTCGCCACCGACGTTCAGGGTGCCGTCGACTCGCTGAGTCTCGACGAGCGCGCTCGGCTCGCCGAGCTCCTGACCGAGGGCGAGGGCCATGTCTCGACGATCCGCAACAAGCGCGAGGTGGATCACGTCGGTCGTCAGGGCGCGGTGATGGGGCTCATCAACGTCCGCAGCCAGCTCGCCGACATGCTCGCCGGCACGCGTCAGCTCAAGGCGCGTCAGCTTCCCTTCGTGCCGCAGGCGCGGGTCCGCACTCCGTGGACCGACGTCGGCTACTCCGAGAACGGCTTCACTGCCTTGCGCGCGCGCTTCGTGCGACCGGGCAGCGCCTTCCTGACCGTTCGCAACGATGCCGACGAGACGCGTCACCTCTTCGTCGAGGTCGAGCTCACCGACGTCGGTGGCGTGCGCACGGGCTCCGGCGTCTTCGAGACCGCCGACCTCGAGGAGTTCCGGGCAGGTGAGGTGCGCGAGGTCTTGATCCCGATCGAGATCGAGCATCGCGACTTCTGGAACCTGACCCGTCAGTACTCGCTCTATCTCGACTGAGGGGGCGATGAGCGCAAAGGTCGAGGCGTCGATTCGCCAGGCCCTGAGCAAGGTCCTCGATCCCGAGCTGAAGATCGACCTCGTCACCGCCGGCATGGTCAAGACCGTGTCGGTCGGCTCGGGCTCGTCCGAAGTCGAGATCGAGCTGACCACGCCGGCCTGCCCCCTCAAGGATCAGATCGAGTCCGAGGTCCGTCAGGCGCTGTCGACGGTCGACGGGCTGGGCGAGCTCGACCTGCGCTTCTCGGCGCGCGTCCGCTCTGCGGCGCCCCTGGCGCAGGACGTCCCCGGCATCCGCAACGCCGTGGTCGTGGCCTCGGGCAAGGGCGGGGTGGGCAAGTCCACCGTGGCCGTGAACCTCGCCGTGGCCCTGGCGGCCGAGGGCGCGAAGGTCGGGCTGCTCGATGCCGACATCACCGGACCTTCGGTGGCGAAGATGCTCGACCTCGAGGCGGCCACGCCCCGTTCGAAGGGCGGCAAGCTGCTCCCACTGAAGTGGTCGAGCGGCAAGCTCTCGCTGTCGGTCATGAGCATGGCCTTCTTCGTCGAAGACGCTCAGGCCGTCATGTGGCGGGGGCCCATGCTCCACAAGGCCCTGCAGCAGTTCCTCCAGGACGTCGACTGGGGCGAGATCGACTACCTCCTCATCGACTCGCCGCCCGGTACCGGTGACGTGCAGATCTCGCTCTCGCAGATCTTGCCGATCAGCGGCGCCGTGGTCGTGACCACGCCACAAGACGTCGCCTTGCTCGACGTCCGCCGGGCGGTGTCGTTGCTCGAGAAGGTGAAGATCCCCGTCATGGGCGTCGTGGAGAACATGGCGTCCTTCGTTTGCAAGGACTGCGGCTCGGAGCATCACCCCTTCGGCCAGGGCGGCGGACAGCGTCAGGCTGACGACTTGGACGTCCCCCTGCTGGCGTCGGTCCCCCTCGAGCTCGGCGTGCGCATCGGCGGCGACGACGGCAACCCCGTGGTCGCCGGGGGCTCTGGTCCCGCCGCCGACGCCCTCGCCGCGGCCGCGCGATCCCTGGCGGGTCGGCTCAGCCTGATGGCGCAGAAGAACCCCTTCGCCCGCGAGCTTCCTGTCGTCAAGTGAGCGACGAGCTCGGGCGGGCCCTGGAGGGGGAGCCCGCGGAGGGGGAGACGCCACGTCGCTGGACGACCTGTCGCTGCGGTTGTCTCGCGGCGCTCGTCGTCACCGTGGTCGTGGCTGCCTTCGTCTACGTCCAGTGGATCCATCCCATGGTGCGGGCGGCCCGGGAGATGGACGCGAGTCTCGATCGCTACCAGGAGGCACGGCGTCAGCTCTGGCAGGTGGACGTCGACCTTCCCTCGCCCTGGCAGGGTGACCTCGCCGAAGTCGACGTGCCCGCCGACCTGCTCGATCGTTACGTTGCGCTGCGCCAGGAGCTGGGTCCTCCGATGGCCAAGGCGGAGGTGGCTGCCAAGTCTCCCAAGCGCCCGCTCGGCTCAGGGCTGCTCGGGGGCTTCGGGCACACGATGCAGGAGATCGGGGCCACGCCGCAGAAGGCCCGTCTCGCGGAGAAGACGGTGCGGGCTCTCCAGCAACGGCAGGTGACCCCTGCGCGCTTCGACCAGATGCTTCAGCTCGTCGAGCACCGCTTCCTCGACAGCCACCTCGCCACCACGGGGGGGCTGACCCCGGTCGAGCGGCACGAGCTCCTCCTGGCGCGAGCCAATCTCCGCTTCGCTCAGAAGATCCACCACCTCGACAAGTTCCTCGACGAGACCACCGACGGGGACGACGTGGCCCACGAGTCGAAGGCCGACGTCAACGAGCTGAGGGCTCAGATCACCGAGCTTTCGCGACGGGGGCAGGACGCCGACCGGACGCTGAGCCCCGCGACGCTCGCCTTGTTCGAGTCGCGGCGGGAGGAGCTGGAAGCCCTGCCGACCCTCGGGCTCGCGCACCTCTTCGAGCTGGCGGCCTGGCCGTGGCTGCCCGGGGACCAGGAGACCGACGAGTCCGATCAGGAGCTGACGGCCTGGGAGGCCCTCAACCCCCGTTGACGCGACGCGCCATCGGGGCGGCTGAGCCCCGCTCGTGAAACCGTGCGCGGCGTCGGGCAGTAGCCACCGCTGCGTCACTGAGGAGAGGAGCCGTCGATGAGCTCGGACAAGCGTGGTTGTTGGGTCGCCTGTGGGGTCGGGTGCTTGCTGTTCCTGGTCCTGGTCGTGGGCGGTTGCACCGTCCTCTACCTGAAGGTCCTCAAGCCGACCGCAGACGCCGCCCAGCGGATCGAGGAGGCCGCCAAGCGACAGCGAGCCGCTCAGCGTGAGCTGGAGGCGCTCGACGAGCAGCACCCGAGCCCCTGGGCCGACGACGCCCTCGGTGCGGTCGAGATCACCCCCGAGCTGGTGGATCGGTACGTGGTGGTGCGTGCTGAGCTGGGGCCGCCGATGGCCGCCTTCGCGCAGTCCGAGACCGAAGGAGAGGACGGACCGTCGGGGTTGTTCGGCTTCATCAAGTCGATGGGCTCGGTCATCCAGGAGACGGGGGCCAGCCCCGAGCGGGCGGCCCTGGCCGAGCAGGCCGCTCGGTCCCTCGGCGACCAGCAGCTCGGGCCCGCTCACTTCGACCAACTCCTGCGGGTCGTGGAGCACCGCTTCCTCGACCACCCCGAGGCCTGGCTGGGCGCGTTGAGCCCCACCGAGCGGGTGGAGCAGAGACTGACCGAGACCCAGCTCGGTCTCATCGAAGAGCTGAAGGGGGTCGCGGAGAGCTTCGGTTCGTCTCCCGACGAGACCCGCGACATGGAGGAGCAGATCGAGAAGCTGGAGACGCGCCTGGCCGAGATCCGCGACAAGGCGGCCACCGCCGACCGCGCCATGAGCCCGGCGACGGTGCAGGTCCTGGAATCGCGACGGTCCGAGCTCGAAGGGCTGCCAGGTCAGGGGCTCGAGGCCCTCTTTGCCCTCCGGACCTGGGACCACCGGCGCCAGGAGCAGAACCTGAAGGTCGACTGGGGCTCGACCGAGGTGGAGATCACGGGGCCGGGAAGCGGTGAGGCCGAGGACGCCGCCGAGCAGCAGGAGTGATGCTCGGGCCCAGGCGCCGTCGCGCCGGGCGCCTTCCTTGACCACCCCCTGGGCCGCTGCTACCGTCCCCCGCCCGGCCGACCGTCCCGGCTGGGAGGACTCGTTCGGGACCTCCGGGCGAAAGTGGCGGAATTGGTAGACGCGCTGGATTTAGGATCCAGTGGGGCAACCCGTGGGGGTTCGAGTCCCCCCTTTCGCACCACCCCACCCCGAGGGAGGGGAGCGCACCGAACGGCCCGGATCCAGCCGAGAAAGCCTGCGGAATGAGCGATCACGACCCCGAGCTCGACCCCGACCACAGCGACGCTCCCGAGGCTGCGGCCGAGAACCAGTTCGACCCCGCCGCTTACGACGGTGTCGAGGGCGTGGTCGTGCGCGAGCACTCGGCTTCGAGTCGCGAGATCGTCGCCGTGCTGCCCCGCAACCGGCTGGACGAGTTCGTCGACGGCGAGGCCCGCAAGCTGGCTCGCAAGATCCAGCTCCCGGGCTTTCGCAAGGGCAAGGCGCCCGTCGCTCGGGTGAAGTCCCTGCACCGGCCTGAGTTGGAGGAGCGTGGGCTCGAGGCCATCGTTCAGGACAGCTTCCGTGAGGTGGTCGAGCGCGACGAGCTCCAGCCGGTCGGTCCGATGGTCCTGCAGGACGTGCAGCTCGAGGACGAGGCCACGGTCCGCTTCGCCGGGCGCTTCGACGTCCTGCCCCGGATCGAGCTCACCGGCCTCGACGAGATCAAGGTCGAGAGCAAGGTCGTCAAGGTGACCGACGCCGAGATCGAGGAGGAGCTCGAACGGCTCCAGTCCGACCGCGCCGAGCTCATCGACAGCGACGACGACGAGGTCAGCCCGGCGAGCTGGGTCGAGATCCGGCTCGAGCGCTTTGCGCCGGCCGCCAAGTCCGGCGAGGGCGATGAGCCGCTCTCGGACTGGGAAGGCACCGTCGAGGTCGGCGCTGAGCAGAACCTCCCCGGGCTCGACAGCGCGTTGCTGGGCATGGGTCCCGGCGAGATGCGCTGGTTCGACTCCGAGACCAAGGCACCGGCGGAAGAGGGCGAGGAGCCGCTGGCCTTCCGCTACCGCGTCATGGTCAAGGGGCTCAAGGATCGGAAGCTCCCGCCGCTCGACGACGAGTTCGCGCGAACGCTCGCCGAACGCTTCGAGAGCCTGGACCAACTTCGGCAGGAGGTGCGCGACCACGCGGTCAAGCAGAAGCGCTCGCAAGCCGAAGCAGAGCTGGACAGGGAGCTCATCGAGCAGCTCCTCCAGCGGAACCCCTGCGAGATGCCGGGCTCCCTGGTCGAGAAGGAGGCCGAGGCCCGCTTGCGTCGGGCCGTGCAGGGCATGCGGATGCAGGGAATGGACCCGGCGCAAGCCCGGGTGGACTGGCAGGCCGAGTTCGAGCGGGCCCGACAAGTGTCGGCCGGCGCGCTGGCTGCCGACTACCTACTCGATCTCGTCGCTCGCGACCGGAACATCGAGGTCACGGACGACATGCTGAAGGATGAGCTCGAGCGCATCGCCGACGAGGCGGGGCAGACCTCCCGCCAGGTGAGGGCCGAGCTCGAGAAGTCGAAGCGAATGAGTGGTTTGAAGGATTCCTTGCTGCGGCGCCGGACGCTCGAAGAGCTCCGGGCCGGGGCAGAAGTCACCGTCGAGTGAAGGGGCCGCGCCGATGACCTACGACGCCCGGGTATTCGAGTTCGACCGGGGAAACTGGCAGCAGTACGACATCTGGAGTCGCCTGCTGAAGGACAACATCATCTTCCTCGGCGGCGAGATCGGGGAGCACGGGGCGAACTACATCACCGCCCAGATGCTCTTCCTGGAGGCGAGCGATCCCGACAAGGAGATCTCCCTCTACATCAATTCGCCCGGCGGCAGCGTGACCGCGGGCCTCGCCATCTACGACACGATGCGTTTCATTCGAAACGACATCACGACCATCTGCATCGGGCAGGCGGCGTCGATGGCGGCGGTTCTCCTGGCGGCCGGCACCCCCGGCAAGCGCCTGGCCCTGCCGAATTCGCGGGTCATGATCCACCAGCCCCTGGGCGGAATCGGTGGTCAGGCCTCCGACATCGACATCCAGGCCAAGGAGATCTTGCGGCACAAGCAGCTCCTCAGCTCGATCCTCGCCGAGGCGACCGGCAAGGACCACGAGACGATCGAGGCCGACAGTGACCGCGATTTCATCCTCACGGCGGCCGAGTCGCTGGAATATGGGATAATCGACCGTGTCGTCGAGGCCCGGAAGGGCGCGGCGGGCTCGGAGCCCTGACCCGCTTGCGGAACGGGGAATCCTTGGCGCATATTCGAGGTGCGCCCGCGGAAACTGCCCACTCGAGCTTTGGCCAGTGGCATTTCGTGGGGCTAGTGCGGGGCGATGTGCCCCGTTTGGGGCGTGGCCCCGACACTCCGGACTTGGAGACAGCAGGTGGCTAGGAACAAGAGGGACGGCGACATTCTCCGCTGCTCGTTCTGCAACAAGAACCAGCGCGACGTGAAGAAGCTCATCGCCGGGCCCACGGTCTACATCTGCGACGACTGCGTCGACATCTGTCTCGACATCATCGCGGAGGAGCGGAGCAAGGAGTCGAAGAAGAATCGCTCCTCGCTCCCCAAGCCCAAGGAGATCAAGTCCTTCCTCGACGAGTACATCATCGGGCAGGACATCGCGAAGCAGAAGCTCGCGGTCGCGGTCTACAACCACTACAAGCGGAACGAGATCGCGCGCAAGGACGGCGACGTCGAGCTCCAGAAGGGCAACATCCTGCTGCTGGGTCCCACCGGCACGGGCAAGACCCTCATGGCGCAGACCCTGGCCAAGATCCTCCAGGTGCCCTTCGCCATCTGCGACGCCACCACGCTGACAGAAGCCGGCTACGTCGGTGAGGATGTCGAGAACATCATCCTCAAGCTGCTCCAGGCGGCCGGCAACGACATCGAGAAGGCGCAGCGCGGCATCGTCTACATCGACGAGATCGACAAGGTCGCTCGCAAGGGCGAGAACGCGTCGATCACCCGCGACGTCTCGGGCGAGGGCGTGCAGCAGGCCTTGCTCAAGCTGCTCGAGGGGACGGTCGCCAACGTGCCGCCCCAGGGCGGACGCAAGCACCCGCACCAGGAGTTCGTGCCCATCGACACGACGAACATCCTGTTCATCTGCGGTGGTGCCTTCGTCGGTCTCGAAGACCTCATCGGTCAGCGGGTCGGCAAGAAGACCCTGGGCTTCACCAGCCCGAGCGCCGGCAAGGAGAAGCAGCGCAACCTCCTGCACGAGGTGCTGCCGAGCGACCTGATCAAGTTCGGGATGATCCCCGAGTTCGTCGGTCGTCTCCCGGTGCTGGCGAGCCTGTCGGCCCTCGACGAGCACGCGCTCGTGAAGATCTTGCAGGAGCCGAAGAACGCGCTCACCAAGCAGTACGCCAAGATCTTCGAGTATGAAGACGTCGACCTGAAGTTCACCAACGACGCCCTCAGCTCCATCGCCCTCGAAGCGATCGAGAAGGAGATGGGCGCGCGTGGCCTTCGCCTCATCATGGAAGAGCTGATGCTCGACCTGATGTACGAGCTCCCGTCCTCGAAGGACGTGAAGGAGGTCGTCATCACGAAGGAAGTCGTCGAAAAAACCGGCGAACCCATCAAGGTCCTGAAGAAGGCTTCGTAGCCGGCCGGCGGATCTTTTCCGCCCTGACCGCCTCATGCCGCGCTCGCCTAGCGGGCTAGGCGTCGCTTGGCCTTCGACGCTCAGGACGCAAAATCTCTCGCCGGGTCATCGCGGCCGCTCGAGCTCAGGCAGGGTGGTGGGCCGTGCTTGGCAAGCCGACTGGCCGCCGTTGAGTGAGATGCCGGCCCTCATGCACCGCTTCTCGTCGTTGCGACCCCACTTGGCTGCTGGCGCTGGTCGTCTTTGGTGGACGGCCTTTGGCGACTTGGCGGAATCCTTCGGGGGGCCGCGTTCGTAGTGGTGCAGGGCGCATGCCCGTCGTTCTAGACTTTCCCTGATGCCGAAGTCCGAATCTCTCCCGGTGATCCCGCTGCGGGACGTGGTCGTCCTGCCAGGGGCTCGCGTGCCGTTCGTCGCTGGACGGCCCGCCTCGCTTCAGGCTGAGCGGGCCGCCCTCGCCGTCGACAGTCGGGTCTTCCTCGTGAAGCAGCGCGACGGCGAGATCCGAGAGCCCGCCCCCAAGGATCTCCACGGCGTCGGGACCGTCGGACGCATCGTCGAGCACGAAGAGCTCGCCGACGGGCACCTCCGCCTCCTCGTCGAAGGGCAGGCCCGCGCCAGCGCCGCCCGCTTCATCAAGCAAGACGTCCACCTCAGCGTCGACGCCGAGCCCATCCGCACGAAGTCCAGCCGGGCCCGCGGCCGCGCCGTGCAGGAGCTCGTCGTCAACCTCGACGAGTACCTCTCCCTCGAAGCCCAGCCTCAGCTCGACGAGCTCCGCGAGCTGCCCACCGAGCACTCCGACCTCGGACAGCTCTGCGACGCCCTCGCGTCCGGCCTGCCCGTCGACATCGAGCTGCGCCAGGAGCTCCTCGAAGCCGTCGCCCCCAGCGACCGCCTCGAACGTCTCCGCTCCTGGCTCGAGAGCGAGAGCGAGCGCCTCCGCCTCGACCGACAGCTCAACCGCAAGGTCGAGAGCCAGCTCGAACGCTCCCAGCGTGAGTTCATCCTCCGAGAGAAGCTCAAGGCCATCCGCTCCGAGCTCGGGGCCGAGAACGCCGGCGACGAGCTCGAGCAGCTCGACGAGCGCATCGCCAAGGCGGGGATGCCTGAAGAGGCCGAGGCCCGCGCCCGCGAAGAGCTCCTCCGCCTGGAGTCGATGGCGCCGATGACCGCCGAGGCGTCCGTCTCCCGGACCTACCTCGACTGGCTCGTCTCCCTGCCCTGGACCCAGCGTTCCGAGACCGTTCCCGACATCGCCGGCGCCCGACGCATCCTCGAGGAGGACCACCACGGTCTCGATCGGGTGAAGGAGCGCATCCTCGAGCACCTCGCCGTCGCCAGCCTGCGCGGCGACGGCACGGCCCGCGGCTCGGTGCTCTGCCTCGTCGGCCCCCCCGGCGTGGGCAAGACCTCGCTCGGCCGCTCCATCGCCCGGGCCACCGGTCGCGAGTTCGTCCGCATCTCGCTGGGCGGCGTGCGCGATGAAGCCGAGATCCGCGGTCACCGACGCACCTACGTCGGCGCCTACCCGGGACGTCTCATCCAGGGGCTCAAGCGGGCCGGCGCCAAGAACCCCGTGTTCATGCTCGACGAGGTCGACAAGCTCGCCTCCGACTTCCGGGGCGACCCGGCCGCCAGCCTGCTCGAGGTGCTCGACCCCGAGCAGAACCACGGCTTCCTCGACCACTACCTCGACATCGAGTTCGACCTCTCCGAGGTCATGTTCTGCTGCACGGCCAACGTGGTCGACGGCATCCCGCCCGCGCTCCTCGACCGCCTCGAGCTGATCCGGCTGCCCGGCTACACCGCCGAGGAGAAAGTCGAGATCGCCGAGCGCTTCCTCCTGCCTCGGCAGCTCGAAGAGCACGGCCTCAGCGCGAAGCAGCTCCGCCTCCGTCGCCCCGCCGTCCAGGCGCTGGTGTCCGGCTACACCCGAGAGGCGGGGGTCCGTGGGCTCGAGCGACGGCTCGCGACCGCCTGCCGGAAGGTCGCCGTGCGCGTGGCCGAGAAGCCGCGCACGAAGCTCGACGTGAAGACCGCCGCGGCCCTCGAGGATCTCCTCGGTGCTCCCGAGCACCGCCAAGCGGAGGCCGAGAGCGAGCCCCAGGTCGGCCTGGCGCAGGGTCTCTCGTGGTCTGCGACGGGCGGACAGCTCCTGGTCGTCGAGGCCGCCGTGCTGCCGGGCGAGGGGGAGCTGCTGGTCACCGGTCAGCTCGGCTCGGTCATGAAGGAGTCGCTCCAGGCCGCGGTCTCCCACGCCCGCTCCCGGAGCTCCGAGCTCGGGCTGCCCGACAAGCTCCTCGACGGTCGTGACGTCCACGTCCACGTGCCCGAGGGCGCCATCCCCAAGGACGGACCGTCGGCCGGCATCACCCTGGCCACCGCCGTCATCTCGGCGCTCACCGGGCGGAAGGTCCGCTCCGACTTGGCGATGACCGGCGAGATCACCCTCCGCGGCCGCGTGCTGCCGGTGGGCGGACTCAAGGAGAAGCTGCTCGCCGCCCGCCGAGCGGGGGTCGGCACCGTGATCCTTCCCGCCGGCTGTGAGCGTGAGCTCGAGGAAGTCCCGGACGCCCTCCGCTCCGAGCTCGAGCTGGTCGAGGTGACGAGCATGGATGAGGTCCTCGACCTCGCCCTGCTGCCCGCCGAGAAGGCTGCTTCGTGAAGGCTCACGAGGTCGAGTTCGTCGCCGGCGCGACGAACCTCGACCACGCGCCGAAGGAGCCCCTCCCCGAGATCGCGTTCCTCGGTCCGAGCAACGTCGGCAAGTCCAGCTTGATCAACTGCTTGCTCAGCCGTCAGGGCATCGCCCGGGTCTCCAAGACCCCGGGCCGAACCCAACAGCTCAACTACTTCCGGATCAACGGTCGGCTCTTCTTCGTCGACCTGCCCGGTTACGGTTTCGCAAAGGTCCCGCCCCGGGTGCAGCAGCAGCTCCGGAAGATGATCGAGGGCTACCTCGAGGGCTCGACCCGTCTCGCCCTCCTGCTGCTCCTGCTCGACTCCCGCCGGCCACCCCTGCCACGCGACGTCGAGCTGCGCGCCTGGCTCGAGGAGAGCGACGTTCCTCACGCCGTCGTGCTCACCAAGGTGGACAAGCTCAAGCGAGGCGAGCTGAAGAAGTCACGCCTGCGCACGGAAGAGCTGCTGGGGCTCTCCGGACACGCCTCCGTGCTGCCCTTTTCGTCCAAGAGCGGCGTGGGCAAGAGGGAGCTCTGGGGGGTCATCGGAGAGGCTCTCTCCGGTGCTGCCGGGGGCGATGACGCCGGGCTTGTCGAGACCTCGTGATGGTGTAAGCTCCGCTCATTCCCACCTGATTCGCATCCCACCACAGCTCAGTCGGGTCACCCACCCGAACCCTCCGTTCGACAGCCCGGTCCTCCCGGGTCGCAGGACTCCCCTCATGGCTGCCAAGACCGCCAAGCCCAAGACTGCCAAGACGTCCTCCCGCAGCACCAAGAAGGCCGCCGCGGCCGAGCCCGAGACCGAAGCGAAGGCCAAGCCCAAGAAGGCGGCTGAAGAAGGTGAGGAAGAGCTCCTCAACATCGCCGAGCTGAAGGAGAAGTCGATCTCCCAGCTCACGAAGATGGCGAAGGAGCTCGAGATCGACGGCATCAGCGGCCTGCGCAAGCAGGAGTTGATCTTCCGCATCCTGCAGAAGCAGACCGAGAAGTCCGGGCTCATCTTCTCGGAGGGCGTGCTCGAGATCCTGCCCGACGGTTTCGGCTTCCTCCGGGCACCGGACTACAACTACCTGCCCGGTCCCGACGACGTCTACGTCTCGCCGAGTCAGATCCGCAAGTTCGCCCTTCACACCGGTGACACCGTCTCGGGTCAGGTGCGTCCGCCGAAGCAGGGCGAGCACTACTTCGCGCTCATCAAGGTCGAGGCCGTCAACTTCGAGCCGTCGCCGAAGACGCGCGAGCGCGTGTTCTTCGACAACCTGACGCCGCTCTACCCGCAGGAGCAGCTCAGCCTCGAGACCAACCGCGACAACATGAGCGGGCGCATCATGGATCTCATGACGCCCATCGGTAAGGGTCAGCGCGGCCTCATCGTGTCGCCGCCGCGCACCGGCAAGACGATGCTCTTGCAGTGCCTCGCTCAGTCGATCACCGAGAACCATCCCGAGGTCACGCTCATCGTGCTGCTCATCGACGAGCGGCCGGAGGAGGTGACCGACATGCAGCGCACCGTCCAGGGCGAGGTGGTGTCCTCGACCTTCGACGAGCCGCCCACGCGTCACGTCCAGGTCGCCGAGATGGTGCTCGAGAAGGCCAAGCGCCTGGTCGAGTACGGCAAGGACGTCGTCATCCTGCTCGACTCGATCACCCGTCTCGCGCGCGCCTACAACACGGTGGTGCCGCCGTCGGGCAAGATCCTCTCCGGTGGTGTCGACGCCAACGCGCTCCAGCGACCCAAGCGCTTCTTCGGTGCGGCGCGCAAGATCGAGGAAGGCGGCTCGCTCACCATCATGGCGACGGCCCTCATCGACACCGGCTCCCGGATGGACGACGTCATCTTCGAGGAGTTCAAGGGCACCGGCAACATGGAGCTCCACCTCGACCGGAAGCTCGCCGACCGTCGCGTGTTCCCCGCGACCGACATCACCAAGTCCGGCACGCGGAAGGAAGAGCTGCTCCTGGCGAAGGACGTCCTGCACCGGGTGTGGGTGCTGCGCAAGGTGCTCACGACCCTGTCGCCGGTCGAGGCGATGGAGCTCATGCTCGAGAAGCTCAACCGCACGAAGACCAACGACGAGTTCCTCGATTCCATGGCCGGCCAGTAGCGGAGATCGGGCGGGTCTCTTCCGCCCAGGACACCTCATTCGTCGCTCGCCTACATTGAGTAGGCGTCGCTCCTCTTTCGGCGCCCTGGACGCAAGATCCCTCGCCCCTGGTCGCCCCAGGCACGGTCACGGCCGAGGCTCCAAGCGGACTGCCGAGGTTCGCTGGGCTTGGGCCGAGGTAGGCTGGTCCGCCCTGCCTCCCGGACAGGCAGAATAGGGCTGCGGCTGGCGCCGCAGATCCGCACGAGGGCTGCGGCTGCGCCGCAGATTCGCGCAGGAGCTGGTGATGGACGAGTTGGCGCAGCTAGGTGAGGCCGAGGTGCGGCGGGTTCATGTTTGGTTGGACCTGTGGCTGTCCGGAAGGTGTGACGACGAAGAGACGCTCGCGCCGTTCACCGATGCGTTGCATGCCGACTTCACCTTGGTCGCACCCTCCGGCGTGATGCGAGAACGACGTCAGGTGATCGAGGACGTCGAGGGCGGGAGAGGCGCGCTCGGTGAAGACTTCGTCATCACCATCCGAAAACCCTCCCTGCGATGGGCCACCGATGACCTCCTCCTCGTGACCTATGAGGAATGGCAAGTCCTCCACGGCAAGGACCGCGGTCGGCTCTCCAGCGTGCTCTTCTTGCGAGAAGGTGAGGACGCCCAGCGACTGAGCTGGCTCCACCTCCACGAGACCTGGCTGCCCGAAGACTGAGGAAGACTGAGACCGTCGCTCAGTCTCCCGGCAAGGGACAGGTGAAAGCCAGGCCGTCGTTGGGCCACTCCTCGCCGGAGTCGAGCCAGTGGTCGTGGTAGAGGATGAGCGCAGACCAGTCGTCGTGGTCGTGCAACACGTCGCTGCTGACCCCGTTGCCGTTGATGTCGCGCTGGAGCCCCGAGTCGGTCGTGTCGCCGTCGCAGTTCCAGTCGATGGCCGCTCCACCCGGAATCCCGTCGACGCCGAGGGCCTCGTCGAGGTCGCTCTCGTCGAGTGAGCCGGCCCCCGCGCTCGAGTAGTCGATGCGGAAGTGGCCGGGCAGGTCCGGGTCCCAGGTGGCGAAGGGGCCGCGATCGAGGTCGGCCTTGGTGACCGCGTCACCGCCGGCGAGGTTGCAGGTCTCGTTCCAGAAGAAGTACCGGTCACCCGCGTAGTCGGCGTAGTCGTCCGTCGCGTCGGGCAGGCCGAAGATCTGGTACTGGTAGCTCATGACGCTGAAGTGGTTGGGCTTGCCCCAGAGCTGGTCCGCCGGGTCCTCGTTCGGGTCACCGCCCTCACGCAATCCGAGCAGGTGGCCGAACTCGTGCATGAGCGTGCCGGCCTGGTAGTTGATGACCTGGTTGGCCTTGGCCTCGTCGCTCTGACCCGCCGGGTTGAAGATCGACTCGAAGGCGCTGATGCCGAAGGTGATGAGCGCGTGGGTGCTGCGGTTGTGCGCCCGGCCGGTCACGCCGCCCTGAGTCCTCTCGCCGAAGAGGATGTAGTAGAAGCTGCGCTCGCGTCCGGCCGTGAAGTGGACCCGGACGTAGTCCTCGATGAAGTTGCCGTCGGGTAGCGAACCCCAGCCGGTGTCGCCCCCGCAGCCAGGGTTGGGTGACGACCAGGGGATGAAGGTCGGCTCGCCGAGATCGCCTTGGTCGTCGCCGTCGGGATCGCCACCGCCGAGGTTGAAGCGCTCGTGGTCGAGGTACTCGTCCGAGTACAGGTCGCCGGCATCGAAGTGGACGTGGTACTCCTTGGCCAAGAACGCACGACGAACCTTCTCGAGCGCCTCCCACTGAGGAGTGATGTAGTAGCGGTCCGGATCGACCACGTAATCGACCTCGATGAAGATGTCGGTCTGGTCCTGACGTGCCCCGTACGCGTAGAGCGGTTGCCCCTCGTACCACTGCCCGATGTTCTCGTAGCAGTCGGGGATGCCGTCGTCGTCCAGGTCGTCGGCCGGGAAGAGGAAGCAGGGCGCGAAGAAGTCGTTGGGCGCGCCCTCCATGGGACCGAGCTGTGGATCGACCAGCCAGGTGAACGGCCGCCGCGAGTCCATGGGACGACGCGGGACGAACACGGCTCGACGTCGTCCGACCTGGCGCACCCGACCGCGGACCTGCTCGCCGTCCTGGAAGACCTGAATGGTGCGGCGGTTGACACGCCGCGGTGGGAGCGGCCGCTCGAAGCGGAAGACGAGACGCGGGCGGACCAGGCCGCCGTTCTCGTCACGGTCGCGATCGGGTCCGGGCGCGACCTGGGCGCTGGCCGGCAGGGCGAGCACGAGGAGCAGCAGGCCGAGAGCTGCGGTGACGAGACGGTGAGCACGACGGCGACGAGTCGACATGGCGGCGATGATGCCGTCCTCGCCCTGGCGTCGCACGCCCCCCCCTTGCTGAGTGAGGAGAGGCCTCAGGCAGTCTCCGCGTCGGAGCTGACGGCGGCTGCCGGCTCCTCCAGCAAGCGGGCGAGACCGACGAGGAGCTGGAGTGCGTGATCGAGGTCGGCCGCGTTCTCGTACAGCCCCTTGTTGAAGCAGAGGACTTGCTCGTCGACCAGGGTGAGCCGGGCGTCCGGGCCGTAGATCGCCAGCCGCCGCTCGACCTCTCGGCCCTCATCCGAGTCGAGATCCAGGCTGGTCCTGAGCCGGCCGTCCTTGCCGTGGGTGAGCGAGTGCCGGGTCGGATGCTCGAGCAACAAGCGCATGCCGGCCGTGTCGGTGACTCGGTAGTTGCCGGTGGCGTCATCGCGAAACGCGCTCACCTCCGAGTGAGCGCCGTACTCGAAGGCTCGGCCGTCGATCTCGCCGTGGAAGGCGCTGCGCTTGCCCTCGAAACCATGCCGTTCGCGCAGCTCGTCCAGGCCGACCGCCTCGCGCATGATCATCCGGTGCATGAAGTAGAGGAGAGGGCTCGCGAGAAGCACCGCCAACCAAGGGCGACCGTTCAGGAAGAACCCGATGCAAGTGAGCAGCCAGCCCAGGGCCGCGAGGTTGCTCAACAGCAGGAGCCGAGGCTCCGGCGGCAGGGTCCAGCCCGCGCTCTTGGCGTGCTCGCGGATGGCGCGTCGGTAGGGGATGCGGGCGTGGGCTTGGCCGCTGGGGCTCCGCAGCCAGAGCAGGCCGGCGATCACCGCGACCACGCCCATCGCCGCGAGGACGACGAGATCGTCCTGGGCCAGGAGGAGAGCGATGGTGGAGGAAGGGGAGACGTCCATGGGGTGATGATGCCCTCGTATCAGTGACAGGCAAAAGCCCCCTGCTATCCTCTCGTGCCCGCCGTCACCCGGATCGCGCCATGCTCGTCATCACCAGCCGTGTCTCCATCCCCGAAGGAGAGATCGAATACCAGGCGATCCGCTCGCAGGGCGCCGGTGGTCAGAACGTCAACAAGGTGGCCACCGCCATCCACCTGCGCTTCGACATCGAGGCCTCGTCGCTCCCACGGACCTGGAAGGAGCGCCTCCTGAGGATGCGGGACCGCCGGATCAACTCCGACGGCATCATCGTCATCAAGTCGCAGGCGCAGCGAACTCAGGAGCGGAACAAGGACGCCGCCCGCGAGCGGCTCGCCGAGCTCGTCCGCAAGGCCGCGATCGTGCCGAAGAAGCGCAAGGCCACCCGACCGACCCGGGCCTCCAAGGAACGACGCCTGACCGACAAGTCCCGACGCAAGAAGGTCAAGGAGCTCCGCGGTCGAGTGGATCGAGACTAGTGCTCCGTTCCTAACCCGACGTCACGGGCAAGGATCGCCGCCGTCGATGCGCGGCATCCCGGACGAGTCGGTCCCCAGCCCGCTGTCCTCACCGCAGGCTTGCGCGACGACGAGGTAGACCAGCGACTCGGGGTTCGCCGGCAGCGACGCCGCGTCGACCCGTGGCTCGGTGAGATCGTCGGCCAGGCACTCGAGCACGATGCGGGCGTCGTTCACCAGCCAGTTGAGCTCGCCACCGCGGAGGTCCCAGGTCCAGCCATCGGTCGGGAAGGGGACGTCGAAGACCCAGGCGTCGGTCGCGGCGTCGAAGGTCAGGGTGGGGGCGACCGGCGGGGGGCAGTCCGTGGCTTCGTGCACGCCGATGTCGGGAGCGTCGCCCTCGTAGGCCAGGCTCACGTCCTCGCCACGGCCCCAGATCAACGAGCGGTCGAGGAACAGCACGCCTGCCTCCAGGTCGATCCTCGTGACGCGCGCGGTCTCCGAGGTGCTGAACGCGAGCTGGATGAGGTCTCCCTCGACCCCGGGGACGTCGAGCCCGTCATGGAACCAGCGGGCATCCTCCACGGTCATTGTCGAGCCGAAGCCGCCGTTGACCGTCCGCGTGAGAAACGCGCCGGCGTCGACGAGGGGGCTGCCGCCGGCCGGTCGCCAGTCGCTCTCGGGGTCGACGAAGAGCGGATCGGCCTCGAGGTTGTCCACGAAGATCGTCGGATCGGTGAGCACCCACTGGTCCAGGGTGCGGGGGGGCGGGTTGGGGTCGTCGGTGCGATGACCCTCGGCGATGACGTGGACCACGTCGGGAGCACCGCCCCAGAAGAGGTTGCGCTCGAGAACGAAGCCGTCGAGGCGGGCGGTGAGGAGCTGGACCGGTTCTCCGTGCAAGACCTCCGTGTACCAGCGCCAGCGGGTGTCGTTGGCGACGAAGCGGCTTCCGGAGAGAACGTTGTTCTTGAAGATGTTGCCGGTGAGCGTCGTGCCCCGCGCGATGCTCACGCCGGCGAAGTCGGAGGCGACGAAGACGTTGTGGGCGATGCGGTTGTCGGTGTTGATGCGCGCTTCGTCGTCATAGAGCGTGAGGTCGAGCCCGGGTCCGATGGTGTGATGGAAGACGTTGCGGCGGATGAGCGTCTCCTGGCCCGCGTGTTGGATGCCCGCGTAGGGCGAGGCATCACCGCTGTTCCCGGTGAAGGCGAACTCGTTGCCCTCGATGAGATTGCGATGCGTGTCGTCGAACGAAGGAGTGGCGTCGGAGGGGACGCCCTCGCAGTCGGTGATCTGACCGGCCTTCTGGATGGCGTTGTGGAAGTAGTTGTTCCGGATGACGTTGAAGTTGCCGCAGAGGATCGACCAGAGGTTGTGCCGAGCCAACGTGATCCGATTGCCCTCGACGAGGTTGTGGTCCGAGTGGATGAGCTGCAAGTTGTCGTTGCCGTCGTCGAGGATGTTGTCGATGACCTGGCAGTGATGGGAATCGACGAGCTTGACGCTGGCGCGGCTTCCCCTGGCGTTGGCGTCGGTGAACGTGCAGTCGCGGATGACCAGGCGGCTGCACTCCTCCGCCCGGACCCAGGCGGTGACGTCGTCCACGGCCAGGTCGCGAATGGTCACGTGCTCGAGCTGGAAGAGGAAGATGGCCGGGTCCAGCGAGCCGGTGAACAGCGCCTGCTCGCCCGGGTAGCTGGCGTACACGATGGGCTCGGCCTCCGTGCCGGAGCCACCGGGGTTGAGCGTCTCGGTGTAGGTCCCGCCGCGGAGCAGGACGAGGTCGCCGGGTGCCGTGCGGCTCGGATCGACGAAGGGCGCCAGCGACGACACGGCGAGCTCGGAGCCGCCGCTGCAGCTGCGAGTCGACGGGTCGTAGGTGCGGCACTCGTCGACCCCGAGGGTCGGGTCGACGTGGATCGTGACGGCCGCCGCGGGCGCGGCGAGCAGCAGGCAGAGGCCGAGACGAGGGACGAGCGTCGCGGGCTTCATGGCGGGGGCTCCTTCCGGTGGTTCAGGAGGAAGTTACGCAATCCGTCTCCGGGAGTCCGGTGCGCACGCTCAGTCCTGCGGAGATTTCTCCAGGAGACGCGCGAGGCCGAGCAGGAGCTGCAGGGCGTGATCGAGCTCGGCGGCGTGGCCGTACGAGCCGCGATCGAAGCGGAGAGTGCTCGCGTCCTCCAGCCGGAGCTGCTTGCCCGAGCGGAAGCCGACGTGGGTGACCGGGTAGGCCTCGAGCCGGCGGACGACCTCACGGCCCTCCGGCGAGTCGAGGTCGAGGCTCGTGAGCAGGCGGTCGTCGTCGCCGGTGTCGAGCGAGAGGGTGTGGCGGGTGGGGTGGAGCAGGGAGAGCCGCAGGGTCGTGCGGACCGCCGAGTCCTTCATCCCGCTGGAAGAGCTCCGGAAGTGACTCACCTCGACCCGGGATCCGTACGCGACGGCGCGACCGTCGATCCCGCCCTTCAGGCCGTCGCCGTCGCGCTCCAGGCCATGCCGCTCGGCGAGCTCGTCCAGGCCCTGCGACTGCCGTCGAAGAAGCCAGTAACCGAAGGGCACGAGACATGCGGCCATGAGGAGCGCCTGCCACCAGCCGAGGGTGAAGAAGGCGACGAGGGACGCGATCACCCAGCCTGCGCCGACGAGGTTGATCAGGAGATGGAGGCCAGGGCCTGGAGGGAGCGACCAGCCTTCGCGTCGGGCGTGCTCGTGGACGGCGGCGTTGTACGTCCACTGCTCGCGAAGCAGCCGGACGGCGATGCGCGCCTGGAAGAGGAGGACGAGCAGCACGACCAGGCCGAAGAGCCCGAGCAGGCCGTACAGGATCCGCTGACCCTGCACCCAGCCCTGATTCGGCACCGTGGTCAGCGTCAGAACCTCGCCCGAGAGCGAGAGCGGTCGGAGTGCGTGCTGCTCTCGGGGTTTCTCGGCGGGCTCGAACGCACCTCCCTCGTGTCGGGTGACGAGCTCGAACTGATCCCATTCGTCGGTCTCGACCGAGAGCGTCAGCTCCGAGCCTCGCAGGGACTCGAAGCGCACCATCCAGCCGATGTCGGTGATGCGTTGACTTTCACCGGGTCGGAGCTGGAACTCCGTCTCGTGCGGCACGCCGGGCAGCTCGTCGACTCGCAGACGCAATCCCTCTGCCGACCAGCCGAGGAGCTGCACGCGGTGACGGACGGTGTCGAGATGGTCGACGAGAAAGCGACCACCACGGACCTGCACGTCCTCGGAGGTCTGACGCATCGTCTTCTCGTCGTCGATGCGAATTCTCAGGCTCACGTTGCCGGGCGCGGAGCCCCGCGGAGAGCTCGACTCCAGCAGGACGATGCAGGCCGGGTCGCCGGCCCGATGCGTCTCGCCCACTGACAGGACGACCTCCTCTCCCAGTCCGGCGTGGACGGGGATGGCGAGAAGGAGAGAGAGCGAGAGGCCAAGGAGGAGACGGGTCACGGAACCGATCATGTCCTGACGTCCGCGCTCGGGTCGATGCACCCACCACCGGCCGAGATCAGCGGCCGTCGCGTTCGAGAGCCTCCTTGGCACGGAGGGCTGTCGGTGAGGTGCCGTCGCGCGGTCGGTCCCGTCCGCCGAGCTTCACTCCCTCGAGGAACAAGCCGTGGGGGGAGGCGCTCAATTCGGACAGCCGTTCCGCCATCTTGCTCAAGAGCTTGGGCCGCGGCTGGAGGGCATCGGCGAGGTGTGCACCCGAGAGCTCGTCGCGGGCGACCGCCACCGTGGCGCCGAGGAGGCGGCGCACGGCCGACGGCAGGTGACGTGAGACGGAGAGGAACAGGTCGAAGCCGTCTTCCACCGACCTCAGCTCGGCTCGCTGCACGTTCACGACCGTGTTACGCAGCTTGTCCTTGCGGACCTTGCCTCCCGTGAAGGGGGCGAGGTCTTGGCGGCCAGGGAGCAGCTTGAGCAGGCCCTTGATCGTCGCTGCATCGACGGGCTCGTCGAGCAGCCAGCAGCGACGATCGAGAGCCGAGCGTCGCCAGCGGACCTGGAGACGCCAGCTCACTCCCTGGACCTGATGCTGGGCGTGGAAGTCCTCCGGCGCGTCCTCGAGATCGAGGAGGGCGATGTCGCCGGGAAGCTTCTCCTCGAGGGCCTGGCCGAGCTCGTGCTCGGGAAGGTCGGTCACGAGCAGGGCATTGGCGACCTGCTCCTCGGCGTGGACGCCCGGGTCGGTGCGCACGGCGACGTTGAGCGTGACGGGCTGCCCGGTGATCTCGGTCAGGGCCGTCGTGACCCGCGAGGCGACCGTGCGGTCCTCGCCCGAGCTCGACCAGCCGCGGAAGCGACGTCCGTCGTACTCGAGGAGAATCTTGATGTTGCGACGCTGACCCACCATCGACTCCGCTGAACCCCTCGGCCCTCCGCCGAGCGGGCGCAAGACTACCCTCGGATGCCCTCCAACTCACGATCGGAGCTTGGGCTGGTCTCGCGGTCGTGAGACCATCCGGGCACGAGGAGACAGAACGTGCGTCGCGATACTGAGCACTTCATGGGCGAGGAGCTCGAGCTGGTTCAGCTCGCGCGGCGCCTGAAGGAGGCCAAGGCGGTCGAGGAGTGCCTCACCGAGGCGGGCATCGACTACCACGTCGCCGCCGAGGAATACATCGGCACGCTCCTCTTCATTCCGAGACGCCGCATCGGCGCCCACTTCTACGTGCGGCCCGAGATCGCGGAGAGCACCCGAGACCTCCTGCGGGAGAAGGGCTTCTTCGTGGTCGAGGTCGAGCACGACGACTGACCCTGCGAGGAACCGGACCGTGACTGCCGACAAGACCCTGGACGTGTTCGCTCTCGGCAATGCTCTCGTCGACCTCCAGGTCGAGGTCGACGACGACTTCCTGGGCCGTCTCGAGGTCGAGAAGGGGCACATGCTCCTCGTCGACGCCGACCGGCAAGCCGCGGTCGTCGACGCCCTCGCCGACAGCGATCACGTCGTCCACCGGTCCTCCGGTGGCTCGGCGGCCAACACGGTCGCGGGCCTGGCGCAGCTCGGGAGCTCGGCGGCCTTCTGCGGGCGCGTGGCCGACGACGAGCTCGGTCGTTTCTACCGGCAGGACCTGCAAGACCAGGGCGCGGCCGTGCACGGTCAGCTCACGGGAAGCCGCACGGGCACCTCGGCGGTGCTCATCACGCCCGACGCCCAGCGCACCATGATGACCTTCCTCGGTGCGGCGGTGGAGCTTTCGCCCGAGGACGTCTCGGCCGAGGCCGTCGCGACGGCTCGCTGGCTCTACCTCGAGGGTTACCTCCTCACCGGTGAGAGCACGCTCGCCGCCTGCCACGCCGCGATCGAGGCCGCCCGAGCCGCGGGCACGCGGGTCTCGCTCACGGCCTCCGACCCCTTCGTCTGCAACGTCGCCCGGGAGACGCTCGATGAGCTCCTCTCGGGCAAGGTCGACCTGCTCTTCTGCAACGAGATCGAAGCCGAGGCCCTGACCGGCGAGAGCGACCCGGAAGCCGCGGGCGTGAAGCTCGCCGAGCGCTGCGCCGAGGTGGTCGTCACCCGCAGTGACAAGGGTTCCGTGCTGGTGCGCGAGAAGAACGAGGTCACCCACGTCGCGCCCGTGCCCACCACCGCCGTCGACACGACCGGTGCCGGCGACAGCTTCGCGGCCGGCTTCCTCCACGGGCTGGCATCGAATCGGAGTTGGGCGGACGCCGGCCGCATCGCGTCCGGGCTCGCCTCCCGAGTGGTGTCGCGGCTCGGGGCGCGGCTGCCCGAGGCGCCGTCGAGCGCCGACGTGGAGGGCTGGCTCGCGCAGAGCTGATGGGAGCCGAGATCGGCTAAATTGGCCGTTTGAGTGCGGCTAGGGGCCCTTCGTCGAATTCCCTGGCACGCCGTGAAACGGTCTCGTATCATTCCATCGCGATTTAACGATGGATGTAGCGAGCCCCCGACAACCCCTCTCCGAGCTCTTCAAGTCGCTCGGCGATCCGACCCGCTTGCGGATTCTTCGCGTCCTCTCCCGCGAAGAGCTGCCGGTCGGCACGCTGGCCGAGGTCTTGGGGATGGCGCAGTCGGGAATCTCACGACACCTGTCGTTGCTCAAGTCCGCCGGACTCGTCCGGCTCCGGAGGGAGGGGGTGACTCACCTCTACCGGTTGCCGGACGAGCCCGAAGATCCCCGTCTCCAGGCGCTGTGGGCCTCGATCCACGACTGGCTCGGTGAGCTGCCCCAGGCCGAGGCGGACGACGTCCGTCTCGCCCGGGTCATGGCGGCTCGCAGCAGCAAGAGCCTCGAGTTCTTCCAGGAAGTCGCCCCTCACTGGGACGGTCTCCGGGAGGCGCAGTACGGCGAAGACCTTCGTCAGCTCGCGCTGCTCGAGCTCCTGCCGCGGGATCTCACCGTGCTCGACGTCGGCACCGGCACCGGCTTCATGCTGGCCGGAGTGGCGTCGCGCGTGCAGCACTTCATCGGCGTCGATCCCTCGGAGGCCATGCTCTCCCAGGCGGCGTCGAACCTCGAGTCGGCCGGCTTCGCGCAGGCCGATCTCCGGCGGGGCACCATGGAGGCCCTGCCCGTCGACGCGGCGACCGTCGACGTCGTCCTCGCCAACATGGTGTTGCATCACGCCGAGGACCCCACCGTTGCGCTCAAGGAGATGGCCCGCGTGCTGCGACCGGGCGGGAGGGTGGTTCTCACCGATCTCGCGCGTCACGAGCACGGCTGGACCGCCGAGGAGCTGGCCGATGCATGGCCTGGCTTCGAGACGGGAGAGCTCGAGGACTTCCTGCGTGCTGCGGACCTCATCCCCCGTGTCGTGAGAACGGCGGGGACCTGTTCCCTCCACCGCAAGAGCGGTGAGACCCACGAGGTCGGCGTGCTGCTGGTCACCGCCGACCGAATCGACACCCGTCACTGACGGTTCCACCACCATCCGTCCCACCGCCGGACGACCGCGCGGTCTCGGAGGACACGTGAGCAAGACAGCCACCGCCCAGGATTACAAGGTTGCCGACATCAACCTCGCCGACTTCGGTCGGAAGGAGATCGCCATCGCCGAGACGGAGATGCCCGGTCTCATGTCTCTCCGTGAGGAGTACGGCTCGCAGAAGCCGCTCGCTGGTGCGCGCATCGCCGGCTCGCTCCACATGACCATCCAGACCGCGGTGCTCATCGAGACCCTGGTCGAGCTCGGTGCCGAGGTGCGCTGGGCCTCCTGCAACATCTTCTCCACCCAGGATCACGCGGCCGCGGCCATCGCCGCCGGCGGCACGGCCGTCTTCGCCTGGAAGGGCGAGACCGAGGAGGAGTACTGGTGGTGCACGGAGCAGACCCTCCGCTGGCCGGACGGCAAGGGGCCCAACCTCATCCTCGACGACGGCGGTGACCTGACCTGGCTCGTCCACGAGAAGTTCCCCGAGCTCCTCGAGGACATCAAGGGTCTCTCCGAGGAGACCACCACCGGCGTGCACCGTCTCTACCAGGAGCACGCGAAGGGCAACCTCAAGCTGCCCTCCTTCAACGTCAACGACTCGGTGACGAAGTCCAAGTTCGACAACCTCTACGGCTGTCGCGAGTCGCTCCTCGACGGCATCAAGCGCGCGACCGACGTCATGATCGCGGGCAAGGTCGCCGTGGTCGCCGGCTACGGTGACGTCGGCAAGGGCTGCGTCCAGTCGCTGCGTGGCCAGGGTGCCCGCGTGCTGGTCACCGAGATCGATCCCATCTGCGCGCTGCAGGCCGCGATGGAGGGTCTCGAGGTCACGACCATGGAGAAGGCCGCCTCCGTTGGCGACATCTTCATCACGACCACCGGCTGCAAGGACGTCATCACGCGCGCCCACATGGACGCCATGAAGGACCAGGCCATCGTCTGCAACATCGGCCACTTCGACACCGAGATCGACGTGGCGTCGGTGTTCGAGGACGACAAGAACGTCCGCACGACCATCAAGGACCAGGTCGACCAGGTCACCTGGCCCGACGGCAAGACCATCACCATCCTCGCCGAGGGTCGGCTGGTGAACCTCGGTTGCGCCACGGGTCACCCGAGCTTCGTCATGAGCAACTCCTTCACCAACCAGGTGATGGCTCAGATCGAGCTCTGGCAGCGCTCCGACGAGTACGAGGTCGGCGTCCACGTCCTCCCGAAGGAGCTCGACGAGAAGGTCGCCCGCCTGCATCTCAAGAAGATCGGCGTCGAGCTCTCCGTTCTCACTCCGGAGCAGGCCGAGTACATGGGCTTCCCGATCGAGGGTCCGTACAAGCCGGATCACTACCGGTACTAGCCCGCCGCGTGAGCACGCACCGGGTCGACTGACCCGGTGAGGACCGCCGGTTCCCTCGGGAGCCGGCGGTCTTCGTGTTCGGGAGCGCTCGCAACTCGTCGGCCGACCTGACGTAGGCTCAGGTCATGACACGTCTCTACACCGAGCAGGAGGTGGGAGAGCTCCTGCGCCGGGCGAGCGAGCTCCAGGGCGAGGCCTCGACCTCGACCGACCGTGGGCTCACCCTGGCTGAGATCGAGACGCTGGCTGCCGAGATGGGCATCGAGATCGGTCAGCTCAGGCAGGCCGCCTCCGACCTCGAGTCGGCCCGCGACGCCAGCTCCCGATTCGAGCTCCTCGGCGGCCCCTTCCGCATCGACCTCCGCCGCGTGGTCGATGGAGAGCTGACCGACGAGCGCTGGGAGCAGGCCGTCCTCGAGATCCGCGACGCCACCGGCAAGCACGGACGCGTGGGTGGCTTTGGCAAGACCCGCGAGTGGGGCTGGTCGTTCGACGCGGGCACCATGACCACGCGGGTCTCGCTCAGCCCTCGAGACGACCGCACCACCATCCGCGTGAGCGCAGGCCATTTCCCGATGGCGCTGTTCGCCTACCTTGCGACCGTCTTCCTCAGTGGAACGGTGGCGGGCATCGCGCTCGACGGCAGTGGGCTCGCGGCACCAGCCGTCTTCGCGACCTGGGGAGCCTGCGTGTTCGCGGCCTGCGTGGGCCTGCGAGCGGGCCTGTCACGTTGGTCCCGGCGTCGGCTCGGCAAGATGCGGGAGCTCCTGGACCGAGTGCAGGAGGTCGTGACGTCCTCGGCGACGGCAGATCATGATGGGCTGGCGACCGGCGACGCGGCCGAGCTCGAGCAGGCCGCCGAGCTGCCCGATCCGAGCTCGCGCCAGGTCTCGGAGCGACGGCCGACGACACGGCGTCGGGCTCGGAGCTGAGCGTCTCCCTGTCGTGATCCCCGCCACTCGGTGTTGGGCTCGCTCTGCCTCCTGAGGCATCCTTGGAATCCGAGGGAGCACGGAGGACTGACCATGAGCGAGGACCTGCAGGCGCCGCTGGCCGAGACCCGCACCGAGAGCGGGCGCGACCTCCTCTCCCTGAGCCACGAGTCGCCGGTGCTCCTCGTGTTCCTCCGGCACTACGGCTGAACGTTCGCCCGCGAGACGCTCGTCGAGCTGTCCCACCTCCGTCAGGAGATCGAGGCCCAGGGGGCTCGGCTCGTCGTCGTCCACCTCGGCACGCCGGAGCAGGCGCGCGACTTCTTCGCGAGCTTCGGCCTCACCGGTAGCGAGCGGATCAGCGATCCCGAAGCACGGCTCTACTCCGCCTTCGGTCTCGGCCGCGCGAGTCTCGGCCAGCTCTTCGGCCTGGGCGTCCTCAAGCGCAGCCTCGGGGCCTTGTGGCGTCACGGCGTGGGCCGGCCGGTGGGTGACCCCATGCAGGTCCCCGGAGCGTTCCTCCTGCACGAGGGACGCGTGCTGCGCAGCCATCGACACGAGGACATCGCGCAGCGTCCCGACTACGCGGCGATGGCGCTGCTTCCGGAGATCACCGGCTGAGGCGACGACTTTCTCGAGCCCGCTGCATCCGCTCGGGCACCGAGAGCGAAGACCATCATGAGCCAACGAGGCTCCCTTCACTTTCTTCGCCATCGGAGTCGCCCATGCCCCGTCGACGTACTCTCGTGTCCCTCGCCCTCGCGAGCACTCTCGTCCTCACCGCCGCCACCGCCAGCGCGGGTGGTTGCAGCTCCTCGAAGAACCGACGCATGTCGGCGCGTGCCTCCCACTCGATGATGACGAGTGGCAAGGACATCGTCGCGACCGCCGCTGCTGCCGGCTCCTTCGAGACCCTGCTCGCCGCTGCCACGACTGCCGGTCTCGTCGATGCCCTGAAGGCCGACGGACCCATCACCGTCTTCGCGCCCACCGACGACGCCTTCGCCAAGCTGCCGGTCGGCACCGTCGAGTCGCTGCTCCGCCCCGAGAACCGTGAGCGGCTCACGGCCATCCTCACCTACCACGTCGTGCCCGGACGCGTGCCGGCCTCGGAGGTCGTGGAGGCCGAGCGCGTGGCGACGCTCAACGGGCAGCGCCCCGCCGTGACCGTCGCTCGTGGCGACGTTCGCATCGGTCAGGCCAAGGTCGTCAGCACCGACATCGCCGCGAGCAACGGGATCATCCACGTCATCGACTCGGTGCTCCTGCCGAGCGAGAACGACGTCGTGACCACCGCGGTCGAAGCCGGGAGCTTCGGCACGCTCGCCGCTGCGCTACAGGCGGCCGACCTGGTCGGCGCCCTGCGTGGCGACGGTCCCTTCACGGTCTTTGCGCCGACTGATGCTGCCTTCGCCGACCTCCCCGAGGGGGCTCTCGCCGAGCTGCTCGAGACGAAGAACGTCGAGAAGCTGCGCGAGATCTTGACCTTCCACGTCGTGCCCGGACGGATCTACTCGGACGACATCCTTGCCGGCGCCGAGCTGGACACCTTGCAAGGTCGCAGCCTGAAGGCCGAGCTTCGCGGTGGCGCCGTGCGCATCGGCGACGCGAAGGTGGTGACCGCCGACCTCGAAACGACCAACGGCGTCATTCACGTGCTCGACGGCGTGCTCATGCCGGGTGGTGACGACCGCCGGGCGGCGCTCGACCTCATCGAGGGTGCCATCTCGCGCGGTGCTCCGCTCTACAACCACGGCCATCCGGGCGCCTGCACGGCAGTGTACGAGACGGCGGCCAGCGCTCTCGTCACGCTCCCCGGCAACGCGCTCTCGAGCGAGGAGCGGTCGCGCCTGCAGCGCGCCATGCGCGAGTCCCGTCACTCCCACGGTGATCGCAACCGCGCCTGGGTCATGCGCGAGGCCCTCGACGACGTCGCCCGCTCCATCGCTCGCACGATGTAGTCATCACCGCGCCGGGCCGAGGACGATCACGGACAGCAGCCTGCTCCGTTCAGGATGGCCGTTCGGATGTCCTCGGCCCGGGCGATGAGCTCGTCGGCCGACAGCTCGAAGAGCGTGAAGACCCGCATGCTGTCGACGAGTCGCACGAAGAGGCTCAGGTACCAGAGGGCCTCGTCGAAGGAGCAGAGCGAGGCGGCCTCGCGCGCGGACCTCAGGTAGCTGACCAGACGCGTCTCGAGCCGCTCGCTCAGCTCCAACGACTCGACCTCGACGATGAGCGACTCGATGCGCGCGACGAGGTCGTCGGTCACGACCACGCGCACTCGGGACTGACACTCGTCCGTGCCACCGCTCTCGTCTTCCACGGTGAGAGTCACGACCGTGACGCCACGAGTGGAGCAGTCGAGGAGGGCTGGCGACACGGAGCGGGAGAGGCATCCCCCGGACGGATCCTCCGAGCCGGCATCGACGTCGAGGGGATCGAGGGCTCGTGTCTCGTCGCTGGACAGGACGATCGTGACGTCCTGACAGCGCGCGATGGGGCCCGACTCGTCCTCGTCACTGCAACCGGGCTCCCAGCGCAGGCAGGGGAGGCCCGGCGATCGCTCTGAACCGGGGAAGTTCCAGACCCCGACGTAGTCCCACTCACGCATCGGAGGGTTGCCGATGTCGAGATAGTGCGCGAGCGACGTGACCCGCTCACAGCTCGTCACCGGTGAGCCCACGCAGTCGACGGCATCGTCGTCGCAGTGGTCGAGGAACGAGGACGACGCGACGTCCAGCTCCGGGTCGGGGAAGCCGCCGGCGGCACCCAACACGCCGCCGGCCGTCGGGCCGTGAACCTGCCCCGTGGCGAACGAGTCGACGATCGTCACCGGACGACTCCGGGTGCCCGAGCCCGCACCGACCAGGCCGCCGCCGTGGACACCGCCGCGAGTGCTGCCGGTCGCGTAGCTGCGTTCGACGCGACTGAACGAGGCGGCGCCGATCAACCCACCCGCCGAGCCTTCCGCCGAGCGCACCACCGCCGTGCTGTACGAGTCGACCACGGTGCAGTCGTACTGACGGCCGGCGAGCCCGCCCGCGCTCCCGGTGGCTTCGACGCGTCCGCTCGTGAGGCAACGCTGAAGCAGCGTGCGGTACTGGAACTGGTCGTTGACGGTCCCCGTCAGGATGCCGACCTGGTTGTCGCCGATGACCGTCGCGTCGACGACGCCGAGATCGACCACGGTCGCGTGGAACAGGTGGGAGAACAGGCCGACTCCGGTCTCCTCCGGTCGTTGGATGAACAATCCGCTGACGAAGTGACCGGCGCCGTCGAGGGAGCCGCGGAAGGCCGTGCCGGTCGAGTCACCGAGATCGGAGTAAGGCGAGCCGATGGGGGCGAAGCCGGCGCCGTCGTTCCAGTGGAGCGTCGCCGAGCAGTCGATGTCGGCGACGAGCACGTAGTGCGCGGTGAGGTCGTCGGCCAGGGCCTGAAGCTGCTCGCAGTCGGCGACCTGGTAGGGATCCGCCGGCGTGCCGTCACCGCCGCCGAAGAGGTGGAGCTCGTCGGCGAGCGGGCGGCCCGGCCGGGTCGGTGCCTCGGACCAAGAGAACGAGGTCCAGGCCGGTCGATCGGTCGCGAGCCAGCGAAGGTCCTCCGGCGCGCAGGAGCGCTCGGGGTCGACGGCAGCGCTCTCGACTCGGAGCTTCGGGCTCGAGCCCAACGAGAGCAGGGCGAGGGCGAGGACGCCGGTCGAGAGTGGTGAGGAGAGACACTGGAGGAGTGTCCGGGCCATCGGAAGCTGCTGGTGCGTCGACATCGGTCGTCCTGTCGGGGAGACGCCTGGCGGAGGGCCGTGGGCGTCGATCTCGGGGTGTCGAAACGGCCCCTCGGATCAGGACGCGAGGGTTGGGCCGGGACCGGATCACCAAAATTTCGGCGGCTCCGGCGACCGCGATCGGCGGTCAGCGGAGGGTCTTGACGGGACGCTCGCCGAGGCGGACTCTCGAAAGGGCAGGGCTCGAGTCGGTCGCCCGCACGGCCCGCCGGAGCGCTGCCCGCGCATGGAGAGAGCCGCTTGACCCCCGAGCGATTCCGAACCCTCAGCGAGGTCGTCGAGCAGGCCTTGCTCCTCCCGGAACCGGAGCGCGAGCGCTTCGTCGAGGAGTCCTGCGCAGGTGATCAGGAGCTCGTCGAGCAGGTTCAGGAGCTCCTGCTGCTCGACGACGGTCGGGCCGAGGAGGACGCGCTGCTTCCGGCCGATCTCCGATCCTGGGGGCTGGACGTTCTCGCGGGTGCGGGGACCGAAGACTCGCTCCCTGGAAGGCTCGGGCGCTACGTCCTCGACGAGCAGCTCGGCCGGGGTGCCTTCGGCGTCGTTCATCGTGCGCGAGACGAGCACCTGTCGAGAGACGTCGCGCTCAAGATCCTCGGTCAGGGGTTGGTCGAAGGAGAGGGGCGGCAGCGCCGCTTCGTGCAGGAGGCGGAGATCCTCGCGAGCCTCACGCATCCCCACGTCGCGACGATCCACGACATCGGTCATGACGCCGAGAGCGGGCGCACCTACCTGGCCATGCAGGAGGTGAAGGGGCGGACTCTGCGCGACGAGCTGGATGAACGAGCGCCACTCTCGGTGGAGGAGACCTGCGTGCTGGCCAGCCAGCTCGCCGACGCGCTGGCGGTCGCTCACGAGCGTGAGGTCATCCACTGCGATCTCAAGCCCGAGAACCTCATGGTCTCGCAGGACGGGCGCGGCCGACCCTGGCTCACCGTCCTCGACTTCGGCCTGGCCCGCATCCTCGACGTCGACGAGACGACGCCACGCGGAGGCACGCCGTCGTACATGGCTCCGGAGCAGTGGCGGCCGGAGGTGACGGTCGATCACCGCTGCGACCTGTGGTCGTTCGGCGTGCTGCTCTTCGAGTGCCTCTCGGGGGCCCGTCCCTTCGTCGGGGAAGGTGCTGCCTTGCGAACGGCGATCGAAGAGAGCGAGCCCGACTGGACGCTGCTGCCCGAAGACTTGCCCTCGTCGCTCGACCAGGTAATCCGGCGTTGCTTGGCGAAGAAACCGGACCGACGGCCGGGCTCCTTCGCCGAGTTGGCGCCCGTCTTCGAAGATGATCCCGTTCACGAGGAAGTCGAACGACGCCGCCGAACACGGCTCCGGCGGGGAGTCCTGCTGGGCACGGCCGGACTCGTTCTCCTCGCGATCGGGATGGCGTGGTCGACCGTCACGACCCGGGAAGACGTGGCTCGGAGTCACTGGCAGGCAGACGAAGCCGAGCGCGAGGCACGCTTGCAGCGCTTGCTCGGAGCCTCGGAGAAGGTGCGCTCCGAGGACGCGATGCTGGCGGCCTTGCTCGCCCGTGAGGCGGCTCGCATCGAGAACGGTCCCGAGGCGCGAGAGCAGGTGGCTCAGGCCCTCGCCATGTTGCCGACCACGCCCTACCGGGCCCTGGAGGGCCACGTGGGCCACGTCCGCCAGGGCGCCTGGCATCCGAGCAGTGATCGTCTGATCACGGCGGCACGAGACGGCGCGCGGATCTGGTCACGCGACGGGGGCGCGTCGAGGTCGTTGGCCAAGAGCGGCGGCGAAGTCTTCTTCGCCGGCTGGGACCGGTCAGGCCAACGATTGGTGACGACCTCGCAGGATGGTCAGGCGCGGCTGTGGACGACCGAGGGTGAGCTGGTCCGGGTCTTCGAGGGGCAGCACTCGCGTCGGATCCATCATGGCGCGTTCGACCCGGAGGGCGAGCGCTTCGTCGGGGTCTCCTACGACAGCACGGGCAGCCTGTGGGACGTGGAGAGCGGTCGACGACTCCGCCTGCTCGAGGGACACGTCGGGCGCGTCTTCACCTGCGAGTGGAGCCCCGACGGTCGGCGTCTCGTCACCGCCGGTGATGACGCGGCCCGGCTCTGGGATCGCCACGGCAGCTTCCTGACGACGCTCCCGCACGAAGGCGCCCATGTCCTCGTGGCTCGCTGGAGCCCGGACGGTGAGCGTCTCGTCACCGCCGGGGTCGACGGCACGGCACGGATCTGGGACCTGGAAGGACGCGAGCTGCACGTCCTGGACGAGCACGGCGAGAACGTGACCTGGGCCGACTGGCACCCGAGCGGAGACCGCCTGGCAACCTCGTCGGAAGATCACGACGTTCGCACCTGGAGTCGAGAGGGCGAGGAGCTTCTCCGGCTGCAAGGACACGACGACGCCGTCTGGCACGTGAGCTGGCATCCCGACGGGACGCTGCTGGCGAGCTTCGGCAACGACGGCACGGCTCGGGTGTGGGATGACACGGGGGGCGGCGTCGCCGTCCTCCCCGGTCATCGGGGCTGGGTGAGCGGCAGTGACTGGAGCCCGGACGGGGAGTCGCTGCTCACCGTGTCGTGGGACGGCACCGCCCGGATCTGGTCGGAGGTGGAGGGCAGCTCCTCGAGCCGGATGGGGATGCCCTGGACGCCTTATCACGCGCAATGGAGCCGAGATGGGGAGCGGGTGCTCGCCTGGCCGCAGTGGGTCGGCGAGGCGCATCTTCACGACCTGAGCGATGGCCGACCGACGATCGTGCGACACGAGGGCTTGCTCGGAGCCGCCCTGCATCCGCGAGAGCCGACGTTCATGACCGTGTCGGCCGAGGGAGGCGCGACGGTCTGGGACTTCGCGGGTCGGCAGCGGCGAACTCTCCCGAAGGTCGAGCCGATGACCTCCGTTTCGTGGAGCCCGAGCGGTCGGCTCGTCGCCATTCGAACACGGGGGCAGGCCATCGTGCTGTGGAGCGACGAAGGGGAGCGACTCGACGAGATCGCGGGCGAGGAGCTGCACGGCTTCCTCACCTGGTCGCCCGAGGAGTCCTACCTGGCCTGCCTCGATGGTCGCGGTGCGTTGGTGTGGTCACTGGAGGACCGTCGGGTCTTCCGTCTCGAAGGTCACTCGGGTCGGATGATCCGCGTCGCCTTCGCCTCGGAAGCAGGGCTGGCCGCGACGGGGTCCTTCGACGAGACGGTTCGCATCTGGGACCTCGCCACCGGCGAGACCGCCCGCGTGCTCGACCATGACGCGCAGGTGCAAGATCTCGACTGGCACCCCGACGCTCGACGTCTCGCGACGGCGGCCGGGGCGACGGCTCGGATCTGGGAACGCTCGGGTGAGCTCCTCGCCGAGCTCCGCGGACATGCCGCTCACGTGACGGCGGTCGCGTGGAGCCCCGAGGGCGACCGCCTGCTGACGACGGCCCAAGACGGAACCGCTCGGATCTGGAGTGACGAGGGACGGCTCCTCGCCATCGAGGCGTCTCATGCGGCGAGGCTCCGAGGAGGGGAGTGGAGCCGTGACGGAGAACGGGTGATGACCTGGTCGGCCGATCAGTCGGTCCGGATCTGGCGGCCCGTTCCGCTGTGGGAACAGGCCGCCCGAGAGATCCGTCGGGACTTCACTCCCGAAGAGCGTGCGACCTACCTGCCTGGCACGGGAAGCGGGCCCTGACGTCGGAGGGTCTGTCGTGAGAGCAGGGACGGGCGACGCGGCACCGTGCGGCTCGGCGGCTCGACCCGACCCCGTCGACCCTCCGACGTGCAGGCGAGGTCAGTGACCGCACCAGAGCCGGCGAGCTCGACCTCGACGGTCGTCACGCCACAGCGTCCGATGGTCACCTGCTGCCACCCGTTGTCGACGGCCTGGGCCTGCACGGCCACCTCCGCGAGCAGGCTTCCACAGCCCGAGTAGGCGCGGACGACCGTGCCCGGCTCGTCGATGTCGAGCAGCCCGACCCAGTCGAGCTCTTGGGGCTCGTCGTACACGAAGGTCATGAGACCGCCGTCGCGCTCGTCGTCGGGGGCGCAGCCCGAGCCCAGCTCGGCCAGGATGAGAACGTCGCCACGCGCCGTGTCGTTGCCTGGACCGAGGCCCGGCGTCGCGAGGTCGTCGTCACCGCAGGTCGGGCTCGCCGTGTCGAAGCTCATGACCGGCGCGCTGCCGCTGATGGTGATCCCGGCGAACTGACCCGCGACCACCGTGCCGGCGTCCAGGCCGTCGAAGTCGAAGCCGAGACAGGGGCCACCGCAGGGAGCGCAGGGACCTCCGGCGGGACCATCGCTCGTCACGACGGTCACCTGCGCCGAGCACTGCGCCGTGTCGTCGGGATCGCCGGTGAGGTTGCTCACCGTGAGGGTCACCGGGTTGCTGCCGGCGTCGGCGGTGGTGAAGACGTTCGGCGTCAGGCTCAGCGACAGGGGTCGAGCGAGGGGATCGAAGGATCCGGCGTCGACGTGACTCGGCCGGAGCGTCGCCGTCTCACCCGGTCCGATCACGAGCGTGAGGTCACGACACTCGGCCACGGGACCGGTCGTCGCCGGTGCCATCCCGCTCGGGGATTCGCAGCCGTTCTCCCAGAGCAGGCAAGGCGGGGCGGCTCCCGCGAGGCCGTTCGGGAAGCCCCAGGTGTCGACGAAGTCCCAGGCGCTCACGGGGGCGTCAGCATCGTCGAAGTACTGAGGGAGCGTCGCGGCCGTCGGGCAGGTGGTCAGGGGTGCGGCGACGCAGTCGGTGGCGTCGTCGTCACACCAGTCGAAGACCGAGCTGCTCTTCACGTCGAAGAAGGGCGTGGGGAAGCCACCGATGGCGGCGATGAGACCACCCGTGCTCGGACCGAGCACGCGACCGCCCGCGAAGCAGTCGAGGAGTCGCAGCGGTCGGAACGAGGAGGTCGAGGAGGCGGCGATCAGGCCACCTGCTCGGGAGCCTCCCCGCACGGTGCCGGTGGCGTGGCTTCGGTGGATCTCGGAGAACGACGCCGTGCCAGCGAGTCCACCGGCGTCACCGGTACACGAGCTGACCACGGCTCGACTGTAGGAGTCCGCGAGCACGGCGTCGTAGAGACGTCCGACCAGGCCACCGGCCGAGCGGTTCGACTCCACGCGTCCGGTCGCGAACACCTCGAACACGAGCGTTCGGTAGAGGAACTGGTCGTTGTACACGCCGGCGAGCGGACCGACCTGGTTCTCCCCGATGACGGTGGCGTCGACGACTCCCAGCGAGTGCACGGAAGCGTGGAAGAGATGACCGAAGAGCCCGACGGCGTCTTGCGTCGGTCGGTTGATGAAGAGGTCCGTGACGACGTGACCGTCACCGTCGAGTGATCCGCGGAAGGCCGTGCCGCTCGAGTCACCGAGGTCGGAGTAAGGCGAGCCGATGGGGTCGAAGCCGGCACCGCCGTTCCAGCCGACGGTCGTGGAGCAGTCGACGTCGTTGACCAGGATGTAGTGCGCGGTGAGGTCGTCCGCGAGGGACTGGAGCTGCTCACAGGTGCTGACTTGATAGGGGTCGGCAGGCGAGCCGTCGCCGCCGACGAAGGCGTCGGCGCCGGGTGCGAGAAGAAGCGAGAGGGCGACCCCGACGAGCTGAGACCGAGCTCCTTGGCTCGTCCTCGCGGTGAAGAGAGAGTGGGTGGAAGGCATCCGTTCCTCCTGAACGTTCAGGCTCGCCGAAAACGGTCAGCGAGCCGGTGAAAGCGGGGTCGCCAGGGAGCGACCCTCGTTCAGGAACGCGCGACGGAGGACGCCGCCGGATCAGCCGGCGAGCTGCTGGTGCAGCCACAGCCGAGACGACGACCACTTCCGCTTGACGGTGCCTTCGGGGATGCGGAGGGCGTCGGCGACTTCCTCGACCGTCATCTGCAGGTAGACCCGCAGCTCGGCGATCTCGCCACGGATCGGATCGAGCTCGCGGAGAGAGGACATCGCCTCGTGGATGTCGAGGACGCGATCGGGATCGAGCCCTGCGGGCAGGGCGACCTCGATCCCGGAGTCGAGCGGAAGCGGCGACGCCTTGCCACCACGGCGCAGGGCCTGTCTCGCCCGTGCGTGGTCGATGAGGAGGCGTCGCATGACGGTGGCCGCGATGAGCAGGAAGTGCTTGCGGTCCTGCCACTCGCAGCGGGTCTGGTCGGCGAGACGGAGGTAGGTTTCCTGCACCAGGTCGGAGACCTGGACGCTGTGCCCCGGGCTCTCGTGGCGGATCTTGGCTCCTGCGAGCCGGCGGAGCGTTTCGTAGACGAGGGAGAAGACCTCGTCACGGGCCGTCTCGTCACCCTCCCGCCAGCGGTGCAACAGCACCGTGACCTCACCGGGGGACCGACTCACCTCGGCCACCCCTCCTCGCTCTCCCTCGACGTCCACTGGCGAAACCTCCGTGACGGGGATCGTGGGCTGCCCGCGGGCGAAGGGCAAGCCGACTCGTTCGGACCTCGGCACGGGCCGGGTGCTCGACGTCACGAGGGGTCGAGACGGGCCAGCGTCGTCCTCGTGACGGCTCCGCTCTCAGTGGAAGTGATGGCTCCGGTGGAGCCAGCCGCCCGGGGTCTCGGTGTCGACCGTCTCGAAGACGGCCTGGGTCTCGCTCTCGAGCGAGCGCAGCTTCACTCGCGAGGAGAGCTCGCGCTCCGTGCCCTCGCCCATGTCGCTCGCCGAGAGCGCCGCCTCGACTTGGGCCGCGGTGGGCGGCGTCGCCGTCGTCGTCTCTCCCCGTGAGGCGATGGCCTCGACGGCGCTCGCCTCGAGCAGCTTGGGCCAGAGCTTGCGGAACAGGCTGGAGGAGGCGTAGACCTCCGCGCTGTTGAGCTCGCCGTTGATCGCGAACGCGAAGCCGACGACGTCGTCGTGACCCTCCACGGCCGGGAGCAGCTTCCCGAGGTACTCGTCCGTCTCCTGCTTCAGGCCCTCGTTCTCGAGAGTGAGCTGCAGGCTCGTCGGTGAGACGACCGACTTCGTCTCGAAGGCGAGGTTGCGTCCGAGGGCGGCCTGGTTGGCCGAGACTTCCTTCCAGACCTCGCCCTGGTTCCCGCCCCGCTTGGCCGCGAGCTTGAGCGCCTTGCCGACGACCTGCTTTCGCGAGGAGTCGAACTCGGCGGCCGACTCGTCGCCTCGTGAGCCCCAGCGTCCTTGCTCCACGCAGTACGAGGCGATCGGCACCTTGCCCGAGCCCGCGGCGAGGACGAGGTCCGTTCGCAGGACGCGATCCTGCTGCCCGCCCTTGACGACATCACCGGACTGCACGAACACCTCGTCGCTCCCGGAGACGTTCTCGATGCTCAGCTCCTGCACGTTGCCGGTCTCGTGCACGACGACCTTGCCGGCCTCCATCGCTTCCTCGAGCGTCAGGTAACGCTTGCCGGCATCGCGGTCCGCCCCGTGGACGAGGAAGACCGAGAGGTTGCCGTGGGAGATCGGCCCGCTCAGCCGCGTGCCACCAGCCACGGTCGGCGCGAGGGCGGTCGTCTTCGTCGCCACCGGCGATGAGGGGAACGTCCTCGTCGGTGGGGTGTCTGACGGAGCGACGCAGGCCCCGGCCAGCAGCGTGAACGAGAGGGTGAACGCGAGCGTCGTGGTCTTCATCGGGAGGCCTCCTTCCAGCCACTCGCAACATGGCAGGTCGGAGACGGGCAAGCCCGTGCGCCCGTGTAAACCGATCGTAAGAAGTGCTCGGCTGGCTCAACTCGCCACGGGTCGTGACGACGTCACTCGCGCCTGTCAGCCCCCGAAGTCGAGCTGGTCGGCGTGTCCCAAGGCGAGGTCGAGCATCGCCTGAAGGTCCGTGACGTGCATGGCCAGGCTCGCCACGCCGAGCACCAAGGTGCGTCCGTCGTCCTGGACCTCGAGAACGCTCGTGCCGGCGTGCCAGCGCACGGCGGGCAGGGCGTCGCGCAGGGCCTTCAGGTCGCGGGTCTCTTCCGTGCTCAGGTCGACATCGGCGGGGCTCCGCTCGGTGGGCTCGTGGAGCCCGAGCCGGAAGTAGAGGCGGTTGCCGGACCGATACGACCAGGCGGTGGACCACTGGGAGCCCGACGAGTGGGACTGCTCTTCGATGACGAGCGGTCGATCCTCCACCGTGCCGGTGATGGTCCCGTCGTCGCCGATGTCGAGCCCGAGCTTCTCGGCGAAGTCTTCGCGCACGACCTTGGGGCGGCGGACCCTCCAGACCGCATGCGCCACCATGCCGCCCAGCGCCAGCACGCTCACGAACGGCACCTGATGGCCTGCGACGATCACGACGAAGAGGAGACCGGTGACCATCCGATCGCGGAGGAAGGCCAACGGTCCCGGGGGGCGTGCGCGGTTCCGGCCGTCAGCGTGCTGCACGAGCGCCGACCTCCATCGGCGCTCGCTCGCCGTCCCTTCGATGCTCAGCCCGACCACGAGCAAGAGCATCAGGCCCACGATGACCAGGAACACCGGGGGGGGGCCGGCCGAGCCGAGTTGGACTTGGAGACCCTCCGGCTCGATCGCGAGCACGTTCAGGCGCAGCTCCGAGCCCTGGAGCTTCACGGAGTCGGTGTCGGGCTGTCCGTCCTGGAAGCGAATGAGCAGCGGATACTCGCCGAGCTGGTCGAGCCAGGCCGTGAGCTGGGCTTCGCCGGTCGTCGTGTCGAAGCTCGTGAGGCTGAAGGTCGCGCCGTCCTCGGGGAAGCGCACGGCGGTCCCGACAGAGAGCGAGGTCGCTTCGTCTGACGGGACCTCGCGATGGGCCTCGACCCGCACGACCAGCGCGTCGCGTTCGAGCCGCAGGAGGTTCACGCGGTGACGGCTCGTCACGACGTGGTCCGGCTTCAGGCCGCCGGTGGCCTGCTGGAGGACGACGCTCTGCCAGCCGCTGAGCGGCGCTTCGAGCTCCAGCTCGTGCGAGAGCCCCTGGCGTCGGTTCTTGGGCGCGTAGGTGAGGGCGAGCTCGCCGACCTGGGCCTGCTCACCCGAGACGAGCCTCAGCTCGGTGTCGAGCTGCTGGGCGATTGCCCACGAAGACGTCGACAGGCCGGCGAGGAGCAGCGCTGGGAAGAGCCTCATGAGCCGGCATCATGCCGCCCGGGTCGGGGGCGACACCAGCTCAGGGGGATCCGGCCGGGTGTCTCAGGCGGCTTCCGACGACGAGCGACGCTCCCGACGCTGACGATCGACCAGCTCGGCCGCGGCATCCTGCCACTCCGGGTGGAGGAACTCGAAGCCGGCCTCGAGCAGCCGACCCGGGATGACGCGGCGGCTCTTGAGCAAGAGCTCGGCGTCGGTGCGCTTCACGACCGCCGCCATCTCGATCATCCACTTCGTGGCCGGCACGCCGAGACCGATGCGCCAGCACCGTCGCAGCGTGGCCATGAAGTCACGCTGGGGGAGTGGGGTCGGGGCGGCGAGGTTGACCACGCCGTCGATGTCGTCGCGCTCGATCAGGAGCTCGACTGAGCGGATGAAGTCGTCCTCGTGCAGCCAGGACACGAACTGACGACCCCCAGCGATGGAGCCACCGAGCCCGCAGCGGGTGAGGAACGACAGGATCGAGAACACGCCGCCCGGTGCCGTGCTCATGACGATGGCCGTGCGCAGGGCGACCTTGCGCGTGCGTGGCGTGTCGGCTTCTTCCAGCGTGCGCTCCCACGCCTGGGCGATGTCGATGCTGTAGCGCCAGTAATCGGGCGCGTCCGGCTCCTCGCCGCCGATGATCCCGGTCGCCTCGTCGTTGGGCGCGTCGAAGCGGTGGGCGTAGAGCGTGGCGGTGCTCATCTGGAGCCAGACGGGCGGGGGGGCCTGGGCCTGAGCGATGGCTTGCCCGACGACCCGGGTCGAGAAGACACGTGAGTCCATCATCTGCCGCAGGTTCTTGGCCGTGTAGCGACAGTCCACGCTCCGGCCCGCGAGGTTGATGACCACGTCAGCGCCGTCGAGCTCCTCCGCCCACGGGCCGAGCCGACGCCCGTCCCAGGGCACGGTGCCGGGCTCGCCGCTGCGGCTCACCACCACGACCTCGTGTCCCGACGCTCGAAACGCCGTGGTGAGAATCCCGCCGAGATGACCCCTGCCTCCGAAGATCACGAGCTTCATGCTGGCCTCCTTCTCCCTCTCTCGGATAAAATGGTAAACATGTTTACTCAAATCTGCCAGGGGGCCTGAGTGGCCCAGGTCACGGAGCGGAAGGGGCCGGGGAGACCGCCCGGACGGACGGCGCAGGGCCACGCGACGCGACAGGCGCTGCACGACGCGGCGATCGACCTGATCGCCGAGCGTGGCTATGAGCAGGCGACGATGCGGGACATCGCGACCCGCGCCGGCGTCAGCCCGGGGCTGCTCTACAAGTACTTCCCCGGCAAGCAGGCCGTGGTGCTCGAGCTCTACGACACGTTGTCGCAGCGTTACGCCGAGGCGTCGCTGAAGATGAGGCCCGGCTCCTGGCGCGAGCGAGCCCTCTTCGCGATGAAGGCCAGCCTGGCCGTGCTCGGCCCTCACCGCGACGTGCTGGTCGCTCTCACGCCCGTGTTGGTCGGTGACCCCGAGCAGGGGCTCTTCGCGACGAGCACGGCGGGCTCACGTCAGCGGGTGCAGGGCGTGTTCCTCACCGCGGTGGCCGAGGCCAGCGAGACCCTCGGCCGCAAGGAAGCAGAGAGCCTGGGTCGCATCCTCTACGTGATCCACCTGGCGGTGATCCTGTGGTGGCTGCTCGACAAGAGCCCGGAGCAGCGGGCGACGAGCCGCCTGCTGAAGCTGCTGACACGACTGGGTGCCGTGGTCGGGCTGGCGAGCCGCCTGCCCGGTGCCAAGGGTGTCATGCGAGCGGTCGACGGTGTCATCGTCGACGGCTTGCTCGGTGACGGCACCGCAGCGCCAGCGTGAGCCGACGAGCGGCTACCCCTCGAGCACGCCCCGCAGCCGACCCAGCAACTCCCGACGTCCCTGTCCGTCGTCCTGGGCTTCGAGGGCGTCGGCCAGGTCGAGGATGAGCGCGGCGTAGTCGGAGTGCCAGTCGGCTTCGAGCGTGGCCTCGTCGATGCGCTCGACCGCTGCGCGACCTTTCGACTGCGCCGTGCCCGCGACCAGCTCGAAGGTCTCGTCGAAGCGGGGGAGGAGGATCTTCTCCGCCGCCATGCCACGCTCGACGAGCACGTCGCGCAGCGCCTTCCGGCCCTTGTCCTCACCGTGGTTGAGGAAGAGACCGCTGACCACCGGCGCGCGCTCCATGACCCAGTCGGCCAGCTCGCCCTGATCGGCATGCGCTGAGTAGTTGCCGATGCGGCGGATGCGCGCCTTCACCTTGAAGTGACGACCGTGGATGCGCACGGACTTCGAGCCGCGGGTGATGACGTGACCCAGGGTGCCGGGCGCCTGGTAGCCCACGAACAAGACCGTGGACTCCGGACGCCAGATGTTGTCCTTGAGGTGATGCTGGATCCGACCCGCGTCGCACATGCCGCTGGCCGAGATGATGATCGCGCCGCTCTTCTCCGCCTGGATGGCCTTGCTCTCGTCGACGCTCTGGACGAGGCGGAAGTTGGGATGGCGGAAGAGCTCTTGCTCGTCGACCTCGATGTCTTGCAATGCCGCCGAGTGCTTGATGAAGACCTCGGTGACCTTCTTCGCCAGCGGCGAGTCGAGGAAGACCTTGCAGGGCGGGAGCTCACCGCTGCGAAGCAGCACGCCGATGTCGTGGAGGAGCTCCTGGCTCCGCTCGACCGCGAACGACGGGATGACGACGTTGCCGCCCGCCTTCAGGCCCGTGATGAGCTCGTCGGCCAGGGCCTTGCGTCGTCCCTCGAGCGTGTAGTCGTCGCGCTCGCGGTTGCCGTAGGTGCTCTCACAGACGATGTAGTCGTAGCCCTCGGGGGCGTCGGGCTCGGGATGGAAGGCCTTCTGCTCGGGGCCGAGGTCACCGGAGAACAGGATGCGGAGATGACGATCGCCGCCGGGCTGATCGAGCTTGAGCTCGAGCGAGGCCGAGCCGAGCATGTGGCCGGCGTTCCACGCGCGGAGGTGGACCCCCTTCGACAGCTCCTGCCAGGTCTCGAGCTCGATGGGGCGCATGAGCGACATCGCCTTCTTGGCGTGCTCCACGCGATAGGAGGGCTCGATGGGGGGCTGACCCTTGCGTCGCCGCCAGCGATTGCGTCGTTCGGCGTTCGACTCCTGAATGGACGCCGAGTCGGCGAGCATGAACTCGAGGAGGTCGGCCGTGGGCTGCGTGCAGTAGATCGCGCCCGAGAAGCCTTCCTTGACGAGCTTCGGCACCAGCCCCGAGTGGTCGACGTGGGCGTGGGTCAGGAGGAGGTACTCGATCTTGCCGGCGTCGAAGGGGAAGGGCTTCTCGTTGAGCTCGGCGACCGAGCGGTTGCCCTGGAACATCCCGCAGTCGACGAGGAGCTCGACCTCGTTGGTCCGGATGAGAGAGCAGGAGCCGGTCACCGTGCCGGCGGCGCCGCAGAAGGTCAGCTGGGTCATGACGAGTCGCTCTGGGAGAAGGGGCTGGGACAGCCAGCATGGCATGCCCCTCCTCGCGAATTCCGCAGAACCCGCTCGGCCGTTGGCAGGCCTGATGGGTGTTGATTGGGGCGTTCCGTCCCGGCCAGGAGCCGCCTAGATGGCGCTCTAGCGGCTCTGGGGCCAGGCAGAAACCCTCGCTCAGCCCGCCCCGTAGGACTCTCTCGACCGCCAGTCATTCCACTCCCTGGCGGCCGGAGACCGACATGAGCACCGCCGCCGCAGCCGCCATCCACCAACCCGCCTCGAGCCGCGCCATCGCGAGCCTCGTCATCGGCATCGTCACCCTCGTGACCGGCTTCTGGATCTTCTCGCCGATCGCCTGGTACCTCGGGTCCGCCGAGATCGACGAGATCCGGCGGTTCCGCGCTCCGGCCAACGGTCACGACTTCGCTCAGGTCGGTCGCATCCTCGGCATCATCGGCACCATCCCGATTCTCTTCGTCGCCGTCGTCTGCGCGTTGGCCGTCCCGATCGGCATCCTCTGCATCCTCTTCGGCTGACCGTCCGCCGAGTCACCCGCACCGAGCCTCGTCGAGTCCTCTCGACGGGGCTCTCGTCGTGTCTGGGGGTGGCCTCGCCGGCTTCGCGGGCCGCTCGGTTCCGGCTCCGGCATGCTCTCTCCCCGCCGGTCGACCTTGCCAAGCGCCGGTCGCCATCCCATCACTGCGCTGCGGTCGGAGAACGACCGAGTCCCCGTGAGGTTCGCGTTGAGCTACATCGACTACTACAAGGTGCTGGGTGTCCCCCGGTCGGCGAGTCAGGACGAGATCCAGGCGGCCTACCGGAAGCTCGCGCGGAAGTACCACCCCGACCTCAACAAGGACCCGGGCGCCGACACCAAGTTCAAGGAGATCAACGAGGCCCACGAGGTCCTCTCCGACTCCGAGAAGCGTCAGCGCTTCGACCAGTACGGCGCTGCCTGGGACCAGGTCCGCGGCGGCGGCGCACCTCCACCCGGCTTCGAGGGCGTCCACTTCGGCGGCCCCGGCGGTGCGAGCTTCGGCGCCGACGGGATGAGCAGCTTCTTCGAGATGCTCTTCGGTGGTGGCGGCATGGGAGGCGAGGCCCGCACGCGACGTCGACGACGCGGCCGGGACCTCAGCGCGCCCATCCGGCTCCGACTGGAAGAGGCCGCGCACGGCGGCAAGCGTCAGGTCACCATCGGCGACCCGACCACCGGCCTGCCCAAGACCCTCGAGGTCACCGTGCCCAAGGGCATCCGTGCCGGTCAGAAGATCCGGCTCGCCGGTCAAGGTGGGCCAGGCGCCGGCGGTGAGCCGGGTGACCTCTATCTCCAGGTCGACTTCGAGCCGCACCCCCGCCTCAGCCTGAACGACGACGTCCTGACCGCGACCGTCGACATCCCCACCTGGACGGCCGCCCTGGGCGGCACGGTGCGGGTGGAGACGCTCGAAGGCGCCGTCGACCTCAAGGTGCCCGGTGGGAGCTCGTCGGGACGCAAGCTGCGTCTCCGCGGCAAGGGCTTCCCGCTCAAGGGCGGACGCAGCGGCGACCTGCTCGTCGAGTTCCGCATCGTCGTGCCGGAGACACCGAGCGACGAAGAGCGCGACCTCTACGAGCAACTCGCTGCCCTGAGCGAGGGTGGCGATGACGAGGACGCCGACGCCGCCACCGACACGAAGACCGAGGCCGCGACCGAGCCGGCCGACTGAGACTCGATCCGAACGAGGAGGATGACGTGGACCTGAACCGCCTGACGCAGAAGTCGCAAGAAGCCCTGAGCCGCGCTCAGGAGCTGGCCGTCGCGCGCTCCCACCAGAGCGTCGATGGCGAGCACCTCGCCGCGGCCTTGCTCGAGCAGGAGGGAGGGCTCGCGCCACGCCTGGTCGAGAAGCTCGGTCGGAGCGTCGCGCCTCTCCTCGCCGCGTTGCATCGCGAGCTCGACGGCCTGCCCAAGGTCAGTGGGCCCGGCATCGAGCCCGGCAAGATCCTCGTCACCCCGCGGCTCCAGGCCCTGCTCGTCACCGCGTCGGAGGAAGCCAAGAGGCTCAAGGACGACTACGTCTCCGTCGAGCACTTGCTGCTCGCTCTCGCCGACGAGAGCGACACGAAGAGCGGTCGCATCCTCGCCGAGCACGGCGTGACCCGCGACGGCCTGACAGGCGTGCTCGAGGACGTCCGCGGCAGCCAGCGCGTGACCAGCGCGACGCCGGAGGGCAGCTACGAGGCCCTCGAGAAGTACGGCGTCGACCTCGTCGAGCAGGCTCGCAGCGGCAAGCTCGATCCGGTCATCGGACGCGACGAGGAGATCCGCCGGGTCATCCGCATCCTCTCGCGCAAGACGAAGAACAACCCGGTGCTCATCGGTGAGCCCGGCGTGGGCAAGACCGCCATCGCCGAGGGGCTCGCCCAGCGCATCGTGCGCGGAGACGTCCCCGAGTGGCTCCGCGACCGCTCGGTCTTCTCGCTCGATCTCGGTTCGCTGCTGGCCGGCGCGAAGTTCCGCGGCGAGTTCGAGGAGCGACTCAAGGCCGTGCTCTCCGCCATCAAGGAGAGCGACGGGCGCGTGCTGCTGTTCATCGACGAGCTGCACCTCATCGTGGGTGCTGGCAAGACCGAGGGCTCGCCGGACGCCGGCAACCTCCTCAAGCCCAAGCTCGCGCGGGGTGAGCTGCACTGCATCGGCGCGACCACGCTCGACGAGTACCGCAAGCAGGTCGAGAAGGACGCCGCTCTCGAGCGGCGCTTCCAACCCATCCTCGTCGACGCCCCGAGCGTCGAGGACAGCATCTCCATCCTCCGTGGTCTCAAGGATCGCTTCGAGGCGCATCACGGTGTCCGCATCCAAGACGGCGCGCTGGTCTCGGCGGCGGTGCTCTCCAACCGCTACGTCGCCGATCGACAGCTCCCCGACAAGGCCATCGACCTCGTCGACGAAGCCTGCGCCACGGTGCGCACGGAGATCGACTCCTGCCCGACCGAGCTCGACCGAGTGAACCGTCGGCTCACGCAGCTCGAGATCGAAGAGGCCGCGCTGCGCAAGGAAGACGACGAGGCCAGCCAGCGTCGGCTCGACGGCCTGCGCGCCGAGCTCGCCGACCTGCGCGAGGAGTCACGCGCCCTGACCCTGCGCTGGGAGGAGGAGCGCGCGGCTCTCGGCAACACGCGAGAGCTGAAGGAAGCCATCGAGCGCTGCCGACTCGAGATGGAGCAGGCCGAGCGGAGCTCCGACTTCGAGCGCGCCGCCGAGCTCAAGCACGGCGAGCTGCCGCGCTTGCTCGAGCAGCTCGAAGCCCAGCGCTCCACCAGCGAAGACGACGCCCCGCGCTTGCTCCGTGAGCAAGTCGGGGAAGACGAGATCGCCGCGGTGGTCTCGCGCTGGACCGGCGTCCCGGTGACGCGGCTCGTCGAGGGCGAGCGCGAGAAGCTCCTCGCCCTGGGCGACACCTTGCACCGGCGGGTCATCGGTCAGGACGAGGCGGTCGACCAGGTCGCCGACGCGGTGCTCCGCGCGCGCGCCGGCGTGCAGGACCCCGACCGTCCGGTCGGCTCCTTCCTGTTCCTCGGTCCCACCGGGGTCGGCAAGACGGAGTTGGCCAAGGCCCTGGCCGAGACGCTCTTCGACCAGGAAGAAGCGATGGTCCGCATCGACATGAGCGAGTACATGGAGCGGCACGCGGTCTCGCGGCTGGTCGGTGCGCCTCCGGGCTATGTCGGTCACGAGGACGGCGGCCAGCTCACCGAGGCCGTGCGACGCAAGCCTTACAGCGTGGTCCTCTTCGACGAGGTCGAGAAGGCGCATCCGGAGGTGTGGAACACCTTGCTGCAAGTCCTCGACGACGGTCGGCTCACCGACTCGCAGGGACGCACGGTCGACTTCCGCAACACCGTCCTCATCATGACGTCGAACCTCGGCTCACGGGAGCTGCTCGAGGGCGTGGGTGACGACGGCTCGATCAGCGAGGCCGCGCGAGCGGGAGTGGAGCGAGAGCTTCGCAGCGCGTTCCGCCCCGAGTTCCTCAACCGGCTCGACGCGACCGTGCTGTTCACGCCGCTGTCACTCGACCAGGTCGAGTCCATCGTCGACATCATGGTCACGCGTCTCGCGCAGCGGCTCGAGGGCCGTGGTCTTCGACTCGAGCTCACGTCGGCCGGTCGTCGGCAGGTGGCCGAGCAGGCGCACGACCCCGTGTTCGGCGCGCGACCGCTGCGTCGCTATCTCCAGCAGAGGGTCGAGACCGTGCTGGCCCGGGCCCTCATCGCGGGTGACGCACCCGACGGAAGCCGAGTGGTCATCGATGCCGGCGAGGAGCATCCCGAGGTGAGGCTGCTGCCCGCCGAAGTCGACGAGCCGGCACCGGCGGCCGCAGCGGTCGAGAGCAGCTAGGCTCCGAGCCCTTGGCTCGAACGAAGGCGTTCGAGCTAGGTCTCCTCGACGAGCCGCAGGCCGATGAAGCTCGAGACACCGGCGCGCATGGAGAACGACAGGGCCGGTGGCTCGAACGGTGCGGCCGAGCCCCAGGCGGTCATCACTCGCAGCGGAGCGGGATCTTCGAGCTCGACCTGGGTGCAGGGGCGCCCGGCGTCCTCGTCCCAAGCCGTGGTCGTCCAGACGCGGACGTTGCCGTGAAGGTCCATGACCCCGTCGACGGAATCGGAGTTGGGGAACAGCCCGACCTGGACGAAGCCGCGCAGACGCGTCGGTAGGCTGTTGCCCAGTGGCTCTCCGTCGATGGGCGGGTGGGCCAGCGGTCGTTGGCGGGCCCTCCAGAGCTCGGCCTCGGTCGGGAGACGGAAGCGTCGGTCGGCCTGGAGGCTCAACCAGCGGCAGTAGGCCCGGGCTTCCTGGAAGGTGAGGAGGAGGGCGGGCTCGGCGTGGCCTCGCCGTCCCCAGGGGTAAGTGGGCTGTCGTCGCGGACCGTCCGGATGATGCTCGAGGAGCTCGGCCCGGAGCTCGTCGTCGCTGAGACCGTGACGACGCTTCACCTGCTCGAGCAGGACCGCGGGCAAGTAGCCGGTCCGCAGGTGCTCGGCGAGGTGCTCCGGCTCGTCGCGATAGCGACGATTGACGTCGAACAGTGCCTCGCGATGGGCGGCTCCCGTTCCGATGCCTTCCTGCCAGCGTCGTGCTTCGTCACCTGACCAGAAGAGCGGGTTTTCGTAGCCCCCCGTCTCGAAGAAGCAGCCCCACTCCTCCGTGGTGACCGGCACGACGCCGAGTCGGAAGGTGTCGACCGTGACTGTTTCCGGCGTGGTGCGTCCCTCGGCCTGGCCGAGCGTCACCTCGCCACCGGGGACCTCGGCCATCTCGCGCAGCAGGTAGCGGCCGTGGGGACCCTGGTGGGCGCTGAGCCTGGGATCCCCGAGCCGTGCGAGCGCCCGCCCGGCGTCGAGGCGCTCCCGAAGGTCGGCCTCGCGATCGCGCGTGCGTTCGACGACGGCCTGGGCGATCTCTCGGGCCGTGGTCTCGTCGAGCCGACCTCCTTGTCGGAGGCGAGCGGCCGCTTGACCCGCGACGGCGGGACGACCCTGCGCCAGCTCTCTCAGGTCGGCTTCCGGCTCGTCGCTCATGACCATCGCCATGGTCGTGGCTTCCTCCCAGCCGGTCACTGGCAGGGGAGGGAGGGCTTCACCCAGTGGTGTCTCGGCGAGAGCTTTCACGAGCGGTGGCTCCACCTCGTCCCGACGCCAGGCTCGCTCGACGAGCTCGGGACGCGGCTGACGCACCAGCTCGCGGGCGACGAAGTAGTCCTGGAAGAGCGGGTGCACGAAGCCGACCTCGTTCGCCTCGAGATCGACGCGAAGGATCCCCAGGGCCACCGCTCGATCGAGGAGCTTGGTCGCCGCTCCGTCACCGTCCGAGCTCAGCGCGGTCAGGGTCTGGTCGAAGGGGAGCGACCAGCGCAGCGCTTGGCCATCGCCTCCCTGCATCGCCCACGCGAGACCTTCCAGCGCGGTCAGCAGTGCCGATGTCGGCAGCTCCCAGGGAGTGCCCCAGCGACCGAGGTGCAGGCGGAGCAGGTCGTTGCGCGGGATGCTCGCTTCCTCGTGATCCAGCTCGGCGCGCAGCCCGTGGCGAAGGAAGCTGGTGAGCAGGGCTTCCTGGCTGGCTGCCGCCGCCCCGTGCTCGGCCTCGGTCAGCAACAGGCGAAGCAGCAGCGGTTGTCGGAGAACCTCGGCTTGGTCGAGCCAGCTCTCGGCGAGCGCCTCGGGCAGGGAGCTCCGAAGGACCGAGAGCACCGCCTCGACCGGCAGGGGGTTGAGGTGCGCGGTCAGGAAGTCGAGATCAGGAGCCCTCAGCGGACGGTCGAGCTCGAGCTCGCGACAGGTCACCACCACGCGACAACCGTCGCGCGAGAGGTCGGCGAAGGAACGCGACCACGCGTCGACCACCTCGTGTCGCAAGCGAGGATCCCGCGCGGGAATCTCGTTGAGCCCGTCGGCGAGCACGACAATGCGTCCGTGGGCCTGGAGCTCGCTCAGGCTCGGCAGCCGCGGGTGCTGACGTGCCCATCGTCGTTCCACCGACTCCCAGGGCGAGCTGCCTCCGCCATCGGGTTGCCACTCGAGACCGAGACGAAGCGAGAGCGGGAGACGGGGCTCGCTGGTGGTGAGGGTCTCCTCGATCAGGAGCTTCTCGAGGAGGAGCAGGGCAGTGGTCTTGCCGGCACCGGGGGGACCGAGCAAGAGAAGGTGATCGGAGGTCCCTTGCCATGTCTCCTCGAGCGTCGGCCAGCGACGACCGCTGCCGGGAGGACCCGACACGGGAATGTCGAGCAGGGGCGTCGGCTGACGGGCGAGCTCGAGCGTGCGGCGGGCCCAGCTCACGAGAAGGTGCTCGTGCAAGTGCTCCGGGACCACTCTCGACGCGGACTCGAGCGCGCCCGGTTCCGGAGCGGGACCACCCTCGAGCAGGTGGGCCTGCACGGGTCGCAGGGCCTCGGGCAAGGCTGGTCGACCCCGGGCCGGCTCACCTGAAGGCGCCGGCTCGGGCACGCCCGCATCGAGTACCTCGGCCAGGGCGGCGAGGCCGGAGTTGAGACGGCGGTGGAAGGTCCGGCGCGACACCGCCGCGGCGTCCACGAGCTGATCGATGGACGGGCGATGAGGGCAGAAGAACCGGAAGTAGAGAGCGCTCCACGCCTCACGACGGGCGCTGCCCTCGGCGAAGTCGCGACGGAGGGCTTCGAGCTCGGCCGGGAGCTGATCCGAGAACTGCTCGAGACCGCGGAGCCGGATGAGCTCGTCCCGCACGAGGCCGAGCAGGAAGGAGCTGAGCTGGGAGCGACGCAGCTCGGGGTCGGCCGAGTCCGTGTCGCTGAGGTCCACCGGAAGGCCGTCGAGAGCCTCCGGAGGGGCCCCCTCGGAGACCTGAAGGAGGGTCAGGGCTTCGCGGAGCGTGGACGCTTCGAGAGGTGCCATGGGGTCAGGGCGTGGCGAAAGAGGTCGGGTCATTGTTGAGGGGTGCCAGAGGTGTGCCAAGGCCCCTGGCGGCGTGGTGCAAGGGGAAGGGTGAGCCCCACCCTCGGCTCATCGCAACCAGCGGAGGGTCAGTTGGCCTCCCGAAACCGGGGCTCGAGGGAGCCCACGTCGACAGGTATCGCCATGCATCGTGAACGATTCATCGCCCTGGTCCTCGGACTGAGCGTCATCGCGCTCCCGGTCCGAGCCACCACCACGGGGCTGCTCGGAGACGACGAGTTGCTCCCGTCCACGCCCATCGGGCCCGCGCCCAGTCCCGACGGCATCCTCGAGGACCTCGAGGACATCCTCGGTGACGTGGAGGAGGTCAAGGAGGTCACCGAAGACGTTCCCGGCAAGTTCACCCAGATCATCAACCAGACCGACCAGATCCCTGGCAAGTTCACGGAGGTCCAGGCCGAGATCACCGAGACCAGTCGCGAGATCGGTCGCGTGCCCGACGACGTCGCCGAGGCGGTGGCCAACACTGTCACCGACGCCGTGGACGGCGCCATCGGCGCCATCGAGTCGGAGGTCGACGGAGCCATCGGCGCCATCGAGGGAGTGGCCAGCGGTCTCGACCCGCTCATCGAGGCGCTCGAGAACGTCTCCACCGGCGACCTCTTCGACCTGCCGGCCGACTTCCTGAACAACCCGCTCTTGCAAGAAGTCGCGGGCGTCTTGGTCCAGGGCTCGCAAGATCTCATCGACCTGTACTTCGCTGCCGGCGGTGACTACGAGCTCATCGGCGACATCCTCTCGGGCTGTCCTCCGACCCTGGCCACCGACGCGCTGGAGGACCTCGTCGAGGCGATGGACGGCTTCCTCGTCAACGAGGTGGGCATCCCTCAGGACGTCCTCGACGACCTCGCCATCCTACCGCCGACCGACTACGCCAGCTCGTCGATGTCGTTCTACGTGCAACTGCGTTTCAAGTGGTACATCGACCTGCTCAACGACGGCATGAGCGAGGTCGACTACCCGCACCCAGCGGTCACCGTCGCCAAGGAGATCGTCACCATCACCGCCGTCGTGCTCGACCGTCTGGTGCTCTGCATCGACGCCGCGGCCGACGAGGCCGACGGCGCGGCGCAGGATGCCTACCGCACGGCCGTGCTCGACGCCCTGGGTGAGATCCAGGCCGAGCTCGACGACGACACGCAGTACACCGACGACGTCGAGCTGGCCGCCTTGCAGGCCTTCCTCATCGCCGAGCTGAACGCGCTGGACGCCCAGATCGCCGACCACGACGCGCACGTCACCGCGCTTCTCGAGGATCTCGAGCTCGACATCGACGAGGACCTGGCGGCGCAGAGCCTCGAGTCGCTGCGCTTGGCCATCCAGACCAACCTCTCGCTCAACGCTCACTTCAAGCTGCTGGTCGCCGTCGACCCGAGCTCGCGTGGTCGCGGCTCGCTGGTGAGCCCGGCGATGCACTCCTTCCAGCTTCCCGAGTCGTCCGGCGGACACGTCGAGCTGGTCGACGAGATCGTGGACGAGACGATCCAGTCGTTCTTGGACCTCGGTCTCGGCATCAACGAGGCGGAGAGCTTCCTGGCTCTCGCTCGGGACGCCATCGCGCTCGGTGAGTACAAGGACGCCTACGACCACTACAGCCGCGCCTACCACGACGCCGTCAACGTCCAGCGCTGAGGTCGTCATGCGCTTCACTACATTCATCACGCTGGCCGTCATCGGCCTGCTGCTCGCGGCCACGGCCGAAGCCAGAGCGCGTCCCCGAGCGGGACAGGTCGGGCTCCTGCCGGTCGACGAGCTCATCGAATCCAGTCAGCCCGAGCTGCGGACGAACATTCTCGAGTCGACTCGGGAAGACGCCGAGAACAACCTCGAGGAGATCGCCGAGGAAGGTCGCGAGGTCGTCGAGGACGGTCGTGAGGCTGCCGAGCGCGCGAGCGAGGCTGCCGAGCGTGCGAGCGAGGAGGTCGAACGAGCGGTGGAGGAAGCCACCAGGCAGGCGGCTGCCGACGTCAGCGAGCTGGTCGGTGACGTTCTCGTCGTCGTCGACACCTTCCCCGATCGCTTCGACGAGGTCATCGAGAAGACCGACCAGCTCCCCGGTGGCTTCTCCGGTCTCACCTCGAGCATCAACTCGCTCGGGAGCGAGCTGCGAGGTCTCGATTCCGACATCGCCAACGATGTCGAAGCCGAGGCGATCGCCGTGGCGACCACCGCGTCGTCGGCGCTCGCTGCCGAGCTCGACGACGCCCGGGCGGCGGCCGAGGGTCTCGGATCCGACCTCCAGCCGGTGCTCGATGCCTTCGCCGACCTGGGCGACATCGACGTCGACAGTCTCCTGAACGATCCCCTGCTGCAGGCCGGGGTCGGCCTGGTGACCGACGCGACTCAGGATGCGATCGACTTCTACTTCGCGTCGGGTGGTGACTACGCCCTCATCGGCGACATCCTCTCCGGTTGTCCTCCGACGATGGCCACCGATGCGCTCTCGGACTTGCTCGCGGAGTTCGACTCGTTCCTGGTGAACGAGGTCGGGATCCCGCAGGCCGTCCTCGACGACCTCGCGCTCGCGCCGCCGGACGAGTACGCCAGCTCGTCCATGTCGTTCTACGTGCAGCTCCGCTTCAAGTGGTACGTGGACCTGCTCAACGACGCGACCAGCGAGATCGACTACCCGCACCCGGCGGTCACCGCCGTTCGAGAGGCCGTCGCGATCACGGCCGTGCTGCTCGACCGACTGGTCCTCTGCATCGACTCGGCTGCCGACGAGGCGGACGGGGCGGCGCAGGAGGCCTACCGGTCCGCGGTGCTCGACGGGCTGGCGGCGGGGGCCTCGGACCTCGACGCCGACGAGCGCTTCAGCTCCGACGATGAGCGAGCGGCGATGACCGCGAGCGCGGACTTCGAGCTGACCGAGCTCGACGACCTCATCGACGGTCACGACGCTCATGTCGTCGCCGAGACCGCGGCCTTGCAGACCTCGTGGGAGGAGGCACTGGCGGCTCAGCGCAAGCAGGAGCTCACGCTGACCATCCAGGCCCAGCTCTCCCTCACCGGCTTCGAGACGCTCTTCGACGGCGACGAGATCCCGACGCTGGGTGGGGTGTTCCTCCGGGCGAGCCCGAGCAACCACTTGCTCGCCTTGCCCGAGTCCGAAGGGGGACTGGTCGAGCAGGTCGACGAGGTCGTCGTCGACGCCATCGGCAGCTTCCTCGCCCTGGGGATCGGCGTGAACGACGCCGAGGACCTCCTCGCTCAGGCTCGGGACGAGCGTGACGCCGGTGAATACCGGCGAGCGTTCTTGACCTACAGCCTGGCCTACCTCGACGCGGTCAACGCGGTCGAGTGACCGTTCCTTCGACCCGGTCGGCCGTTCATGCGGTCGACCGGGTCGAAGCGGTGGAGAACGACATGAGTGAAGAGCATGCTCACGAGCCCGTGACGGAGAAAGAGCCTCGCGCCTGGCGCGACGTCTTCCTCGTCGTCTTCATCGCCGTGCAGGTTCTCTTGCCCCTGCACTACTACACCCTGCGCGAGGACCGTTTCGACGAGCGCTTCGCGTGGCGGATGTTCTCCAGCGTGTCGATGATGCGCTGCGAGTCCGTGTTCCATCGCAACGGCGAGCTCGTCGACATCGAAGAAGCGGTCCCCGCCACCTGGGCGAAGATGCTGAAGAAGCGTCGAGCGAGCGCCGTGCGGCACGCGATGATCCAGCGGCTCTGCGAGAGCGCGCCCGACGCGGTGGTGACCCTCGACCTGCGCTGCAAGGGCAAGAAGCAGCCGGAGGTGGTCCTCGAGGATGGCGAGACCAACCTCTGCGAGACGCTGTCATGAACGCGCGCTTCCGTCGAGGCTGGGAGCGCTTCTGGGACGAGCTCCCCCTGGAACCGACGCGGGTGAGCGTCTTCCGGGTCACCTTCTTCACGCTGCTGGCGATCGACGTCTGGCGTCGTCTCGGCAGCTCGGCGATGTACGGGGCCGACGGCTTCAACGTCTCCCACCTCACGCCCATCGACGCCTGGGTGCCCGTGCCCACGGCCGGCTTCATCGTCGTGCTGCGCCTGCTCCAGATCGGCCTGGCCATCCGGGTCGCCTTCGGCGGTGCGCCACGCTGGGCGGTTCCGCTGCTCGCCACGAGCTTCGGCGTGACCTACTTCCTCAGCCAGCTCGACGGCTATCAGCACCACTACCTGATCTGGCTGTTGCTGGTCATCCTGAGCTTCGTCGACTGGTCACGACCACTGGCTCTCTCGTGGCCGTATCGGCTCCTTCTCGTCCAGCTCTCCATCACCTACGTCTGGACGGCGGTCACCAAGATGGAGCCGTCCTGGGTCGACGGCAGCCTCATCGCCCGGCAGGTCAGCGGCGAGACCCTCCAGGACCTCACCGCCTTCGCGTCGGCCAAGATCGCGCAGCCCCTGGGCAGCGGCTGGGCCCTGTCTGCGATCTCGGTGCTCGTGCTCGAGCTCTTCTTGGCCGTGGCCCTTCAGTTCGCCAAGCTGCGCCCCTGGGCCTGGCTGCTCGGCATGGCGCTGCACTTCGGCATCGAGATGGCCGGGCTGAAGATCGGCCTGTTCAGTTGGTACCTCTTCTCGCTCTACGTGCTCATCCTCCCCGCGCCCCTGGGGCGCTGGATCGCTGCCGCCTGGTCGCGTCTCGTCGCCGTGACGAGCCGAGTTGGCGAGCGCGCTCCGATGCGCTGGGCAGGCGAGCGGGGCCGTGCTCTCCACCACTGGATGGGGGCGTCGGCCGTGCGGCCCTGGCATGCCCTGGCGGTCGGTCTGATCCTCGCAGCTTGGGTGATCGGGCGTCTCCCGATCGCGGGCGCCATCACCTCGGCGGTCGTGTTGACCGTGGTGGCCCTGGCGGCGGAGTGGGGTCGGCTCGGGGCAGGGGCCGCCTCGCGTTCCTGGAGGGCGCTGGTCCAGCTCACCGTGGCCGCCGTCTTCCTGATCACGCCGATCGTCACCGACTCGGTGGCGGGCTTCGCGCTGGTGACCGCCCAGGAGCTCATGCGAAAGGGGAGAGACGACGAGGCCGTGCGGCAGCTCGACATCGCCCTCGGCTTCGACCACCCACCGGCCGAGCTGCTCCACGGGATGGCCGCGAAGATACGGGAGGGCGAGTCGACCGATCTTGCCAAGCTCTCCTATCAACGTCTGCTCCAGCTCGACCCCGAGCACTTCGACGGCACCGTCGACCTGGCTCATCTCCATCGTCGGGACGGCGACTGGTCGCGGGCGGCCGCGCTCTATGCCCGGGCGGCGGAGCTCGCGCCGGAGGACCCCCGGCCCCGCGTGCTGCATGGCGTGGCGCTCCAGGCGGGTCGCGCGAAGGAACAACTCTCGGTGGAAGAAGTGATGACGGTTCGTGAGCTGTTCCTCGGCGCCGGGCGCGACCACGAGCTAGCAGGCGAGAGCCGGCGGGCCCTCGACGCATTCACTCGAGACTCGCTCGTCGACCCCGGCAGCGAGGAGGCGCAGCGAGCGGTCGCACGCCTCAGCGGTGCCATCGACGAGCCGGCCGATCCGGTGAGCGAAGCGATGAACGGAGGACTGGGATGAGCAACGACGGAAAGATGAACGGTTGGCGCGCCTGGCTCGCCCAGGACCTCGGTGAGCGCGGCCTGACCTGGTCGCGTCAGCTCGTGTTGGTGACGACGGCGGTGTCCACCTGGCTGGGCCTGGCCTCGGCGGCCGTGCCGCTCTCGGAGGTGACCGGGCTCGTGCCGCATCCGGGCCTGCGGGTCATGGTCATCGTGAGCCTGTTGAGTTGCTACCTGGCCGTCCGCAACCTGCTCTTCTCGACTCCGGCCTGGACCTTGATGGCCCTGGCCGGACTGCAACTCGTCTCCCTGCTGGTCGGGCCTTGGCCTTGGAGCCCGGCCGGCCCCTTGCTCCTGCTCTTGCTGGTGTCACTGGCGGCCATGACCGCGGGGGAAGGAGCGCTGCGGCAATGGGCGGCGCGTCTTCCGGCGCTGGCACTCTCGCTCACCTACTTGATGCTCGTCGCGCGGGAGCTCAGCTCCTCGTGGCTGTCGGGAGCCACCTTGCGGTCACGCTTCGTCGACGCGGAGGGCAGCCCGGGCGAGCACTGGGCCCTCGCCGCCGGGGTCGTCCTGGCCGCGCAGCTCTACCTCGTGGTCGCCCTTCACCTGCCGCGGCTTCGGAGCTGGACGCTGGTGGTGGGGCTCGTGCTGCACGTCCTCTCGGCGGCCTTGCGCGTCGAGCCGACCTTGGTGACCGTCCTCGCTCTCGCCGTCTACCTGCCGCTGGTGGCCGACCGACTCCTCCCGGATCCTCGGGGGCTGGGCACGATGCTGCGTGGGGCTCTCGCGAGCACCCCGTTCGCCCTCGACTCGGAGGCCCGGAAGGGCACCCCGTGGCTCGTGGTGGCCCTGCTGGCCGTGGCCGCCGTGCTGCTGCTCGTGCCGCTCGCGGGCATGGGGACCATCGTGGCGTTGGTGAGCGTGGTGGCCTTGGCGGCTGAGCAGCCGCTGCGGGTCGGCCGGAGCTGGCGCGCGCTCGCGCATGTCGTGGCCGCCGGCTTTCTCTTCGTGGCGCACCTCGGCACGGACCAGGCGACGAGGCTGGTCGAGCGGGAGCTCATCGCGCTCGAAGAGATCGGTGACGACGCCGGTGCGCTGCTCGTGGCCGACGAGCTGTTGCTCCTCGACCCCTCGCGCAAGGACCTGCGGCTCGAGATGGCGGAGCGTCATCGCGAGGTCGGCAACCTGACCGAAGCGCGGGCGGCGTACCAGGCCATCGTCGACGACCAGCCGGGCTTCGTGGTCGGCTGGGTGCGACTCGGTCGGATCCACGGTGACCTCGGTGACTGGGAGGACGCGTTGGAGGCCTACCGTCAGGCGGATCGCTTCAAGCCGGGCGTTCCCGGTGTCCAGGTCCTGATGGGGCTGTGTCTCGACAAGATCGTCTCTCAGCGTCACCCGTCCGTCGATGGCTGGCCGGCCGGGTCACGGCCCGAGGAGCTGAGCCAGGCCTTCATCCACTACCTCGAGGGTGCGAAGGGGCATCGCGCTCTCGAGCAGAACCGGAAGGCGCTGCACGCGCTGCTGAGGGCGGTGGTCATCGAGCGGGACAACGCCCCGCTGTGCTTGCTCATCGGCGAGGTCTACGAAGAGCTCGGCCAGAAGATGCAGGCCCAGCGCTGGGTGCTGGCGGCTCTCGAGCGCGAGCCGAGCCACGCCGGAGCGCTGGCCGCCCGCGACCGCTTGCTCGCCGCGGAGAGGAGCCCGGCCACCAAGACGACGTCCGCCGAACGCTGAGACACTGAACGTGTCGTGCCCATCGGCTATCTTTCATCACGAACAACGTGACGGAGGTCGGCGATGGGGAAGCGGTCTGCGGCCTGGGTGATTCTCGTCTCGATCCTGTGCGTCGGGCTGACGGCTCGGGCTCAGGAGGTCTGCGACGACTGCGTCGACGACGACGGCGACGGTCTGGTCGACTGCTACGACCCCGACTGCTTCGGCGACGCCGTGGCCTGCGGCGGGTCGTTCGTGACCTCGGGGCCCCAATCGGTCGACTGCGGACCCCGTCCGCTGGTCCTGCAGCAGCTCTGGCGGGTGCCCGGGGCCGAGTTCTCGTCGGTGCTGGTGGGGGACATCGACGGGGACTTCGAGACCGAGGTCCTCATCGAGCACTCGGGGTTCACCTTGCACGACGGGCGCACGGGGATGGCCGAGGGCATGCCGCCCATGGCGGCTTCGACCGTCAGCGGCTCGTACAGCATGGGCGACGTCGATCTCGACGGCACGGTCGAGATCTTCGACGGGAGCCACGCTGCCACCGGAGCCGGTGAGCACGAGAACTCCATCGCCCGCTACGAGCACGACCTCAGCGTGTCCTACCTGCGTCTCGACACGGTAGTCGCCCTGCGCACGGGGGCGCCGCCGCTGGGCCTGGCCGACATCGACCACGACGGGCTCCCCGAGCTTCAGCAGATCGGGGCCATCGTGGATCCCGTCGATGGAGCGCTGCTCCTCGACCTGCGGCCCGACTTCCTCATGGGCGGTCACCCCTTCGGCGCCAACGCGATGGCGGTGGACCTGCTCCCCGACGAGGCCTGTGCGACCTGCGCGGGGCTCGAGGTGACCACCGGCAACCGCGTGTACGGCGTCGACCTCGCGACGGCGACCTACGAGCTGGCGGCGGAGTTGGGTGACGTGCCCGGTCCGTCCGGCAACCTCGGCCCCTTCGCGGTGGCCGACTGGAACGGCGACCAGGCGCTCGACATCATCCTCGCCCGGTCCTGGGCCGGTGGCGACAGCACGGTGAACGTGTGGGATCCCCGGACGGAGATGCGGCTCGTCCCCGAGTACGTGCCGAACGAGTCCGACCGGATGGAGAACACGCCGTTGGTGGCCGACGTCGACGGTGACTGTGAGCCGGAGATCGTCCTGCTCGTCACCGACGCCGATCCGCCCGACGGCTTCCTGCGCGTGCTCGACAACGACATGTCCGTCATGTGGGAGCTGCCGAGCCCCGAGAACTCCGACTGGACCTCGGCGGTGGCCTTCGACTTCGACGCCGACGGCATCCCCGAGATCGTGCACCGCGGCTCGACCTTCCTGCGGATCTACAGCGCCCTCGACGGGATGGTCCGAGCTCAGGTCTTCTGCCGATCGCTCACGACCCTGTTCGAGCGCGTGGTCGTCGCCGACATCAACGACGACGGTCAGGCCGACATCCTCTCCGGCTGCGACGACGAGGTCATCGCCTGGACCGTCGTCGACGCGGCTCCCGCGCGGCGGGTCCACAACCAGTTCCACTACTTCAACGTGAACGTCGAGGACGACCTCACCATCCCTTGCGTTCAGCAGCCGCACTCGGTCGCCGGGCTCACCCCCTCGCTCAACTCCTTCCTCCAGCAGAGCACGCTGCTCTCGCAAGGACGACCCGGCAGCGACTGGTGCGCCTGCGACGATCCGGTCACTGCCATGGTCGACGTCGTCTCGCCCTGCTCCGTCTCACCGGTCGTTCTCGACGCCTCGGCGTCCACCGGCTGCTCGGTCACGCCGATGTATCGCTGGCTCGACGAGACCGGTGCGGTGGCCTGCGACTGGTCGCCGAGCTCGACTTGTGAGGTCACGGCCTCCGGGCGGTACACCGTCGAGGTCGCCTGTGGCGACGACAAGACCTGCTGGTCGTCGGCCAACGCCTCGTTGGTGGTTCGTGACTCGGCGATCGAGGCGGGGCCCGACGTGGAGGCCTGCCCGGGAGAGTCCGTCGTGCTCACCGGGAGCGTGCTCGCGGACTGCCCCGACCCTCGCTACGAGTGGAGGGACGCGAGCGGCGTGCTGCGTCCCTTCGACCCCGATCCGCGCTTCGAGATCACGCCCATCGCCTCGCGCACCTACACGCTGGTCGTCGACTGCGGCGGCTGCTTGGTGGAAGACGAGGTCCGCGTGGAGCTGGCGACCTTCGACCTCGACGAGCCCTTCGGCGCGCACCTCCGTGCGACCGGCGGCACCTTCACCTCGGTCGACTTCGCGTGGCCGGGAGCCCGCCCCTCGGCCATTGGCGAGCACGTCCACGTCTATCGAGCAGAGCGGGCGCAGGGGCCCTTCCGCTTGGTGGCCCCTCTGGGCGTGCCGCACGCCGACCTCGGTGACTCCTGGTCCGACCTCGACGCGATCCCGCCGTTGCTGTTTTACGACGTGCGACGCGCCAACTGCCTCGAGGAAATCAGCGCCTCGCCCTGGCGCGGATTTCCTTAGGGGGAGCCCTTGCTCTCTCGAGCCGAGAGAGCCGCTCTCACAGAGATGATCACCACCGCTGGCCAATTCATCGCTCAGGGCGAGCTTCTGTCCCTGAGAAGGATGACGGAGGTCAGCGATGGGGAAGCGGTGGATGACTTGGGTGGCTCTCGTCTCGATCTCGTGCCTCGGGCTGAACGCCCGGGCGCAGGAGACCTGCGACGACGGTGCGGATGACGATGGTGACGGGCTGATCGATTGCTTCGACCCCGACTGTCACGACGACAGCGTGGCTTGCGGCGAGTCGTTCGTGACATCGGGTCCCGAGACCGTGGACTGCGGGCCGCGTCCGCTGGCGCTCCAAGAACTGTGGCGAGTACCCGGGAGTCAGTTCCTGACGGTGCTGGTCGGTGACATCGACGGGGACTCCGAGACGGAGGTGTTCGTCGGGGAGCCGGAGCTCGCGGTTCACGACGGACGAACGGGAGCCCTCGAGGGCAGGGTGCTGCCCGGCACCGACACGGTCGGCGGCTCGTTCAGCATGGGCGACGTCGACCTGGACGGCACGGTCGAGATCTTTGGCGGGAGCCACGGCGTCAACACGGTGGGAGCGGAGCCCCATGACAACTCCCTCGCGCGCTACGAGCACGACCTCAGCGTCTCGTACCTGCGTGCGCCCAGGATCGCCTCCACCTTCTCGGTGCCGCCGCTGGGCCTGGCCGACCTCGACCACGACGGGTTCCCCGAGCTCCAGCAGGTCGGGGCCCTTCGCGACCCCGTCGACGGAGCCCTGTTGCTCGACCTGCGGCCGGACTTCCTCTTCGACAGCCTGCCGTTCAGCGCCAACGCGCTGGCGGTGGACCTGCTCCCCGACGGGGCTTGCGCGACCTGCGCAGGGTTGGAAGTGACCACCGGGAACCGCGTGTACGGGGTCGACCTCGCCACGGCGACCTGGGAGCTCGCCGCCGAGCTGAGCGACGTGCCTGGCTCTCCGAGTGGAATGGGGCCCTTCGCGGTGGCGGACTGGAACGGCGACCAGGCCCTCGACATCATCCTCGCTCGATCTCGGACTGCGATCCGTGACGAGGACAGCACCGTGAACGTGTGGGATCCACGAACGCAGCGGCGGCTCGTCACCGAGCACGTGGGCGCCCCGACCGACCACGTCGACAACACGCCGCTGGTCGCCGACCTCGACGGTGACTGTGAGCCGGAGCTCGTCCTGCTCGTCACCCAGCCGTTTCCCGACACCCGAGCCGTCCTGCGCGTGCTCGACAACGACCTGTCCGTCGTGCGCGAGATCCCGAACGAGGAGAACTCCGACTGGAGCTCGGCGGTCGCCTTCGACTTCGACGCAGATGGAAGCCCGGAGATCGTTCATCGCGGCACGGAGTACCTGCGGATCTTCAGCGCCCTCGACGGCAGCGTCCGGGCGGAGGTCCCCTGTCGCTCCGGCACGGCGCAGTTCGAGCGAGTCGTCATTGCCGACGTCGATGACGACGGTCAGGCCGACCTCCTTGCCGGTTGCCTGGACGAAGTCGTCGCCTGGACGATCGTCGACGCGCCCCCGGCACGACGGGTCGACAACCAGTTCCATTACTTCAACGTGAACGTCGAGGACGATCTCACCATTCCCCGCGTGCAGCAGGAGCACTCGGTGGCCGGTCTCCATGCCTCGCTCGACTCCTTCCTCCAGCAGAGCACGCTTCTCCATCAGGGACGACCCGCCAGCGACTGGTGCGCCGGCGATCCGCTCATCGCCGTGGCCGACGTCGTGACTCCCTGCGCCGTCTTGCCGGTCGTGCTCGACGCGTCGGCGTCGTCCGGTTGCCCGGGCCTGCGCAGCTATCGCTGGCTCGACGAGACCGGTGCCGTGGCCTGCGACTGGTCGCCGAGTCCGACCTGCGAGGTCACGGCGTCCGGGCGCTACACGGTCGAGGTCGCTTGTAGCGGCGACAGGAATTGCTCGTCGTCGGCCAACGTGTCGTTCGCCATCCGCGCTGCGGCGATCGAGGCGGGTCCCGACCTGGAGGTCTGCCCGGGTCAGTCGGTCGTGCTGCGCGGCCGCGTGCTCGCCGACTGTCCCGACCCTCGCTACGAGTGGAGAGACGCCAGCGGAGTGCTGCGTCCCTTCGATCGCGATCCGAGCCTCGCGATCACGCCCCTCGCGTCGCGCAGCTACACGCTGGTCGTCGATTGCGGCGCTTGTCTCGTCGAGGACACGCTCCGGGTCGAGCTGGCTGCGTCCGACCTCACCATGCCGTTCGGTGCCCACCTTCGCGCCACCGGTGGAACGCTCAGCTCGGTCGACTTCGTTTGGCCGGGGGCCCGCCCTTCGGCGGTCGGCGAGCATCTCCACGTCTACCGCGCGGAGCGGGCACGAGGCCCCTTCCGGCTGGTGGCGCCCACGGGCCACCCGCACGCCGACCTCGGCGGCGGCTGGTCCGACGTCGACGCGGCCGCGCCGCTGCTGTTCTACGACCTGCGACGCGCCAACTGCCTCGAGGAGATCAGCGCCTCTCCGTGGAGGGCCTTGCCCTAGGCGGGCTCGAAAACTGTCCGTTCCCGGCCACCTTCCAAGCGCGCGCTTGCCCTGACCACGGGGCTGCGCGAGACTGCGGGCAGGCTCTCCGGGCGGGCCCGCTCGGGTCGTGGCGGAGGGCGATGGAGCACGCCCCGTGAGCGAAGCCAGCACTCTCCGCCTGAAGGTCGCCCCGCCCAAGCAGCAGGACGTCGGCAAGGGCCTCATCCGCATCCCCGACGAGGCGCTCGCCGCGCTGGGCATCGAGCCCGGGGCCGTCCTCGAGGTCAAGGGCAAGCGGGTGACGGCGGCCACGGTCGCGCCGGCCTACCCCGATGACAAGGGCATCGAGGTCGCGCGCCTGGACGGTCTCGTCCGCGGCAACGCGGGCGTCGGCCTGGGCGACACGGTCGAGCTCTCGGTGGCCGAGTGGAAGCCGGCCCGCAAGATCGTCGTCGCTCCTGCTCGCGAGGGGCTGCGCTTGCGCGGCACGGGGGAGGCACTTCGGCCGACCCTGCTCCACCGACCGGTGGTCGTCGGCGACGTGCTCTCGACCTCGGTGGCACGCTCGCCGGCCGGTGCGCCCGACGGCACCTTCCCGGCCCAGCCCTTCGCCCTCATGGAGATCCGCCTCGCGGTGACGGCGACGAACCCCAAGGGGATCGTCCGGGTCACCGAGGAGACTGAGATCGAGCTGCTCCCGGAGCACTCGGAGGCACCGACGGCTGGCACCGAGGTCACCTACGACGACCTCGGCGGCATCCAGCACGTGGTCGAGAAGGTGCGGGAGATGATCGAGCTCCCGCTCAAGCACCCCGAGCTCTTCGACCGCCTCGGCATCGACCCACCCAGGGGCGTGTTGCTCCACGGACCTCCGGGCACCGGCAAGACCCTGCTGGCCAAGGCGGTGGCCAACGAGTCGGACGCGCGCTTCCACGTCATCAATGGGCCCGAGATCATGGGCAGCCAGTACGGCGAGTCCGAGTCCCGGCTCCGGGAGGTCTTCGCCGAGGCGGAGAAGGATGCGCCGTCGATCCTGTTCATCGACGAGCTCGACTCCATCGCCCCGAAGCGGGCCCAGGTCTCGGGTGAGGTCGAGCGTCGCATCGTCGCGCAGCTCCTCACCCTGATGGACGGGATGCGAGCGGACCGCACGATCATCGTCATCGGCGCGACCAACCGTGTCGACGCCATCGACGAGGCCCTGCGTCGGCCAGGCCGCTTCGACCGCGAGATCGAGGTCGGCATCCCCGACCGTGACGGCCGGCTCGAGATCCTCCACATCCACACCCGCGGCATGCCGCTCGGGAACGACGTCGACCTCGAGCACTTCGCCGAACAGACCCGGGGTTACACGGGCTCGGACATCGCGGCTCTCGCCAAGGAGGCGGCGCTGGCGACCCTGCGTCGGTTGCTGCCGAACATCGATCTCGACGCCGACAGCATCCCTGCCGAGGTGCTCGAGAGCCTCGAGGTCACCGGCGACGACTTCAAGCAGGGGCTCAAGGAGGTCCAGCCCTCGGCGCTGCGCGAGATCCTCGTGCAGGTCCCCGACATCTCCTGGGACGAGGTCGGTGGGCTCGACGAGGTCAAGAACCGCCTCCACGAGCTGGTCGAGCTCCCGCTGGTGAAGCCCGAGAGCTTCAACCGTCTGGGCATCCGCTGCCCCAAGGGCGTGTTGCTCTACGGTCCTCCGGGGACGGGCAAGACCCTGCTCGCCAAGGCCGTCGCCAACGAGGCGGGTGCGAACTTCCTCACCGCGAAGGGCAGCACCTTGCTGTCGAAGTGGTACGGCGAGTCGGAGCAGAAGGTGGCGGCCTTCTTCCGTCGGGCGCGTCAGGTGGCACCGGCCATCTTGTTCTTCGACGAGCTCGATTCGCTCGCGCCCGTGCGCGACGGTGGTCCCGGCAGCCACGAGGCGACCGAGCGCATCGTCAACCAGTTCCTCGCCGAGATGGACGGCATGGAGGAGCTGCGTGGCGTGGCGATCCTCGGGGCCACCAACCGTCCCGATCGCATCGATCCTGCGTTGCTGCGACCGGGACGCTTCGACGAGCTCGTGCACGTCCCCGTTCCCGACGCCGAAGCGCGGAGCGACATCTTCCGGGCCCAGGCGAAGGGGATGGCGTTGGCCAGCGACGTCGACTTCGAGCGGCTCATCGAGATCACCGAGCGCTTCACCGGTGCCGACATCGCAGCGGCCTGCATGAAGGCCGGCCTGCTCGCGATCCGTGAGAACGCCGAAGCGCGCGAGATCGGGATGGAGCACTTCTACCAGGCGATCCAGGACACGGTGCCCTCCATCACCGAGGAGGTCGAGCGGCAGTACGCGCAGCTCGAGAAGAAGGTGAAGCAGCAGTCCGTCCGCATCGGCTTCGTCGACGACTGACGGGCGTGGCGGCACGCCGTCTCCAAGCCTTCGCCATCGACTCGCACTCCTCGCCTACTGGTGTAGGCGTCGTCGCACTCGCTCGGCTCATGCTCGGATCCGGCGCACCGGCACTGCCCGCAGTCCTCTGATGCGATGCCGGTGATCTTGGGGGTGGTCACTTTTCCGTGACCCTCGGTGACAGCGGACTGCGTGACTACTTCACGACGGGCGATCGCGCCGACTCGGTGCGGCCCGTCGCTCGAACGAGTCACCCGTCGGTTCGTCTCACGCATGAGACGGCCGACCTCCTTCCGGCCAGCGCCGGCACCGAGGTCCGTCCACCATGCCCTCCCTTCCTGCACCGCGATCCCTCCCTGCGAGCTCGTTGCTCGTCCTCTTCGCCATGGTCCTGAGCGTGACGTCATCGGCGTCGGCCGCCCCCTGTGGCAGCCGCGCCTTCGACGAGCTGAGCGTCGGCGAAATCGTCAACACTCAGATCCCAGGCCTGGATGTCTGGGGAGGCGGCCTCGACGTCGTCGCCTTCGACACCGGAGCCCCCTCGTGTGGTGACTCCGATCTCGAGACCCCCGGCCACGGCACCGGCAACATCTGGCCCCAGGGGCTGGTCCTCGTCCTGCAAGAGCCGGACAGCGCCTGCGTGCCCGACGACGCCGGGGACGGCGGCACGATCACCTTCACCTACGACGAGCCCAACGACCTCCAGTGGCTCGGCATCCTCGACGCCGAAGAGGGGGGCTTCATCCAGGGCTGGGACGACGCGGGAGAGCTCCTCGTCGCCGCGCCCATCGGTTCCTTCGGCGACAACGGCCTGCAGCGCATCGAGCTCGACGTCCGTGACCTGAAGACCCTCGAGGTCGTGCTCGAAGGGAGCGGCGCGGTGACCGAGCTGGCCTGCATCCCGCTGCCGATCGGTCCGGAGGGTCCGCAGGGGCCGGCCGGTCCGACGGGTCCGCAGGGACCCACCGGTGAGACCGGTGCGCAGGGGCCCGTGGGTGAGCAGGGTCCGACGGGACCCGTCGGCCCTCAGGGGCCTGCCGGTGCCCAAGGGCCGCAGGGCGAGCAGGGTGAGACCGGACCGCAGGGTCCTCAGGGGCCGGTGGGTGCGACGGGAGCGCAGGGCCCCGCTGGCGCGCAGGGACCGACGGGTCCGGCCGGTGCGCAGGGGCCGCAAGGAGAGCAGGGCGCAACGGGTGCCCAGGGACCCGCCGGTCCGTCGGGACCCCAAGGCCCCGCCGGCGCTCAGGGCCCATCAGGTCCCGCCGGTGCGACCGGTGCGACCGGTGTGCAGGGCCCCGCCGGGCCGCAGGGCCCCGAAGGTGACCAGGGGCCGCAGGGTCCGACGGGTCCGCAGGGTCCTGCGGGCATCGGCTTCTCCGATGGGCCGCAGTACACCAGCCTCGGCGCCGGCTCGTTCCAACCCCGTACGAACAACGCGACCATGGAGAGTCCGTCGCCCAACACCGGTGCGACCTGGCTGGTCACCGGCGGCGACCCCGTCCTGGTGGCGGGCGTGAACCTCCCCAATGGCGTCACCATCACGCGGATGACCGCCTACGTGCGCGACGTCAGCAGCGTGAACCTGCGGGTCCGTCTCCGACGTCGACCGTTCAACGGCAGCGGCTACAGCACCCTGGCCTCCGTGAAGTACACGGGCTCGGCGGGCTACGCGTCCTCCACGGACACCACCATCAGCAACGCGACCGTGAACAACCAGTCGTACTCGTACACCATCGAGGCCACCGCGGCCGACAGCATCGGAGACCAGTGGCCGATCCTCCCGGACACGCTCGGCCTGATGAGCGTGCGCATCCGGTGGGAGTACCCCTGAGCCTCCGTCCTGCCTGAGCAACCGTCGGCGCGTCGAGGGCGCGCCGACGGTGACGAGCTCGGGTCATCCCGTCAGGGCGAGCGCACGCCGGTCTCGTCCACGCAGTCGTTCGCGGCGACCACGCGGTAGAAGTAGACGAAGGGTCTTCGGGAGGGGCGAGGTGTTCCGTCGCGCCAGCTCGTCTCCACGTGGCCCGGCGGCGTGATGACCTCGTCGAGGTCCCAGGGCACGATGCCCCTTCGAAGGACGTAATGGTCTTCCGGAGGTCGCGGGAGCCCGGCGTCGAGGGACCAGTCGTACGTCGCCTCGATGATGGCCGCCTCGACGTCGCCGCGGTCGCGCGCGCGGAGCGCCGGGCCGACGGGAGTGGGCACGGGCAGGTCGACCGATCCGGGACTGGCGTCCAGACGCACCGAGCACGCGTCGTTGTCCACGCGACACTGCACGGCCTCGTCGGCCTCGAGTCGCACCCAGTACTCGGTGCTCCCTTCGATGGCGTCGAGGCTGAGCGTGAGCTGCAACCACTCGTCCGCCTCGAGCGTCGGGACGAGCTCTTCGTGGAGGACCGAGCCGTCGGGTCCTCCTGCCCGCACCGTCATGCGATTCGGGCCTGGCGCCGACACGGAGCTCGCGTTGCCGATGCGGACCACGAGCTGGAGCTCGACGGCGCAGTCGGGGCCGTATCGAAGCCCCGCGTTCAGGAGCACGAGGCTGAGGTCGGGAGCCGGCATGCCGCCGGTCGAGGGCTGGGCTCGCCAGGTGCCGTGCTCACGCCACGATCGGCCCTCGCCACCGGGACGGACCCGTCCCTCGTCGTCGACGTTGCTACGACGATGGGCGTGCTCGTGCCAGAAGGTGTTGGTGGGGAGCCAGCCCCCCTCGGGGGTGCCGAGCACGCGCAGGCCGCGGACTTGCTCGCGCTCGGCCAGGCACCTGGGACTCCACTCACCGCAGTGGCTGAGGGGGAGGAGGATCTCGGCGCGACCGTCGGCATCGACGTCGGCCACCGTGGGCCAGTCGACGAGGGTGCCGCTCGTGCAGGGGTAGCGGACCAGCACGTCTCCGGTGCGTCCGTCGAAGATGAAGAGGTCCTTCTCGTCGCGCTGGACGATCTCGACAGCGCCGTCGCCATCGAAGTCGAAGCCGACCGGTCCGAGGTCCCCGGTCGAGCAGTCGTCGATCGGTCGGGCCCACTTGAAGGAGCCGTCGTGCTCGAAGACCGTGAGGAAGGTCGAGTTCGTCACCGCCGTCTCCGGCAGCAGGTCGCCGTCCACGTCGGCGACGAGAAACGCCGAGTACGCCCGGTGCGAGATGCCGCCGACACCACAGCCACCCCGCGCTCCCTGTGACTGCCAGAGCAGCTCGCCCGTCTCACCGTCCAGGGCTTGAATCTCGTTGCCCGGAGTCTCGGTGAGCCCGCCCGTGCCGTTGCAGATCACCTCGGGGTAGGGATCCCCGTCGAGGTTGGCGAGGACTGCGAACGCACTGTTCTCCCAGTTCGGACGACCGCGGCTCCAGATCCGTCGGGCCGTCCAGTCCTCGTAGTCCACCCCCTTGAAGCAGGTGGCCAGCTCGAGCTCACCGTCGAGATCCAGGTCTCCGATGGCGGGCACCTTGCCATTCCAGCGGCGCAGGCCCGGGGTGAGCAGGCTGCCGTCGAGGGCGTAGATGCTCTCATTGACGAAGAGCTCCGGCTGTCCGTCGGCGTCCACGTCACCGACGGTGATGCCGATGAGCGAGGGGCTCTCCTCGGTCGGCGTGGTCCACAGCCAGCTCCCGTCGTCGTCGAGGGCGACGAGGCCTCTCCCACCCTCGCGGGTCATCGTCACGAGCTCGAGCCCGGGATCGCCGTCGAGATCGACGAGGGCCATCGTGGTGTCGAGGGACGCTTCGGGGCCCTCGGTCTGACGCCACTCGAGCTCGCCCGTCCGTCCATCGAGCACTTGCACCCGTTGGTCGTACACGAAGGCGACTTCCGGAATGCCGTCGGCATCGATGTCGCCGACCAGGGCGGCCTGAGCGACGGTGCCCTCGGTCCACTCCCACTCGGTCACGAGCTCGAACGAGGCCGGGGGTGTCACCTCGCAAGGGGGTGGGTCCGTCCAGGTGTCGTCGGAGTCGACGAGGTCGGCGCTCACCACTCCGTCCGGATCGACGACGGCGTGCACGGGTTGATCGCGATAGTCGCGTTGGCCGGTCAGCACGATCTCGAGGACGCGGGTCTCGCCGCCGCCCAGCGAGTCGACGGTGAGCCGTCCGTGCACGATGTCGCCCGGGTCCAGGGTCGCCGACGAGCCTCCCGCAGCATCGCGGAAGACCACGACCTCGAAGGGCGTGGTCACCGGCGACGTCCCGAGGTTGGTCACGACGACCTCGGCCGCGTCCAGCACGAGCGAGCGACAGTCGTCCGAGTCCGAAAGGTGGAGGCCGGTGGCGCGGAGGTCGATCCCGGGCGCGTCCGAGACGCTGCCTTGCAGGTCGATCTCGAAGGGGCCCTCCGAGCCGACGGGTCCATCGACCACGAGCAGGTACTCACCGGCGGGGAGGGGGCCGAGGGACAGCGCCTCTTCATCGGCGTCGATGCAGTGACCCTCGTCGCAGTCGAGGAGCAGGTGCATCCGCTGACCGGGCTCGCTCGTGACGAAGCGGAGGTCCAGTACCTGCTCCGCGGGGTTGAAGATCCGGAAGACGAGCTCTCGCCCTTCGAGGCGGTCGTCGTGGCACGACAGGGTGTCGACCCCCGCGCGACCCGTGCTCGTGTCGCCGGTCAGGACGCTGCCGGGAACGGCGGGACGGGCATCGGCGCAGCTCGACGCGACACCGCAAGCGAGCTCGAGCACGACCTCCTCCGCGCCACTGCCGTCACCGTCGATCACGGCGGTGTAGAGACCGGGGGGAGCGTCGTGGAGAACGACTCGACCGGGCCCGCCGGCCAGGCAACCGGTCCCGTCCTCTCCTCGACCTCCCGGTCCGTGGAGCAGGATCCAGCGTGAGGAGTCACCGTCGTCGAGGCTCAGCTCGAGCCGTCCCGGGATCGAGTGCTCGACCTGGTAGAAGCGCTCGCCGTCATCGAGTGGGACCGGTGCGCAGGCGTGCTCTGGCAGGCCCGGAGTCGCCCCGCGCAGGTCGACCACCACCGCCTCGCCGCAGCGAAGGGGCTGGTGGAGGGGCTCGAGCTCGAGGTCCAGGTCGTAGGTCCCGCCCGCCGTCGACTCGACGACGAGGTACCAGGTTCCCGGCATGAGAACGGGCACGTCGAGCAGCGTGCCCGCCGCGAGACAGGAGCTCTCGCGACAGTCCTCCAGCAGGAAGAGCGTCATCTCCGAGGCCGAGTCGAGGCTCGCCCTGAGACGGGAGGGAGCCTCGACCTCGAGCGCCCAGAGCCGCTCCGGGCCAGGCCAGCTCGTGGCGCTGCAGCGGTGATGCTCGACGCTGGCCGTCGCCGTGGCGAGGTCGTCGCTCACGGAGCCCGGCGTGAGCCGGTCGGCGATCTCGCAAGACTCCCCGGGAAGGAGAGTCTTCTCGAAGCAGACGCTGTAGGGAGGGCCCGTGGCCAGGGGGTTCGGTCCGGACTCGAGGCCCTTGCTCATGAACGCGTAGATGTCGAGACCGTCGGGCGACACGATCCCGATGCCGGGGAGAACGTCGTGCCGGATGGGACTGAGGTACTCGAACCGGATGTCACCGCTCGCGTGCAGGTAGACCTCGACGATCATCCGCGTCGGTGGGTCGGAGGTGAGCGCGTTGACGCTCAGCTTGAAGAGAGACGGCGTGGGGCGTCCCCAGGACACGGCGCCGGGGGTGAGGAGAGTCGAGTAGAAGGCGAGCCGGTGATGCGGGGGGAGGATGCTGATCTCGCCATTGCCGAGCCGCTGGTTCGGGGGCTCCTCGAAGAAGAGCTGGCCGTCACGATGGAGCCAGACTTGATCCACCAGCTCGTCGTGATACGGCATCTCGAAGCCGAGCTCGATCGGGCCGAGCCAGTTCCGAAGACCACCCATCCCATCGTTGAAGTCGAGCGTGTTGGGCAGCTCGTGCTCGTCGTGGACGAGGGGACAGCCGGAGCTCCAGTCTCGCCAGTGGTAGCCCATGCCGTTGGGGGGCATCTCGGCGGCAAGGGCGGGCACCGCCATCGAGACGAGCAGGAGACCGAGAGTCGTGGGACGGACCGACCACATGGGCTTCCTCCGTGGCCCGGATCCTTCGAGAGTCTCCTGCTGCGCGACCGGACTCGCCGGCTCTCACCGGTGGAGTCTCGGGCCTGGGACGACGCTCACTCCTCGGCTGGCGTTCGGCCACTCGCTGCGAGCTCAGGATGGACGCGGGCTCGAGATCGGGGCTGGGACACGCACGTTGACTGGGAGGAAGGTCGGTCAGGTGCCGTCGTGAATTCAGGGCCGTGCACCAAAACGAGCAAGGGCGCAGGTTGCGTCAAGACGAGCGCAACGTCGGTTCGTCAGGGGCAACCGACCAGGTAGCAGGCGACCACCAGCCAGACGATGGGCAGGGCGAGCATGGTGGTGAGGCCCACGCCGACCACGGCCACGGTGAGTCGACGCGCAGTCCACGACCTGCGTGAGGCGAGCCCGAGCGTGAGGGCGACAGCTCCGAGGCACTGCCCGAAGGCGACGAGCCCACCGACGAAGTCACCAGGGCCGACGAAACCGTCCGTGACCTGCCAGTAGGCAAGGAGCGTCGCAACGAGCCCGATGGGAGTGCCGACGCGGGCTTCCTTCGTGGGGAAGGTCTTCACCACGACAACGTGACAGCCAATGGCCAGGGCCACGAGCCAGCCGATCTCGAGCAGGCATCCCCAGACAAGCGTCGTCACGAGTCCCTCCTCACCCGACCTGCGGGCGACTCGTCTCAGCCTAGCCAGCTCGCCGCGCCAGGGCACGAGCGCCGAGCTGGACGACGTCCGTCAGCGGCGGCGGGCCGGCTTGGACTGGGCGGACGCCGGCTTCGGTCCGCCGTAACGACTGGCGAGGGGCTCGAGGGCTTCGCGGAGTCGACGGACGTTGGTCAGGTCGACGCTCTGCTTGCACTTCATGGCGGCGACCATGACGGCGTGGAGCTCGCTGAGCTGAGCCGCGTGCTCGTTCTTCAGCCGGCGATTCGCTCCGGGAGCGAGGGGCTTGACGCGCTGCGTGAGGAAGTACTCGGCCACCGTGGTGATGACGTGGGAGGCGTGGTCTTCCTTGGCATGCACCCAGCGCGCGACCTGGTTGGTGCTCTGGGGATCACCCTTGCCGGAGTTCGACCGGATCTGGGTCATCGCCTTCTCGATGGTCGCGGCGTCCTCGTACATCGCCTGCACGCGGGCGGCGTCGTCGTAGATCCCGCAGGGCACCTGGCAGTGCGCCTGGGCGAGGACGGGCAGGAGAAGGGAGAGGGCGGCAGGGATCAGCGCGCGGGTCGGTCGCATGGGGGGAGTCTCCTCGTCACTGTCTTGAGATGACGAGGATGGTAGCAGCCGCGCGCGGGAGAGTCGTGAGGGCGGAGGGGGTCGATCAGGCGCCGATCTTGAGCTTCGGCTTGGCCTTGATCTTGCCGCTCTCGATCCGTGCGAGGTGCTTGCGGATCCGACGCTTGATGACGAGCGCCTCGGGCGGCAGCCGCGAGTCGTCGGTGCTCATGAGGTAGGCATCGAGACCGCCCTTCTTGGCGACCGTGCGGAGAGCGCGGGTCGACACGCGAAGGCGGATCGAGCTGCCGAGAGCCTCGGAGAGAAGATGGACGGGCTGCAGGTTGGCGTCGAAGCGACGGCTCGACGTCCGGTGAGAGTGCGAGACCTGCTTGCCGTACTTGACCTTGCGTCCGGTGAGAGCGCAGCGGCGAGGCATGAGTGAGCTCCGGGTTCTTCCGGGGACGTGCACCGCCGGATCGCGGGCGAGAGAATCGAGCTTCTCCGGAAGGGCGCAGATGCTAGTCGAGTCCGTCGCCTCGGGCAAGGCCCTCCAGGCTCCAGGCGGGCTCGTGGACCTCAGGAGGCCGAATTCCGTGAATCCTACCGCTCGACCGGGCCCGTGGGGCCGAGCCCGAAGCCCCAGGAGCCGTCGCCGGCGGAAAGGCTCGTCCCAATGAGGAGGTAGGAGGTCAGGCCGGGTTCCGTCCCCAGCGGCAGCCGGTGCTCGGGGCGGTTGGTGATGGTGAGCTCGACGAAGTCGCCCCGAGCCCGCGGCGACGTGCTCGCGGCGACCACCCTGTAGAGGAGGCAGGGCGCCGGCTGGAGGCTCACCTCGTCGCTCCAGCCCAGGCGGAGCTCGGTGCCGACCTTGGAGACCCGCAGGCCGGAGCGTGGCGGGCCGTCGATCTCGGGCAGCGGAGCGGGTAGGCATGAGGCGAGCGGGTCGTCCGCGCCGTTGCCGGCCGTCGGGTCGGTCTCGCCCGGGTCGACTCGACCATCGCGGTCGCGGTCCTCGGCGCCGTCGGCCACGCCGCCATCGTCGCTGTCAGCGTCGTCGGGATCGGTGGTGGTCGACGGGTCGTCGTCGGGAAGGAAGAACCCGGCGGTGAGGTCGGTGTCGTCGTGCGCCATGGTGATTCCGGCCTCGAGCCCATCGGGGAGCCCGTCGTCGTCGGAGTCCGGGTCGAGGGCGTCGATGCGACCGTCACCATCCGCGTCGAGGTGACCGTCGGCGCCGTCGAGGAGACCGTCGTCGTCGGAGTCCGCGTCGGCGGCGTCGGTCCCGATGGCGTCCTCGAAGGGATCGAGCAGGCCGTCACCGTCGCCGTCGGCCGCGGCGTCGTCGGCGCCGTCGTTGGGATCGGGCTCGTCGGCGTCGACGCGGCCGTTGGCGTTGCCGTCCTCGGTGCCGTCGGGAAGACCTCCGTCATCAGTGTCGATGTCGAGGGGATCGGTGGTCGTGCTCGGATCGAGGTCCGGCTGGAAGGCGACGTCGTCGGTGCCCGACAGCGGACCGGCACCGTCGGGATCGGACAGGCCCGTCGAGCGACCGAGCTCGGTGCCGTCCTGGAGCCCGTCGCCGTCGGTGTCGATGAGCTCGGGACGCGTGCCGAGGTCGAGGACCTCCTCGCGATCGGAGAGCGCGTCGTCGTCGGTGTCGACGTCGGTGGGATCCATCACGCCGCTGTCCGACTCGAAGCCGTCGAGAAGCCCGTCGTCGTCGGTGTCGTCGTCGAGGGGATCGGTGAGGAAGCCGTCGTCTCCCGCGATCACCTCCTCACCGTCCTCGAGCCCGTCGTCGTCGCTGTCGGGGTCGGCCGGGTCGGTGCCGAGGCCGGCCTCCTCATCGTCGCGGAGCCCGTCGGCGTCGAGGTCGAAGTCGTCGATCGTCAGGTTTGGGTCCCGCTCGCCGGGATCGACCGCGCCGTTTCCGTTCAGGTCTTCCTCGCCGTCGAGGCGTCCACCGGCGTCGGTGTCGTCGAGCAGCGGGTCGGTGGTCGTCGTCGGATCGGCGTCGGGCTGGAAGAACAGCGCGTTCGTGCCGAGCAGGGGGCCGGCACCGTCGGGATCCGGAAGAGGCGCGTCGCGACCCAGCTCGGTGCCGTCCTGCACCGCGTCGTCATCGCTGTCGCGGTCGGTGGGGTCGGAGCCCAGGCCGACTTCCTCACCGTCGCTCACGCCGTCGTCGTCGGTGTCGACGTCGAGGGGCTCGGTGACGTGATCGTCGTCGCCGGGCACGACCTCTTCACCGTCGAACAGGCCGTCGCCGTCGGTGTCGGGATTGGTGGGGTCGGTGCCGAGGGTGACCTCGTCGTCGTCGGAGAGGCCGTCGCGGTCGAGGTCGAGGTCGTCGTCGGTGAGGATGGGGTCGCGCTCGTCGGCGTCGACGCGACCATTGCCGTCGACGTCTTCCTCGCCGTCGTCGAGCCCGCCCTCGTCGGTGTCGGGATCGGCGGGGTTGGTGGTGGTCGTCGGGTCGTTGTCGGGGCTGAACATGAAGAAGTCGGTGTCGGGACCCGGCAGGAAGATCCCGGCTTCCGTGCCGTCGTTCACGCCGTCGTCGTCGCTGTCCGGATCCATCGGGTCGGTGCCGTAGACGAAGACCTCCTCACCGTCTTCGAGCCCGTCCTCGTCGCTGTCGGCGTCGTCGGGGTCGCTGCGGAAGCCGTCGTCACCCGCGAGATCTTCCTCGCCGTCGAGCAGGCCGTCGCCGTCGGTGTCGGGGTTCGAGCGGCTCGTGCCGAGAGCGCTCTCCACCACGTCGGGAAGGGTGTCGCCGTCCTGGTCGACGTCGTCGGTGGGGTCGGCGGGGTCGGGCTCGGCCGCGTCGACCATGCCGTTGCGGTTGCGGTCTTCCTGACCGTCGGGCAGACCGCCGTCATCGCCGTCGGGGACCAGTGGATCGGTCTGCGTGCTCACGTCGAAGTCGGCCATGAACACGTCGAGCTCGGTGCCGAGCAGGGGACCGGGGCCGTCGCGGTCGGGCTCACCGGCGACGTAGCTCAGCTCGAGCCCGTCCTGGAGACCGTCGCCGTCGGTGTCGAGGTCGAAGGGATCGAGGCCGAGCACCAGCTCCGCTCCGTCGGCGATGCCGTCGTCGTCGGCGTCGGCATCGAGCACCGGTGTCTCGAGGCCATCGGCTCCAGGTAGGAGCTCTTCACCATCGAGGATCCCGTCGAAGTCGGTGTCGGGGTTGGCGGGGTTGAGGAAGAGGGCCGGCTCGACGGCGTCGGGCACTCCGTCCTCGTCGTCGTCGAAGGGATCTTCACCGGCCACCGTCGGGTCGGTCTCGCCCGGGTCGAAGGCGCCGTCACGGTTCAGGTCTTCGAGCCCGTCCACGACACCGCCCATGTCCGAGTCGGCGACCAGCGGGTCGGTGGTCGTCGTCGGGTCGGCGTCGCGGATGAAGACGGCCGAGTTCGTGCCGTCGATGGGACCGGAGCCGTCGGGATCCGGCGCGCCCTGACGTCGCCCGAGCTCGGTGCCGTCCTGCACGCCGTCATCGTCGCTGTCGACGTCGATGGGTGAGAGGCCGAGCAGGACTTCGTCACCGTCGAGCACGCCGTCGTCGTCGGTGTCGAGGTCCATGGGATCGGAGTCGTGAAGGAGGACCTCGTTGCCGTCGAAGAGCGTGTCGCCGTCGCTGTCGACGTTGCGCGGGTCGCTGCCGCCGAGGGTCTCGGCGAGGTCGGCCAGCCCGTCGGCATCGGTGTCGATCGAGCACGTTGCTCCGGAGAGCAGCCCGGTCACGGCGTCGATGTCGAGGTCTTCGTCGAAGCGTCCGTCGCTGCCGGCTTCGGCGCCGCGCAGGCTGCCGTCACCCGTCTGGCCGGCCGGACCGCCGCTCGCGTCCAGGATGCGGGCGCTGGAGGAGACGAAGACCATCCCGCCACCACCGCCGCCGCCCGGTCCGGGGAAGGGGCCGATCTCGGGAGACATCGCGTTCATCCCGCGGACGCTGCCACCGGCGCCTCCTCGGGCTTCCAGGGTCAGTCGATCGGCGCCGCCGTCGCGCTCGAGGACGACGAGCGTGCCGCCCGAGCCGCCGCCGCCACCGCCTTCGAAGGAGGCGAAGGGAGCGTCGGCGCCGTTGCTGCGGATCGTGCCGAAGCTCTGGAACGAGCCTGCGCGGATCAGGATGAGCCCGCCGGCCGCGCCGCCTTCGCTCTCGATGGAGTCGTCGGTGTCGCCCGCGCCGCCGCCCCCACCGAGATAGAGACGCTCGAGACCGTAGGGGAGGGCGCTGCCGCCGCGACCACCGGTGTCGAGCTCGGTGAGGTAGGTCCGCCCGCCCTGGCCGCCGTCGCCGCCGTTGGCACCACCGCCGCCGCCCGAGTTGTTCCAGTTGCCGCCACCACCACCGTTGGCGGGTGCGCCACGCGCCGTGTCACCTCCGGGGTAACCGTCGTCGACCGGACGGGGCGTGAGCCCGCCGGGAGTGCCGGCGACCGACTCACCCTTGATCGCGTCGAGCTCGGGGTCGGTGGGGATGGTCCAGTTCGTGGAGTCGGGGCCACGCAGCGGGGTGATGCGTCGGTCCCAGCCACCGCGGAGACCGAGGCCGGTGAGGTCGAGGAGCTGACCGTCGAGGTCGAGCACGCCGGCGACGTCGAGGGCGAGCACGCCACCGCTGCGTCCGTCCCAGGCGACGGCGGAGAGCCCGAAGCCGACCATCGCGTCGCCGACCTGAGGCACGCGCACGACTTGGAACGAGACCTGACCGACACCGGGCACGGGGTCGTCGGTGGAGTAGGAGTGGATGAGGCCGTCGCCGGGGCCCAGTCCCTGGACGGGCACGACCCCGAGGCTGACGCTGCCGGTGGCGAGCACGAGCTCGTGATGACCGGCGCGACGGATGCGGGTCAGGCCGCTCCCTCTTCCGGCGAAGCCGCTGCCGTAGGAGCTGGTGTTGGCCGAGTCGATGAGGGCGTGCTGGACCTGGAGGACGAGCAGGAGGTCTCCGGCCTCGATGCGGGAGGCAGAGCCTCGCGGGGCTCCCAGGCGGATCGTCGTGCTGCCGCGGGGGGAGCGGCCCTGCCCGGGGTAGTAGGTGTTGATGACCCCGCCGAGGCCGACGTCGGTGCCGTCCTTGGCGGGGGTCGCGCAGAAGCGAGTGGCCTGCGTGCCGGTCGTGCTCAGCGTCAGGGCCGCTAGCACCACGAGGATGCGCGACCATGACGAGACGACGACGGGGCGAGACACCACGGGCTTCTCCGGTGGGCGGCGAGGGCCGCTGGGTTGAGTTTTCTACACGTCTGGGCGCAATCCAAGGGCCCGGAGACAACTTCGGCCCCTGCTGGCGGAGGCGGGAGTGATCCGAGGTGGGTCCGGCCGAAGCGGGGCGGTAGTAGGCTTGGGGCATGACGATCGCGCAGGACCTGCTCGAAATCCTGGTCTGCCCCGAGACCCGCCAGCCGGTGTCCCTCGCGCCTTCCGAGCTCATCCAGGAGCTCGAGGCCAAGCGGGCGGCCGGTGGCCTGAAGAATCACCACGGTGAAGCTCTCGAGGAGCCCATCGAGGCGGGGCTCGTCCGCGAGGACGGAGGCTGTCTCTACCTCATCCAGGACGGGGACATCCCGAACATGATCATCGACGAGCGGATCGACCTGGTGGAAGCGGCGCAGGCCGCGAGCTGAGGTCCGGACGAGAGGGAGCGACGAGTGGGGGGAGAGGGGCGTGAGGACACCGGGCTGACGCTGCCGGTGTATCGGGCGGGCTTGCAGTGGCGGTCGCCCTGGGTGCTGCTCACCTTCCTGGCACCCTTCTACGCCGTCGCGCTCATCGCCAAGCCCGGTGGTCTTGCCGAAGCCTTGCTCGTCCCGGCGATGCTCCTGTTCTGCGTGCTGCTCCCGCTGAACGCGAGCCTGCTTGCACGATGGCCCATCGGCTGGCTCCGGCTCACTCCCGAGGGCTGGTGCTTCCGCCCACGAGGGATGAGTTGGTCGGAGACTCGCGCCGACGGTCTCGTCCACGGCGGTGTCGAGCAACACGCGCTCGCTGAGCGAACGGGCCAGGTCGGGCTCGGCAGCGGCTGGCTGCCTCACGTGGCCGAGCACGCTCTGCGCGTCCGCAGGCTGGGCGAGGTGTGCCTCCGAACCGAGACTCTCGTCGAGGAGGAGGCCCTGCGGGCCTGGCTGACTGGGCGAGATGTCGAGCTGCCGGCGCTCGCAGGGTTCGCGAAGCCCATCGGGCGACGGTCCTGGGTGCTTCGTGTCAGTGAAGAGGAGGAGCGGGTCGAGTGGAAGACCGGGGCCTGGCGTTGGCACGACCTCGTGTTGGCGGTGATCGGCGTGGGTCTCTTGGTTTCAGTCGGCCTCGGTTCCTGGTGGCCAGTGGCGTGGACCGCCGCGGTCGTGACGGTTCTCAGCTGGTGGAAGCCGGCCAAGGGCGGTCAGGTGACCGCTCGACCGACGAGACTCGAACGCTCGGCCCTGTTCGGTCTCCGATGGACGACTGCGACCGGCAAGCAGCAGACGCTGACTGGCGCGCGTCCCGACGAGCTCGATGCCATCGAAGCGGCGATGCGTCGCACGTGGCCCACGCTGGATCCGCCGATGCGGGCGGGAGCCGAGCGTGAGGACGTGCTGCCTTCGTGGCGGGAGAGCGACGAGACGGGAGTCGCCTCGAAAGAGGAAGCCGAGCGACTCGTGCTGACCACGGGAGCCTGCCTCAGGCCGTCGGGCTTCTGGTGGCTGCTCGGCCTGCTTGCCGGTGCGACGGCGATCGTCGCCCTCTTCTCCAGCCTCATCGCGTCCATCCTGTCCGTTCTCGCCTTGCTGCTGCTCCTGGCGGAGTGGAGTCCCGACTCCACCGGTCGGATCGAGCTGGGCGAGAAGGGCTGGCGAGTCCGCGACGGAGGGCGCTGGTCGTCGTGGCGCAGCGATGGGTTCGTGCACGTCGGATTCGAGCAGCACGGGCCCTTCGAGCTCGGGACGGCCTGGCGACCGCACCTGGCCGGGCATGAGGTCTTCCTCGAAGGACGCCGCGTTCTCCTGCACACGTCGACGGAGGGTGAGGAGCGACGGCTTCGCGCATGGCTGCGTGCGCGTGAGGTCGAGCTTCCGGAGCACGCGCCGCCGACGGGCACGATCGGGCGACGCCAGTGGTTGCTCGGCGTGCATCAGGCCGACGACGAGACACGCGTCGAGTGGCAGACCGGCGCGTGGCTGCAGCACCGCCGCAGGCTCGGGTGGCTGATCGTGCTCGGCTCACTGGCACTCGCCGTCGAGCTCTTCGATGTCGGCATCTCGCTGCTCCCGCTCTGGGGGCTCGTTCCGCTGATGGCGCTGCTCCATCACTGGCGGAGCATGGGGCGCTTGCACGTGAAGACAGGGAGGGTCGAGATCGCGCCGGTAGGCGAGCTGGCTCGGCCCGTGAGCCTGGCCCGGGAGGGAGGCTCGCTGCGGCTGCGCAGCGCCGGTCTCGCGCCCATCGAACGGATCGTCGTGCGCGGAGCGGACGAGGACGAGCTCGACGTGATCGAGAGGGAGCTCAGGCGCGCGCTGCCGGAGCTATCGGAGGAGTCCGCCACGTCGGAAGACGCAGCGCGAGGATGAGCAGGACGGAGGGAGAGTGACTGCGGAACGGAGGGTGGGGGCTGACGTGAGCGGCCGCATGTTGCGCGTCGCCGTGCATCGAGCTCCGGTCGGGATGGACGTCATGGCACAGGTCTTCGTGCCCATTGCCGTGGGCCACGTGGCTCTGATCGGACTCGGCTTGCGCGAATGGGACATGGAGGACGCCTTTTCACGCATCAGTTGGTGGGTGACGCAGGGCCTGTTCGGCATCATGTTCCTCCTGGCCGTGTACTTCGGCCTGTGTGTTCGGCACGCTCGTCGACCCTCGGGGGAGCTCGAGCTCGGGGACGCGGGTTGGCGGCTTCGGTGGGGGCGGGGGCCCTGGTCGGAATGGGAGTCTCAGCCGCCCCGCCGCAAGTGGCTCAGCGTTCAGCGGCTGAACGACCAGCCGCTGAGCTGGAGTCCCGGTCTCGTGGAGCACGCCGTCGTGCTCAACGGCTCGACCCGCTACCTCCGAACGCAAGACGCCGAGGAGGAAGAAGCCCTTCGGCGCTGGCCGACCGAGGAGAGTGACGAGCCACCGCCCGTGCCCACGCCACCGTGTCCCATCGGTGAGCGGGGCTGGATGTTGGACACGCACCGGGACGGCGATGAAGAGACCGTCGCGTGGCGGTCTGGTCTCTGGCGCTGGTTCGAGCCGGTGCTGACGGGCCTGCTCGTCACCACGTTCGCCTGCTGGGTGGTGGGTCACTGGGCAGGCGTGGAGCCACAGGCTCGCCTCGTCGTGTGGCTGGCCTTCGCCATCCATCAGGGACTCATGATCATGACGCTCCTGACCGTGGGGCAGTTGAGCGTGACGCCTCGGGAGGTGCGCCGGGGCCACCGGCGCACGTTGATCGAGCCGGCAGCGTTCGAGCGCTCTCGGCACGGCTTGCGCGTGCGCGACACCGCCGGGCGAGGGTTCTCGCTCGTCCGCATGGCTCGCCCCGATGAGCTCGATGCGATCGAGGCCGAGCTGCGACGGCTGTTGCCGGAGTTGCGGCGGAGGGAGTAGCTCGTGAGTGACTGGAGGGAGACCGTCCATCGTGGAGGACTGGGCCAGCGACCGTTCGGCTCGCGCGGAGGTCGGCTGGACGTCGAGAAGACCCAACGCGGGATCCGCCTCAGGTGGAACCACGGCGGGTCACTCACGACCTTGCCGCTCGGCTGGCTCGTCCTCGCCGTGCTCCCCGTGCTCGTGCTGATCGCCGTCGCCCCCTGGCTGGGCGTCACTCTCGCGGTCGTGCTCGTGACGGCCCTGAGCTGGTACTGGGGCACCACGGACTGGATGCACGTTCGGACCGCGAGCATCGAGATCCGTCGTGGTCAGCTCGCACGCCCGGTGAAGTTGAGGAGGACGACACGGGGCGTGCGGCTGGTCGGCGCGCTCGGTGAGGCTCGCACGTTCGCGCGTTTCGGGACGACCGAAGAGCGTGATGCCCTCGAGACCGAGCTTCGCGCCTGGCTGCCCGAGCTGGCGGCCGAACCGGTCGTCGCGGCTCCTGCCGACACGAGCGACCGTCTTCGCCTACCGCTCCACCGGACGAGCGAGGGACTCTGGCTGGCCCTCCTGCCATTGCTCTTGCTCGTGTTCATCATCCTGCGTCTCCTGACTCTCCAAGGCGACTCGGAGCACGACTGGTTCCTCAGCCTCGCGCCCATGTTCCTGATGGTGTTCGCATTGCACCTGCTGCCGCGCCTCACGCGATGGTGGTTCGGGACGAAGCCGATCGGCGAGCTCGAGCTGAGCCCCGTCGGTTGGCGTCAACGGCACCGGGGCGGGCCGTGGACGCCCTGGCAGTCGTGGCCCTTCGAGCATGCGGGCGGGGCCTGGCATCACCATGCCCGCAATGCCTCCAACTGGCGCCCTCACGTGGCCGAGCACGAAGTGCTGCTGGGGGACCGGCGGGTCATGCTCCGGACTCGCACGTTGGGGGAGGAACAGGCGTTGCGTGAGTGGCTGAGCGAACGTGGCCTCGACGTGGAGGGTGCGCTCGCGGCGCCGCGATCCATCGGAGAGCGTGGCTGGCACCTGGTGACGAGCTGGGAGGAGGACCAGCCGGTGCTCGACTGGAATGCCCCCGGAGGTCGCGGCACCCTCCTGATGGTCATCGTCTTCTCGGTCGCCTGGGCAGCGCTGGCGTGGTGGGACGCGATCGCGCTGCTCGCCCTGCCTATCCTGCTCGGCGTCGTGCTGCTCCCATCGGTGCTGCGCGTGCAGGGCGTGCTGGTTGGTGAGAAGCACCTGCTCGTGCGCTGGCCATGGTCGATCGAGCGACGCCTGCTCCGTCCGGTGGTGCTGGAGCGAGACCTGCGTCGGCTGTCAGTCGTGGGAGCGAACGGCCGTCGGCAACGGCTCGCCGTCCTCGCTCGATCCGACGAGCTCGATGCGATCGAGGCCGAGCTGCTCCGCGTGCTGCCCGAGCTGGTGAGCGAAGGACCGGCGACATGAGCGAGACAGCGAGCTCCGATGTTCTCCGTCTGCCTCTCGGCGGTGAGAGCCTCTCCGAGCGCTGGAGCACGTGGGGGATGTTCGCCTGGGTGGCGAGCGTGCTGGTGCTCCTGGAGTCGCCGGGCTGGCAGACCTTCTGGTGTCTCTTTCCCTTCAGTTGCTGGCTGGTCGGTCTCGTCTTCGAGGGGCCCGTCGGCAAGCTCGAGCTCGCGCCCAAGGGCTGGCGCTGGCAGGAGTCCATCTTCAGCTGGACCCCCTGGATGTCGGGTCCGGTCGAGTCGCTCGGCATCGCCCATCACGGTCCCGAGTCGAAAGGGCTGCGCTGGCGGCTTCATCAGCACGAGCATCGACTGAAGCTCGATTGGAAGACCGTCCTCGTGCGGACCCGCACGCTCGAGGAGGAGGCCGCCTTGAGGGAGTGGCTCCTCGAACACGGCGTCGAGCTGCCGCCCCCGCAGCGTCAGGTGCGTCCCATCGGTGAGCGTGGTTGGCAGGTGCTCAGGGGACCCGTCGGGGAGGGGATGCGTGTCGACTGGGTCGGCTCGACCCGGAGGTCGATCGAGCCCGTCCTGGCCATGGCGTGGGTCGTGACCTTCGTCCTGATCTGGCTGAAGCCGATCGGTCTCCTCTTCCTGGGCTTGGCGGTGCTGCTCTGGCTCCGCTGGGAAGCGAGTCGAGTCCAGGGCCTGCGGATCGAGTCGACCTTCGTCGAGCTGGGCGAGCGCAAGCTGGCTCGTCCGGTGAAGCTCACTCGCACGGAGGAGGGGCTCTGGCTCGGCGGTCCCACCGGGCGACGTCGGCGACTCGCTCGCTCCGCGCGCAAGGATGAGCTCGACGAGATCGAGGCCGAGCTGCGGAAGGCCCTGGCGACGGTCGAAGGGACGGTGGACGACCTCGGTGAGGTGCCGCGGCCGTTCGGTGAGCGTGGGTTGCTCATCTCGAAGACGATGCCGGGAGACGGGGCCACGGTTCTGGAGTGGCACCTGGAGAACGAGCTCGACTGGCGCTACCTGTTCGCTGGTGCCTGGTTCGTCCTGTTCATCGGCTGGTTTCTCTTCGACTTGCGACCGACGATGTGGCTCGCCCTGGCCGGGCTCACGTTCGCCCAGTGCTGGGGCGCCATCCGCTCGTGGATGCGGCCCCGAGCGATCGCAATCCGACCCAGCCTGGTCTCGCTGAAGCGGGCGGGTTACTACCGGGAGAAGGATCAGGAGCCCTTCACGCGGGCGCTCGTTCGTCCCGTGCAGCTCGAGCCGTCGTCCCGCGGGTTGACGCTGCTGGGCACCGACGGGAGTCGGCATCGGCTTGGACGCTTCCTGCGGGAGGACGAGCGGGAGGTCATCGAGGCCGAGCTTCGCAAGCTGCTGCCGGAGTTGCAGCAGGACGAGGAGGGTGCGAGGAGAGGGCCGATCGGAACGCCCGGCGTGGTGTACTCGCGGAACGTCGCGGAGCGGCCCACGACGAAGGAGACCCCTTCACTTGCTCTGCCCCTGTACCGCTCCGGCAGGACCCAACACGAGGTGTGGCCGGATGGTGTCGTGTCTCTTTGCCTCTTCGGACTGCTGACATCGTCACTGTCGAGCCATCAAGGCCTCGGGGCTTGGATCGTCGGTGCCCTGCTCGCTGCGGGATGGTTGCTCTGGCTCGGCGTGATCGTGCGCATCCCTTGGGCTCGGGCCCGTCTTGGTGAGCTGCATCTCGAGAGCGACACCTGGAGGGTGAGCCGTCATCGGTGGCGCCGTTCGCGCCCGAGAACGAGTCAGCTCGAGTACCTGGGAGGTCAGGTCCTTGCCGAGCCGGGCGAAGAGGTGTCGGGTTCAGCACACGTTGCCGAGCACGAGCTGTCGATGGGGGGCGAGAGGGTCTGGGTTCGCGTCCGCAGTCACCACGAAGAAAAGCTGCTGCGGGAGTGGTTGGAGGAGGAGGGCGTGAGGCCGCCGCCCGTGGACGAGATGCCGACACGAGGCTTTCGTGGACCGAGCTCGTTCACCACCACGCGGGACGGTGGGAAGAGAGTGGTGGTCTGGGACCGGACCGCCACGCCCAGACCGGACATCCTGTCCCTGGGCATCGTCGTCTGTGCTCTGTTGGTCGCCTTCACGCCGAGGGAGTGGTCATCCACGCTCGCCGCCCTCTTGCTCGCCGGAGTTGGCGTTGGGAGGTCGTTCCAGGAACTCTGCTCGGAGAGGCTCCGGTTCACCGCGATCGAGACTGGCCAGGTCACCGTGACGCGTTTCTGCCTGTCGCGGTCGAGGCCTCGTGCGCTCCAACGACCGGTTCGGCTGCGTCGCTCGGCCTGGGGACTGTCGCTGGAGGGAGCGGGCGGACGCCGCTGCCGCTTCGCCCGCCTGGCCTTGCCGGCGGAGCGTGAGGCGCTCGAGGCCGTGCTCCGTGAGCAGCTACCGGAGCTCGAGCCTACGAGCGGGGCGAGCTGAGCTCAGGTCGTCACCGCCGGCCGCGCGAGCCCATCAGCTCCGAGCCCAGTCGCACGACGCTCACCCGCACTCGATGATGGTCGTACTGCTCCGGCTTGGCCGAGAGCGGTTCGACGAGGCGGAAGGGAAGCCGGGCCTGGGCCTCCGTCTCCGACCAGAACTCACCCTCCTCGAAGCGGTCGATGAGGCCACCCTCGGCGTCGTGGAGCGTCACCTGGAAGGTCGCGCTCCAGATGTCGAGCCCGCCGTCGTTGACTAGCCAGCCGGTGAGCACCACGCGGGGACCGTCATGACGCCCGTCTCGCTCGACGAGCTCGAGCCGTGTCTCCTCGATCGAGACCTGACCGAGGTCGGCGAGATGCTCGCCCGAGGGATCGCTCGTCGCCACTTCCCGAAACATGACGGCGACCAGGAGCGTCATCATGACGAGCAGCAACGCCATCATCCATCGCAGCCAGCCCCAGCTCCGAGGGATGAACGGATCCGAGCCGTCCAGGAAGCTGTAGCAGTGAGGACAGCGAGCGGCCTTCGAGTGCACCTCCCGACGACAGTACCGACAGCTCGCCGTCTCCACGGTCTCCCTCGCTCCCTCCGTCTCGGTCGCATTCATTCCGCTGCCTCCCGTGCTTCGCGGCATGCTCTGCATCGAAGATAACGACCATCTCCCGGACCGCCCACTCGTGCCCGACGCCAGTCGCCCCCTCACCACCGAGGCCTTCCTCCTCACGCGCTCCTGGCGGGAGCGGCGGAACGGCGTCGAGCTGGAGCTCTGGGCGGCCTCGGCCGACGGACCGCTCCGACTGCTCGTACCCCAGCAAGAGCTCGTCTGTTTCATTCCCAGCAGCACGAAGCCCAGCCTCCCCAGCGTCGGCCGACGTCGCTCGGTCGAGCTGAAGAGCCTCGGCGGTCAGCCCGTCGACGCCTGCTACTTCACCAGCCGACGTCAGCTCCGCCAGGCCCAGCGGGAGCTCGAGGACGCGGGTCTCCCGACCTTCGAGTCGGACGTGAAGGCCACCGATCGCTATCTCATGGAGCGCTTCCTTCGCGCCGGTCTCCAGGTGGAGGGCAAGGCCACGAAGAAGGACGGCTGGCTCGAGCTGGTCGAGCCTCGGATCCGACCCGCCCCCGACCATCGACCGTCGTTGGCCGTCCGCTCCCTCGACATCGAGACCGAGATGGACCCCGACCGGCTGATCTCCATCGCCGTCACCCGAGAGGACGACATCCGAGTCTTCCTCCTGCACGACGACGGCTGGAAGAAGAAGCCGAGACGGAAGGGCCTGACCGTCCACGCCGACGAGGCCGAGCTCCTCCGGGCGTTCTTCGCCTGGCTGAAGAAGGACGATCCCGACGTCATCATCGGCTGGAACGTCATCGACTTCGACTGCGTGTACCTCCAGCGCAAGTGCGAGACGCTCGGCGTCGACTTCGATCTCGGACGGGGAGAGGGAGAGTCGGTCTTTCTCCCACCCGGCGAGGGCATGCGGGGTCACCTGGCTCGCGTGCCGGGCCGCGTCATCCTCGATGGCATCACGCTCCTGCACGCCGCCACGATCTTCTTCGAGGACTACAGCCTGGGCGCCGTCGCCCAGGAGGTCATCGGCAAGGACAAGCTCCTCGAGGGAGGACCTGACGCGCCCGAGAAGATCGCCGCGCTCTACCACGCCGACCCCCTGGCCCTGGTCGACTACAACGTCGTCGACTGTCAGCTCGTCGAAGACGTCTTCGACGAGCTCCACCTCCTCGACTTCGTCATCGAGCGGAGCCAGCTCACCGGCCTCGAGCTCGATCGCCGCGCGGGCTCGGTGGCGGCCTTCGACAACCTCTACCTCCCGCGCCTGCACCGCGAGGGTCACGTCGCCCCCGAGGTCGGTAGCAACGACTCCACCGAAGGCAGCCCCGGCGGTCACCTGCTGGAGTCGGATCCCGGGCTCTTCGAGAACGTCCTTCTCCTCGATTTCAAGAGCCTGTACCCGAGCATCATGGGGACCTTTCTCATCGACCCCCTCGGTCTCCATCTCGGCGGCGACGACCAGGTCCCGGGCTTCCTCGGTGCCACGTTCCACCGTGAGCGGCACGTGCTGCCGGAGCTGGTCCGCGAGATCTGGAAGGCCCGCGACGGCGCCAAGGCCCGGGGCGATCGCACTGGCATCCAGGCGATCAAGATCCTGATGAACTCGTTCTATGGGGTGCTCGGCACGACCATCTGTCGGTTCTTCGACCCGCGACTCGCCAGCAGCATCACCCGACGCGGACACGAGATCCTCGAGACCACCAAGGCCTGGATCCAGGAGGGGGGAGAGAAGGTCATCTACGGAGACACCGACTCCGTCTTCGTGCTCCTCGGTCCCGACAAGCCGCTGGACGAGTGCCGCGCCCGCGGCAAGGAGCTGGCCGCATCGCTGACGACCCGCTGGCGCGAGACCCTGAAGGACGAGCTGCGGCTCGACTCCTGGCTCGAGCTCGAATTCGAGCAGCACTTCCTCCGCTTCCTCATGCCCACCATGCGGCACTCCGAAAAGGGCACGAAGAAGCGTTACGCCGGGCTCGTCCAGGACGGTGACGAGCGACGTGTCGTCTTCAAGGGGCTCGAGTCCGTGCGAACCGACTGGACCCCGCTGGCCCGGGAGGTCCAGCGTGAGCTCTACCGCCGGGTCTTCCTCGATGAGCCCTGGGAGGACTGGCTGCGCGAGGTGGTTTCCGACCTCGAGGCCGGGCGGCTCGACGACCAACTCGTTTACCGGAAGCGCCTGAGGCGCTCCCTCGACGCCTACGCCGAGAAGGGGGCTCCGCCGCACGTCCAGGCGGCCCGGAAGCTCGACAAGCCCGGCCGCTGGATCCGCCACGTCATCACCGTCAACGGCCCCGAACCGGTCGAGAAGCACGTCTCGGCCCTCGACCACGCCCACTACCGCGACAAGCAGCTCGCCCCGGCCGTCGACGGCCTCCTCCAGTTTCTCGATCGCTCGCTGGAGGACGTGGCGGGGAGGCAGCTTCGACTCTTCTGAGGGGCTCTAGTCATCCAAGATGAGAATGGATTATCATTTAGCGGAACGGCGAAAGTGCCTCCTCTCCCATCCCCCTCTCGAGACCGACCGATGACGACCCCTGCCGTCCGAACGGGCGTGAGCTGGGGAGAGCGTTTCGCCTCTTGGGGCTCAATGGCCTCGGTGGCCTGCGCCATCCACTGCCTCCTGATGCCCATCGCCGTCGCGGTGCTCCCCACGCTCGGGGTCTCGTTCCTTCAAAACGAGTGGCTCGAGCTCGGCCTCGTTCTGGGGTCGGCGGTCCTGGTCACCGCGAGCCTCTCGTGGTCCTGCTTCAGCCGGCGTCGCACCGAGGGTCTGGTGATCGGCTTGATCGGTGTCGTCGTGTTCTTGGTGAGTGCCTGCTTGCCTCACGCCCACGAAGCGGTGGCCCACGCGGGGCACGCTCATGAGCACGCCCACGAGCACGGTCATGGGATCCCGCTCGCCGCCCTTCGACTCCCGCTGCTGGTGATCGGAGCCCTCGGCATGGCGGCCGGCACCTTCCTTCATCGTCGCGCCTGTCGAAGCTGTGCGGACCATGAGATGGAGCAGCCGGTCACGGCCTGAGCCTGACGGGAGGCCCGGGTGTCGAGTGAGACCCCCTCCCGGAGGGGGGCCCTGGCAGCGAGGTCGCGTGGTGCCCATCATTGCGGCCCGCAAGTGGCGTGATGACACGCGAAAATGTCGGGGAGCAGCGATGACGGATCCGTCTCCGAGCCAGGAAGAGCACGAACGACTGCGCGCCGAGCGCGACGAGCTGCGCGACTTCTTCGACGAGGCTCCGGACATGTTCGTGTCGGTCAACGCCGACGACGGGCGCGTGCTCGACTGCAACAGCACCTTGCTGAAGGTTCTGGGGCGGAGCCGCGACGACGTGGTGGGAGCCCCGGTCACCGACATCTATCACCCGACCAGCATCGGTGACGCGCAAGCAGCCTTCCGTGCGTTCCTCGAACACGGCGAGGCCCAAGCTTCTTCGTTGTTCCTTCTCCAGCCCACCGGTGAGCCCCTGCCGATCAGCCTCAGGGTCTCGGCCGTTCGCGACGAGACCGGTCGGATCGTGCGGAGTCGCTCGATCTGTCGTGACACCAGGCTCGAGAACGAGGTGGCCGCGCTCAAGCTGGAGGCGCGCGTGCAGGAAGCCCAGCGCTTCGAGAGCTTGGCGGTGTTGGCTGGTGGGATCGCTCACGACTTCAACAACCTGCTGGTGGGCATCCTCGGCAACGCCGGCCTGGCACTCATGTCGGTCCCGGCCGAGTCACCCGTGCGCGGCATCCTGCAAGACATCGAGGTGACCGCCCAGCGAGCGGCTGAGCTCACGCGTCAGATGCTCGCCTACTCGGGCAAGGGGCGCTTCGTCGTCGAGGAGCTGGACCTCTCTCGACTCGTCGAGGAGATGAGTCATCTCATCGAGGTGGCGGTCTCCCGCAAGGTCGTGTTGCGTCTCGACCTGGGTGAGCCCGGCATCATGATCAGCGCCGACGCCACTCAGGTTCGCCAAGTGGTGATGAACCTCATCACCAACGGTTCGGAGGCCATCGGCGAACGCAGCGGCATCGTGAGCATCCGCACCGGGGTCGTCGAGGCCAACGAGGCCTACCTGGCGGACATGATCCGCGGTCCCGAGTCCCAGCCCGGTTACTTCGCCTACCTCGAGGTGTCCGACACGGGCATCGGGATGTCACCCGAGGTCGTCGAGCGGATGTTCGACCCGTTTTACTCGACGAAGCACGAGGGACACGGACTCGGGCTCGCGGCGATGCTGGGCATCGTCAAGGGGCACCAGGGTGCCATTCGCGTCTACAGCGAGACCGGAAACGGAACGACGATCCGGGTCCTTCTACCCCTGGCGCAGCCGCAGGAACCGGCCGTCGAACGAGAGAGCCTCGAGCCCTTCGAGCAGGGCGACGGATTGGTCATGGTCGTCGACGACGAGGAGCAGGTCCGCGCCGTGTCCAAGCGCGCCCTGGAGATGGTCGGCTACGAGGTCGTCACCTGCGTGGACGGGCGGGAGGCCGTCGAAGTCTATCGACGACGTCACGAGTCGATCCGCGCCGTCTTGCTCGACATGACCATGCCCCACCTGGATGGACGTGAGACCTTCCGCGAGATGACCCGGATCCGCAGCGACGTGCGCGTGATCCTCATGAGCGGCTACAACGAGCAGGACGCGACGAGCTTCTTCGCTGGGAAGGGGCTGGCCGGCTTCATCCAGAAGCCGTTCTCACCACGCGAGCTCCTGCAGGCGGTGTGGGAACGGCTGAGCGACTCACCCGCTTCTTGAAGCGGGCGGCGCGAACGCGTCAGGTCAGCACGCGGAGGCCGTGACGGTCGATCTCGTACTCGCGAAGGTCCTTGGCGTGCTCGCCACCGGCGAACTTCGGGACACCGACGTAGCGACGCATCCGACCCTCGTTCATCTCCATGGTCATCTGAACGACGCAGCTCGACAGCGCCGCGTAGTCGTCGACGTCGGTCCCGCGGCCCTGGTCGCCGGAGCGCTGCTCTTGCATGAGAAAGGTCGTCGCTCCCGCGCTCTTGAAGAGCCTCGAGAGCACGACGACGTGGTCGTGCACGCGATCCGCGTCGCGCAAGGCCACCCAGAGATCGCCCACGGAGTCGAAGACGATGCGGTCGGGAGGGAAGCGCTGGAGCTCGGCGCAGAGCTCTTGTTCGAGTTGCTCGACGCAGAGGCCGGTCGGGCTGTGATGTTGGATGCGCAGGCGTCCGTCTTCCAGCGCGGGCTCCCAGTCCATGCCGACCGAGGCCGCCTGCTCGAGCACCTCTTGTGGGCTGGAGCGGAGCGTCACCAGCAAGGCCGTCTCGTTTCTGGTGAGACCGGCATTGATGTAGTGATGCGCCAGCACGGACTTGCCCGTGCCCGGCGTCCCGGTGCCGAGGTTGAAGGTGCCGCTGAGCACGCCCCCCGACATCATCGTGTCGAGGCCCTCCACGCCCGTGGAGAGCCGGGAACGCTCGACCCGTTCGGTGGCCGGGAAGAACTTGGCGACGTCTTGCGGGCGGAGACGCGGGTACACGGCGGCACCACCCTTGCCCAGGGAGAAGGGGTGCTTGCCCGAGACGTGTGGTTGGCCGCGGGTCTTGCGGACCTCGATGAAGCGCTTGCTCGCGCCACCGGCCCGGTCGGGTGCATCAGAGAGACGGAGCGATGCGTCGACGAGGTACTCCTCGAAGGCGATGTGCTTCTCGTCCTTGTTCTCGATCTCCTTGACCATGATGGCGTTGATGTCGCGGAGCTTGAGCTGATTCAGGACCGTCGCGAGGATCTCGCGCAAGGCCAGCTCGTCGGTGGCCACGCGCTTGAAGTGCGTGATGCTGTCGATGAGGAGACGGCGGGCGCCCAGCTCCTCCACGAGCTTCTCGATGAAGTCGTTCTTGCCCGAGAAGCCGTCGAGGATGCGCTTCGGTGGCGTCCACACCACGCGGAGCATTCCCTTGTTCTCCAGCGCCTTGAGATCGACTCCGGCCTGGAGCGATTCCTCGTAGAGCTGCCGAGGGAACTCCTCGAAGGTGATGATCAGCCCCGGCTCGTCGCAGCCCAGGATTCCCTCCGCGATCATGCGGACGGCCAGGGTGCTCTTGCCGCTGCCCGGAGGTCCTTCGACGAGGAGTGAGTTGCCGCGCACGAGGCCGCCGTGGAGCAGGTGGTCGAGACCTGGAATCCCCGTGACCATGCGATCGCGAGTGGGGATGCCGGGAGGTTGCTCGGCGTTGGGAGCCACGGCCATCTTCGCGTCGGGAGTCGTCGTGCTCACTGTTCACCTCCACAGTACGGGCAGGTGGGTAGGCCCGGGGCGATGACCGCCTCGCAATGACCGCAAGTCGTGCTCTTCCACTCGCGCTGGAACTCCTCACCGCAGTGAGGGCAGGCCTCCCAGGCGGCGTCCACCGGCTCGTGGCAGCTCGGGCAGTGCTCGCGCAGGGTGACCTGGCAGAACGGGCAATGGGAATAGTCGGCGCTGACCACGCGCTGGCAGGAGTGGCAGAGCTGCTCTCGCTCGTCCGCCGCCATGAGCTCGCGCTGGAGCTCCGACACCGTCGTCTTGCCCTGGAGGACGAGCTGGCGACCGGACTCCACCATGGTCGACATGCCCGACTTGGTGGCGGCATGCCGCAGGGCCTGGGCCGCCGCGCGCTCCAGGATGAGCCGCTGGGCGTTGTTGTCGATCGTGTAGTACTCGAAGACCGCCTGGCGTCCCTTGTAGCCGATCCCGCTGCAGGCTTCGCAGCCGGTCCCCCGGTGAAGGGTGGGGGGCTTGGCCTGACCGAGGAGGGAGCGCTCGGTCTCGTTGGCTTCGTAGGGCTGTGAGCAGGACTGACAGATGAGTCTCAGCAGTCGCTGGGCGAGCACGCCCTTGAGGGTCGCAGCGATGAGGTGCGGGCTGCAGCCCATGTCGGTGAGACGGGTCACCGCCTGGCAGGCGTCGTTGGTGTGTAGGGTGCTGAAGACCTTGTGGCCGGTCAGGGCGGCGCGGCAGGCGATCTCGGCCGTCGCCACGTCGCGGATCTCGCCGACCAGAAGCACGTTCGGGTCCTGGCGGAGCATGGCGCAGAGGCCGCTGTAGAAGGAGAGACCGGCCGCCTCGTTGACCTGCACCTGGGTGATGCCGGGGAGCGTGTACTCGATGGGGTCTTCGAGGGTCACGACGTTGAGCCGGGGCCGGTCGAGCGCTGCCATGGTTGCGTACAGCGAGGTGGTCTTGCCCGAGCCGGTCGGACCGGTGACGAGGTAGAACCCCAGCGGGTTGTCGATGAGGTCCTGCATCCGCTCGCGGATCGGCGCCGGCATCTCGAGCTTGTTGATGTCGAGGAGGCTGCAGTCCTTGCGCAAGAGACGCAGCACGACCTTCTCACCGAACTGGGAGGGGAGGGTCGAGCTCCGGACGTCGATGACCTCGTCCAGATACTGGAAGCTGAAGCGCCCGTCTTGCGGGGCGCGCTTCTCGGCGATGTCGAGACCCGACAGGACCTTGAGTCGAGTGACGACCGGAGTGGAGGCCGACGACTCGGTCTCGCCGGCGAGCTGGAGCAGCCCGTCGATGCGGTGCCGCACGCGCAGGTGCTGCGCGTCGACCTCGACGTGAATGTCGGTCACTCCTCGCTGCGCTGCGTCCGCGAGCACCAGGTCGACGATCTCGACGGCGGTCGATTGCCCGAACGTGTTGCTCAGCCAACCCTCTGCAGCGGTGGCGACCCTTTCGAGGTCGGTGGCGACCGCGCTGGCGGCGGGCTCTTCCTCGACGGAGGTGGGTCGGTCGCTCTCGAGGGACTCGTCGAGACGTGCGTAGTTGGCGCCGATGGCGTCTCTCAGCTCGTGGCGAAGGGCGACGACTGGCTGGACCTCCGACTGCAGGGCTCGAGCGATGGCCTCGCGAGCCCGCGTGTCGTCTGGGTTGGCGAAGGCCACCACGATGCGTCCGCTCTCGGGGCGGATGGGGAGCGCGAGATGCCGGGTGGCCTCCTTGCGCGTGACCTTGGTGAGGAGCTCGGCCTCGACGGCGAGACCGGGAAGACTGAGCGAGGAGCAGAAGTAGTGGTTCTCGAGGTACTGCCTCAGCAGGCTCTCGTCGACCTGCCCCCGTTCGAGCAGCAGCTCTTCGAGGAAGCGTCCGGTGGTCTCGGCCTCCTGAAGCAGGGTGTCCAGCAGCTCACGGGGGAGGGCTTGAGCCGATCCCAGGATGCGGGCGGTGGTGTCCGTCTCGATGCAGGCAGCGGTGGCCATCGTCACGTCGATGCTCCCCTCTCGGGTCGGGCCGACCCGGGCTGGAGGTCTCTCCCGGGGCCCATCGGTCGGGGCGGTGCTGTCTTGAGAGCGAGATCGACCGCGAGATGGTGGCGGACGCGCGGAGGCGAGGAGGACAGATCGCGGTACCCTTCCGGCGCCAGCCCGTCGCGAGGCTGGACCGGCAGTGACGAACTGCTATCCTAGTTGAGAAACCTTTTCATCTAGCACGGGTCCCGGACGGGGACGACCGGGCAGGAGAGACCTCAGATGAGCGAGCTCAAGGGGAGCAAGACCCAGGACAACCTCAAGGCCGCCTTTGCGGGCGAGTCCCAGGCGAACCGCCGTTACCTCTACTTCGCCAAGCAGGCGGACGTCGAGGGTTACCCCGAGATCGCGGGCAACTTCCGGGAGACCGCCGAGGGCGAGACCGGCCACGCACATGGTCACCTCGACTACCTCAAGAAGTGCGGTGACCCCGCAACCGACCTGCCCATCGGCGACACCGAGAGCAACCTCAAGGCGGCCGTCGCCGGCGAGACCCACGAGTACACCGACATGTACCCGGGCATGGCCAAGACCGCTCGCGAAGAGGGCTTCGGCGAGATCGCCGATTGGTTCGAGACCCTGGCCAAGGCCGAGAAGTCTCACGCCGGTCGCTTCCAGCAGCTCCTGGACGAGATCGCCTGACCCTCGTCTCACCGCGTGTCGAGCGCGGGCCCGGGAGCTCGGGTCCGCGCGAGTGAGGGCCGGGTGTCTCAGTCCCAGGGCAACATCTCCTATCTGCCCACCGACGGGCTGAGCTACGACCCGGCCGAGGACCTCTACTGGGACGAGGCCGCCCTCGCGGGCGAGGTCGAGCGGGCCTTCGAGGTTTGTCACGGCTGTCGCATGTGCTTCAAGTACTGCGACTCGTTCCCGGCCCTCTTCAAGACCATCGACGACGAGTGCGATGGTGACGTCCGCAAGATCCCCGCAGAGGTCACCGAGCAGGTCATGGACGCCTGCTTCCAGTGCAAGCTCTGCGAGGTCCAGTGCCCCTACACCCCTCGCGACGGGCACGAGTTCCAGCTCGACTTCCCGAAGCTGGTCCATCGCTACAAGGCTCACCGGACCCGGCGTGAGGGCGTGAAGCTCCGCGACCGCGTGCTGGGCGATCCCGACACCGCCGCCACCGCGGCGCGGGCGAGCTTCGGGATGGCCAACGTGATGAACCGGGTGAGCCTGCACCGGAAGTTCCTGCAGGCCTTGCTCGGCATCCACGAGAAGGCCCAGCTCCCCGAGTTCGCGGGGACGACCTTCGAGAAGTGGGCCGAGCGCACCGGTCGCACCGGTCGTGAGCCCGGTGAAGCGGTGCTCTTCCCGACCTGTCACGTGCAGCACCTCGAGCCGCAGCTCGGTCGCGACGCCTGCGGTGTCTTCGAGAAGACTGGCGTCGAGCTCCGCTGCGAGAAGGGCCTGGCCTGCTGCGGCATGCCCGCGTGGGAGTCGGGCGACCTCGACTCGCTGAGGAAGCGCGCACGTCAGAGCCTCGACGTCCTCGAGCCGCACGTGAAGGCTGAGGCGAAGGTCGTGGTCATCAACCCGACCTGCTCGATGATGCTCCGGCAGGAGTGGCCGACTCTCCTCGAGGGGGACGACCGTGAGCGCGCCAAGGCCCTGGCGCCGCAGGTGGTCGACCCCTCCGAGTACCTCTGGCAGCTCCGACGCGAGGGTCGCTTCGCCGACACCGACTATCGCAGCGCGCCGGGCAAGGTCGCCTACCACGCGCCCTGTCACCTGCGGGCTCAGGGCGTGGGCTTCAAGGGGCGCGACCTCATCAAGAAGATTCCCGGGAGCCAGGTCTCGCTCACCGCCGAGTGCTGCGGTCACGACGGCACCTACGGGATGAAGGTCGAGGGCTTCGAGCCGGCGGCCCGCATCGGCAAGAAGGCCTTCGATGGGGTGAAGGAAGCCGAGGCGGAGGTCTGGGTGACCGACTGTCCGCTCGCGGCCATCCAGTTCGAACAACACGCCGGGAAGCGTCCTCTCCATCCCCTGTCGGTCCTCGCCCGGGCCTTCCGCGAGGACGGCTTCCCACATCCGGTGGAGTCATGAAGAAGCTCAGCGTCGACGAGATCCTCTCCAACGAAGACTACGCGGCGAAGCGTGACGCGATGCGCGCGGAGGTCCTGACCGTCAAGAACCGTCGTCGCATCCACGTCGGCCGTCACTTGACCTTCCTCTTCGAGACCACCGACACCATGCGGTACCAGGTGCAGGAGATGCTCCGCATCGAGGGCAAGGACCGGCCCGAGGACGTGGCGCACGAGGTCGAGACCTTCAACGAGGTGCTGGGTGAGACGGGTCAGCTCGGCTGCACGTTGCTCATCGAGATCGAGGACGAGGCCGAGCGTGACGAGAAGCTCAGCGCCTGGCTCGAGCTACCGCAGCATCTCTTCCTCGAGCTCGAGGACGGGCGTCGGATGCCGGCGATCTACGACGAGCGTCAGGTCGGCGACGACCGGCTGTCGTCGGTGCAGTACCTCAAGTTCGACTGCGACGGTGGGCGGCCGACGGCCCTGGGGTCCACGCTGATGGCGCACACGGTGCGCAAGGAGCTCAGTGAGGACCAGGCCGCGGCGCTCTGCGAGGACCTGCAGTAGGCCCATCGCGGGAGGGTGCTGTCATGAGCCTGATCGTCCGGCCCGCCGAGGTGGCCGATGCTCGCCGCATCTCCGAGATCCACGTGGCGGGCTGGCAGGAGGGCTACCGCGGCCTGCTGCCGGCCGAGGCCCTGGACCGGCTCTCGGTGGACGAGCACGCGGAGCGCCGGGCTCGCTTCCTGAGTGAGCCTCCTTCGGAGATCCGCAACTGGCTGTTGGAGGTCGACGGGGTCGTCGAGGCCTGGGCTGGCACGGGTCCCTGTCGTGACGATGACGGCGACGGCCTGGTCGAGCTGTACGCGCTCTACGTGAACCCGGCGCGCTGGCGCGGAGGCTTTGGGGCACGGCTCTTCGACCACGCCTGGCGCGACCTGGTCGACCGAGGTCACGAGCTCATGACGCTCTGGGTGCTCACGACCAACGAGCGAGGGCGACGCTTCTACGAGCGACAGGGGATGACGCCCGACGGTCGCCGGCAGGTCGTGGAGCTGCGTGGCTGCGAGTGCGACGAGGTCCGCTACCGGCTGACGGTCGCGGGGGCCTGAGCGTTCTGGCTGGGGGAAGGCGGTACGCCTCTGGTCGTTCTTTCGGAACCACTTGGCTAGCTTCGTCGAGATGCCGTCACTTCATCTCGACAGGAGCCCTGCCATGAAGACCACCTCACTGCTCACCCTCGCGACCCTCGTCGCCTTCGCCGGCCCCGCGCTGGCGCAGGTCGGCGGAACGACCGGGCCGAGCTGGCCGCTGTCGCTACCGCCACCCGGGCCCGTGCTCGAGATGGACGACCTCCACGGGGCGATCGTCCACGTGGGAGGACAGGACTACCAGGTCGATGAGGCGGTCCTGCTCATGAGCCCCGAAGGTCACTTCGGTTTCCATCACCTCAGCGGCTACGACTCGGAGGGGCAGCCGCTGTCCTTCACGCGGCCGGACGACGGCTCGCGGCTGGTCGAGTCGCTGGACGAGCTGCACCAGGGGTTGTTGGGGGATCCAGCCGACCCGAGCACTCTCGTGCGGGCAGACTTGCTCGTCCTCGGAATTGACGGTCGAGGTCGTCTCGTCATCCACGAACTGGTGGGCGAGCACGTCGTCACGGGACGGCCGGTTCAGCAGTCGAGCCCCGGGCTCGACGTGGAGCCATTCGCATGCGCTGAGCGACTCGTCGGCTTCTGCCACGACGCCAGCTGTCCGGGGCCTTGCGTGGAAGGGCTCTGCTACTGCAGCTCTGACATCGAAAACGGATGCTTCCCATTCTTCATGGAGGCGTGCGCTGGAGATTGTCCCCGTCGATTGCAGAGCTGCATCTGCGACGGGTCGAAGTGCGCCTGTGAGTGGGACATCGCCTCGGTTCCCGGAGTCATGCAGTCGTCGGCGTCGCATCGTGGGACCGAGTTTGATCCCGGAGGGTCGCCCGCGCCCTGCGTCAGCCCGGCGTCCGACCGCATCCCCTGAGACGATCGGGAGTGGCGAGCGTGAGAACGCTCCCTTCTCGTCGCTCTGCCTCTCGGTGTTGGTCTGCCTGACCGTCGCGACGAGCTGTGCCACCGAGGCCGAGCCCCCCCCCGTCTGGGGGAATGCGGTACGTCGCCGGTCGTCCTTTCGGAACCGCCTGGCTAGCTTCCTCGAGATGCCATCACTCCATCTCGATAGGAGCCCTGCCATGAAGACCACCTCACTGCTCACTCTCGCGACCCTCGTCGCCTTCGTCGGCCCCGCGCTGGCGCAAGTCGGCGGAACGACCGGCCCGAGCTGGCCGCTGCCGCTACCGCCTCCCGGGTCCGTCCTCGAGATGGACGACCTGCACGGGGCGATCGTCCACCTGGGAGGACAGGACTACCAGGTCGACACGGCGGTCCTGCTCATGAGCCCCGAAGGTCACTTCGGTTTCCATCACCTCAGCGGCTACGACTCGGAGGGGCAGCCGCTGTCCTTCACGCGGCCGGACGACGGCTCGCAGATCGTCGAGTCGCTCGACGAGCTCGACGCGGCGGTGCTCGGTGATCCTGCTGAGGAAGGCTCGCTCGTTCAGGCCGAGCACCTCGTTCTCGGCATCGACGGTCTCGGGCAGCTCGTCATCGCCGAGCTGACGGGGGTCCAGGTGGAGACCGGTGAGCGGCTTCGGCTCCCTAGCGTCGAGCCCGAGGTCGACCCCCTTGCCTGTCGGGTGCGCATCGCGTTCTCCTGTCACGATGCGAGCTGCCCGACCGAGTGTGTTGAGCCGGCCTGCGTCTGCCCCGACCAGCCCACCGGCTGCTACCCGTACTCCAGGCCCTCTTGCTACGGATTCTGTCCGGACCCGGGCGAGTGTTGCCGTTGGGAAGGCCCCGTGTGCGAGTGCCGTCCACGGCCGGATCCGTCGGACCGGCCGCCGGTGCGGCCGCGACCGCCGTTGCGCTGGTACGAGCTCGAGCCGTGGGAATTCCAGGACGACACGCCCTGTGCTCGCCCTTGACGGGCGGGGTCTCGAGCGAGGCGAGGAGGAAGCGCGGGGCGTCCACGACCAGTAGACGCAGCTCACCCGTCGAGTGGGTCTGAATGCGGGGACGCGGAGTCGCGTCAGAGGTGGGGTGGTGCCGAAGGGGAGACTCGAACTCCCACGAGGTTGCCCTCACTACGCCCTCAACGTAGCGCGTCTACCAATTCCGCCACTTCGGCTCAGGGGGCGTGCATTGAACCATGTCGGCCCCCTGCCGGCAACTGAACTCGCTTCGAACCCACTGAGGCCGCGTGCTAGACTCCGTCCCCTCCATGATTGAGCCATCGCGTTTCCAGCTCGTCATCGGCCCAGGCCGGCGCTTCGTGGCGTCGCTTCTCCTCGCGTGCACGCTCGCGACCGGCCTGGCCTCCGCTGCCACGCTCGCCGAGCTGCCGGAGGGGGACATCCCGCCGATGGCGCTCGTCGCCAAGCAAGACGGCGTTCCCATCCGCTCCGAGCCAGGGCACGTCTACCGGGCCATCGATCACCTGACGGCCAAGCAGCAGGTCATCGTCGACCGTCGTCAGGGACGCTGGCTCCGGGTCAAGCCCGAGGGCTGGGTCTTCCTCGAACACGTCGAGATGAACGTGGCCCGGACGGCACCGCCGCCTCCGCCTTCACGGCCGGAGCTCCGGGTCCGCGTGAGCTCCAACAACTCGCGGCTCCGCTCGGGTCCGACGACCAGCTCCGACATCGTCGGCAAGCTCAACGCGGGCGACATCCGCCCGGTCCTCGGTCGCGACGGTGACTGGTGGATCCTCGCCGACGGCACCTTCCTCCACTCCAGCCTGGCCGAGCCGATCGCGTCGGGTCCGGCAGCCGGCTCGGGTGCCACGGCCCCTCGTCCCGCCCCAATGCCCGCGCCGCCGCGCACCGGCGGACCGCTCAAGCCGATTCAGCGCTGGTCCTACATGGACTTGCAGGGCGCCATGTTCGAGGTGACCGAGATCCAGCCCGAGTCCGGCTTCATCCCGGCGCTCCGGCAGGCCATGAGGGCGACCGGCGTCCTCGAAGACGACTGGACCTTCATGCGCATCGTCATCGCGGTGCCCGACGGTCCCTACCGTTTCAACTACTCGCCGCAGCAGAACTCACTGCTCGTCCTCGACCGCCAGGAGCAGAAGTACGGCAGCGTCCACGTCGAGGGGCCCCTGAAGCTCCTGCCGGCGAACCTGCGGGTGCTCTTCGAGAAGCGCACCGTTCACCCCGGGGAGCGCTTCGAGGGGATCGTGATGTTCCGGCCGACGCTCGAGACCAAGAAGATCGATGCGATCTCGATGTACCTCGGCGGTCGGCTCCGGCGCCTCTGGCCGGACAACGCCTCCTGACCCGAGCCTCGGGTCGGCTCCGCGTCTCGAGCTGGGGCAAACTAGCCCGTCCGCGCCGTCTTGACGGCCCCGGCGGGCGCCCTTAACCTTCCGCCTCCTCGCTCCTGGCCCTCCTGTTTCCTCCGGCCGGTTCCGAGCGAGTTTCCGGAGTCAGGTCACGATGTTCTCGCTCCCAGCCCTTCTCGCCATTGCGGCCTCCCTCCTGGCCGCCTGGCCCTGCCTCTCGGTGGGTGGCTTCTTCATCGGCCTGATCAGGGTGATCCACGTCATCGTGTGTCTCTTCCTGTGCTTCACGGTCCTGCTGCAGTCCGGGCGAGCCGCGGACCTCGGCGGCGCCTTCGGTGCGGCGGCCAACCAGGCCTCCACCGCGGCGATGTCCACCGACACCATCCTGACCAAGGCGACCAAGTGGAGTGCCTTCGCCTTCATGGCGACCTCTCTCTGCCTCGCCCTCTTCGCCCACGGCCGCGCCGGCAGCTCGGTCATCGACGTCCACCCCGGTGAGGATCCGCCCCCCGTGGTCGGCAGCACCGAGGCCGGCACCGACGGTGCGACCACCACGGACGGCGCGACGACCGACGCCACGTCCACGGCTCCCGCCACGACGACCGACGGCGCCACCGAGGCCGCGACGGACGCAGGCTCCACCGACGCGGCGACCGGCACCCAGCCGGCCGGCTCCGGCGGCTGAGACCTCTCTTCCTCGCCTCCGGGCTCCCGACGCCCGGTAGGCTCAGTCCACCGAGCGGGGGCGCATCCGCGAGGCCTCGCGGATGAGGGCCACGAAGCTCTCCGGCTGAAGGCTCGCGCCGCCGACCAGGCCGCCGTCGATGTCCGGCTGGTCGAGCAGGCCCGCGAGGTTGTCGGGCTTCACGCTGCCGCCGTAGAGGATCCGGCACGCGTCCGCGATGCTGTCGCCGAAGAGAGCGCGCAGCTCGGCCCGCAGGAAGGCATGAGCCTCCTGAGCGATGTCGGGCGTGGCGGTCTTGCCGGTGCCGATGGCCCAAACCGGCTCGTAGGCGAGCGTGATGCGGCTGACCTGGTCGCTGCCTCGGTCCTTCAGCGCGCTGGTGAGCTGGCGCTTCAGCACGGCCTCAGTCTCGCCCTTCTCTCGTTCGTCCTCGGTCTCGCCCACGCAGAGGATGGGCTCGAGACCCTCCTCCTGAGCGGCGGCGAGCCGCGCGGCGACGATGGCGTCGTCCTCGCCGAAGATTTGCCGACGCTCGCTGTGACCGCAGAGCACGAGCTGGGCGCCGACGTCCGACAGGTGGGCAGGGGAGAGCTCGCCGGTGTACGCACCCTGGCGGGCCTGATGACAGACCTGGGCGCCGAGCCGCACCCGCACTCCGGCGAAGGCCCGCGAGAGATTGGAGAGGAGAGTGACCGGCGGGAACAGGGCGACGTCCACGTCGGAGAAGCGGTCGCAGGCCTCTCGCAGGACGTCCACGAAGGGGAGAGCGTCCTGGGTGAGGTGATGCATCTTCCAGTTGCCGGCGACGAAGGGGCGTCTCATGACTTGGCGTCCTGGAACAGCGGCGTGATGCCGGGGAGCTCGGTGCCGGACAGCGACTCGAGCATGGCGCCGCCGCCGGTGCTGGCGTGGGACACGGCGTCCTGGAGCTCGAGGCTGGCGAGGGCGGCCAGCGAGTCACCACCACCGACGACCGAGAAGGCCTCGCTGGCAGCGACCGCCTCGGCCACCGCGCGGGTGCCCTCGGCATAGGCGGGGGTCTCGAAGATGCCCATGGGGCCGTTCCAGAGGATGGTCCCGCAGTCCTTCACGGCCTCGGCGAAGGCGGCGCGCGTGGCCGGTCCGATGTCGACGCCGAGCTGGTCGGCCGCGAAGCCGCCGGCCGCGACGACCTCGGCAGTGTTGGGGGCGTCGATGGAGCGCACGACGAGGTGATCGCTGGGGAGGTGGAGCTCGGGGCCGCCGTCGAGCAGCGCGCCGACCTTCTCGACCCAGTCGGCCTCGACCAGCGATGCCCCGACCTCCTCGCCGCGGGCGCGGAGACAGGTGTAGGCCATGGCGCCGCCGATGAGCAGCTTGTCGACGCGGCCGACCAGGTTCTCGAGCACGCCGAGCTTGTCGGAGACCTTCGCGCCGCCCAGCACCGCCGCCATCGGCCGGGTCGGCTCGTCGAGCACGCGGGCGAGGGCGTCGATTTCCTTCTCGATGAGCAGCCCGGCGGAGGGCGCTTCGAAGTGCGTGGGGACGACGGCCACCGACGAGTGGGCACGGTGGCAGGTGCCGAAGGCGTCGTTCACGTAGAGGTCGGCGAGACCCGCCAGCGCGCGCGCGTGATCGGCGTCGCCCTTCTTCTCGCCCGGGTCGAAGCGGAGGTTCTCGAGCAGCGCGACCTCGTCGTCACCCACCGAGGCGAGCTGCTCGGCGAGTCCCGTGACCGGACCGTCGAGGAGTCGGACCTCGCGTCCGAGCAGGCCCGCGAGACAGGTGGCCACCGGCGCCATCGAGTAGCGCGGGTCGGGCTCACCCTTGGGGCGGCCGAGGTGACTGGCGAGCACCAGCCGGGCGCCACCGTCCAGCAGGAGCTGGAGCGTGGGCAGGGCGGCGCGGAGACGGGTGTCGTCACTGACCGCGCCGTCGGAGAGAGGGGCGTTGAAGTCGACGCGGACGAAGACGCGGCGACCGTCGACGGCGAGCTCACGGACGGAGCGAAGACGGCGTTTCGGGCTCATGGTGGTCCTCGGGAAGAGCGACGCGAATCCTAGCAGCCGGACCGGTACGGAAAGGCTCCAGGAGGGCACGAGACCACGAGAAGCGCTCGATCCGTCCCCTTCGCTCGGCTACCATCGCCTCGTCTCTTCCCTCCGACTCGACCGTCCATTCCGAGGCCCGTCCCAGGGTCGTCGGCGCGAGGGGAGACTGGAGTCGCGGGTGAAGGTCGCCATCGCTTCCGATCACGCCGGGTTCGAGCTCAAGCAGCGGCTCGTCGGTCACCTGAAGACGCTCGGTCACGAGCCGCTCGACCTCGGGACCGATGGCCTCGACTCGGTCGACTGGCCCGACTTCGGCGCGGCCTGTGGTCGGGCGGTGGTCGAGGGCCAGGCCGAACGCGGCATCACCGTCTGCGGCTCCGGGCTCGGCATCGCGATGGCCGCGGGCAAGGTGCCCGGCGTGCGCGTCGCCACCTGCCACGACGAGTGGACCGCCGAGATGTGTCGTCGTCACAACGACGCCAACGTCATGTCGCTGGGCGCCCGCATCCTCGGCCCGCAGCGGGCCGAGTCCATGGTCGAGATCTTCCTGACGACTCCCTTCGACGGTGGTCGTCATGCGCCGCGCGTCGAGAAGCTGAACGCGCTGGACCCCACCACCGCCACCACCGGAGAGCGCTCGTGAACCCCTGGGCCGCCGTCGCCGCCACCGATCCCGAGCTCAGCGAGGCGCTGGGCACCGAGCTGCGTCGTCAGCGCGAGAGCCTCGAGCTCATCGCCTCGGAGAACTTCGCGTCCGAAGCGGTCATGGCCGCGACCGGCTCGGTCTTCACCAACAAGTACGCCGAGGGCTATCCCGGTCGTCGTTACTACGGCGGCTGCGGGCCCACCGACACCGTCGAGCGCCTCGCTCGCAAGCGGGCCAAGGCCCTGTTCGGCGCCGAGCACGCCAACGTGCAGCCGCACAGCGGCACGCAGGCCAACATGGCGGTGTACATGTCCGTGCTCGAGCCGGGCGACACCATCCTCGGCATGGATCTCGCCCACGGCGGTCACCTCACCCACGGTCACCCGCTCAACTTCTCGGGCAAGTACTTCAACGTCGTCTCGTACGGCGTCCGCAAGGAGGACGAGCGTCTCGACTACGACCAGCTCGAGACCCTCGCCCGCGAGCACCGACCCAAGCTCATCGTCGTCGGCGCATCGGCCTACTCGCGCTTCATCGACTTCGAGCGCATCCGCAAGGTGGCCGACGAGGTGTCGTCCCTGATGATGGTCGACATGGCTCACGTGGCGGGCCTGGTCGCCGCCGGCGTTCACCCGAGCCCGGTCCCTCACGCCGACTTCGTGACGACCACGACGCACAAGACCCTCCGTGGCCCCCGCGGTGGCCTCGTGCTCTGCCGCAAGGCCCATCGCAAGAGCATCGACCGCTCGCTCTTCCCCGGTGGTCAGGGCGGACCGCTGGTTCACGCCATCGCGGCCAAGGCCGTGGCGTTCCACGAGGCGGCCAGCGACGAGTTCGGTGCCTACCAGCGCCAGGTCGTGGCCAACGCCGCGTCGCTGGCCGAGGCTCTCGCGGGTCGTGGCGTCCGCATCGTGTCGGGCGGCACCGACAACCACGTCTTCCTCGCCGACGTCTTCTCCAAGGGCGTGACCGGCAAGGTCGGCGAGGAGGCGCTCGAGCAGGCGAACATCACCGTCAACAAGAACGCCATCCCCTTCGACGAGCAACCGCCGCTCGTCGCCTCGGGCATCCGCATCGGCACTCCCGCCGTGACCACGCGCGGCATGGGCCTCGAGGAGATGAACCGCATCGCCGAGCTCATCGCCACCGTGCTCGAGACACCCGAAGACGCCGACTCCCTGGCCGACGTGGCAAGCTCCGTGCGCGAGCTCTGCGCGCGCTTCCCGCTCTACCCCGGCATCGACTGACGACCGCCGCCCGTGCGGATCGGAGACCCCGTGACCCAGCCCTGGCTTCCGCTGTTCGTGAACCTCGCCGATCGTCTCGTCGTCGCCACCGCCGGTGGTGCCGATCTCCTCGATGCCGTGAACCGAGCGGCCGCCGGCGGTGCTCGTCTCCGCTTGGCCGGTGACTCGATGGACGGCTTGCCCGACGGCGTGGAGACCGCGTCAGCCGATGCGGCTTCGCTCGACGGGGCGAGCTTGCTCCTTCTCGGAGGTGGCTCCGAGGACACCGACCAGGCTCTCGCGTCGGCTGCGGCCGAGCGTGGCGTGCTGACCGTTCACCTCGACCACTCGGGTGCCACTGGCTCGGCGGTCCTCGCGGCTGGTGCGGGCTCGCCCGGCCTGTCCGTGGCGGTGAGCACCGGAGCTCGCGCGCCCGAGCTCGAGAGCCGTCTGGTGGCCGACTTGCATCGGGGATTGCCGGCGGAGAACGACGACCTGGCCGAGATCCTCACCGGCCTGCGCGCGAAGCTCGAAGATCGCTTCCCCGAGGCCGAGAGGCGGGAAGCGATCTGGCAGCAGGTCCTCGACTCGCCAGTCCTGGCGCTGCTCCAGGCCGGTGATGAGGACGAGGCCGCCGAGCTCGCCGAGCGGATGGCCTGGGGCGCTGGCTAGAAGCTCGCGCCGAGGAGCGCGTCCGGTACCACGGGAGAGGACTTCCAAACCCGACGCGCCGCCACCTTGACGAAGGTCTCAGGCCGGGGTTTGAGGTTGACTCGCCATCTGAGAATGCATTCTCATTCTCGATTAGGCATTTCAGCCCTTCTTCTCCCGGGTGACCACCATGCGCTCCCGCACTTGTCTTCTTGCCCTCGTTCTCTCCCTGGCCGCGCCTGCCTGGGCTGAAGACACCGGCCGCGTGATCGGCGTGGTCGCCGACGCCGTCGGTGCCCCCATCGCTGGAGCGCGAGTCAGCCTGCTCGAGGCCGACATCGACGCGGTCACGGATGCGAGCGGCCGCTTCGAGCTCGCCTCCGTTCCGGCGGGTCGCTACGCCCTGCTGACCGACAAGGCCGACTTCGAGCCGTCCCTCGACTACGCCCGGGTGCGGGCCGGCCGCACCACCGAGCTGGAGCTCCACCTGAGCGTGGTGCGGCAGTTCGACGAGGAGCTGCTCGTGACGGCGAGCCCCTTCCTCGCCAGCAGCGACTCGGTTCTCCTGCCGACCAGCGCGCTCTCGGGTGTCGACCTGGCGAAGGAGCTGGCGACCACTCTCGGTGAGACGTTGGCCGACGAGCCGGGCATGAGCTCGACCTACTACGGACCTGGTGCGAGCCGCCCGCTGGTGCGCGGCCTCGGAGGAGACCGCGTCCGGATCCTTCAGGACGGCATCGACGTCGCCGATGCCTCGGCGACCAGCGTGGATCACGCGGTGACGGCCGATCCGCTCGCCGCCGAGCGCATCGAGATCGTGCGTGGCCCCGCCACGCTGCGCTACGGCAGCAGCGCCGTCGGTGGTGTCGTGAACGTGCTCGACAACCGCATTCCCAAGCGCTACTCGGGACGTCCCGCGACCGGACGGGTGCAGCTCCTGGGCGGCACCGCCGCCGACGAGCTCAGCGGCAGCATCTCGGTCGACGCGGGTAACGAGCTCTTCGGCTTCCACGCGGACGCCCTCATCCGCGATGCCGATCTCATCGACACGCCCGAGGGCGAGATCGAGAACAGCTGGAGTGAGAGCGACGGCGGCGCGATCGGCATCGCAGCCCGCGGCAAGTGGGGCCACGTCGGCATCTCGTACTCGACCTGGGACAGCCGCTACGGCTTGCCGGGCGAGCATGGTCATCATGACGATGGGCACGATGACGATCACGACGATGATCACGATGACGATCACGACGATGATCACGACGATGATCACGATGACGATCACGACGACGACCACGACGACGATGATCACGACGACGATGATCACGATGACGATGATCACGATGACGATGATCACGATGACGATGATCACGATGACGATGATCACGATGACGATGATCACGATGACGAAGACGGTGGCGTGAGCATCGATCTCCGCCAGCGGCGCTTCGACTTCTCGGCGGAACGTCGCTGGGAGGGCGTGGTCCGCAGCCTGAGCTTCCGCGCCGGTCATCGCGACTACGAGCACGTCGAGGGCGAGTCCGGGATGATCGGCACTCGTTTCATCTCCGAGGCACTCGAGGCGCGCACTGAGCTGGTTCTCGCTCATCGAGCTTGGGACATCGCCATCGGCGCACAGCACTCGGACGCGGACTTCGAGGCGGTCGGTGCGGAAGGCTTCGTTCCCTTCACCACGACCACGACCACCGGGCTCTTCGGCTATGCCGAGTGGGACGGCGATCCCTGGTCCGTTCAGCTGGGCGCCCGTGCCGAGGGACGCGACGTCGACGCAGAGAGTGGCGTGTCCCGGGACTTCGATGGCCTCTCGGTCTCGGCCGGCCTGCGACACGCGTGGGAGAACGGCACGAGCCTCGGCTTCACCGCGGCGCGGAGCGTCAAGCTACCGTCACCGACCGAGCTGTTTGCCGACGGTCCGCACCTGGCGACCGGCCAGTTCGAGATCGGCAATCCCGATCTCACGGAGGAGGAAGCTCTCTCGTTCGAGCTCACGCTCCGTCACTCCAGCGAGCGCTGGGATGCGGACGTGTCGATCTTCCACACCGACTTCGACGACTACATTCGAGAGAGCGCGACCACGGAGATCGCGGACGGTCTCCCCGTGTTCCGCTACCTCCAGGACGACGCCGAGTTCTGGGGCGGGGAGGTGAGCGTCGACTTCGGCCTGCTCGCGGACGCCCCGCACCGCTGGCGTCTCGGGGCCTTCCTCGAGACGGTCCGGGCCGAGCGCAGCGATGGAACACCGCTGCCCCGCATCCCGCCGCTCGAGGTCGGACTCGGCTTGCGATTCGAGGAGGGGCCCTGGTGGGCGGACCTCGAGCTCCGGCACGTCTCGGATCAAGATCGCGTCGAGCCGGGTGAGACGTCGACCGACAGCTACTTCCTCGCCGACTTCGCGGCCGGCTGGCGCTTCTTCACCGAGCGCACGGTCCACGACCTGGTGCTCTCGGTCGAGAACGCCACCGACGAGCTGGCCCGCCAGCACAGCTCGTTCCTCAAGGACGAGGTGCCCCTCCCTGGGCGAAACGTGTCATTACGCTACCGTCTGACCTTCTGACCAGTCGTCTCAGCCAGTTGACGTGGACACGCCGGACACCCATGGTTAAACCGTGAGTGTCCGCGTCCGGGCGCTGGCGTTCGCGTGATGCTGAACGCCTGCGGCGAGAGTCTGCCAGGGAGACCGTCATGAAGCTTCTGTCACGTGCCCGCCTCGATCGTCTCGGCGCCTTCGCCTCGGTCGCCTGCGCACTTCACTGCCTCGCGGCCCCCCTGGTGCTGCTCCTCCTGCCGACTCTCGCCCCGCTCTGGCTGGACCCCATGGCCCACCTCCTGCTCGCCGTGGTCGTCGTGCCGCTGGCGCTCGTGTCGATGATCAGCGGGTACCGGCGCCATGGTCGCCGACTCGTGCCCATCGCGGCCGCCATCGGCGTGGCCCTCGTGCTCGGTGGCATGGCCCTCCCCGCCATCCCCGCGGCACAGGCCGCCGGGCCGGAGACCGCCGTTGCCGAGGCGGAGGCCACGACCACCGCGTCCGGGGCGGAGACCACCGCGACCGGAGCGGCCTGCTCGAAGAAGAAGTGCTGCCCCAGCGTCGAGGTCGACGAGGAAGGGGACGTGAGCGTGTCCATCACGCTGAGCAGCGTCGTCATCATCGTCGGCAGCGTGTTCCTGGTCCTCGCCCACGTCGCGAACCTCCGCCTCTGCTCGCTGAACGCCTGTGGCAGCCCGGAGTGCTCCGTCGACGCCCCGTAGCCCGCCTGACCGTTCGCGTGAGCCCAGGAGTCGTCGTCGCGAGGCCGCGTGGCTCGCGCACCGACTCGTGACGCAGGCCCTCCAGGAGCCGGGGAGCGACCTCGGCTGCTGTCGAGTCCCGGGTGGCCGATAGGTCGTGGAGCGCTCCTCTCGCTTCGAGCAGGAGCGAGCCAGGAGCGGGACGCACGGCATGCAGGGCTCACGACCTCGAGACGTCTGGGCGCGGTTTCGTCCACCGCCCCTGGCTTGGGCCCTGCTCTTCGGCCTGCTCGGGCTCACCGTGGTCGGTGTCGGCCAGCTCCGACAGTCCTCTCAACGACAGGTCGAGCTCGAGCGAGAACGACGCGTGGCGGGCCTGGCCTCGAGGCTCCTGCTCACCCTGCGTCACCACGTGTCGGCCGTGGAGGCGATCGCGGACTTCCGCTCGGCCAGCATGCGGATCGACCGCGACGAGTTCGCGCGCTTCGTCGCGCAGCCGCTGAAACGTGGAGCACACGTACAGGCCTTCGAGTGGATTCCGCGAGTCCCGGCCGAGGAGCGCAAGGCGATCGAGCGACGGGCCCGGGAGGGAGGCCTGAGCGGCTACCGGATACGGCGGTGGTCGTACGGCGCGGGCTTCGTGGCAGGGGAGACATCCTGGTCCACCGAGTACTACCCGGTCTTTCACGTCGAGCCCCTCCGCGGCAATGAGAGCGCAGTGGGCATCGACCTGGGCTCGCACCCGACCCGACGAGCCGCCCTGGAGCGGGCGCGGGACACGGGCCGGGTCGTGGCGACCGAGCCCATCGAGCTGGCGCAAGCGACCGGTGCGCATGCCGGCATCCTCGTGTTCGCGCCGTCGTACTCGAGACCGGGGCTCGAGACGATCTCGGAGCGTCGAGAACACTTGCTCGGGTTCGGGCTGGGCGTGTTTCGCGTCGAGGATCTCGTCCGGACCAGCCTGCCCGAGGCCGAGTCGCGGCGATCGACGGTCCGCCTGCGTGACGTCACCAACGGAGACTTCGTTCTCTACTCCGAGCCTCGCTTCGACGAGCTCGGCGCCGAGGCACATCGCAGCCGAGATCTCGAGGTGGGAGGACGCCGCTGGGTGCTGGACGTCCACTCGCCCGACACGGAGGTCTTCCGGGATCAGCCGCTGTTCCTGTTGGGTGGAGTTCTCGTGTCTCTCCTGGCCTTCGGCCTGGTGGTCTCGATTTCGGATCGGCACCGTCGAGTCGAGGCGCTCGTCGCCGAGCGCACGGCCGAGCTCGAGGCGGCCACCGCCGTGCTCGAGCAGGCCAAGTGCGGTCTCGAGAAGAGCAACCGGGAGCTCCAGCAGTTTGCCCGCGTCGCCTCGCACGACCTGAAGACGCCGCTCCGTCACGTCGGGAGCTTCTCGCAGCTCCTGGCCGCCGAGCTCGGTGATGAGCTAGGCGACGATGCGCAGCTCTACATGGACCACGTGCTCGGAGGCGTGAGGAGGATGGAGGCCTTGATCGATGGCCTTCTCGATCTCTCGCGGGCGCAGGCTCGGCACGTCGCCTTCGAGCCCGTGGACCTGGAGCGCTGCCTCGACATCGTCCGCGGTCAGCTCGACCCGTCCCTCGTGGAGTCGGGCACCGTGACCTCCGGTGAGCTCCCGACCGTTCAGGGAGATGCGGTGCAGCTCATGCAGCTGCTCATCAACCTCGTGACCAACGGCTTGAAGTACCGCTCCGAGCGACCACCGCGAGTTCACCTGTCGGCCAGTCGTCAGGCAGAGCAATGGCAGGTCGTGGTCGAGGACAACGGCATCGGGGTGGAGCACGCGCACCGCGAGCAGGTCTTCGAGCTCTTCCGCCGTCTCCACGGACCGGGCGAGTATCCCGGCTCGGGCATCGGCCTCGCCATCTGCCAGCGAGTCGTCGAACGGCACGGCGGTCGCATTTGGGTGGAGGGGCGACCAGGGGGCGGGAGTCGCTTCATCTTCACCCTGCCCGTCCACGAGTCAGTCGAGGGCGTGGAGACGGACAGGGAGCTCGTGGGAGCCGGCCGAGAGAGCTGAGCGAGGCGCGCGTGGCGCCCCGCTCTTGGTGAGCTTCAGTCGAGCTCGCCGGCCTGGGCGACGACGCGGCTGATGAGGCCGTACTCGACGGCCTGCTCGGCGGTCATCCAGTAGTCGCGGTCGCTGTCCTTGGCGACCTTCTCGAGGTCCTGGCCGGTCTCGTCGGCGATCATCTGGTTGAGACGATCGCGGAGCTTGATCATCTCCTCGGCGATGATGCCGATGTCGGAGGCCGGGCCACCGCCGCCGCCCATCCACGGCTGGTGGATGAGGAAGCGCGTGTTGGGCAGGCTGACGCGTCGCTCCTTCTTGGCGCCGAACATGATGGGCACGGCGATGCTGGCGACCCAGCCCGCGCCGACCGCGGTGATCGGCGACTTCACGAAGCGCATGAAGTCGTAGATGGCGAAGCCCGACTCGACGTGACCGCCGGGAGAGCTCACGACCATCCGGATCGGGTCGTTCGACTGACCGTCGAGGACCAGGAGCTGGGCCATGACCTGCTGGGCCACCTTCTGGTTGATCTCACCGGCGATGAGGACGGTCCTCATGTCCAGGAGACGCTGGACCAGGCCCTCGTTCTTCTCGTTCTTGTCCTTGTCGGCCATCCGAATCTCCGTGTCGCCCTTCGGCGGGTCGTCCTCGTCCGATCTCGGCCCGACGACGCCCGGGCGGGAGCGGAAAGCATGCCACCCGCCGGCCAGGCGACAAGCACGAGTCGTCGAGGGACGCCGGCCGGCGGCACCCATCGGATCTTCGGCAGCGAGGAGAGCCGACCTGAGTCACTCGTTCGGCGGACCGAACGCTCGTCGAGCGCTCGGGTCGAATCCGACGGCACGGGCTCTTCTCGCGGACGACCCTGAGGGGAGGATGGGAACGAGGGGACGACCGTGAGCAGAGCATGGGAGCGAGGAGCCGCCGCGCGGCTTCAGGACGACGCCGAGACGCTGGAGCGGGAGGTCCTGGCCGAGCTGGTCGGGAGCTCCCCGCGGATGGTCGCGCTCCGCGACCGACTCGCGCGCCTGGCCTCGCGGGACGCCCCGGTGCTCGTGCAGGGACCGTCGGGGACCGGCAAGGAGCTGGCGGCGCAGGTGCTCCACCGGCTCTCGACTCGGTGGGAAGCCGAGCTCGTTCCGGTCGACTGCGGGTCGCTGTCGGAGGGCGTGCTGGAGAGCGAGCTCTTCGGTCACGAACGCGGAGCCTTCACGAGCGCCGTCGGCAGTCGTTCCGGTCTCTTCGAGAGGGCCGACGGCGGGACGCTCTTTCTCGACGAGATCGCCGGCACCACCCTGGCCTTCCAGGCGCGGCTCCTCCGAGCCCTGCAAGAGGGGGAGGTCCGTCGCGTGGGCTCGAGCCAGGCGCGACGGGTCGACGTCCGGATCGTCGCCGCGGCCAATCGCGACCTCTGGTCCGAGGTCGAGGCAGGTCGCTTCCGGGAGGATCTCTACTACCGCCTCGACGTGCTGCGGCTGGACATGCCTCCGCTCTCGGAGCGGCTCGAGGACCTGCCCGAGCTCGCCCGTCACCTGCTCGACGGCATCGCCGAGCGAACGGGTGAGACCTGCCGGCTGAGCGAGCCGGCGCTGGCGTCCCTGCGTCGCCACGACTGGCCCGGCAACGTCCGGGAGCTGCGCAACGTCCTCGAGACCGCGGTGGCGGAGAGCGTCGACGGGGTCATCCACCACGTGGCGTGCCGACGTCGGCTCTCGGCGGTTCCGGCGATGGCGTCGGCTGACGAGACCGAGGTCGAGACCGGGTCGGAGCAGGCGTACGGGGGGGACCGTGAGGGCACGAGCCTGGCCGAGCGCGTCGCTGCCTACGAGGCCCGGGTGGTGGCGCGGACCCTGCGGGCCCGGAAGTGGAATCGGGCGGCGGCGGCGGCAGCGCTCGGGGTCTCGCGGCGGACGCTCTACGACAAGATCCAGCGCCACGGCCTGTCGCCGCCGCGCGCGAGCTGAGGCGTCAGCCGACGAAGCGCTCGCGACCGACCTCCTGGTCACGGCAGCCACGCAGCGGTGACGGGAAGCGGTCGGCGAGAGCGGCGCGCTCGTCGTCGTCGAGCCAGCCGAGCTGCTCGAGGCAGCCGAGCACGGCCAGGCTCTTGCGGGCCTCGCCCTCGGCGCCGGCCAGCTTGAGCGCGAAGCCCCGCGCCTCGGCTCCCGGCTCGGCCAGGTAGCTCCCGATGTAGAAGCCGTTGGCGCCGGTCTTCACGCAGAGCCGACCCTCCGTCACCTCCATCAAGGCGGTGTCGAAGCGGCCGGTGCCGCCGACCATGAAGGGCTGGGCGGTCATCGCCGCCACCGCGGTGGTGCTGGCCATGGCGAGGTCTTCGGGCAGTCCTTGCGGCTCGCGCCAGCGTGCCGCGGCGCGGGCCGAGGCGCGGAGGGGGAGCGAGAAGGTCGGCAGGCTGCAGTTGTCGACGGCGACGCGGATGGAGTCGGGCTCGACACCTGCGAAGGTCGCGACGATCTCGAGGCATTCCTGCTGGAGGGGGTGCTCGAGCTCGCGGTAGCTCGCGAGGTCCCACTCCTCGTGGACGCAGGTCGCCAGCATCGCGGCGTGCTTGCCCGAGCAGTTGTTGCGCAAGGGGCCGAGCGTCAGCTCGCCGCGGGCCACGCGGGCGGCTTCTTCGGACCGGACGGGGTCGTGCGTCCCGCAGCCGAGGTGCTCCTCGGTGAGCCCGACGGCGTCGAGGATGCGGGTGACCGCCGCGACGTGCTCATCCTCACCCGAGTGTGAGGCGCAGGCGACGGCGATGGCCCTCATGCCGAGGTCGAGCCTGCGGGGGAGAAGACGCCGCAGGAAGGGGAGCACTTGCAGGGGCTTGGCCGACGAGCGGAGGTAGGCGGGCAGCTCCGGGTCGCCCCAGCTTCGGTGGACCTCGCCCGCCGCGTCGCAGGTCACGGCCGCACCGAGGGTGACGTAGTCGACGTCGTCGCCTCGGGTGCCGACGACCAGCGGCACGAGCCCGTCGAGGAACGGAGTTGGGGCGGCGTCGGTCACGAGACGAGTGGGGTCACGAGCCCTTGGCGTCCTTGGTGCTCGCGGTGTCCATGGCGCCCGTGGTGTTGCTCCTGGCGTCCGTGGCGCCGCTCTTGGTGCTCATGGCTCCCTTGGTGCTCACGGTGCCGCCCTTGGTGCTCACGGTGCCGCCCTTGGTGCTCACGGTGCCGCCCTTGGTGCTCATGGCGCCGCCCTTGGTGCCCTTGGTGCTGCCCTTGGCGCCCGTGGTGTCCTCGTCGTCCTCGAGCTCCTCGAGGAAGGCGCCGGCCTGGTTCATGGCGGTGACGCCCTCGCGACGCACGGTCGAGTCGGGGACCGTGAGGGTGTAGACGGTCTCCGGGATTTCCACGTTGGCCTTCATCTCGGAGAACTCCCAGGTGGTGATGCCGCCGTCGGCCATGGTCAGCCGGACCGCGCGAGGCAGGCCGGTGTCTTCGAGCAGCCAGAGCTCGATGAGCCCGATGCGCTTCTTGATCCGGCGCTTGCGACCCTCGAGCACGACGTGACGTGCTTCCGGGTAGGGGGAGGGACCCGAGCCGTCGACCAGGGCGCCGTCCTTCTCGGCCGCGGTCACGTCGAAGCGCTTCTGGAGCTTCGCGATGTTGCCGTTGAGCCCGAAGTAGGAGACGACCCGACGGCGGTTGCGGGAGATGTCGCGCTCTTCGAGCACCGCCAGCGATGGGACGTGGTGCATGACCTTGTCGCGGGTGGCGAGCAGGACCTGGTCCTGGCTCTCCCAGCGGAAGAGGTCGGGGCGCGTGTAGTGGAAGGTGCCCTCGCTCTCCTCGGCCTCGGCGAAGAGGTCGTCCTCCTTCACCTGCCGGAACTTGCCGGTGAGCGTGCGGGTGTCGCCGCGAGCCTCTTCGAAGCGTCGCAGCAGCTCCTGCACGGCCGGGTCGGGCGGGGCAGGGGCGGCTTGAGCAGCTCCGGAAACGAGCGTGCCGAGGAGGAGGAGAGTGGCCGGATGGTGGAATGTGGCTCTCATCACGGGCTCCAAGATACACCGCGACCGTGCTCGAGTCGCAGTCGTGTCGCCGACGGCGTTGGTCCACGCCATGGCGGGAAGGGGCGGTCGCGACGGCCGCGAGGCGAGTCGTCGCGCGTGCCAGGAGTCTGCGTCACGGGTCGGCGCGGTCGCGGTGCGCGCCCCGCGGGGGTGGATGGGAGGCGCCGCGCCGACGGCGCTGCGGTGTGATCGGTGAGGTGCGGGACCGAAGCAGGCGCC
>JBCCFW010000002.1:0-131969 GCA_039029535.1 Acidobacteriota bacterium
CAAATGACATCGACATCTGCCTTCCAATCCACACGACTAATGGTACAATCATTGTGGTAGCTATGTGTGAATATCGGTCTAAACCATTGCATCAATAGCATCAGCGACAAGCTTTGCACGAACAGCTCGATAACCTCCTGGGCCGTACCATCTATCTGAAACAACGTTCCGACCCTCGCTTCCAACGGCGGCGGCTGCTCGAAGTCCAAGGCCCAGGCGACTCTCGCCAGCAACAAGGCCGGCTGCTCCTCCAAGTCCGGCGCCAGCTCCTACGAGACCCTGAAGGCCAACGCGGCCGCCGGCTGCGGCAAGTCGCAGGCGAAGCTCGCGCAGATGAAGGCTGACTGGCAGGCTTCCTACGCTCGTGACGAGCAGATCCAGGTCCTCCGCACGCACGCCGACAAGGGTTGCAGCAAGTCCGCCGCCCGCCTCGCCGTCCTCGAGAACGACCAGGCCAACTACCTCCGCACCAACGTGAAGGCTGGCTGCTCGGCTTCCGCCGACCGTCTCGCCTCGCTCGAGCGTGACCAGCTCGTCCGCACGCTGACGACCAACGCCAACGCCGGTTGCAGCAAGTCCGCCGCCAAGCTCGCCGAGCTCCAGGCCCGCCCGGTCGCCACCGGCTCCTGCTCGAAGAGCAAGGCCCAGGCCACGCTCGCCAGCAACGGCGCTGGCTGCTCCAAGTCCGCGAAGGCCGCTCAGGCCTCCGGCTGCAGCAAGTCCGCCAAGACCGCGACCATGGCCCGCACCTGGCGCACCGGCCAGAAGGTCAGCCTCACCGGTCACGTCGTCTGCGGCGACTGCGACCTCCAGACCTCCAAGGGCTGCGTGACCATGCTCAAGCTCGAGGATGGCGAGACCCTGCCGCTCTCCGGCAACCGCGCTCGCGCCCTCAAGACCGCCGCTTCCGGCGGTGCCGTGCCCGTCGAGGTCACCGGCCGCATCCGTCGCGGTGGCACCCTCCAGGTGAAGAGCTACGAGCTTCGCGGTGGTGCGATCGGAATGTGATGATGGGCGAGGGCGGCGGCACGTCATTCACGGCCCTTCGTCCTCGCTCCCGCGTCCTCACCTACTCATGTAGGCTCCGGCGCACTCGCTCGGCTCATGACCGAGCCTGACGCACCGGCGCTCCTCGCGGAGTGGGGATGCTGAAAGGGCCCGTCGCCATGGCGACGGGCCTTTTTTCTTCGTCTCGCGTGGGGGCGGCGGCACGTCATTCACGGTCCTTCGCCCTCACTCACGCGTCCTCACCTACTGGAGTAGGCTCCGGCGCGTTCGCTCGGCTCATGACCGAACCTGACGCACCGGCGCTCCCCACGGTCGGGGACGCGAGGAAGGCCCGTCGCTCCGGCGACGGGCCTTTTTCGTTGTCTTGGAAGGCAGGTAGGAGGGGAGGGAGGACCTACTCAGCGCGCTCGGCCAGCAAGCGCTCGGCGCGCTCCAGGTCGGCGGGCTCGTCGATGTCGAGGAGGACGGCCTCGTCGTCGACCGGGACCTCCAGGCGGACCTTGCTCCGTAGCAGCGTGTTGAGAGGGTCGTCGGGGCCGAGAGCCTGGATGGCTTCGCGCAAGGCCGCCGCCACGAGCACGGGATGACCCCTCCGGCGCTCGCCGTCCGTCTCGAGACAGGGCACGACCACCTCGGGCTGGGCCGCCGCGTAGTTGAAGACGCCGAGCACCGCGTCGAGCGTGGTCACGCGGACCAGCGGGTGATCGACCGGGAAGACGAGCGCGCCGTCGCGCTCTCGCGTGAGCGCTCGGAGCCCTGCCTGGAGCGAGCCCGTCCGACCCGCGGCCCAATCGTCGTGGACGACCACGCGCACGGCCGGGCCGTCGTCGCTGGCCTCTTGCTCGACCACCAGCGGTCGCAGCGTGTCGGCTTCGGCCCCCAGCACGACGACGATCTCCTCGAGGAAGGTCGTGCGGCAGGTGTCGAGGACGTGGGTGAGGAGGGCACGTCCCCCCAGCTCGATCCCGGCCTTCGGTCGTCCCAGGCGCCGGCCTTCACCGGCTGCCAGGATGACGGCGGAGCTCACGACGGGATCCGGCTCAAAGCTGGAGCAGCGAGCGGGTCTTGCGCGTGAACGCAGGCATGTTGATGGGCTTGCTCACGACGTCGGCGACGCCGGAGTCGAAGGCCAGGTTCTCGGTCTCCGAGTTGCCGGCCGGGATGAGCAAGAGCACCGGGACCTCACGGGTCGACGCGTAGTTCTTGAGGATGCGCGTTGCCTCGACGCCGTCGAGCCGCGGCAGGTCCGAGCTGATGAGGATGAGGTCGAAGTGGCCGTGGACCGCGCGGTCGACCGCCGTGACCCCGTCGGACACGAACTCGACGTCGAGCTTGAGGGCTTCGAGCTTGCCCTTGAGCGCGTCGATGATCTCCGGGTCGTCCTCGGCGACCAGGGCCGCCGGGCGTTCCTTGACCGGCGCCACCTCTGGTGTCGCGCCCTCCGCGATGGGGAGGGTGTCGCTCACCGCCGGCGGGACGTGTTGGATGGTCGGCGCGTCGTCTTCCTGGGCGAGGGCCGCGGCCGGCATGACCGTGGGCGGCGGCGTGACGAGGGTGGCGCCGGCGGCGGCCTGGGCGGGAGTGGGCTCTCCGGCCGCTTCGGCCTCGGCGTCCTGGGCCTCGATCTCCTTGAGCATCTCGACCACGGTCTGGTAGCGCAGCGCCGGGTCCTTCTCCATGCAGCGGAGGATCATCTTCGCGACCCACTCGGGGACGTCCGGGCGGGTGTCGCGCACGTCGGGCGGACGCTCGGTCACGTGCTTGTTGGCGGCGACCACCAGCGAGCGCGCCTGGAAGGGCGGCCGGGCGGTGAGCAGCTCGTAGAGCAGCACGCCCAGCGAGTAGACGTCGCTGCGGTGGTCGATCTCCTTCCGCAGCACCTGCTCGGTGGACATGTACGCGGGCGAGCCGACGAGCACGCCGATCTGGAAGAGGTCTTCCGATTCGAGCGAGCGCGCGATGCCGAAGTCGAGCACGTAAACGGTGTAGTCGCGCGACACCATGATGTTCTGCGGCTTGATGTCGCGGTGGACGATGTTCTCCTCGTGCGCGGCGGCGAGACCCGCGAGCACCTGCCGGAAGACGTGCAGGGCGAGAGGGAGGGAGAACTGGCCGCGGGACAGGATGAGGTCCTTCAAGGACATCCCGTCCACGTACTCCATCGAGATGAACTTGAAGCCGCCGATCTCGCCGAGGTCGAAGATGCGGCCCACGTTCTTGTGCTTGATGCGACGGGTGAGCTTGATCTCCTGCTTGAAGCGCGTGATCAGGTTCGGGTCCGACGACAGCTTGGGCTTGAGGAGCTTCAGGGCCACGACCTCGTCCAGCTCGCGGTCGATGGCCTTGTAGACCTGTCCCATGCCGCCCTGACCGACGAGGTCGATCAGCTCGTAGCGGCTGGACTTCTTGAAGAGCTCCTTGATGAACTCACTGCTGTCGGCGGTCGATTCCCGCCCGTCGTGGGCGCTCACGAGCCTCCCATCACTGCCGGTCTCTCGCCCGGCTGACCAGTCGGACTGTGCGGAGATTGACCCATCTTACACGGGCGGTTTCCTTGAACGTGGCGTCGTGACCCTCACGAGTCGCAAGATTCGTGCCCGAGACCGGCGGGCGTGAAGAAAACGGCCAGGACGTGCGTCTCCCGCACCTGACCAGCGCTCGAGCGACCATCGGCGGACATTCCAATCGGACGGGTCTCGGTCGCAAGCTGTCATGATTTCGTCCATGCCCTCTTTCACTCCGAGCCCTTGGCGTCTCCTGCGCGACCAGCCCCTTGCCGGGCCGGAGAACATGGCTCGTGATCGCGCCCTCCTCGACGTCATGGAGGAGCAGCTCGCTGCCGGTGAGAGCCCCGCGCCCATCCTCCGTTTCTACGATTGGTCGCCACCGACGCTGTCCTTCGGTCGGGGTCAGAAGATCGAGCAGGCCGCCGACCTGGAGGCCTGCCGACGCGAGGGCGTCGACCTCGTCCGTCGCCCGACCGGCGGTCGTGGCGTGCTGCACGACCAAGAGCTGACCTTCGGGGTCATCGCGCCCGCGACCGGTCCGCTGGCCGGCACCGGCGTGAGTCGCGCCGCCGCCGCGCTCGCCGCCGCCCTGGCCGACGGGCTCTGTCGGCTCGGCGTCCCGGCTGCCATCGCCCGCGGGCTCCCGGGTCTCGCCCACCGCGAACGACGTGGCGCCTGCTTCGGCTCGACCTCGCGCGAGGAGCTCACCGTCGATGGACGGAAGCTCTGCGGGGCCGCCCAGTTCCGCGGCCGTGGCGCCCTCCTCGAGCACGGCTCGCTGCCCTTCGTCTTCGACGTCGAGAGGCAGGCGCGGGTGCTCGGTGCCGACCCGGGAGTGCTCACGACCAAGGCCATGGGGCTCGCCGACTGCCTCACCCGCGTGCCCGACCGCGACGAGGTCGAGGCCGCGCTCAGTGCCGGCTTCGAGACCGAGCTCGCGGCCCGGCTCGAGCCCTCCGAGCTCACCGAGCGCGAAACGGAGGTGACCCTGCAGCGGGCAGCGGCGCTCCGAGAGGACACCGCCTCCTGGCGACCGGCGGCTCAGCCGTGCGCGTCCTGAGAGCGGCCACGAGGACGGCCCTCGTCCTCCTCGCGGCCACGACCTTCGCCGGTGTCGTCCGACCGGCCACGGCGAGCCCCGTGCGCTCGGTCCAGGTGCTCGTCCTCCCCGGAGAGCCGGGTGACGAGGAGCTCTTTCGGAAGCTGGCCGCGCAGGGCGTCGAGCGGGTGTACCTGCGGGCGTTCCAACTCGCCGGCGACCGACGGCACGGCGATCCGGCCGGGAGGATCCCGAGCGCGAAGCGAGGTACCGGCGTCTACTTCCCGAGTCGTCACCGTCCCGTCGTCGAGGACCGCCTGGTCGCCGACTGTCGGGCGGCCCGTCGGGCCGGCCTGTCGTGTCACGCGTGGATGACCACGCGGAAGAGCCCGGTGCCCGCGCTGCTGGCCGGAGGGGAGCGGCACCTGTCCTGGCAGGCCGATCCGATCTCCGGTGAGCCGAAGGTCATGCCCGGCGTCCTCGACCTCTTCGACCCCGAGGTCGCGCGGGTTCTCACCGAGGTCTTCGTCGACCTCGCCCGCACGGGCGTCGACGGCGTCCTCCTGCAAGACGACTTCACCTTCAGGCAGGGGGAGGGGTTCTCACCGGCTGGTCGTCGCGCTGCGGCCCGCGCGCTCGGTCGACCTCTCACCGTCGAGGGCGTGCTCGAGCGGCAGTGGCACGGCGAGCGCTGGCGCCTGCGTCCGTCGGCCGGCTTCCGTGACTGGGCGCACGTGAAGCGCGACCGTCTCCTCGAGCTGGCCGGTCGCTTCCGTGCGGCAGCGCGCCAAGAGCGACCCGGCTTCGAGCTCAGCCTCAACCTCTACTACGAGACCGCGCTGCTCCCCGAGGCGGCGCTGGCGTGGATGGCCCAGGACCTCGAGAGCGCCGCGGCCGCCGACGTCGATCGCCTGGCGGTCATGGCCTACCACCGGCAGGTCGCCGAGGAGCGCTCGCTCGACACCCTGCGGCTCGGTGCCGAGCTCCAGCAGATGGCCGACCGCCTCCGCGCCCTGCCACCGGGCTCGGCCGAGGTGCTGGTCAAGGTCCAGACGAAGGACTGGTCGACCGGGGAGCCGATACCGGTCGACGAGCTCCGCAGCGTCGCGACGATCTTCGCCGGGATGCCGCTGGCGCTCGTGCCCTGTGACGACGTCGGGGCCTGTGGCCCGCTGCTGCAAGGCCTGCGTCGGTGAGGCTGGCCCTGGTCGTCGCCCATGACGGCACGGACTTCGAGGGCTGGCAGCTCCAGGATGGACGACGGACCGTGCAGGGCGTGTTGGAGGAGGCCCTCGCACGACCCTGCGGACCCGTGCGGCTCCACGCTTCGGGGCGCACCGACGCCGGGGTCCATGCGCTCGGCCAGGTCGTCCACGGCGACCTCGAGCGACCCTGGACAGAACCGCTCACGGGGCTGAGGCACCGGCTCAACGCGATCCTTCCCGAGGACCTCGTCGTGCGCGGCGTCGCCGAGATGCCCGAGAGCTTCCACTCCCGGAAGTCGGCGCGATCGAAGACCTACCGCTATCGCCTGCGCCTGGCGCCCCTGCGCGATCCGCTGAGCCAGCGTCAGAGGGTTCAAGTGGGCGGGGGTCTCGACCGAGAGGCCATGGCCGAGGCGGGGCGTCGCTTCCTCGGGCAGCGGGACTTCGCGTCCCTCCAGAGCAGCGGCTCGTCGGTGAAGACCAGCGTCCGTGAGCTGACCGAGTGCAAGCTGGTCGATGCGGGCACGGAGCTCGACGTCGTGGTCACCGGCGACGGCTTCCTCCGGCACATGGTGCGGGCGCTCGTGGGCTGCCTGCTGGAGGTCGGTCGGGGAGCCCGGTCGCCCGATTGGATCGACGAGGTGTTGGAGCGGGCCGACCGTCAGGCGGCGGGTCCCAACGCGCCGGCGCGGGGGCTCTGCCTCGAGCGGGTGAGCTACGAGCCGGAGTTTCAGGAGCGTCTCGACCGGGCCGTGAGCGCGGTCGGCGAGGCGTTGACATGATGGACGACTGGAGGGGGTGGAGACGACAGAGATGAAGGTCCTGGTCACCGGCGCTGCCGGCTACATCGGAGCCCACGTGTGGCACGCCATCGAGGAGGCGGGGCACGAGACCGTCCTCCTCGACAACCTGTCGACGGGCTGGGAGGGCAACCTTCGCGGCCGCGACTGTCATCGCGTCGACCTCGACGACGGCCCCGCCGTGCGCAAGGCCCTCGAGGGCTGTGACGCCGTCGCCCACCTGGCCGGTGCCGCCCTGGTTCCCGAGTCGGTGACCAAGCCCGAGAAGTATTGGCGCAACAACCTCGGCCACGGTCTCTCCCTGGTCGAGGCCATGCTCGACGTGGGCGTGTCGTCTTTCGTCTTCTCCTCGACCTGCGCCACCTACGGCTTCCCCGAGACGGTGCCGATCTCCGAGGACACCCCGCAGAACCCGATCACGCCCTACGGGACGAGCAAGCTCGCCTTCGAGCGCGTGTTGGCCGATGTCGCCTCGGCCCACGACTTCAAGCCGGTGGTCTTCCGCTACTTCAACGCGGCCGGTGCCCACGAGAACGGCATCATCGGCGAGGTCCACGATCCGGAGACCCACCTGATTCCCATCGTGCTCCAGGTGGCCACGGGCGAGCGCGAGTCGGTGACCATCTACGGCGACGACTACGACACGCCCGACGGCACCTGCATCCGCGACTACATCGACGTCCGTGACATCGCCCGGGCCCACGTGCTCGCCCTCGAAGGCCTGGCGGCGGGCCGCTTCGCCGGAGAGACCTTCAACCTCGGCCACGGGCTCGGTCTCTCGGTCCGGGAGGTCATCGAGTGCTGCCGCAAGGTCACCGGGCATCCCATCCCCGCGATGGACGGGGAGCGTCGCCCGGGCGATCCCGACCGGCTGACCGCCCAGGCCGACCGCGCCCGCGACGTTCTCGGCTGGGTGCCCGAGCACGACCTCGAGGCGATGGTGAAGGGCGCCTGGGCCTTCGCTCAGTCTCAGGCGAAGGCTTGAGGGCGTCGGCCCCTCGTCGGGTCGGCTGGGCGGCGGTGCTTCTAGCCGTGGTCGTCTCCGGGTCGTCCTCGCAGGCGGAGTCACGACTCCGGACCGCGCCGCCCTGGCACGGCGCCTGCGTCCTGCACCTGGCGGAGTGGGAGGGACGGCTCGACGCCGCCAAGCTCGATCGCACCTACGCCCACCTGAGATCGCAGGGGGCAACTGCGGTCGCGCTCTCCGCCTTTGCCTGGCAGGACCGCCTGAGCTCCACGACCCTGCGCGCCTTCGACGGTGACGCCGAGCGGGGCTTCCACGAGCTCGAGCAGGCGGTGACCGCCGCGCACCGGCATGGCCTGGCCGTGTTGCTCAAGCCCCACGTCGAGATCGGCACGGAAGGGAAGCGCGACGGGACCTGGAGAGGGGAGATTCGCTTCGACAAGTCCCGCCAGGCGCGCGCGTGGTTCAAGTCCTACCGGAGCTTCATGCTCCAGCTCGCCGACCTCGCCCAGCGTCAGAACGTCGAGGTGCTGGCGATCGGTCTCGAGCTCGGCGGGCTCTCGGGCGATCACCGCGAGGAGTGGAGCCGGCTCGTCGCCGCCATCCGCGACCGCTACTCGGGTCGCCTGACCTACTGCGCGAACTGGTGGGGGGAGTTCGGCACGACCGAGATCTGGAGCGAGCTCGACCTGCTCGGCGTCCAGGCCTTCGCGCCACTGTCCGGCGACCCCGCCGCGACCGATGCCGCGCTCGCCCAGGGAGCCCGCGAGATCATCAGAAAGCTCAGGGCTGAGAGTGAGCGTTGGAAGCGTCCGCTCTTGCTCACGGAATATGGGTTCAAGTCGTCACCCAGCCCCTGGGTCGAGCCATGGCAATGGGACATCGGCAAGGCCGACCCGGAGGCCCAGCGTCGGGCCCACCTGGCCTGGCTTCGAGCCCTCGAGGGAACGGAAGGACGCCCAACGGCCTGGTTGTTCGGGTCATTCTGTTGGCTGTACGAGGCGGGACGCCCCACTCCAGGCCCGAAAGACGGGGGCTTCAGCCCCGGTGGAAAGCCCGCGGAAGGCGTTCTCAGCGAGGTCTGGCGACGCTGGAATCGGGCATCGCGGAATGCGAACCAGGCGGAGGATCGTTGATTGGCTCTCGGTGAGTCTCCTCAGGCATGCTTTCTTAGATAAGGGATGCAGGGCCGGCAGCACCGGCCCTGAACGGGCTCAGAGGCAGGGCCCGAAGGGAGCTCAACGATGCGTAGCTGGTTTCCGTTGCGACGACACGAGAGAGTGACGACGCGGGTTGGAGCCGTCGTTAGGTCCGGCGGGGTGGAGCTGCCCGTCAGCGTCACCTCGCTCTCCGAAGGCGGCTTCTACTGTCGGGGTCACGAGCTCGAGGGCGTCGAGGACAGCTTCGAGATCCGTCTCCGGCTCGAGTCGGCCGGACCCGACTGGAGCCCGCGGCCCGGCGAGCCCGGTTGGATCTCTCCGCGCCGTCAGCGTGCGCAGGTCGAGGTCGAGGCATCGGCCGCCCTGCTGTACGTCGACTTCCAGGACGATCAGGAAGGTGGTCGCGTGGGGCTCGGCGCGCGCTTCGAGCACCTCGGCGAGGTCGCTCGCGCGGCGATCCGCGAGTACGTGCAAGACGAGATCTTCCGCGTGCGCGGCTGGCGCACGGCCGGCGGCGGCGTCCCCATGCCGGGGCTCCGCAGCACGCGGTCACGCGGTCTCACGACCTGATCTAGCGCGCCTTGACGGCCCCTCCGGGGGCCACTAGCTTCTCCGCTCCGGTCCACGACGGGGCACGCCCGCCGTCCCGGGCGGAGTGCTTCTCGTGGAACGACTCAGCGCGGCCGACGTCATCCGCACCACGCTCGTGGCGCGGCATCCCCTCATCGCTCTCCTGTCGGCCGAGGAGGAGCGGGTCGAGCGCTGCCTCCGCGACGTCTCGGCGACGACCTTTGCCCAGCCCGCTCCCTTCTACACCTGGGCGTTGACCCGCGGCCTCGTCGGTCCCGACGGCAAGGTCGTCAAGGGCACCGAAGATCCGCTCGCTGCGCTCGATGCCATCGCCAAGGTCGATGGTGCCGGCCTGTTCCTCATGCGGGATCTCCACGTCCACCTGGACGATCCCAGGCTCATGCGGCGGCTGCGGGATCTCCGCACCGAGCTGGCGCCGAGCTTCCGCTTCGTCTTCTTGCTCGCCACGCGCTGGCGCGTGCCGCCGGAGCTCCGGCGGGACGTGGCGCTGGTGGAGTTCCCGCTGCCGACCGCCGAGGAGCTCGGGGCACAGCTCACCTCGCATCTCGAGAAGGCCGACCCACCGCTGGAGGCGGACGATGAGACCCAGCGTCGCTTCGTGACCGCGCTCCAGGGGCTCACCGAGAACGAGGCCAACCACGCCCTGAACCGAGCGTTGTTCAAGCGTCAGGCCCTCGACGACCAGGTGCTCGGGCTGCTGTACGAGCAGAAGGAGCAGCTCGCGCGGAAGGAGGGCGTGCTCGAGTTCGTGCCTCAGCGCTGGCAGGTCAACGACATCGGCGGGCTCGACGTCCTCAAGGAGTGGCTGACCAAGCGGCGCAAGCTCTTCGATGACACGAGCAAGGAGGTCGAGGAGCTCATCCCCAAGGGCCTGCTCATCATGGGCATCTCGGGCTGCGGGAAGAGTCTCTCCATCAAGGCGATCTCGTCCCTGTGGAACCTGCCGCTGTTCCGCCTCGACATGGGCCAGGTGTTCTCGGGCGTGCACGGCACTCCGGAAGAGGCCTTCGACCGTGCGCTGAAGATGATGGAGGCGGTGGCACCGGCCATCCTGTGGATCGACGAGATCGAGAACGGCATCAGCGCGGAGAACACGGGCGCGGACGCCGGCACGAAGGGACGCATCTTCGCGACCTTCCTCACCTGGATGCAGGAGAAGAGCGGTCGCATCTTCGTGGCGGCGACGGCCAACCGCATCGACCTGCTGCCCGCCGAGCTCCTGCGCAAGGGCCGCTTCGATCAGGTGTTCTTCATCGACCTGCCGAGCGAGGCCGAGCGCTCGCAGATCTTCGCCGTGCATCTCTACCGACGCGGGGTCGATCCGAAGTCGGTCGACATCAACGTCTTGGCGAAGGCGACCAAGAACTGGAACGGCGCCGAGATCGAGCAGTGCGTCGTGTCGTCGATGGTCGAGGCCTACGACAAGGGCGAGCCCGTGACCGACGACGAGCTCTTCTCGCAGATCGGCAAGATCGTCCCGCTGGCCACGACGATGGCCGAGCAGATCAAGGGCATCAAGTCCTGGGCCCACGACCGCGCGATCCGCGCGAGCGAGGGCAAGTAAGGGAGAGCGCTGATGCAGTGGAGGGAGAGAGTGATGAGGCACTGCTGGCTCGAGCCCGTGCTCAGCTCGTGTTCTTCGAATGCCGCAAGGGCCGCAAGAAGGCGGACGAGTGGCTGACGGCTCGGGGCCGGTAGTCGTGGGTCGGTCAGGCGACCCCGCGTCGGACCATGAGCGAACGCCGAGCACGGATCCAGCTCACGCGACCGACCGCTTCACGGACAGCGGTGCCGGGGGCGGGACGTTCGGGAGCGAGGTCTGGGTCCTCTGCCCGAGCTGCAACGTGCGGGGCAGGGTCGTCAGGACGTCCACGGGCGGACGCCGTCCTCGCTTCACCTGTGCTCACTGCCTGCTCCGGCTGGAAGGCTACCGAAGCCGCTGGTACGGACCGGCGACCGGAGTGGTGCAGGGGCGTTGCGGTCGCTGTGGTCGACGTCTGCATCGGGTGCTGAAGGGGGAGCAGGGTCTTCCCGACGAGGCGGAGCTGAGCTGCGCCGACTGCGAGGCGAGTCACCGCGTGCGGGTGAGCTGGTCCTTCGGGCCCGAGGGCACCGCAAGGGAGCCAGCGTTCGGCCTGCCGCTCGAGCTTCAGGCGCCGTGTTGCAAGCACACGCTCTGGGCTTACAACCCACGGCATCTCGAGCTGCTCCATGGCTTCGTGTCGGCACGGCTGCGCGAGCGGGGATCGGATCCGGGGCCTGGCTGGGCGAGTCAGCTCCCGACCTGGATCAAGCGCGCCGAGAATCGCGAGGCCGTGCTCGCGACGATCGAGCGGCTGTCTCGGCAGGCGGCTGCCTCGAAGCGCTGACCCCTCTCAGCGGAGCCCGAACATCTTCGCCAGGGCGAGCAGGCCCAGCATGTAGAGGCCGCCTCCCGCAGCCACGAGCCCGAGGCCCACTGCGACGACCGTCCCGAAGGTTCCGAGGAGCTCCCGGGGGCGTGCCCCGAGAGGGTTCCAGGGCTCCGCGCCAGGGCGACGTGGCTGCTGGTGTTCCATCTCACTAGCCGACCATCTGAGCGAATGCTTCGAACAGCCACGCAGCCGCCTGGCCGACGTAGGCCAGCACGACGAACGCCGTGCCGGCAACACCAGCCACCATGCCCAAGAGTGCGGCGAGCAGGGGCGGGAAACGGCGCCCTTCCTTGCTCGGCGGCTGGCGTTCGGCACGGGGGGAGGCGGGGTTCGGGCTGGTCATGACGGTCTCCTTCTCGACCTGGGCCCGGTTCGGTGGGCCGTCGTCGTCGGAGACCGTCATTGCGTGTCGCGTGCCAGGCCGTGAGATGGCTCAGGAGCCGGTCTGAGAGAGCCTGGGGGAAGTCGGCTTCGCCCCGGCGTGCACCGGGTGCTCACCCCGCTTCGCGGTCGTGGGGCTCGTTCAGTCGTCGACGATCTCGACCCGCACCGGCAGGCCGCCCGGATCGTCGATGAGAGCCCAGGCATGGATGCCGAACAACCCGCAGCCCGGCAGCGGCCCGGTGGGCCGAGTGATGGTCACCACCAGCTCGCCCGATTCCTGCCGCACGCAGGTGACCTCGGCGCAGTCGTCGAAGTCACCTCGGGCGGGGATCACCACGAGGAGCTGACCCGCACCGGGAGGCGGTGCCACGCCGCCGAGGTCGCCACAGCCGGGTGCTGGACCGAAGACCGCGTCGTACTCGGCGGGCGTCCGCACGAGCGAGACCACGTCGTCGACGCAGAGGTCGGTGGACTCGACCCAGTACTGCGCGGGCAGGCAGTCGCTGCCTGCGAGGGTGACGATGGGGTGGGTGTCGTCGCAGCCGAGGCTCGACACCAGCGCGCCGACGGCCAGGACCAGGGACATCCAGCGTCGGCGCGTGCTCATCGCTCGCCTACTTCGTGCCGAGCGCCGAGGCGAGGGCGTCGGCCTTGTCGGTCGCTTCCCAGGAGAACTCGGGCCGACCGAAGTGACCGTAGGCCGCCGTCGGACGGTAGATGGGCCGACGGAGGTCGAGGCTCTCGATGATGCCCTTCGGGGTGAGCGGGAAGGTGTCGCGCACCGCCGCCTCGAGCTTGCTGGTGTCGCAGTGCTCGGTGCCGAAGGTGGTGACCATGACAGAGACCGGGTCGGCCACGCCGATGGCGTAGGCGAGCTGGACCTCGCAGCGGTCGGCCGCGCCGGCGGCGACCAGGTTCTTGGCCACGTAGCGCGCCATGTAGGACGCGGAGCGGTCGACCTTCGTGGGGTCCTTGCCCGAGAAGGCACCACCGCCGTGATGACCCGAGCCGCCGTAGGTGTCGACGATGATCTTGCGACCCGTGAGACCCGTGTCACCCATGGGACCGCCGGTCACGAAGCGACCGGTGGGGTTCACGTGGAAGACCGTGTCGTCGGAGAGCTGGTCCGCGGGGAGGGTGGGGTGGATGACCTTGGCGAGGATGTCCTCGCGGATCTGCTCCTGCGTGACGTCGGGGGCGTGCTGGCTGGAGATGACCACCGCGGTGATGGCGGCGGGCTGCCCGTTCTCGTAGCGCACGGTGACCTGCGACTTGCCGTCGGCCCGGAGGTAGCCGAGGGTGTCGTCCTTGCGGACCTCGCTCAGCTTCTTGGTGAGCGCGTGGGACCAGGCGATGGGCGCCGGCATGAGCTCCGGCGTCTCCTTGCAGGCGTAGCCGAACATCAGGCCCTGGTCGCCCGCGCCGCCGGTGTCCACGCCCATGGCGATGTCGCCGGACTGACGGTGGATGGTCGAGACCACCGAGCAGGTGTGGCAGTCGAAGCCCTTGTCCGAGTGGTCGTAGCCGATCTCCTCGACCGTCTTGCGCGCCAGCTCCTCGACGTCGAGCTGCGAGTTGGTCGTGATCTCTCCGGAGACGACGATGAGCCCGGTCGTCAGGAGGGTCTCGCAGGCGACGCGGCTGGCGGGGTCGCCGGCCAGCGCGGCGTCGAGGACCGCATCGGAGATCTGGTCGGCCATCTTGTCGGGATGGCCCTCGGTGACGGACTCGGACGTGAAGAGGTGGGACGCCATGGACGGTCTCCACGGGACCAGCCCGGTCGGCTGGTCTCAGGGGCGGGAACGGACGGGGATGTCAGGGGACGGATCTTAACACGCCGGGAGCCGGCGAGTCGGCTCCCGGCAGGCGGGTGTTCAGGTAAACGCCTTCAACCCGGTGGCGGCGTGCCCGATGATGAGCGTGTGGATGTCGTGCGTGCCCTCGTAGGTGTAGACCGACTCGAGGTTCATCGCGTGACGACCCATCGGGTAGTCGTGGCAGATGCCGGCAGCGCCCAGGACGTCGCGCATGTTGCGGGCGGCGTCGAGGGCCATCTTGATGTTGTCCCGCTTGGCCAGGGACACGTGGTACGCCTCGGCCACTCCGGCCTCCTTGAGACGCCCGAGCTGGATGCAGAGGAGCTGGCCCTTGGTGATGTCGGACAGCACCTGGACGAGCTTCTGCTGGACGAGCTGGAAGGAGCCGATGGGGCGGTCGAACTGCTTGCGCTCCTGGGCGTACTTGAGGGCCACCTCGTAGACGGCCATGGCCGCGCCGACGCCCCCCCAGGCGATGCCGTAGCGGGCCTGGTTGAGACAGGAGAGCGGACCGCCCAGGCCCTTGGCCTCGGGGAGTCGATTGCTCTCGGGGACGACCACCTCGTCGAAGAGCAGCTCGGAGGTCACCGAGGCCTTGAGCGACCACTTGTTCTCGATCAAGTTGGTCGTGTAGCCCTTCATGCCCTTCTCGACGAGGAAGCCACGGATGACACCCTCGTCGTCACGAGCCCAGACGATCGCCACGTCGGCGATGCAGCCGTTGGTGATCCACATCTTCTCGCCGGAGATCACCCAGTCGTCGCCCTTGCGCTTGGCGTGCGTGACCATCCCCGCCGGATCCGAACCGTGGTCGGCCTCGGTCAGTCCGAAGCAGCCGATGAGCTCACCCTTGGCCATGCCGGGGAGCCAACGCTGCTTCTGCTCCTCGGAGCCGAATCGGTGGATGGGGTACATGCAGAGCGAGCCCTGAACCGAGACGAAGCTCCGCAGGCCGGAGTCACCGCGCTCGAGCTCCTGCATGGTCAGCCCGTAGGCCACCGCACCGAGCCCGGCGCAGCCATAGCCTTCGAGACTGGCTCCGAGGAGACCCATCTCGGCGACCTCGGAGATGATCTCGTTGGGGAAGGTCCCCGCCTTGAAGTGGTCCTCGATGATGGGGAGGACCTTCTCGTCGACGAGGTCGCGCACGGCATCACGGATGTCGCGCTCCTCGTCCGAGAGCAGGCGGTCGGACAGGTAGAAGTCGGTTCCCTTGTAGGCCATGGAGTGGGGCTCAGGCTCTCTCGAAGAGCATGGAGAAGCCGAGGCCGCCGGACACGCACAGCGTGGCGAGTCCGGACGAGACGTCTCGTCGCTTCATTTCGTGGAGGAGGGTGACGGCGATGCGGGTGCCGGTGCAGCCGATCGGGTGACCGAGCGCGATTGCGCCGCCGTTGACGTTCAGCTTGTCGGTGGGCAGGTCGAGCTCACGCACGCAGGCCAGCACCTGGGCGGCGAAGGCCTCGTTGAGCTCGACGAGATCGACGTCGTCCCAGGACAGCCCCTGTCGCTCGAAGAGCGCCTGGGTCGCCGGGACCGGGCCGATGCCCATCGTCTTCGGGTCGACGCCGGTGACGGTGGCGTCGCGGATGGACGCGAGCGGCGTGAGCCCGTGCTTCTCGACGGCGGCTTCGCTGGCGACGATGACCGCCGCGGCGCCGTCGGTGATGCCCGACGAGTTGCCGGCGTGCACCGTGCCGCCCTCGTCGGCGGGCAGGAACACGGGCGGCAGCTTGGCGAGCTTCTCGGCCGTGGTGCCCGGGCGCGGGTGCTCGTCGGCCTCGATGGTGGTGTCGCCCTTGCGCGAGCTGATGGTGACGGGGCTGAGCTCGGCAGCGAAGTGACCGGCGTCGAGGGCGGCTCCGGCCTTGGCCTGCGAGCCCGCTGCGTACTCGTCCTGCTCCGAGCGCGGGATGTCGTGCTGCTGGGCGAGGGTCTCGGCGGTGCGACCCATCTTCTGGTCGGCCAGCGGGCAGACGAAGCCGTCGCGGTTCATCCCGTCGACGACGGGCGCGTGACCCATCCGCTGACCCCAGCGGGCGTCGGGGAGGAGGTAGGGCACGCGGCTCATCGACTCGGCGCCGGCGGCGATGACGACCTCGGCCTCGCCGAGCCGGATGAGGTCGCGGGCCTGGGCGATGGAGAGGAGGCCGGAGGCGCAGGCCTGGTTCACCGTGTGGGCCGGGCGCTCCTGGGGGAGGCCGGCGGCGATGGAGACCTGACGGCCGGGGTTGGGTCCGTTGCCGGCCTGCCGGGCCATGCCGAGGATGAGACCGTCGGCCTGTTCGGGCTTCAGGCCCGCGTCGTCGAGGGCCGCGGTCACGGCGGTGCGCGCCAGCTCGACGGGAGTCACGCTCGCCAGGCCGCCGCCATAGCGGCCGATGGGCGTGCGTCGAGCGCTCAGGATGTACGTCTTCGCGGACAAGGGAGACTCCCGGGCCAGGGCCCCGCGGGCGTTCTCGAGGAGGGACGGCGAGCAGCGAAGCTGAAGAGATTAGCACCGGCCCGGTGCGGATTCCACGCAGACGAGACCCTTGCCTTGCCGATCGGAGTTGGCGAAACGCCCCCGGGATCAGCCGTCGAACAACCCGAGCTGATCTCCCGGGCGGGGGCGTCGCCCACGGGGCTCCGGCTTCGTCCGCCTGCCACGATTCAACCCGGCCTTCGTGCGGTGGAGCTCGAAGAGCTGCTCGATGGCCTGCCAGTACGGACCGATGCCCTGGAAGCGCTTGCCGAAGCGGGTCTCGTTGAGACCGCCGCCTCGCAGCTCCCGGATCCGCGACTCGATGCGGGCGGCCCGCTCCGGCGGCAGGCCAGCCTGCACGCGCTTCAAGAAGATCTCCGCCACGGGCCCCGGCAGGCGCAGCAGGATGCGCGAGGCCTCGGTCGCCCCGGCCTCCGCCGCCGCTTCGAGCACCCGTGGGATCGCTTCCTCGTTCAGGCCCGGGATGATGGGGGCGAACAGCACGGCCACCGGCACGCCCGCGTCGGCCAGGGTCTTCATCGCCTCGAGCCGCTTCGACGGACGGGGCGCGCCCGGCTCGATGACCCGGGAGGTCACGGGGTCGTCGAAGGCGATGCTGAAGTAGACGGTGAGATCACAGCGCTCGGCCAGCTCGGCGAGGAGGTCGACGTCCCGGGTGATGAGGTGGGACTTCGTCACGATCCCGACCGGGTTCTCGTAGTCGCGGCAGACCTCGAGACAGGCCCGGGTGATCCCGTAGTGCGACTCGAGGGGCTGGTAGCAGTCGGTGTCGCCGGAGAAGGCGATGAGGTCGCCCTCCCAGCTCCGCTTCTCCAGGGTCTTCCGGAGGATCTCGGCCGCGTTCAGCTTGACGACGACCTGGGTGTCGAAGTCGGTGCCCGCCCCGAAGTCGAGGTACTCGTGGCTCGGCCGCGCGTAGCAGTAGGCGCAGGCGTGGGTGCAGCCACGGTAGGGGTTGAGGCTGTAGGTGAAGGGGATGTCCGGGCTGTCGTTCTTCGCCAGGATGGTGCGGGTCGTCGTCTCCTCGTGGACGCGGAGCTTCGCCGGGGGCGGCTCCTCGAGCCACTCCACGTAGCAGGAGTGGAAGCGCTGGGGAGGGTTGTCGACGGTGCGCACGGGAAGACCGTAGCGCGAGGGCGCGCTCTTGTCGCGCTGGCGGGGCGGGGAGCCACGGCGATCGGGCCCGGCGTGCTTCTCCCGTGAAATGGCGCCGGTCGCGCCGGTAGGATCCGCCATGACCTCCTCCGATCCGCACGCCGTCTACCAGAACCCGCTCATCGCTCGCTACGCCAGCGCCGGCATGGCCGAGCTCTTCTCCGACCAGGTCAAGTTCGGGACCTGGCGTCGGATCTGGTTGGCCCTGGCCGAGGCCCAGCAGCAGCTCGGGCTCCCCATCGAGGACGGCCAGCTCCAGGCCATGCGCGAGCACCTCGACGACATCGACTTCGAGGTCGCCGCCGAAGAAGAGAAGAAGCGACGTCACGACGTCATGGCCCACGTCCACGCCTTCGGCGTCGCGGCTCCCGAGGCCAAGGCCATCCTCCACCTCGGGGCCACCTCGGCCTTCGTCGGAGACAACGCCGACATCATCCTGCTGCGGCGGGCGCTGCGTCGGACCTGCGTCCGGACCCACGCGTTGCTCGAGGCGCTGGCTGCCTTCGCCGACGAGCACCGCGAGCTCGCTTGCCTCGGCGCGACGCATCTCCAGCCGGCCCAGCCGACCACCGTCGGCAAGCGCGCCTGCCTCTGGGCCCAGGACGTCCTGATGGACCTCGAGGAGATGTCGCGTCTGGCTGAAGAGCTACCCCTCCGGGGCTGCAAGGGAACGACCGGCACCCAGGCGAGCTTCCTCGAGCTCTTCGACGGCGACCACGATCAGGTGCGCAGCCTCGAGCGCAAGGTGGCCGACGCCCTCGGCTTCGAGAAGGTCGTGCCGGTCACCGGTCAGACCTACCCCCGCAAGCTCGACAGCCAGGTGCTCGCCTCGCTGGCGGGGCTGGCCGAGTCCGCTGGCAAGCTCGCCTCCGACGTCCGCATCCTCCAGGCCTTCGGCGAGCTCGCGGAGCCCATGGGCAAGAAGCAGACCGGCTCCTCGGCCATGGCCTACAAGCGCAACCCGATGCGCAGCGAGCGCACCTGCGCGCTGGCCCGCTTCCTCATCAGCCAGGCCGACGGCATCCGTCAGGTGGCCGCCAACCAGTGGCTCGAGCGCACCCTCGACGACTCGGCGCAGCGGCGGCTCGCCCTGCCGCAGGCTTTCCTCGCGGCCGACGCCATTCTCATCCTGCTGACCGACGTCGTCTCGGGCCTCGACGTCTTCCCGAAGGTCATCGCCAAGCGGCTGGCGCAGGAGCTGCCCTACCTCTCCACCGAGGTGATCCTCATGGAGGCGGTGAAGGAGGGGGGCGATCGCCAGGACCTCCACGAGCGCATCCGGGAGCACGCACGGGCCTGCGCCGAGCAGCAGCGGGTCGAGGGGCTCGACAACGATCTCCTCGAGCGACTCGCCGGTGACGAGAGCTTCGCGTCGGTGAAGGACCGGCTCGACGACCTGGTCGATCCGCGACGCTGCCTGGGTCGTGCCCCGGAACAGGTCGGCGAGTTCCTCGACGAGACCCTGCGTCCGGCTCTGAAGCGGCACGAGGAGCGTGCGAAGACCTGGGGTGACGACGGCGTGAGCACGACCGAGTCGCTGAGGGTGTGAGCCAGCCGCTCCTCGACCGGCTCGCGAAGACCCCGGCGCACGCCGAGCAGCAGCGGATCCGGATCCCGGAGGGCTGGTCGGCCCGTCACGTCCACGAGCTGGCCCTGGCTCTCGGCGCGCCGGCGCTGCTGTACAGCGGCTCGTCTCCCGAGTGGGAGGCGGAACCTCGTCACCTGATACCCCTGGCGCCCCGTGGCTACCTGGTCGCCAAGGCGGGGGAGTGGGAGCTGGCCTGGGACGGCGAGCCGACGCTGCGCAGGGAGGGGAGCGCCTGGTCGATCCTCCGGGAGCTGAACGCAGCGTTACGTCGGGTCGAGGGTGAGCCCGAGCTCTCGTCATCCGGCGGGCTGGTGACGCTGCTGTCCTACGACCTCGGACGCGAGATCGACCCGCTGCCCGAGCTCGCCGAGGACCGCGATGGGCTCCCATGGCTGGTGGCGATCGCCTGTCCGGCCGTGCTCGTGCTGCCGGCCAAGGGCGACTCGGCGAAGCTCTGCTGGCTGTCAGCGGGTCGAGCCCTCACCGTCGAAGGGCCTCGCTGGGCCCTGGACGGTCGCGAGCTCGGTGGGCTGGTCGAGCACGTGTTGCGAGCCCTGGTCGGTCCGCTGCCTCCGTGTCCAGTGGTCGGTGCTCCGCGCAGCGAGCCGGTACCCCAGGCGACACGCGAAGAGCACGAGGAGCGCGTGCGGGTCGTCCTCGAGCACCTGCACGCCGGCAATGCCTATCAGGTGAACGTGTCACAGCGCTTCGAGACCGAGTGGGAGGGATCGAGCCTGCCGCTGTTCCCCGAGCTCGCCGAGCACGACCCGGCTCCGTTCTCGGGCTGGCTCCGGCTGGGCGAGACCGGCTTGTCGCCCGAGCTCGAGCTGGTGAGCAACAGCCCCGAGCGTCTGGTCCGACTCGATGCCGACGGTCTCCTGTCGGAGCCCATCAAGGGCACGCGCCAGCTCTCGGGACCCGACGCCGATGCGGCGGAGGTCGAGGCGACCATCGCCGATCTCGAGAGCTCCGAGAAGGACCGGGCCGAGCTGGTCATGATCGTCGACTTGCACCGAAACGATCTCGGCAAGGTCGCCGCTCCCGGCACGGTCGAGGTGCCGGTGCTGCGTCGCTACGACCGTCGGGGGCACGTGGTGTCGGGAGTCGCCGAGATCCGCGCACGGCTCCGCGAGGGTTGCGACGCGCTCGACGTCGCTGAGGCCATGGTCCCCGCCGGGAGCATCACCGGCGTCCCGAAGCGGCGGGTGCTCGCCATCCTCGAGGAGCTCGAGCCCTGGCGACGCGGGCCCTACACGGGCAGCCTGGGGTGGCTGTCTGCGGGCGGCGGGCTCGACCTCAACGTCCTCATTCGCAGCGCCTGGCGAGTGGGGGACCGACTCGTGCACCAGGTCGGCGGGGGCATCGTCGTCGGCTCCGACCCGACCGCCGAGCACGAGGAGTGCCTCGCGAAGGGAGAGGGATTGGTCCGGGCCATCGAGCGATTGCGGAAGGGCGTCGCGAGCTGAAGCTCTCTTCGAACGCTTCGCCTCCGGGGGGAGCGGGGCTGTAGAATCTCGCGCCCTCCCTCCCCCTTGCAGTGGGACTCTCCCTTGCCCGAGAAGATCAACGTCAACGGCGTCATCAGCGACGCCGCCACGGCCGTCGTCCCGGCGATGGATCACGGCTTCCTCTTCGGCGACTCGATCTACGAGACGCTGCGCACCTATGGCGGTCACTTCTTCCGCTTCGACGCTCATCACGAGCGGCTCCAGGCCTCGGCGGCGTCTCTCCAGCTCACCCTGCCGCTGACCGAGGAGGGCTTCCGCGAGCGGACGCTCGAGACCCTCGCGGCCGCCGAGATCGAGGACGCCTCCGTGCGGCTCGTCGTCACCCGCGGCGTCGGTCCCATGGGGCTCGATCCCACCGCCTGCGACTCGCCGAACGTCCTCGTCTTCGTGCGACCGCGACCCCGCTATCCCGAAGGCGCCTACGCCAACGGTCTCAGCGTCGCCATCGTCTCCCGCACGCGGAACCACCGGGCGTCGCTCGACCCCAACGTGAAGTCGGGCAACTACCTCAACAACGTGCTCGCCCTGGTCGAGGCGAACCAAGCCGGCGCCTTCGAGGCGGTCATGCTCAACGCCGACGGCCAGGTGACCGAGGGCTCCACGAGCAACCTCTTCATCGTGAAGGACGGGCGCGTGCAGACTGCGCCGGTGTCCGCCGGCCTGCTGTCGGGCATCACCCGACGCGAGGTCCTCGCGTGCTGCCAGCGGGAGGGCGTCGAGCTCCTCGAGCAGCCCTTCGGACCCGAGGAGCTGCGGGGCGCGGACGAGGTCTTCATCACCTCGGCCCTCAAGCAGCTCATGCCCATCACGAAGGTGGACGGTCAGACCATCGGTGACGGCCAGGCGGGTGAGGTCAGCCGGCGCCTGCTCGCGTCCTACCGCCAGGCCGTGCTCGAGGAGACCGGGGTGGCGCCGGAGGAGGACTCCTGAGCGCCGGGCGCGCTCTCGGCCTCGACGTCCTGGCCGTCGCGTGCGGCGGCGGCCTGGGAGCGAGCCTCCGCTACCTCGTGGGTCGGCTCGTGCCGACGGGAAGCAGCGGCCTGCCCTGGGCGACGCTGGCGGTGAACCTCGTGGGCTGCTTCCTCCTCGGCCTGCTCCTGGCGCGGCTCGGGGGGCAGGGCGGCCGCTGGCTGCTCTTCCTCGGTCCGGGCCTGCTCGGGGGCTTCACGACCTTCTCGTCCTTCGGCCACGAGCTCGTCGTCCTCCTCCGGGACGGACGGGTCGGCGTCGCCGTGGGCTACGCGCTGAGCTCGCTGATCCTCGGTGTCCTCGCGGCTCTCGCGGGTGCCCTCCTGGGCCGGAGCTGAGGGGGCGGGTTGGCGCGGAGCTGGCGCTTGGTCCATTCTTCTCGGCGGGAAGACCACGCCGGACCTCCGAGGTCCATGGCCGCATCCAACACGCATCGCTGGCAGCTCCTTAGGGTCGCTGCCGTCTTCGTCCCCACGCTGGCGTTCGTCGGCGCCCTCCTCGTCGCAGCGCTCCCGCACGTTCCCGCGGGCTGGCAGCGCACCGCGATCGACGCGGCCACCCTGCTCCCGGGCGTGAACCTGCGCCTCGACGTCACCGCGGCGGGCTCGCAGGAGGTCCTCGCGGTCGGACGCGGCCCGGCGCTGGCCGTGCGTGAGCGCGCGCCGGCGAGCGGTCCCGTCGAGACCAAGCCGGGTCTCTACCTCGTGGTCGCTGCCTGGGCCGGGCTGCTCGGCCTCGCGCTCGCGGTGCCGACGGCCTTGCCCTCCACGAGACAGCCCCTCGCCATCAGCCTCGGCGGTGGTCTGGTCGTGGGCCTCGCCCTCGCCTTCGCGCTCATCGGGCTCGGCGGCAACTGGCGAGCCCCCGTCATGCGGACGCTGGCGGGGTTGCCGGGGCTGACCCAGGAGCGGGGGACCGCCGTGCGCGTCGTCGACGCCGACACGGTGGTCGCGCGACGTCACTCGTTGCGCTCGCCCGGTGGCCTGGTCGCCGAGTACCCGGCCGGACCGGCGCCGTGGCCGTCGAAGGAGACCGTCGCGATGACGCATCGGGGCAAGACCTGGCTCGTCGGCTACTCCGCCCTGTTCGCGCTCGGCGCCGCGCTGCTGTGGTCGCTGCGTCAGGTCTTCACCTGGCGCGCGCGCTGCGGTCTCGCCGCCGCCGGCCTGGCCGTGCTGGCGTGGTTCACCGTCGCCGCCCTTCCCGACGGCTGGCAGCGCGGTGGCCTGCAGGCCCTGACGAAGCTCCCGGGCATCGCGATGACACCGCTGGACGCGCCGTCGCAGGAAGGGCAAGTCGTCCTCCCCAGCGCTCGCACCGCTGCGATCGTCGAGCCGCGGCCTGAGTCGGGTGAGGCGGTGGTGGGGGACGTGGACCTGGTCGTGACGGACGCAGCGACCATCGGCACCCACGGCAGCGTCGTGCGGATGCTCGGCTTGCCCCTGGCCGAGCTGCCCTCGGAGCCGTCGGCCGCGGTGGGGATCGAGCTCGGCCTGCTCGCCGTGCTCGCGATCGGGATGGGCCTGCTCGTGACGCCGGTGGGCCTGAGCGCGGCCGGTCTCGGCTGGTCCTCGCGGGCGTGGCACGGCTGGCGCGAGCGGAAGGCCCAGGCCGCGCAGGACGCGCGCTGGGAAGAGGCCACGCGGCTGGCGGTCGAGGGTGAGCCCGACGACGCCGATCGCAAGAACGAGGAGATGCGCGCCGACGTGCGCTCCTGGTTGAACGAGTCGGAGTCCGGTCGCTGACCTGACCGCACTCCGTACACGAGGAGCCACGGACGACTGGTGCCGTGACGAGCCGAAGCCCCACCCTTCGTGGGTGGGAACTAGCCCGGACCAGTCATGAGTGTCCGTCGCGAGTGGCCGGAGATGCCAGCCGAGAAGGGCGAACGTAGCCGCGAGGCCCGGAAGCGCACTTGACGGTGCGTTGAGGACCGAGAGGCGAGTACGCCCTTCGCAGGCCGCAGATCTGGTCACGCAGCAGGAGACTCATGAATTGTCCGGGCGTGCAACGACTCGTCACGGAGCCTCCGATGATTCGTCTCAGTCCGCTTTCGACCTCGCTCCTCGTGTTCGCCCTGCTCGGGCCGGCCGTCTCTGGCACCCGGGCTCAGCTCCTGCCGACCAGCACCGCGTCCTGCGTCCTGCCGCCGGTGGAGGGTCCCGACGGACCGCCGTCGGACGACTGCTGCCTCTACCTCGGCGGGTTGCTCCTCGACATGACCGGTGACGACGGTCTTCCCGACGGTCATCCCTGCCTCGGCTCGCGTCGAGGAATCCGGGGGCCCGTGCCCTCGCCGGGCTGGATCCGGAGCACGACCGACCGGCGAAGCTGGTAGTCAGCCTGCCCGGTCGACGATCTCCTCGGCGCGTCGCTCCGCCTCGGCGAGCAGGGTCGGCGCGTCGAGGGTGGCCAGTCCGCTGCCGCCCTCGCGGCGGTCGACCAGGACCTTGCCGCCGACCATGACCCAGGAGACGTCGGACGGCCGCGCGCCGAACACCACGGCGGCCTCCGGGTCGGCAGCCGGCGTCGTGTGCGGGCCGGACAGGTCCAGCGCCACGAGGTCGGCCTCCTTGCCGGCCTCGAGACTCCCGATGCGGTCGTCGAGGCCGAGGCTCGCGGCCGCGTCGAGGGTCACGCGGCGGAGCCAGGTGGCGGCCGCCGGTCGATCGGTCTCGTTCGCGAAGGTCGTCTCCGCATGAGCGAGCTCCTGGAAGAGGTCGCAGGAGCCCACCGCCGGGGCGCCGTCGGTGCCGAGGCCCCAGCGCAAGCCCAGGCGGGACCAGCCCGGGAGATCGGGGAGACCGTTGCCCAGCCGCAGGTTGCTGCGGGGACAGGCGACCAGGCCCAGCGTCCGACCTTCCTCGCGTGCCTCGGTCAGCAGGGCCAGCTCAGCGGCGTTGGCTTGCGTGAGGTGGACGAGCTGGAGCGGGAAGGACTGGTCGAGCCAGCCCCGGTCCTTCAGGAACTCGACGGGGCGTCGCTCGCACTCCCAGGTCGGACGACCCTGGACGTGACGTCGGGCGCCGATGGGCCCGCCGCCGTCGCGCAGGTAGGCGACCTCGGCGGGGGACTCGGCCAGGTGGACTGACACGGGCAGGTTCTCGCGCTCGGCGAGCTCACCCAGGCCGTGCCAGAGGTCCGGGTGGCTGGTGTAGGGCGAGTGGGGCGTGAGCCCGATGGTCACCAGCGGGCCGGCTTCGGCGCGCCAGTAGGGCAGCTCACCGGAGAGACGGTCCAGGGTGGCCGCGACGTCGCGGGGGTGGAAGGCGAAGCCCTCCTGATAGCTCACGCCCCGCAGGCCGGTCTCGGAGAGGACGCCCGGGACCTCGCCCGAGAGCCCGTGGTCGCCGACGCAGGTGATGCCGCTGCTCAGCGCCTCGAGCACGCCGAGGCGGATGGAGGTCTGGTGGTCGCCCTCGCCGAAGACCTTCACGAGGTGGATGAGGGAATCGATCCAGCTGAGAAGGTCTCGGCCGCCCACGTGCCCCCGGAGGATCGAGATCTCGAGGTGGGAGTGGGCGTTGACCAGGCCCGGGAGCAGGGCGGTGCAGCCCAGCTCGACGATCTCCTCGTCCGTGCGCGGTCGGAGATCGCTGGCCGGTCCGACGTCCGTGAGCCGTCCGTCCTCGACCCGCACCGCGCCGTCGAGCAGCGGGGGGGAGGTGATCGGGAGGACGTGGCGGGCGCGCAACAGCATCGGGCATCTTCGCACCAGGAAAGCGGAACTCTAAAACCAGGCCCCCCGGTCGAGCCGCTCGGCGAGCGCTCGCGACTTGACGGAACCGGGAGCGTCCGACCACTCTTTCCCATGCGTCGACGCGTGCTCACCCCGCTCCTCGCGCTCATCGGGCTCCTCGTTCTCCCGCTGCCGACCCTGGCGGAGAGCGATTGGCGAGCCTGTCGTCTCCAGCTCACGCTGTTCCGCTCCGGGACCGGCGGGATGGCCGCCCTCGAGACGAGGGAAGAGACGATCTTCCTGGGCGAGGACACCGAGATCAGCGGCGAGCTCGAGCTCGTCGCCCGCGGTCAGCGGCTCGTGCTCGACCTGCGCACCCGCGTCCGGGCCTTCGCCAGCGACACCGAGTCGGCGACCTACGTCATCGCCTCGCGCTCGCGGCAGCTCGTGCCGGAGCGACCGCTCAATCACCCGGGGCGCGAGCAGTTCCGCGACACGATGCTCAAGCTCGACCAGACCGGCACGCTCTTCGTCGAGCTCCATCGCGATCCCGAGACCGGCCTGAATCTCCTGCTCGCTCTCGAGGCCACGCCGCTGTCGGAGACGGTCGAGGACACCACGCCCACGCTGGAGTCCTTCGACGTCGCCGTCGTGCGTCGCGCCGGACGCTCGGTGACGGTGCTGCAGTCGTCGCGCGTGACGGCCGCCACCGGCGGATCGGCCGGGGTGACCTTCGAGCTCAAGGAGCGCCCCGACTCCCGGGTCGTCGCCGGTGGTGATCGAGAGAAGGACCCCTCCAGACGCTTCGGCGAAGGGGTGCGCGTCGTCGAGCGTGAGCGTCTCGAGCGCTCGGGCTTCGGGGACAGGCACCTCGAGAGCGGGAAGCGGCGCGACGACCTGACCGCCTGGAACCGCGAGCACCGTGGCCTCGTCGAGACGAGCTTCCTCGAAGAGCACCGCATCGAGCACGAGCCCTCCGACCTCATCGTCGCCCGGAGCCGACGGGCCAAGAAGATCTCGAACAAGAAGCGGGCCAAGCTCCGGGAGCAGGTCGCCATCGCGCGGGCCCGCGAGCGGGCCGTGGCGAAGTCGCGGGGCGAGGACCCGGATGCCGATCCCGACGCGGCGCCGAAGCCCGATCAGAAGCTGCGCATCGAGGTCGCGCCGCTCCACGCGAGCGAGGGCTCGGTGAGGGTGCGCGTGAGCGTGCGAGGTCAGGTGGAGCTACCCCAGGCCGATCGTCCCGCGCCCCTCGACGCGACCCTGTCGGAGATCCTGCGCCGGGGCGAGCCCTTCGAGCTCAGCCTCGGCGGTCTCATCGACGACGAGCCGCCCGAGGACGACTACGTGCTGCGGATCACCCCGCGCGGCTGACTCCCGGTCGTGCCGCATCCGGTAAAGTCCCAGCGCCCGGTCACCTGAAGACGGAGCCATCGACTCCGACCCGACCGGGGGAGAGCTCCGTCATGGCAACCCGCCTCGAGGTGGCCCTACCGGCCGCGGTGGCCTTCGTCTTCGGCACGGCCTGCGGCGGCATCGCCGGCTGGCTCGCAGCCACCGGTGGTCAGCTCCAGCCCGATCTCTCGCGTCCGCTGCCCCTGGCGGGCTCGAGCTCGGCGCCGCCGCCAGCGGCCACCTCTGCCGAGGACGCCGAGCGGGAGCGGCAGCTTCGGGAGAATCTCGACCGTCATCTCGAGCTGGTCGAGTCCGACCCTGGGAACGTCAAGCTCTGGCGCAGCATCGCGGAGTTCCAGCTCGGCTTGAACCTGCTGGAGGACGCGCGGGCGTCGTACGAAAAGGCGGTCACCCTGGCCGAGGGCGAGGGTGACGACGAGGAGCTCGGCAAGATCCTCATGGGGCAGGCGCTGCTCCTCTCCGAGGCCGGTGAGAACGTGGAGGCCCTCGACCTGCTCGACCGCTCGTCCGCGTTGATGCCCGAGTCGATCCGACCACGGCTGATGGCGGCCTTCGTCTGCATGACCCAGCTCATGCCCAACCCGCCGCCGGGGTACGACCGCAAGGACGCCGTGGAGCGGGCGGAGAAGAACCTCGCCGAGGTGCTCCTGCTCTCGCCGGGTCACCCGGAGGCCCTGCGCATGCAGGGGATGATCGACAACGTTCGCCGGAGCCTCGGTCAGACGCCCCCGTGATCCGAACGCCGGCCATCGTCCTGGCCGCGCTGGGTCTGGCCTGCGCCCTGCCCGAGCCTCCGCCGCCGCCGGTGCTGCCACCGGAGGAGTCGCCACGTCGCGGAGGACGTCCGGCGCCCGACGGCGTGGACCCGCGTCTGCTCGCCCAGGTCACCTGCCTGACGCGTGACGGCGAGGCGCTCCTGGTCGGGAGCGAGGAGGGGCTGCTCGAGATCGACCTCGCGTCCTTGCGTCATCGCTGCTGGGGACGTCGCGACGGGGTGGGGGCCGTGTCCGACGTGGCGGTCTCGTCCGAGGGAGTGCGCGTGGTCGCGCAGCGACTCGATGAGCACGCATCCGATCAGGCTCCGGGAGGTCTCCGAGCCTGGGAGACGACTCCGGCCTGGGGCAGTGGCGTGGCGCCGCCGCTGCGGATCGGACGCGACGCCGGTCTCACCGAGCTCGATGTCAGCGTCGTCACCGTCCATGGAGACGACCTCGTGGCCGTCGCCGGTGGTCGGGTCCATCGCGTGGTCCTCGACGCGGTCCTCGCGCGCGCTCTCGACAGGCCCGAGGCCGCCGAGCCCGAGCCGTCCGAGCCGGAGACGGTCGCAACCGAACGGGCCGACGATGCCGACGCCACGGCGTCGACCGAAGGGGCGGACGGTGCCGAGTCGGCCGAGGACGACTCGCGCTTCCGCCTGGAGTCGGCGGAGAGCCGACGCACCCTCACCGTCGTCGACGCCGACGGTCGTCGTCGCACGCGCACCGAGTTCCGCTCACCACGACAGCGCGAGCAGGCCCTGAGCACCACCGAGTCCGGTCTCTGGATCGGCAGCTCGCACGGTCTCTTCCGCCGTGGCGCCGACGGGCTCGAGCGTCACGTCGTCCCGTGCGGTCTCGAGGGCCGTCCGTTGCGCTCGGTGCTCGACATCGCCACCCATGGCAACCGTCTCCTCGCGGTGGTGTCGGCAGAGGAGCCGGAGGCGCCGTGGGTTCTCGGCACGCTGTGGCACCGAGGGGGTGAGCTCACCTGCTTCACGCCCGACCTGGACGTCCCTGGTGGCACGAGCCACGACGTCTCGCTGGGACCGAAGCTCGGCTTCCTCGGCACCGACGAAGGCCTGCTCGTCGTCTCCGAGGACGGCGAGACCGAGCTGTTCGACGCGTTGCGTGGAGCGCCGGACGCGCCGGTCACGGCGGTGCTGGCCGATGGAGACGGCGGCTGCTTCTTCGGGACCTGGGGAGCCGGCGTGCACCACTGGAGCCCCGAGGCCTTCGTGCGCTACGGCCTCGGGGCGGACGGGCGCGTGGTCGTCGAGGCGTCGCCGGTCGTCGATTGAACCTGGCGAAGCCGCTCGAGCGTGCGTCGCAGCTCCGAGACGATCTCGCCGTCGGCGTCGTTCTCCCTGGCCAGTGCGAGCAAGCGGGACAGCTCTGCCACGGAGGCGTCGACCTCCTCGGGGCTGCTGGGGAGACCCGGCACGCCGTAGACCACGGTGTCGCGCGAGCCGAGCTTGACGGTCTTCTGATGCATCTTGCCCTTGCGCCGCAGCTTGACGACGACGACCCGCTCCGGCTCGAGGTCGCGCAAGAGCTCGCCCAGGCTCGTGAGGTCGGGGATGGCCCGGCCGTCGATGGCCTGCAACACGTCGCCGGCCTGGATGCCGGCGGCGGCGGCGCCCTCGTTGGGGAACACGTGCTCGACGAGCACGCCGCCCTCACCCTCGTCGAGGCCGAAGTACTCGGCCAGCTCGTGGCCGAGATCCTGCGCCTGAAGACCGAGGAAGGCGCGCTTCACGCGGTCGACCACCTCGATCACCAGCTCGTCGTCGGGGGCCGTCGCGAGCCGCGGCGGGGTGGGGGGCTCGGGATAGCGGGGGGCCTCGGTGCGCTCGTTCCAGCGCTCTGGGGGGAAGTGTCCCAGGCGGACCGTCAGCTCGAGGTCCTTGCCATCTCGCATGACGATGAGCGGCAGCTCGCCGCCGGGACCGAGCTCGCGCAGGCGGTCGAGGAGGGTGTCGGGGCCCTCGAGAGGGTGACCGTCGACTCCGACGATGACGTCGCCCTCCTTCAGCCCAGCCCGCTTGGCCGGCCCGTTCGGGTCGACCTCACGAACGGCCACGGCCGCCTCACCGGTGATGCCGAGCCAGCCGGGTCGCCGCTTGGGGAGCTCGGGGGACACCGGCGGCGTCACCGGTCGTGGAGCCACGGGTGCAGGCCGCACCTTCGGCTGCGTGCTCGGCGTGTTGGTGGCGCTGGCGATGAAGGGCGTCGCGAGCGCGAGCAGCAGCGGGGCCGGATGGAGGAGTGCTCGGGTGATCATGACTGGCGGGCGATTCCTCGGGACGACCGGTCGCGGCCGTCGGGTTGGCTGGCGGGCTCGACGGGAGACGCCGACCCGCAGGTCGGTCTCCAGAACTTGGGATGTCGCGTGAGGGGGAGAGAACCTCGGGCCCGAGCGGTCGGGCTAGAAGTCGTAGCGGCTGCGCCGGCGGAGACTCTCCGGCGGATCGTCCTGCGCCTCGGTCTCGGGGCGCTGATTCACCGTGCGGTCCGAGGTCTCGGGAGGAGTGAGCACGAGCTCGACACCGGGACGAGCCCAGAGCAGCGGGGCGTTGCCGCCGGTGCTCGCGGAGCCGGACGAGACCCGCTCGATGGGCACGAAGGGCCGGGACGGCTGGCTGTCGTCCAGCTCGTGGATGACGAGGTCTTGGCTCGGCGTGGAGTCGACCAGGGCCGGCGAGGTCGCCTCGCCGGACGCGAGGTCGTGGACGAACCAACCGGCGACGCCGGCCAGGAGCACGGCCGCGGCGGCCAGCCACCGGGAGCCCACGACCCGGCGGGACGGAGTCTCGTGGCTGCGGGCGAGGAGGGCTTCCTTCACCGACGCCCCGAAGCCGTCCGGCAGCTCGAGCCGCTGGTCTTCCTCGCGAAGGGCAGCGAGGCCCTCACGGAGGCCGCGCTCGGTGTCGTCGAGACGACCGCAGGCGGCGCAGTCGTCGAGGTGAGCCTGCAGGGCGTCCGCGAGCAGGTCCGGCAAGTCGTGGTCGCGGGACCGCTCGATGAGGCGGTGGACGTCGGGGCAGCTGAGCTCGGCGGCTCTCATGGCGATGCCTCCATGCCGCGGGGGGCGCGGGGGGCGAAGTCGGCGAGCTTGTCTCGCAGCAGGTTGCGGGCTCGGTTGACCCTGGACTTGGCGGTGCCGACACGGCAGCCCAGCACCTCCGCGATCTCGACGTAACCGAGATCCTGGAGGTCCCTGAGCACCAGAGCCGTGCGGTATCGCTCGGGAAGGGTACCGATCGCGCCGCGCACCTTGCGAGCGGTCTCGCCCTGGAGCACCGCGCTGAGGGCGCCGCGCTCCTTCGAAGGTGGCTCTTCGGCCAGGCCGTGACCGCCGTCTTCCTCACCGCTCGAGCGTCCGAGCGAGTGCAGGCTGTCGGTCAGGCTGACGAAGCGCCGGCGCTTCCGCCGGCGGATGAGATCGATGCCGTGATGCGTCGCGATCTTGTAGAGCCAGGCCCGGAACGGGGCGGACGGGTCGTACTGACCGGCCCGCGTGTAGACACGGATGAAGACCTCCTGGGCCGCATCCAGCGCCTCGTCCCCGTCACTGAGAACCTGTCTGAGGTAGGCGACCATCCGCGTTTGGTAGCGCTCGACCAGCTGGTCGAACGCCCGCGAGTCCCCACCCTGGACGAGGAGCATCAGGTCCTCGTCGGAGATCCCCACCCCCATGGTCGACCTCCCGGAGCCGTTGGCCGTCGACCGTTTCCGGTCGGCCGCTCGCTCGAAGCTCAAGACTCCTGCTGGCTCCACGTCACTGCCTCCGCTTCCGTCCCCGTCCCACGGGGCTCTCGAGTAGTAGACGTTGGCAGGCCTCCTCGCGTTCCCGCAAGTTGCACGAAGCGCGCCAGTGAGGCCGGGACGGACGTCGAGACCACGGGAAACGAGCCGATCCGTGGCATGATTGAGGTCCTTCCGCCGGAGCCCCGTTCGTTGGACCGCTACGCTCCACAGGCCCGTTTCCGACCCCTCGGGACCGAGGGCCAAGCCTCGCTGTCGCGGGCCCGCGTGGCCCTGGTCGGCCTCGGTGCGCTCGGAAGCCGGGCGGCGGAGGGGCTGGCTCGCGCTGGCGTGGGGACGCTCCGGCTCATCGACCGCGACGTCGTCGAGCTGTCCAACCTCCACCGGGTCGCCCTGCACGACGAGTCCGACGCGGAGGCCGCCCGACCCAAGGCCGTCTCCGCCGCCCGTCATCTCCGCCGCCTGCGCTCCGACCTGGAGCTCGACCTCCGCGTCGACGACCTCACCGGCGAGAACGCGCTCGAGCTCCTGCGTGACGTCGATCTCGTCCTCGACGGGAGCGACAACTTCGAGACCCGCCTGGTCCTCAACGAGGCCTGTCTCGAGCTCGGGCTGCCCTGGGTGCACGCGGCCTGCTCCGGATCCACCGCGGTGGCCTGGGCGCTGCTGCCGGGGCGGGGCGCCTGCTTCGCCTGTCAGGTGAGTGAGCCGCCGCCGCCGGAGAAGGCGCAGACCTGTGCGGTCGAGGGCGTGATCCCGCCCGCCGTGGGCCTGGCGGTCGCCGTGCAGGTGGGGGAGGCCCTGAAGATCCTGAGCGGTCGCGAGGACGAGCTGCTCCCCGGACCCTGGACCCATGACGCGTGGACCGGCCGCGGCGCCTGCTTCGCCGTGCCGGCCGAGCCCGAGTGCGCTGCCTGTGCGCGCCGGAGCTGGTCGTGGCTGGGGCGTCCGGCGGGACCGGCGCTCCAGCAGTGCGGACGCGATGCCGTGCAGCTCCGACCGGCCAGCCTCGCGGAGGGCGTCGACTTGGCCGCTCTCGCGGATCGCCTGGAGTCCGCGGGCGAGGTCGAGCACAACGACTTCCTCGTCCGACTCGAGCTCGGCCCCGAGCGGCTCACCGTCTTCCGTGACGGTCGGGTGCTCGTCTCCGGCACCAGTGACCCCGGGCGCGCCCGCGGCCTGGTCGCCACGGCGCTCGGCACGTGAGCTTCCGAGAAGAGGGCATCAACCTGCCCAACGCCCTGACGCTGCTCCGCATCTTCCTGGTGCCGGTGCTGGTCGCGGCGATCCTGGCGGTGTTCGAGGGGCGGCAGTGGGTCTGCGCCGGGGTCTTCCTCGTGGCCGCGCTCACCGACGCCCTCGACGGCTTCATCGCCCGTCGCCGGGGTCAGGTCACGACGCTGGGTCGCCTGCTGGATCCGCTGGCCGACAAGCTCCTCATCTGTGGCGCGCTCGTCTCCCTGGTGGAGGTGCGACTCGCTCCGGGCTGGATGGTCGTCGTGATCCTGGCCCGAGAGTTCGCGATCACGGGGCTGCGCGGGATCGCGGCGGAGCGGGGCGTCACCATCTCTGCGCGACCCTGGGGGAAGGTCAAGATGCTCATCCAAGTGTGTTGCATCGTGGCCCTCCTCCTGTCGCACTCGCCTCAACCCGATAAGTTTGAGCAGCTCATGCGCTGGGTGGGCCAGCTGCTGCTCTGGGGCACCGTGGTGGTGTCGGCGGTCTCGGGAATGGACTACTTGTTCGAATTCCGTCGCGTGTTCACTGACGACCCGTCGTCCGGGTCCGGGTCGCCGATGGCCGACGGCGAGGCCGCGTGAGGCCCCGCTGGCGCAAGGTGTTCGTGGCCGGGATCTTCCTGGTCATGCCCACGCTGATCACGCTCTTCTTGTTGAACTTCCTCCTCAACAAGATCGAGTCGACCTTCACGCCGTGGTTCCTGACCATCTTCCCGAGCCTCGACCAGGCTCCACCCCTCGGCGTGGCCGACGGACACTGGGAGAAGCTGGTCCCGTTCATCGGCCTGGCGACCTTCCTCGTCGTCATCTTCCTCGTCGGCCTGCTCGGCTCCCACTACGCCGGCAAGCGCCTCATCAACGCGCTCGAGCAGACGATCCTCAAGGTGCCGCTGGTCAAGAGCATCTATGGGGCAGCCAAGCAGCTCTTCGACGCGCTCAACGCCAGCCGAGGCGAGGACTACAACCGCGTGGTTCTCGTCGAGTACCCCCGACGCGGGCTCTACACCCTGGCCTTCGTGACCAAGCCCCTGCACCCGATGGTCCAGGCCCCGCTCGAGCGGGAAGACTTGGTCTTCGTTTTCATCCCGACCACGCCCAATCCCACCTCGGGCTTCCTCATCGCCGCGCCGGCCGACGAGCTCTACGACACCGGGCTCTCGATCGAGGCGGGCATGAAGACGGTCGTGTCGGGCGGGATGCTCGCCCTGCCGCCGGGTGAGCTCGCAGCCGCCGAGGCTCTCGCAGACGAGCGGGCCCAGGCGGCCGGGTCTGGCTCGGAATCCGAAAGCCGATCGGAGTCCGAGCCGGCGCTGTCGAGCCGATCCGAGTAGGGCGGCCGATCCACGGTTCGAGCGCGCCGCTTCTCGCTTGACGCTGCGCGGGCGGCGCTCCACCCTTCGCCCCCATGCGGTCCTCCCGGTCCCTTCCCGTTCTCGTCGCGCTGCTGGCGCTGCTGGTCTCGGCCTGCTCCGAGGCTCCCGAGCCGCGCACGACGACGCGGGCGAAGACGAAGAAGAAGGGGCTCGACCTGTCGCTGCGCTCGCTCGACGGTCGGGCGCTCGATCTCGTCGACCTCCGGGGCAAGGTCGTGCTCGTCGACGTTTGGGCCACCTGGTGCCGGCCCTGCATCCAGGCCCTCCCGGGCCTCATCGAGCTCAACGAGAAGCACTCCGACGAGCTGGTGGTCGTCGGCCTCTCGGTCGACACCGACCGTCAGGCCCTCGCCAACTTCCTCCAGGCCAACGAGCTGCCGTACTTCAACGCGTACGCGGACGAAGAGGCCCATCGGACCTTCCCGGCCATGGCCTTGCCAACGGTCTACATCCTCGACCCCGACGGTCGGAGGGTGGATCGCGTGGTCGGCGCCGTGTCGAAGAGCACCCTGCTCCAGCGAGCGCGGGCCCACGTGCGAAAGGAATCTTCATGAGCTGGCGACGCTCTCGCCTCCCGTCCCTCGCCGTCTTGGTCGGCGTCCTCGTTCTCGCCGCGCCTGCCCAGTCGGCTCCCAAGGTGGTGGTCCTCGGCTTCGACGGTGCCGATGCGCAGCTCACCCGGCAATACATGGACGAGGGGCGCTTGCCGCATCTCTCGCAGCTCGCGAAGGAGGGTCAGTACTCCTCCCTGTTGCCGACCAACCCTCCGCAGACGCCGGTGTCCTGGTCGACCTTCGCCACCGGGCTCAACCCGGGCCGGACGGAGATCTTCGACTTCCTCCGCCGCACGCCCGGCACCTACCTGCCGAGCTTCGTCGCCGTCGACGAGACGCACCGGTCCGACTTCCTCTTCGGTGAGAACAACGGCCTGGCCTTCGCCGGGATCGCAGCCAGCATCGGTCTCGTGCCGCTGCTCTTCCTGCTCGCGCTGCGTTCTCGGCTCGGTGGGGGAGCGAAGCGCAAGCTCGCCCTCCTCGGCGGCGGCCTGCTCGTCGGCGGCGCGGCGGCCGGCTGGCTGGTCGGATCGAGCCTGCTCCCGGCCACCGTTCCCGATCCGCTGAACAACCGGCGTGGTCAGACCTTCTGGGAGATGGCGGTGGAGAGCGGGATGAAGGCGCGCATCGTGCGCCTGCCGCTCACCTTCCCGGCACAGGAGATGGAGGGGCTCGAGATGATCGGCGGGCTCGGCGTCCCCGACCTTCGCGGGGTCATGAGCCAGCCGACGATCTACACGAGCCGCGCGGGTCTCGACGGCGGCCAGTTCGCCATCCCCGTCATGAAGCTCGAGGGGGATCCCAGTCAGCCCTTCGAGACGTCCATCGAGGGACCGCGCAACTTGCTCTTCCCGGAGGAGGCGTCCTCCTCGGGCGAGGCGGCGCCTCGGCTGTCGACGGCCCTGAGCCTGCGGGCGCTGGGTGGCGGGGTCATCGAGGTGAACGCGGGCGGCACGACCTCGACGGTGAAGCCCGGCGAGTTCAGCGACTGGCACGAGGTGAAGTTCGCCTTCAACGCCTTGTTCAAGGCCCATGGCTTGGTGCGCTTCTACAACCAGTCGGGCACGGGACCCAACGACCGCATCGAGCTGGTCATGAGCCCGGTCAACGTCGACCCCCGCAAGCTGTCCGGCCTGCGCTGGGCGGCACCCGCGAGCTTCGGCCGCGGCCTGGGCAAGAGGCTCGGTCCCTTCAAGACGCAGGGCTGGGCCATCGACACCTTCTCGGTATCGGAAGGGCTCGCCGACGAGCAGCACTCCCTTGCCGACGCGCTCGACACCATCGACGGCTTCGAAGCGCTCATGGTCGAGACCTTGACCGACTCCGACGTCGACGTCTTCGTGCAGGTCTTCGCCTTCACCGACCGGCTCCAGCACGTCTTCCTCCGTCTCCAGGATCCGACCCATCCCGGCTACGACGCGGAGAAGGCCCGGCGCTACGAGAACGTCGTCCGCGAGGCCTACGAGAAGATGGACGAGCTGGTCGGCAAGGCCCGCGAGCTCGCCCCGAAGGACACGACCTTCCTCGTCATCAGCGACCACGGCTTCAGCCAGTTCAAGCGGGGCGTGAACATCAACCGCTGGCTGGTCAACCACGGCTACCTCGTGCTCGACCCCGATCCTTGCCTCGGAGCAGGAGGAGACGGCCGCACCCTCGACGATCTCTTCGAGCGCGATCGCAGCGAGCTCTTCGCCAACGTCGACTGGACCCGCACGAGGGCCTACGCGCTCGGCTTGGGCAACGTGTACGTGAACCTCGCCGGCCGCGAGCCTCAAGGGACGGTGCGACCGGGGCGTCCGTACCGTGAGCTGGTCGCCGAGCTGAAGACCAAGCTGGAGGCCCTCGTCGACGATCAGACGGGACAGCGACCGGTGAGCGCGGTCCATCACCGCGACGAGATCTACCGGGACTACGACGGGGCGGTCATCCCCGACCTCCGCGTCGCCAACAACCCGGGCTATCGGGTCTCGTGGGATACCTCACTCGGCGGTGCGCCCTGTCAGGAGGTCGAGGACAACGTCAAGGCCTGGGGCGCGGACCACTGCTCGCTCGACCCGCAGCACGTGAAGGGCATTCTCTTCAGCAACCGCCCGCTGACGCCCGGGGAGGAGCCGCAGATGGCCGATCTCTTCCCGACCATCCTCACCGCGCTCGAGATCGAGCTGCCGCCCGACCTCGACGGACGCAGCCTGCTGTGACCTTCGTGTCGGTCCGGTGCGCGATCGTGCTCGTGCTGCTCGCATCGGTGAGCGGTGTCGGCGCGACCGAGACCACGACCGACGGAGGCAACGACCTGCCCGGCGCCGTGCTGCTCTCCGACGAGCAGGCGCAGGCCGACACGGAGTCTCCTGACCCGGTCGACCCGGCTGCCCTCGAGGACGCAGCGCGAGCTCGCGCCCGTCTCGAGCGGGAGATCGCTCGGCTCACCGAGGGGCTCTCTCGGCAGGACGGACGTCAGCGCGACGCGCTCACCGAGCTCAGCACCCTCGAGAAGCAAGCGGCCCTCGCGAAGGCCGAGCACGCCCGTGCGCGGGACCGCGCCGCCGAGGCGGAGCGCGCTCGGCGCACGGCCTCGGCGCGGGCCGAGCGGCTGCGGGCGCGGCACGAGGCGACACGACGACGACTGGTCCGGGTGCTGCGGGCGCTCGAACGCTCGCCGCGCGACGCGGCGGTCACGCCCGACGGGGCGCTGCCGCTGGCCAGCCGGCGAGCCGAGGCCGAGGGCGTGCTGGCCGAGGAGCTTCGCCGGCTCGCAGCGGCGGCCGATCGAGCCGAGGCCGAGGCGGCCCGCGCCTTCGCCGTGCACGAGGAGGCCCAGGTCGAGACCGCGCGGACGCAGCGCCGGCTCGGGACGGCGGTGAGCTCGCGTGCCGACCAGCTCGTCGCTCTCCGGTCCGATCGTCGGACGTGGACCGAGGCCCTGCGCACGGCACGCAGCGAGCTGTCGGCCTGGCTGGCCGGTGGCGCGCCGGCGCCTGAGCGACCTGGACGACCGCGCAGGTCGGCCGTGGCGGGGGAGCGGGCCGACGTCGAGCTGCTCGGTCTCGGCGTGGGCCTGAGCGCGCCGCTGCCGCCGGGCACGCACGAGCTGGTGGGGCGCTTCGGCAAGCGGGTGCACCCGAGGCATCGGACGCGGACGGAGTCGCACGGCTGGACCTGGTCGGCGCCGGCCGGCACGCCCATCGCGGCACCGGCGACGGGGCGCGTGCTGTTCAACGACTGGTTTCAGGGCTTCGGTCGGACGCTCGTGCTCGATCACGGCCGGGGCTTCCTCACCGTGCTGTCGCACGCCGAGGTCTTCTGGCCGGCGGTCGGGGAGCTCGTCATCGAGGGTGAGGTCGTCGGTCAGGTGGGGGACACCGGAAGCCTGGAGGGGCCGCGGCTGTACCTGCAGGTGCAGCGCGACGGGAAGCCGGTGGATCCGGCCGCGCACTTCGGTCCGACCCGAGGCTGACCGTACTCCGTACGGCGCCCGGACGACCTCGGCCGGGTTTCGCTAGCCTCACTCGTGTCGCTGGCTCGCGGAGGGCTACGCGAGGGAGGTGCTGTCATGTCGCGCGTGATTCTCGTCGTCTCGTTGCTCGTGGCTCCTGGCATGAGCGTCGCTCAACCCGTCGTCAGCGGCCTTCTCGTGGACGGTGTCCCGTCCACCGGGAGTTGCGTACCTGCAACGCTGACCAACGTCGAGCTCTATGCGGTGAACGTTCCCGAGGAGGGGGTGGACTACACCGATTGGGTCTACGTCAAGGCGGGTGCGAGCGCAGGAGGAGCCACGCTGTCGGGCTTCTCCTACCTCTTCTTGGCGGGCAACTTCACGGGCTGCGATCTGGACACCGATCGTCACTACTCTTTCCTGACCGCACCTGGCGAAGGGTCCAGTGGTGATCAGCTCGCGCTCGACTCGACCGCGTTCTCGCTACCCGAGCCGGGTGCCACCACCTTTCAGACCGTCGGCGAGACCATCGCCTCAGGGTTCAGGCAACACGTCGGGACCGGGCTCCAGCTCGACGGTCGTGGCCTGCCGGTGCCGGTGGACCTCGGTGCCGGAGCACGCAGCTTCCCCGCGTCCGGTCGGGGCTCCGTCGACATCGTCTTCGGGGCGCTGATCGACCATCAGCCGGCGCTCTATGAGCCAGGAGTCGCGTGCGGATTCGGGGGAGGTGTCTCGCACCATCTCCATCCGGAGCGGGGCCTCATCATCGGCTACAACGTCTACCGCCAGGACGACGGCGGCACGGTTCCCAGCAAGGAGAGCTGGCAAGCGGAGCAGTGGCTCGGCTTCATCCCGGTGGCCGACGAGCCGGGCGACCTGGCCGGCACGGTCGATCTCAACGGCCGACCGAGCGACGGTGACGAGTACCTGTTCTTCTCGGACGCCGACCTTCCCGGGCTTCGCGATTCTCCGCTCGGTGCCCCTGAGCCCGAGTGCGCGCGTCGCTACTGGTACGTCATCCAGCCCGTCGTCGACGGTGATTACGAGGCCTGGACGTCCGAGACCGAGCTGGCCCGCGTCCCGCTCGGCTTCGAGCCCAAGCTCCCCGACGGCGGCATCGACATCACCGGTGATGGCGAGCCGGAATTCTTCAGTCCTCAGGCGATCCATGCCGGGATGCCGGGGCTCGGCCTGACGGTCCGAGGGCGACCGCTCCTCTCGGCGCCCGTGCTCGGCTGCACGTCGGCCGATCCGCTGAGCGCCAACGGGCGCGTCGAGCTCCACGCTGGGAGCGACGGCCTCGAGCTGCTCGTCGGTGCCGAGGCGGCGGACGTGCTCGGCTACGACGTGTACAGGCTGACCGGCTCGGAGCGGACGCGGGTCAACCGCTCGCTGCTACCTGCGCAGGGCCTGGACGGAGGAGCAGTCCTGGTCGACACCGTGCTGCGGGGCCGGCGCCTGTCGGGGACCTACGAGGTCGAAGTGGTGACCAGCGACGGGGACGCGTCGCGGGTCGTGGGTCCGTTCACGGTGGGAGCGGCCGAGCGTCGCGACAGTCGCCGACGCAGTCGGTGAGAAGGAGCGTGGTCATGAAGAGAAGCCTCGTCCTGTCGAGCTTGCTGATCCTGCTTGCCATGCACGAGACGCGAGCCTCGCTCGTCATCGGTGGCGTCGTGGTCGACGGCGTGGCCGTGGAGGGAAGCTGCGAACCGGCAGCGGCCACCGACATCGAGTTCTACATCGTCAAGGTCCCGGAGGGAGGGTCGGGCTACACCGACTGGCTCTACGTGAAGGGTGATGTGAGCCGCGGTGGAGCGACCCAGAGGAACTTCGGCTACACGGTGACGGCGGCGAACTTCTCGGCCGGTTTCGACAGGGAAGACCGTTACTACATCTTCCTGACCTCCCCGGGAGGTGATGGCGGTGGCGACCTCATCGCTCTCGACGCCACCAACAACTCGGCTCCCAACCCGGGTGCGGCCACCTTTCAGGTCGTTGGCAACACGATCCCCGGGGGCTTTGATGGGTACGCCGGCACGGGAGTGGTCTTCGACGACCGCGGCCTCCCGACGTCCATCGATCTCGGAGCGGGGCCACGCGCGTTCCCGGCAGCGGGGCGGTCGACCGTGGATGTCGTGTTCGGAGCCCTGATCGACTACCAACCGGCGCTCTACTTCGTTGGTGCATCGTGCGGCTTCGGCATGGGGCTGTCGCATCAGCTCTTCCCCGAACTCGGGATGATCGTCGGCTACAACGTCTACCGGCAGGTCGATGCAGGCACGGCACCTGCCAAGGAGAGCTGGGGCGCTGAACACTGGCTCACCTTCCTCCCGGCCCACGACGAGTCGGGAGACCTCTTCGGAACCGTCGACCTCAACGGGCAGCCGAGCGATGGTGACGAGTACCTCTTCTTCTCCGACGCCGACTTGCCCGGGCTTCGCGACTCTCCGCTCGAGGCCCCCGAGCCAGCCTGCGCACGCCGCTACTGGTACGTCATCCAGCCCGTCGTCGAGGGCGACTACGAGGCGTGGACGTCCGAGACCGAGCTGGGCCGTGTCCCGCTCGGCTTCGAGCCCAAGCTCCCCGACGGTGGCATCGACATCACCGGTGACGGCGAGCCCGAGTTCTTCAGCCCCCAGGCGATCCAGGCCGGGATGCCTGGTCTCGGCCTGACCGTTCAGGGTCGACCGCTGATCTCGGCGCCCGTGCTCGGCTGCACGGCGGCCGACCCCCTGAGCGCCACCGGACGGGTCGAGCTTCGCGGTGGGACTGATGGCCTCGAGCTCCTCGTCGGCGCCGAGGCCGCGGACGTGCTGGGCTATGACGTGTATCGGCTGACCGGCACGGAGCGGACCCGGATCAACCGCTCGCTGCTGCCCGCGCAGGGGCTGGACGGGGGAGTGGTCTCCGTCGACACCGTGCTCCGGGGTCGACGCCTGGCGGGGACCTACGAGGTCGAGGTGGTGACCAGCGATGGGGACGCGTTGCGGGTCTTCGGTCCATTCACGGTGGGAGCGACCGAGCGTCGCAGCAGCCGGCGCGTCCGATGAGGGGAACGGTCGGACCGGGTCGATGGATTGCGGCCGCTCTCGTCGTGATGGTGATCGCTCCCGTCGACGGCTGGGCCACCGCGCTCATGTCGGGAGCCCTCGTCGACGGCGTGCCGGAAGACGGAAGCTGCGACCTGCACACGGCCAGCGCACCGGAGATCTACGTCGTGAACGTGGCTCGTGGATCTCTCGGATACACGAACTGGATCTACTCGAAGGACGAGGCCACGGTGGGGAACGTCGCCGTCGACGCCCCGAGCCCGTTCTACGACTTCTATCCGGGCACCTTCTCCGGCCGGCAGTCCGGCACGGACCGCTTCTTCGTCTTCGTGACGGCGCCCGGCGCCGACGGCGAGGGAGACCTGATCGCCCTCGACTCGACCACTCATCACGCGCCGAACCTCTCCGCCACGACCTGGCAAGTGGTGGGAGAGACCATCGCCCCTTCGTACGTGGATCACGCCGGTACGGGCTTCGTTCCCGGGGGCCCGAGCCCGTGGACGCCCGACGTCTTCGGAAGCAGCTCACGTGCGTGGCTCGGGAAGGGGCCGCCTTCGATCGACTTGGTCTTCGGCGCGCTGATCGATCATCAGCCGACGCTCTACTACCCCGGACCCAACTGTGGCTTCGGGACCGCCGAACCCCACTTCGACCACCCCGACCGCGGGTTGGTCGTCGGCTACAACCTCTTCCGCCAGCGAGACGCCGGCGCGGAACCGATCAAGGAGAGCTGGGCAGCCGCGCACTGGCTGGGCTTCATCCCGGTCGATGAGGAGCCGGGTGACCTCGCGAGGACGGTCGACCTCAATGGACTGCCCGGCGACGGCGACGAGTACCTGCTGTTCTCCGACGCGGACCTACCCGGTGTTCGTGACTCGCCCTTGCCGAGCCCTTCGGAAGGGTGCCGACGGGGCTACTGGTACGTCATCCAGCCCGTCGTCGAGGGCGACTACTGGGACTGGACGCCCGAGGTCGAGCTGTCCCACGTCCCGCTCGGCTTCGATCCGAAGCTGCCCGACGGCGGCATCGACCTGAGCGGCGACGGCGAGCCCGAGTTCTTCAGCCCCCAGGCGATCCGCGCCGAGAGGCCGGGTCTCGGCCTGACGGTGCGGGGCCGCCCGCTGGTGTCGGCGCCGGTGCGCGGTTGCCTCGTCGACCAGCTCGGCGCCAACGGACGCGTGACGCTCCCGGGTGGGGCCGACGAGCGTGGCAGTCGGCAATCGGAGGGACGCCCGGTCGTCGACCGGGGCTCGGAGCGCCGGGACCTCTGAGGGTGGTCGCTCGGACGGCCCTCCTGTCCGAGCCCGCCCCGACCGAGAGACGTTCGAGGGACTCGGTCACCTCGAATTGGTCGCTGCCGGGGCGGCGTGTCATCATTTCGGGCGGCAGGGCCTCGTTTGGGGCACGTTTCCTGCCGACATGGAGCCCATGGGTTATCTGCGAAAGTTCCTGCTCGTGCTGTCCGCACCCCTGGTCACCCTCGTCCTGGTGGGGGCCATCGGTGCGCGGGTGCAGGAGGGGCAGGACGAGACTCTCCGCGAGCTGAAGATCTTCACGGAGGCGCTCTCTCACGTGAGTCGCCACTACGTGGAGGAGGTCCGCCTCGACCAGCTCGAGCGGGGCGCCTTCCAGGGCGTCGCCGAGAGCCTCGACCCCTGGTCGAGCTACCACGACCCCGACCGGATGAAGCAGCTCTCCGAGGGTGACCACCGCGCCGACATCGGCGTGCTCCTGGTCAAGACGCCACAGCAGTACGTCCAGGTCGCCTGTGTCATGCCCGGTTCCCCGGCGGACCTCGCCGGCGTCGAGCAGGCCGACTACCTCGAGAGCATCGACGGCCTGGCCAGCAAGGACCTCACCCTCCTCGAGGCCGCTCTCATGCTCAGCGGCCCGGCCGGCACGAGCGTGAAGCTCGGCTACTTCCGTGACGCCGAGGAGGAGGAGGGCAAGGTCGTCGAGGTGGTCCGACAAGACCTCTCCGGCCTCCGCGTGGTGAGCGAGCGGCTCGAGGGCGGGATGGCTCTCCTCTCGGTGCGTCAGCTCACTCCAGGCATCGCCCGCGAGGTCGGCGACGAGCTCCGCCGCCTGGCCGACAGCGGCGTCAGCGGTCTCGTGCTCGACCTGCGGGGCAACTGTGGCGGCGAGGTCAGCGAGGCGGCCGCGCTGGCCGACCACTTCCTGCCCCCGGGCACCCTCTTCAAGACGTCGACCCGACGCGGCGAGTCGAGCTACGAGGCGCGGGGACCCGCGACCTGGCGTGGCTCCGTGGTGACCCTGGCCGGCCGCGACACCGTCGGCGAGGCCGAGCTGGTCGCTCAGGCGCTCCAGGCCGGTCCGTCCCGCCTGGTGGGGGATCGGACCTTCGGGAAGACCTCCCTCCAGGACCTCATCCTTCTCGACGACGGTGCCGGTCTCCACGTCACGGTCGGCCGCTTCCTGCGCGCCGACGGCACGGAGCTTCCCGAGGACGGGCTCGAGCCCGACGAGGCCATCCAGCGCGACGGTCCGCCGGCGGCCGAGCAGCTCGCCGCGGCAGAAGAGAAGGGCGACGAGACCCCGGCGCCGGTGCTCCAGCGCAAGTCCTCGGATCCCGAGAGCGGTGAGAAGGTTCCCGACCGACAGCTCGAGCGCGCTCTCGAGATCCTGAAGTCGTCGCCCGCTCGCAAGACCGCCTGAGAGCAACCCTGACTCGTGGCCGCCAAGAAGAAGAGTCGAGGAGCCCGGCGCAAGCAGGGGCATGGCCTGCAGGTCCTGCTCGGCCTCGTGTTGGCGTTGCTCGGCCTGACCTGGGCCCTGCGCACCTTGCGTCAGGGGCCACCCGCCGATGACGACCCGACGCCGCCGGCGGTGGTCGAGCGCACCGAGACCCGAGAGACGCCGCGGACCCAGCCGCCGAGGACCGATCCCCCTCGCACGACCCCGAAGCCGACACCGCCCCGAACGAGCCCCGACCCGCCGCGCACCGAGCCGAAGCCACCGGTGACGCCGCCGCGCCGCACGACACCGACTCCTCGGCCGGACCCGCCGAGACCACGAGGGGACCGACCGAGGGTTGCCATCGTCCTCGACGACTGTGGGTTCGACCTCGGGCTCATGAAGCGGGCGGCGCGCATCGGTCTCCCCATGACCATGGCCGTCCTCCCCGAGCGACGTCACAGCATCGAGTCGGCGCGGATCGCGCACCGGGCCGGGCTGGAGGTCATCCTCCACCAGCCCATGGAGCCCGAGTCCCGCACCGGCAGCGATCCGGGGGAGGGAGCCCTGGTTGTGGGCATGCCGGGGGGCAACGTGGCGTCCGTCCTGAGGCGGAACCTCTTGTCCGTCCCGCACGTGGCCGGGCTGAACAACCACATGGGCTCTCGGGCCACCGCGGACCCCGCCCTCATGGAGGCCTTCTCGACGGCCCTGGTCGACATCGAGCGGGAGGACCTGCCCGGCCTCTACTTCCTGGATTCACGGACCACCGCGGCCACGGTGGCGTACGATACGGCTCGGCGGCACGGGTTGCCCGTGGCGATGCGGACCGTTTTCTTGGACAACGAGGAATCGGTCGATCACGTCCGCCAGCGCCTGGACGAGTTGCTCGCCCGCGCGCACGAACAGGAGGAAGTCATCGGCATCGGCCACCTCAAGAGCGTGACCCTCACCGCTCTGGAGGCCTTGGCGCGGACGCAGCCGGCGGTCGAGTTCGTGTCTGCGTCGCAGCTGGCGCGCTGACGGGGAAGCGCGTGACGACACTTCGGGGAGAGCACGACCTTGACTGACAACGACGAAACTTCGGTCGACAGCGGAGCGCCGAATCCGGCCCCGACCGGGGAGCCGACGGCCGCGCAGCGGGCCCGCGATCCACTCGCGGGTCTCGAGCAGCTCGGTCGCTACAAGATCCACCGCGAGCTCGGACGCGGCGCGATGGGCGTCGTGTACGAGGCCGAGGATCCCAAGATCGGCAGGCAAGTCGCGCTCAAGGTCCTCCTCAACATCGCCGGGCTCGGCGAGGCCGAAGAGGAAGAGTTCCGCAGCCGCTTCTTCCGCGAGGCGCGCACCGCCGGTCGGCTCGCCCATCCCAACATCGTCGTCATTCACGACGTGGACCACGACGAGGACCTCGGCACCTCGTACATGGCGATGGAGTTCCTGACCGGGCAGTCAGTCTACGACCACCTCCGCAGCGGCGTGAAGTTCACCCGTGAGCAAGCGGTCGACATCTGCATCCAGACGGCCGAGGGGCTCGACCATGCCCATCGCCAGGGTGTCACCCACCGCGACGTCAAGCCGGCCAACCTGATGTACCTCGAGGACGGGACGATCAAGATCGCCGACTTCGGCATCGCCAAGGTCTCGACCAGCAACCTCACCAAGACCGGCCAGTTCCTCGGCACGCCGAACTACATGTCGCCCGAGCAGGTCATCGGTCACGCCATCGACGGCCGCTCCGACCTCTTCTCGCTCGGCATCATCCTGTACGAGCTGCTGACCGGCGAGAAGCCGTTCATGGGCTCGTCGCTCACGACGATCACCTACCAGATCGTCAACATCGATCCCATCGAGCCGTCGAAGATCCTCCCGGGCATCCCGAAGGTCTACGACGAGATCGTCGGCAAGCTCCTGAAGAAGGCGCCCGACGAGCGCTGGCAGACCGGCAAGGAGGTGGCCGACGCCCTGCGCGCCGCCTCAGGCGCCGGCGCCGCCGGTGCGCTCCCGCCCGAGCAGCTCGGCTCGGAAGACGCCACTCAGATCGCCGGCCCGCCGACCGTGAGCGGCACCGCGATCGGAGCTCCTCCCGGCAGCGTCGCCGCGCCCAGCCCGACGGGCGGAGCACCGGCTGACGCCGCGCCCGCCGCCGGTGGCGGCAAGAGCAAGCTCCCGGCGCTGGTCGGGGTCGTCGCCGTGCTCCTCCTGGGAGCTGCCGGCGTCCTCATCGGCAAGGACTTCTTCTTCGGCAAGGGCGGCACCGATCCCGGAGGCGACAACGGCACGGTGGTCACCAACCCTGCCGACACCGGCAACGGTGACCCGGGCAGCGGCGGCACCGACGGCGGCTCCGGTTCGAACGACGGCGGCGGCAGCGGCAACGGGGGCAGTGGCTCGGGCTCAGGCAGCGACGGCGGCAGCTCGACGGTCACTCCGGATCCGCCGCGTCGCGACCCCGACCCGCCGCGCACCGTCGACCGCCAGCCCGAGACCACGACGCGTCAGCCCAACCGCCCGGTGCGTGACGACCCGCCGCCGCGCAACGACCCCGTCACGCCGCCGCCGGTCTACGTTCCGCCGCCGGTCGTCCGCACGCCCGATCCCGTGGTCGAGGATCCGACGCCGACCGAGCCCGCCTCGGATGTCGGCCTGGCCGCGGTCACCGTGCTCCTTGAACACAAGCTCAAGAGCGGGCGTCTGCGGATCGATGTCGACGGACAGGAAGTGGCCGTCCACGACTTCACGGCCGACAAGAAGAGGGGAGGCAGCGAGCAGTACCTCCTCGACGTCCCCGAGGGACGTCACGTCCTGCGGCTCTGCCTCGAATCGTCCGAGCTCAAGGAGGCCCAGTCCTGCGCGCATCGTCAGCACCAATTCGTCATGAATCGTCGGGTGACCGTCCGGGCCTCCCACGAGCGATTCCTGCGGCAGCACAAGTTCTTCTTCGACGTGCAATGACCGCTCCCTCATCGCTGCGCTGCACCTGGGGGCTGGTCTTTCTCCTGGCCTGCACGTCCCTCAGCGCCGAGATCCGCCATCGCACGGGGCGCAACGGGAGGCTCTACTCCGCCTACCTCGAGCACCGCTTCGAGGACTCCGACGCCGCGCTCAACCGAGCCCGCGCCGAGATCCCCGGCGGCTCCGTCTTCCTCTCCCTCGAGCAGGCGCGGGGCGCCTGGCTGAGGGGGGAGCTCGAGCAGGCGGTGCGGCATGCCGACGATGCCCTGCGGGTCGACCCCGACAGCCTTGCGGCCCTCGAGCTCAAGGCCCAGGTCCTCTTCCGCGGTGCCCCCGACGGTGATCCCGGCGAGCATCGCCGCCGGACCGACGAGGCCATCGCCATCGCCGAGACCTGCGTCCGCAAGGGGACGACTGAGCTGGCGATCTTCGACCTGCTCTCCCAGGCCCACGCCTGGCACGCCCACCGCGCCGAGCGTCGCGGCAACGCCCGGGTCCAGGGGGAGCATCGACGTCAGCTCCGCTGGGTCCTCCAGTCCTGGTGGGACCGGATGCGGGACCCGCGAGCAGGTGAGCGGCTCTTCCGCCTGGCCGAAGAGCTTGACGACTACGAGGCGCAGGTCCCTCACTTGAAGAACCGCCTGCGCTCGCTGTCGGGCGAGATGCGGGCTTCCGGGCTGCTCCACCTCGGTCGCGTGCTCGAGCAGCTCGGACGACGCGAAGAGGCTTTCATCTACCTGAAGGAAGCCTTCGAGCGTCCCCTCGAAGCGGGAGAGCAGACGGAGGTCAGCATCCGGCTCCTGCGCTCCGCGCTGTCGGTCGGCGAGTTGGAGCTCGCGGTCGAGGCGGCCCAGCGGGCGCTGACCGTGGACCCCACCAACGACCTGGCGGTCGAGGGCCTGGCCGACGCCTACTGGGCGCTCGGCAAGCGACGCGAGGCGCTGCGCGCCTGGGAGCAGCTCGCGCGCAAGGCCAGCCATCGTCGGGCGGCCGTGGCCGAGCAGGCCCTGCTCTGGCAGTACGGCGTCGGCCGTGCTCGTGAAGCCCAGCGGGACCTCGAGCAGCTGCTCGCGCGTCACGACGACTGGACCGATGAAGAGCTCGTCATCCTGCACCGGGTGGGGGGACGGCTCCACGCCGAGCTGGGTCAGCGGCAACGCGCGATCGCCCGCCTGTTCCGCGCGCGTCGACACGACCCCCGAGACGACGACACGACCCTGCTCCTGGCGACCCTGCTGTTCGACGACGGCCGTCGAGACGAGGCGATCGACCTCCTCGACGACCACGCACGGGACCATCCGCGACCGGACGTCTTCCGCGGCCTGCGCGCGAACTGGGACGTCGCCCGTCGACGCCATCGCGAGGCCGTGCGGAACGTGCGTCGCTTCCACCAGGGAGCGTCCGAGCCCTCCGAGCAGGCGCGTCGCGCGGTGCCCACCGCCCAGGTCATGGCCGAGGCCGGTCGCTTCGAGCAGGCCGAGGACATGTTGCGGGAGGCCCTCGACCAGGCGCCGCTGCCGGGCGTCGAGCGGGCCCTGCGTCACCTCCTCGCCGAGGTCCAGTACCTACAGGGGCGTCCGGACGAAGGCAAGGCCACCCTCGACGAGCTCGAAGAGATGCTGGGCCGCGACGCCCACGTGCTGGAGAGCCGCGCCGAGCTCGAGATGCGGGTGCGGCAGCGGGCGTCGGCGGTGAAGCACGCCCGCGAGGCCCTCGAGCGCATCCAGAAGGACGGCTCCGGCACGGAGGCCGAGCTCGCGCGCTTCGAAGAGCTCCTGGGCCGCACGCTCATGGTCGACGCTCGACCCGAGGAAGCCATCGAGGTCCTGCGCCGGGCCCAGCGTCGGCTGCGGCACGCGCCGCCGGGACGCACCCTCCTGCTGGCTCGCGCCCTGCTCCAGGACGATCGCGCCCAGGAGGCGCTGGACCTCCTCGAGCCGGCGTTGGAGCAGACGCCCGAGGCCATGCTCTTCCTCATCGAGAAGGGACGCTGCCTGCTCGAGCTCGGACGCAAGGCCGAGGCGCGACAGGTGCTCGTCGACCTCGTGGAAGTGCAGCGTCGCTCGACCTCGATCATCCAGCGCGTGTCGCTGGCTCTGGATCGTGGCGGGATGAGCGCCGCGGCCTGGAAGGTCGCCGAGCAGGCCATCGCTTCCGAGCCCCGTGAGGCCGGGCACCGCCTCCTCGTCGGCATGCTGGCCGACCGGGCGGGTCGTCAGGACGAAGCCGTGGCTGCCTTCGAGAAGGCCATCGAGCTCGCGCCTCATCGCGCCGACCTCTACAACAGCCTCGGCTACACCCTCGTGCTGCACGGACGCCGGTTGGGCGAAGCCGTGCGCCTGGTCAAGCAAGCGCTCGAGCTGCGACCGGGCGACGGCACCTACCTCGACAGCCTGGGCTGGGCTTACTACCGCCAGGGTCGTCTCGACGAGGCCGAGGAGGCCCTCGCCGACGCGGCGGCCCGGCATCCCGACCCAGTGATACTCATGCACCTGGGCAGGATCCACGAGGAGCGCGGTCGCCATCAGGAGGCTCTCGAGGTCTACCGCGAGGCGCTGCGCTTGGGTCTCGACGAAGACGAGGAGGGCACGCGCGCCCGCGTCGAACGCCTCTCCGGTCGGGCCGGCGCCCTGGCGGGCAGCCTGCCGGGAGATGACGGGTGAGCCTCTCGACGTTGCTGCTGGTCCTGGCGATGCAGGCCGGAGCCCCTCAGGTCGGTCCGACGACGGTGGTGGGCACCGCCAAGCTCAAGTGGACCGCCGAGGGACGCCAGGCCTCCGCACAGCTCGTCTTCTCGGCGGCGCGGAACCCGAGCCGATTGCGCCTGGAGGTGTTGCAGGGGAGCCAACTCCAGGCCCTGGTCTGGTGCGACCGCGAGGACCTGCGGGTCTACCTGCCGCAACGCCGGGCGATGTACTCGGCGGAGGCGGGCCGCGAGGCCTTCGAGGCGGCCTTCGGCCTGCCGTTCTGTCTCGACGAGCTGCTCTTCGCGCTGCGGGGTGGCTACCACGATCTTCCGCGTTGCGCGGGTGGTGACGAGCCGACGCTCAAGATCCGCGGGGGCAAGGTCGTCGGTGTCGACCTGCCGGGCTCGGACCGCGCCCAGCTCCGCTTCTCGCGCTTCGGCCACGAGGGTGACCACCGCAAGCCGGGGCGGGTGCAGCTCCGTCGTCCCGGCGTGCTGGCGGTCCTCACCTTCGGCACCCTGCGTGAAGGCAGCTCGCCGCCGCCGCCCATCCAGATGGAAGTGCGTCGGTCGTCGCGACCCATCGATGCGGCCGGGCTCCGCGCGCAGCTCGGCCTGGAGCCCCGAAGATGACCTCGTCACTGCGTCGCTGGACCGTCGTCGTGCTCGCGCTGACCTGGCTCGGCCTTCCCTGCTTGGCCGAGGCAGCCGACTCCGAGAAGGAGCTGCGGCGTCGCATCAAGCGCTTCTACGTCTTGTCCTACCTCAACCGTCACGGGGAGCTCTGGGACATGTTCGACGAGAGCTTGCAGGAGCGCCTCGGCGGCGACCGCAAGCAGTACGTGAAGCAATCGCGGCGGTCGGGCTTCGAGCTCTACAGCTCCGTCATCAGCGAGATCGAGCGCAAGGGCGACAAGGCGATCGTCGACGTGGCCCTCCGCGTGCAGCTCGGTCCCGGTGCGAGCGTCACCACGCGACATCACCGCATGGCTTGGGTGTTGGAGGATGAGCGCTGGTACTACCTCGGCAGCCTCGACATCACCCATCGCGAGAGCGAAGTCGACGACCTGGCGAGCCTGCGACCGCCGTCGGAGGCCGAGTCGGCGGCCATCCCGGAGTCCGAAGAGCTGCTGCCCAGCCGTGTCGAGGTGGCCGAGCGGACGGCTCCGAGCCCCGAGCTCGAGCCTTCTCGTGAGCGGGAGGGCGTGCGCTGGGATCTCGTGGGCGTGGCCCCGAAGGGAGCCCAGCGTCCCGACGAAAGCACGACGACTCCGATGGAGGTGGCGAGCGCCGAGCCTCGAGAGACCGAGACCGCCGCTGCGGAGCCCGCACGCCCGACCGTCTCGGAGCCGGCGCCGAGCGAGCCCGTGACGACGACGACGCCCGAGGCACCGCGGCGAGCACCGGAAGCTCCGCGTCTCTTGCCCGACGAGCCGCCGCGCATCGAGGTGGCCATGGCCGACCGTCCGGCGGGTGAGTGGTTGCCGCCGTCGGTGGCGACCGCTCGTCCGGTCGAGCAGGTCGACGACGTGCCGACCGTGGACTTTGCCACCGCCGAGCTGCTGGTCCGTCGCTGCATTCACGGGCTTCCCATGCGGCGGCATTCTCATCTCAAGAAGCTGCGCGCCGCGCGAGGACCGGAGATCGGACCGGCCATCGCGTTGGTCCTTCCGGAGGCGCCTCCGCAGTACGCGGTCTACCTCATCGAGGAGCTGGCCCGTCGTGGCGCGACGGCTCATGCCGGGGTGCTGGAGCCGTTTCTGGACGAGTCGCGTTACCAGGTGCGACTGGCGGCGGCCCGCGCGCTGGCCAAGGTGGGCGGCGTGGCGCAGGTCGAGCCGCTGGTGAGGATGGCTCGCGACGAGAACAACGCCATCCTCCGCGAGGCGGCGCTGCGGGCGCTCGGAGCGATCGGTGACGGTCAGGCCGAGGACGGTCTGGTCACGGTGCTCGGTGACAGCACGGCGTCCAGCGAGGTGCGCGAGGCGGCGGCCTGGGCGGCGGGTGAGTGCGGCGCGGCGTCGGCCGTGCCGTCCCTCGTCGACCTGGCGGGTCCGTCCTGGCCGGAGGAGCTGGCGGGGCGGGCGTTGATCTCGCTCGGCGTCCTCGGTGGTGACGTGGCGCGCGAGCACCTCGAGCGGGTGGCGAGCACCTTGCCGCGGCTGCGGCTACCGGCGCTCAAGGGGCTCGCGCGGCTCGGTCGTGACGGGGCGGGCGCGGAGCTGGCCGACGCGCTGCTCGTGCTCGAGATGGAGGCCGACAGCCTCGACGTCGATCGCGTGGCGGCGACGGGTGAGGTGGAGGCGCTGGCGAGCCTGCTCGAGCACGTCAAGCCGACCGTGCGGCGGCGGACGCTCCAGCTCATGGGCCGGGTCGTCGACTCGCCTGCGCAGGCGGCTTCGGTGCTCGAGGAGCTCGAGGACGCTTTCTTGCTCGAGGGTGACGACACGACCTTCGGCGTGCTCATCGAGACGCGCGAGCGGCTGAAGGAGATGGCCGGGGTCGGGGGATAACCGTCAGTCGCTTCGCGCGCGACACCACCAAGGAGGCGGCCAGCGTTCAGCTGGAAGCCCAGCGGCGCCTGGGACCTTCGGGACGCCTCGGTCTCGCGATGGAGATGAGTGATCTCGCGCGGGCGCTCGCCGAGGCTGGCTGGCGGCGGCGGCACCCTCAGGCGACGGCCGAGGAGGCGCGCCGCGAGCTGGCTCGGCGCCTCTACGACTTGCCGCTCGAGTCGTGACCGGCCAATGTTTGTCAGGGGGAGCGAGCATGACGACGAGCGAGCGCGGTCAGTCGATTCAGAGCAGGTTGCTGGATGGCGCTGCCTGGTTCTTCGACACGTTGTCGGGCATCTGTGACCCGACGCCCGAGGAGCTTCAGGCCTCCCTCCGCCAGACCTTCGGACCCTGTCCGTCCTGTTCGGAGTCCGGGCACCGCTGGGCGGTGCTCGCCGTGGTCGCGTGTCATCCCGAACGAGACGTGGACCAGGCGCTGACCGATGCCTCGCGTCTCGTCGAGGAGCGAGCTTGGGCCGAGCTCGTCCGACGCTTCGACGAGGACGAAGGCAGGGAGATCTCCAACTGGCTCTGGTACGTCATCGCGTGTCCGTCCGAGGGCGGTCGGGTGCTCGAAATCGAGGATCCGTTCGACTTCCATCTCCTCGGTGGCGTCAGGGCTCGGATCCCGATCGAGCCGGCCGACACGCGAGTCCTCCATCAGCTCGAGCTCGAATGGCATGAGCTCGGTGACTGAGCCCGACGGACGTGGTCACCTCGTCGCCTTCATGCTGGCTCTCTGGTTCGGCGTCCACTCGGTCCTGTCGCGGCAGGTCGGTACCTGCACGATGGGCGATGTCGACCGCTTTGTCGGTGGCGCCCTCGTCGGCGTGCCGGCAGCACTCCTGGCTGCGGGCCTCCTGTGGCGACGACCGGCGGTGACTCCCGGTCAGCTCCTGTCGCTCGTCCTGCCAGCCGCGCTGATTCCCGTTGTCGTGCTCGAGTGGACGCCGCTCGCGCTCTCCACGACGCTGCAAGGCCACCACCTCTGCGGTCCGGAGCATGACGACCTGACGGCGGGTGCGTGGAGCTGGGAGCGTCTCATCCCGGCGGGCCACCTGGCCTGCACCGCCATCATGGCGATGGCGGCCTTGCGCTCCTGGAAGCGAGGAGCTGCAGCCTCACTCGCTCACCACGAGTAGCTGATGTGCTGCTCGTCGGTAGCGACGACGAGCCGCACGGGACCGGGGAGGTCGGCGAGAGCTCGGACCAAATGCTCCACGTCGTTGCGCCGGATCGAGACGAGGAGGGAGCTGCCTTCAGTCCAGGCCCACGCATGGCCCAGGCCGAGGTCCTCATGAAGCTCGTCGAAGGTCGACGCGTCGACGGGCCCTGGGTCGAGCCAGAGCGCGACGGATGTGTTGGTCTCGGCGTGATCGAGACTCGTCTTCAGCGCGCCTGACAAGACGGCCGGTCCGGTCAGGGCGTGGGTCACGGCTCCGTCGGCGTTCACGGCTGCGAGGGTTCTCTCGCGAGCCTCGGCCATCCGTCGCTGCCGGCCCTGGCGGTTGCTCCGCTCGCCTGGGTCGAGGAGATCAGGGAGACCGAGAGCGAGCACGGCCCGGCGTGGCTCGAAGTCGCGGGCTGCCGAGCGAAGGGCGTCCTCGTCGATGCTGAGATCGTGGGTGGCAACCTCTCCCTCGACGTGACGCGTGATGGTCCAGTCTCCAGTGGACTCGGCCCGGACGACGAGACCGGTGGCCTTGGCCTTCGAGTACCAGGCCGCCAACGCCGCACGGGCTTCCTTGGCCGGTGCTGAGGGGAGGTCCAGGAAGACCTGAGCGGTCAGCCCGTCCACGGCCGTGGTGCGACCCGCCATTCCCATCGCGGCCTGAAAGCCAGCGTCGTCGTCGGCGGAGTGAATCGAGATCGTGAAGCCGGCGGTGCCGATGGTCACGGCGAGCTCGAAGAACGCACGGTTGTGGGAGAAGCAGTCGATCAGGCAACCACCGGCCTCGAGATGGAAGAACGGATCGCGGAGCATCGAGCTCGGGTAGTTTCCGATGAAGCGTCCGATGGCTGCGCTCGCGGCGAGGGCCGACCACCCGCCGGTCAGGCGCTCCCAGGCCGGGCAGGGGTCATCCCAGATGTCCAGGGCGGAAGCAGCCACGTCCTCCGGCTGGAGCCAGCGGTCGATCGTCGTCGGCCCGTAGACGGTGCTGAGTGCCCCGGCGGCGTCATGGAGGGCATTGGCGAGCTCGGCGCTGCTCCTCGAGCCTCGTTCGAGTGGGAGCAGGTGATCTTCGTGGTCGAGTGCGAGCAGTCCATTCAAGTAGGCGACGTCCTCGGGTGAGGCGGGATCACCTCGTAGAAGCGTCTCCACGACGCGGGCCATCGTCTCCCAGGCGAGCTCCAGGTCGTCGGGCACGAGCTCTTGGGCTCCCGGAGCTCCGAAGGCTTCGAACCAGGCGGTGACTGACAGGCTCGGCGCCGCGACTTGCGTGTCGATCGTCGACCAGTCGGGCTCGAACACGCTGCCCTGAAGCGACCGTCGCAGGGCGGCGAGGCCGTGGTCGGCCCTGCCGTTCGGGGCCCGGAGGCGGACGCTCGCGATCACGTGCTCCGGAGAGCGGTCGGGTCCTCGTGCGCGGAAGTGCCAGACGTGCGCGGCGTGGCCGTAGGTCCAGAGGAGAAGGGCCTCTCCACCGTGGGCTTTCAGGATCTCGATCAGCTCGGAGGGCTCGGTGTCGAGCTCGGGATCGTCGACTGACCAGTCGTACCAGTCCAGGGCGGCGTGTCGACCGCGATGCCCGTGGAGAACACCGGGGCGAAGCTCGGCCGATGCGATGGGATCGGAGATGCCCCGATGGTGGATGAGCTCGCTCAGGCTGACGGTGTCCGGTTGGCCCTCGGCAGGGGAGTCGTCGACCTCTTCCGGCACGGGCTCGAGTGGTGCGATGAGGATGGCGGCTGAGGCCATGGGGTTTTCTCGAAGTGGGTCGGATCGTGTCGGGTTCTCACCACTCGTAGGTCGTGAGGTCCCCGCTGGCGTTGGTGGTCAGTCGCATGGGGCCTGGCATGTCGGCGAGCACGCGGATGAGGAACTCGACCTGAACAAGCCGTGCGGACGCGACGATCGAAGGACCATCGAGCCAGGTCTCCCACTGGATGCCGAGATCGTCGCAGAGCTCGTCGAGGGCCAAGTCCTCCTCGAGGCCGGGCTCGAGCTTCAACGAGATCCCGAGATCGCGGCCGACCGCGACGTGGCCGAGAGCTCCGGTGAGCTCGCTCGGCCCGTTGAGAGTGGTGGTTCGGCCCTCGACTCCGAGTGCCCGCCGCGTCCTTTCCTCGAGCGCGGCGTGGTCATGGGGGCTGTCTTCGCTGTCGCCCCAGCGCGTCCACTCGCCCGGTTCCAGGAGGTCGGGGAGGCCGAGCGCGAGGACGGCCTCGCGAGGGGTGAAGTCGCGGGCGGCCGCCTGAAGCCTCTCCTCGTCGATGACGAGGTCCGTCTCGATGATCTCACCGTCGCGGTAGCGCGTGACGCTCCACGTGCCGTCGGCATCGGTGCGCACGAGGAGGCCGTCGGTCTTCCGCGTTTCGTACCAGTCGGTCAGCGTGTCTTGAGCCATGTCGGACGGTGCCGTCGGGAGATCGACGAAGGCGTGAGCGACCTGCTCAGCCATCGGAGACCAGCGAGCCATGACACCGGTGGCCTCACGGAAGCTCTCCTCGTCGGCGGCGGAGTGAATCGAGAGCGTGAAGCCGGCTGAGTCGATGCTCTCGGCGAGCTCCCAGAAGACGAAGCCGCCACGAATCTCCACGACTTCGAGCCCGGCCAGCAGGTAGAAGAGGGGATCGCGCAGGAGCTCGGTCGGGTAGAGCCCGAGGAGGCGTCCGGCGCTCGCGGCGGCGGCGAGCGGTGAGCTGCCACTCGTGAAGCGGCTGCTGGCGGGGCAGGGGACCTCGGTGATCTCGCCGAGCCAGTCGGCGGCATCCCAGGCCAGCCGCCAGCGCTCCGATTTCGGTGCTCCGAGGACCGCCCCCAGACTGCTGAGCGCAAGGTAGACCGACGAGCCGAGGCTTCCCGGCTTGCTCTCGCTCGCTTGGATCGGGAGCAGGTTCAGGGTGCTTCGTGAAGAGATGAGGGCGTTCAGCCTCGCGACCTCGTCGGGGTCGGCAGCACGTCCACGGAGCAAGTCCAACGCGACACGCGCCGCCGTCTCCCAGGTGGCCTCGGGTCGCTGCCACTCGAGCTCGGGCATGCCCGGCACCCCGAAGCACTCGAACCAGCTCGTCACCGAGAGCCGTGGGCCGGCCAACTCTCGCTCGAGCCTCGGCCACTGAGGCTCGAAGACGCTTCCCGCGAGCGACTCCTTCAACACGTCGAGACCCCGGCCGGTGCGTCCACGAGCTGCCGTGAGACGACAGCTCGCCGCGACGAATGCGGGGCGCTCGCCGGTGGCTTCGGCGCGGGCATGGAGGACGTGGACGGCATGACCGTGGGTCCAGGTGACGAGAGCTTCGCCACCGTGGACGGAGAGAAGGTCGGTCAGGGTTGCCAGCTCCTTGCCGCGAGCCGGTTCATTGGCAAGCCAGTCGAACTCACCGAGCCAGGCCTGCGTGCTGCGGACGCCGTGCAGCACCCCCTCTGGCAGATCCTCGGTCGGGATGAGGTCGTAGCCGCATCGGCGGTCGGTGAGGTCCTCGAGGCTGAGGCCGCAGGGAGTGCCCGTGCTGGCTTCGAAGTCGGCGGGACCGTTGCTGGGCGGCGGCCCCTTCATCCCATCGTAGCGCCAGGCGGGATAGGTCGTGTCGACCCAGCTCTTGGCGGCCTCCCGGAGACTCGGGTCCTTCTCGAGCGCCGCCGGCTCTTCCTGGCAGTAGGTGTTCCTGGCATAGACGCCGACGTCGTCCACGGGCTTCCCACGAAAGCGCTCGTCGCGACGCTGCTGCGCCTCCCAGGCCTCCTTGACCAGGAAGGTCCAGCAGTGGAGACGCGCCCGGAGCTCCGGGTCAATCTCCAGGGGCACGGGCGTGAGCGGGGCGATGAGGATGGCGGCCGAGGACATGAGAGCTCCGATGGGTCTACGAAAACGAAGGGACGAGAGTCACCACCCGTAGGTCACGAGTCGCGTTCCGGTGCTCACCGTCAGGCGCACGGGACCTGGCATGTCGGCGATCAGTGACGAGAGATGTCCGGTGTCCACCGTGCTGGCTGCGAGGCAGACCGTGTCGCCCTCGATCCATGCCCAGGTGTCGGAACGGGTGAGATCGGCGCGCAGCTCGTCGAGGGCAGTCGGGTCGTCGAACGACGGTGCGAGGCGTGCCGCGACCAGCTTGTTGGGCTTGGAGTCATGCCTGAGCACCCTGCCGGCGGCCTCAGGGAGAGCGTCCGGTCCCGTGAGCTCGACGAGCTCGCCGTCTTCTGCCAGCGCCTGCCGAGTCGTCTCGCGAAACTCGGCGTCTTGCTCACGCACGTCGTCTCGGTCGGCGAGCCTGCACCAGTCACCTGGTTCGAGGAGGTCGGGAAGGCCGAGGGCGAGAACGGCCTCGCGAGGCGTGAGCATGCGTGCGGCTGAGCCGAGCCTTTCCTCGTCGATGTCGAGGCTCGGGTCGACGACTTCGCCCGCGGCGTGCTGCGTGATCGTCCAGGTACCGTCGGCGTCGGCGCGCACGATGAGCCCGTTCGACTTCCTCGCTGAGTGCCATTCGGTCAGGGTGTCCAGCACTGTCTCCGCCGACGCCGTCTCGAGATCCACGAAGGCGTGGGCGACCTGAGCCTGGGTCGGGGACCAATGGGCGTCGATGCCGGTGAGCTCGCGGAAGCTGTCCTCGTCCTCGGCGGCATGGATCGAGATCGTGAAGCCGGCCGAGTCGATGGTCTTGGCCAGCTTCCAGAAGGCGGAGCCCATGGACGACTTCTCGACGAGCTCGAGGCCGGCCATGAGAAAGAACAGGCGGTCGCGGAGGAGCTCGGTCGGGTAAATGCCGAGAAGCCGACCGGTTCCGGCCGCCCGTGCCAGGGGCGTGCGGCCGAAGGTGAGACGACGGCCGGCGGGGTACGGGTACTCGGTGAGCTCGCCGTACCAGTCGGCAGCATCCCAGGGGAGCCGCCAGCGGTCCGACCTCGGAGGTCCGTACGACCAGCACAACGTCGTGAGCGAGTCGTGGAGCGGCCAGGTGAGCGACTCGCCTTCCGCAGCGGGCTCGGTCGGGATGGCGTGGTCTCTCTCATTGGGCACGATGATCGCGTTGAGTCGTGCGACGTCCTCCGGATCGGCGGACCGACCTCGGAGGAGAGACGTCGCGACGCGGTCTGCGGTCTCCCAGACCTCGTCGTGATCCACGGGCCTCAGCTCGGGCACGCCGGGCACGCCGAGAGCCGCGAACCACTCCGTGACCGAGAGCTCGGGCGCCGCCAGCAACGCGTCGACGGTCTCCCAGCTCGGTGCGAGCACGGAGTCCTTCAGTGAGTCACGGAGAGTCGCCAGCTCGTGGCTCCGCCGGCCCCGTGGGGCCCGGAGCCGGAAGCTCGCCACGATGGAGCTCGGCCGGGTCCCCGGGGCCTCGGTGCGGAAGTGACGGACGTGAACGGCGTGACCGTGAGTGCAGGCGACGAGGGCCTCGCCTCCGTGGATGCGCAGGATCTCGGTGAGCACCTCGAGCTCGGGGCAGGAGAGATCGCCGACGGCCAGCGACTCGAGCTCCCCGAGCTCCGACTGGAGGCACAGGAGCCCGTGGGGGACGCCGTCGGGCAGCTCGGTGGAGGAGAGGAGACGATGGCCGCCCTCGCCTCGCCGGATGTCTCTCAGGCAGAGGTTGCTCCGGGCTCCGGTGCAGGCTTCGTAGTCGGCGGGACCGTTGTCAGGGGTCGGTCCTTCGAGACCGCTGGCACGCCAGGCGTCGTAGGTCGTCTCGACCCAGGTTCGGGCGGCCTCCAGCAGCTCGGGCTCGCCCTGCAATGCGGCCATCTGCGCCAGCTCCGACTCGCCGTTCGGCAAGGCGTAATGGCTGGAGTAGGCGTGGGTGACGTCCGACCGTTGCTGCCAGGACAGGCCGTCGCGCGCTTGCCTCTCCTCCCAGGCCTTCGCGACGAGGCCTGCCCAGGCGCGCATGCGGGCGCGGGCGTCCGGGTCGCCCTGCTCGGGCACGGGCGTCAGTGGTGCGATGAGAATGGCGGCCGACGCCATGACTTCCCTCCGAGAGCCCCCGAGACGCGGCGCTGCGCGGGGGACGAGGCGAGAGTGTAGACATGCGCGGGACCGCTTCGACCTCCCTCACGAAAAGGAAGGAGCCCGGCGAGAGACTCGCCGGGCTCCTTCGAGCGCTCGGGTGAAGAGCTCGTCTTCAGTTCGGTGATCTAGCGACCGCGGCCGCCGGACTCGCCGAGGACGGGCCGACCCGTGCGGGGGTCGGCGCAGGGGCTCTTGAACTCGGACGGGAGGCTGGCTCGGACGTCGATCTTGGAGACGAGACGCGCGGTGGCCGCGAGGACCGTCTCGTTGCTCAGCAGCGCCGGGGTGAGGGTCTCGCCGGTGGCGTCACGCACGCTCCCGAAGATCATCCCCTCGAGCTCCTCGTCGGTGACCTGGAGCTGCTCGAGCAGGGGCTGCTCGAACTCGGGGAAGCCGTGACGGAGAACCTGAGCGCGATGCTCGAGGATCTCGTCGAGGGTGTCCTCGCCCTCGGCGGCGGGGGTGCCCTGCACGGCCTCGTGGAGCGCCATCATGGAGACGGCGAGCTCGTCGAGGTTGACGTCGAGCATGTCGAGGTAGCGCACGGCCTCACGACGGCGAGCCTCGGCCATGTCGATGTCACCGGCCCGACGGGCGCCGTTGTACTTGGCCACCGTGGAGCGGATCAGGCGGAGACGCTCGACGGTCCGAGCGACGGAGACGGCTGCGGCGTCCGCGGCATCAGGGATCGGGCCGACCTCACCCGAAGGCTGGACGACGATGCGAGCGGTGGTCGCCGGATCGAAGTAGTTCTCGTCGATGCCGCCGCCGTCGACACGAGAGAAGAGGCCGATGATCCAGTCGACGATGTGCATGCCTCCCTCGATGAGACCTTCGGCCGCAGCGACGATGCCCATGACGGCGCCCTGACCGAGGTGGTCGCCGGCCTTCTTGGTCAGGTTGTTGGCGGCGTCACCGATGGGGCCGGCGACCGCGCTGGTGGGAAGGGTGACGGTCAGGCCGAAGACCATGACCAGGACGAGACCGAGACGGTGAATGGTGCGAGTGAGAACGGGCTGATGCTTCATCGGGATCTCCCCAGGCATTGCCGAAATCGGCAAGAAGAAACGCGTTCCGCAGGTGCTTGCGGAAAGAGCGAGCGGACGAGGAGAAGGACGAGGCGCGAGTGGAGATCTCACGCGAGGTTGTCTCGTCGTCGTCTCGGCAAGTTGACGACCCGTGGCGGTGTTCTCGAGCTCTCGGCGTAACTCGGTGTGAGGGAGATGAATACCGACGGGGGTGGTGATGGCCTTGAGTCTCGAGAATCTTCCCGAATACGGACTTCTGGGCGCCGCTGGAGCGGCCTCGCTCGAGCTCCTGAAGCTCTACGAGTACCGGGGCAAGCTCCAGGCTTCGACTTACCGGCGCCAAGTGCGGTCGGCGGCCTTCTGGCTGGTCGTGCTCGGCATGTTGGTGGCCTCCGGCTTCATCGCCTGGGCGGTGCATGCCGGGCGACAGGGAGTGCTGGCCTGGCACGTGGTGATCACGGGCATCGCCGCGCGGTCGGTGATCCGGAGCGCCGTCGCAGCCCGCGTGGCGCACGAGCCGACGGCGCTGGGAGTGAGTGACGTGGCCGAGCCGTCGTTGCGACGGGTCTTCCTCTAGATGAGGGGCAAGCGCTCGACGGCGCTCGGGCTGGTCTTCGTCACCGCCAGCGTGGTCTGCCTGAGCAGCTTCAGCCTCGGCTGTGGGCGGGCTGGATTCGTGAGGAAGGCGGTCCGCTCGGTGCCGCGAGCCTCGCGGAGTGCCAGGCGGCCGAAGGCTGTGGAGCGCGCACGCGAGCGTGTGGGTCATCACCTACGTCGTCGTGACGCTCACGGAGTCCCCGAGGGAGGCGTGGTGCATGAGCCTCGCGTGGTCGCCCTGCTTCCTGGAAGCGCCGAGAGCTATCAGCGGGTCTTCGACGACGAACCCAGTGTCGCGCAGCTCGCTGAGCTGAAGGGACTCCGGAACAAGTTCGGCCGGCTGGAGAGGACCACAGTTCCCGACGATGGACTCGATGCGGCTGCCCTCTTGTCGCTCAACAAGAGGAGTGATGGTTCGAACACGACGATCCTCGTCGGGCACGGTCGGCTCGACGAGGCGGGCGAGCAAGTCCTCTGCTTGCCGAGCGGTGGCCTCATCAGGCTGTCTTCGTTGCGGGAGGACGGAGACACTCAGTGCTTGGTCCTGACCTGCGGTGGTCGCGACTTCGGAGTCACGGGAGAAGTCTCAGCGAAGCATGCGTATCGGATGGTCCGGGCAGGAATGAGATGCTATCGGGCGTCCAGCCGCGACGGGAGACTCATGACCAGGAAGGAGCTCGTCGAGAGCGTGCGGGGGGTGAGAGGGACAGCCATGGAGCCAGCGGACTGGGCTGTCGGTACGGTCGTCATCGTCGTCATCGGAGCTGCGGTCGTGAGCGCTTGAGAGTTTCAGGTGGCCAGCGCCGCCACCACCCGCTCCACGTCCGCATCCCTCATCCCCGGGTGCAGCGGCAGGCTCAGGATCCGATCCGCCGCCGACTCACAGCTCGGAAGCTCCACGCCAGCGAAGCGCTCCCGATGCGCCGTGAAGCGATGCACGGGCTGGAAGTGGACGCTGGTCCCGATGCCCTGCTCGTGCAGTGACTCCGCGAGCTCGTCGCGCGTGCAGGGCGCGTCGTCGGACAGCCTCACCACGAAGAGGTGGGCCGACGACACGCGACCGTCGCGAAGCGCCAGCGGTCGCAGCCAGGGATGCTCGGCGAGCCCCTCGCGATACCGCGTCGACAGCTCGCGCCGGCGATCGTTCCACGCGTCGAGCTTGCGGAGCTGCGACAGGCCCAGTGCTGCCTGCAGGTCGCTGAGGTTGGCCTTGAAGCCCGGCTCCTCGACCTCGTAGCGCCACTGCATCCCACTCTTGCGACGCCACGCCGCCCGGCTCAACCCATGCAACGACAGCCGACGCGCCCGCTCCTCCAACGACGCGTCCTCCAACACCAGCGCACCACCCTCCGCCGAGGTGGCGTTCTTGAGCGCGTGAAAGGAGAAGGCCGTGAAGGGGGACCAGGCTCCCACCGGACGGCCACCGCTGGAGGCTCCCAGCGCGTGGGCGGCATCCTCGATGACGACGAGCTCATGCTCCGCGGCCAGCGCCGACAACGCTGGCAAGTCGCAGGGGAGACCGCCGTGGTGCACCGGAAGCACCGCCCGCGTCCGCGGCGTGATCCGAGAGGCCACCGACTCGACGGACAGGTTCAGCGTGTCGGGCTCGACGTCGGCCAGCACCGGCGTGGCGCCTGCCTGCACGAGGACGTTGACCGCAGCCACGAAGCTCAGCGGGCTCGTGACGACCTCGTCGCCCTCACCGATCCCCGCCAGCACCATCGAGAGCTGCAAGGCCGCCGTGCAGGAGGACAGCGCCACGACGGTGCGACCCTCACAACGTCGGGACAGCTCGGCCTCGAGCGCCGCCGCGCGCTCGCCCGTCGTGATCCAGCCGCTGCGCAGGCAGTCGACGACCGCCGCGACGTCGTCCTCCTCGATGAGCGGGGCAGAGACCGGGAGGAAGTCGTCAGCCATCGTCAGCGGGCGACGCGTCTCCACGAGCCCGGGCGTCCGCGGCCTCGCGGGTGAGCGAGAAGAAGCTCAGCACCGCGTCGCCGTGACGGACCTGTCGTTGCAGCTCGAGATCGGGCGCCTTGCGACCCGGCTTCCGGTCGCGGCCGTGCTGCAACACGATGCGCGTGCCGAGGTCGACGAGCGGGCTCCGCGACAGCACTCGCAGCAGCTTGTCCATCGCCGGGTGGTCGTAGGGAGGGTCGGCGAAGACGATGGGCACCGGCTCGGTGCAGCCCGGCGCGAGCTTCGCGTAGCGGAAGGCGTCGCTGTCGACGATCTCGACGTCCTCGCTCACGCCGAGCTCCAGCACGTTCTCTTCCATGACCTCGAGCGAGCGAGGGTCACGGTCGACCAGGATGGCCCGCGCTCCTCGCGACACCGCCTCGAGACCCACGCTGCCCACGCCGGCGAAGAGGTCGACGAAGGTGCCGCCGACGTCGCCGCCGAGGATGTCGAAGAGCGCTGCTCGCGTGCGCTCGCCCGTGGGGCGGAGGTGGTCGGCGCCTCGCAGGCGCCGACCGCGCAGCTCTCCGGCAACGATCCTCATCCCGACGCGCTCTTCTCGACCGCCGCGCCGAAGCGACGTGCTGCAGCCTGCACGAGAGGGTCGTCGGCCAGGTCCGCGTCACCCAGGGTCTCGAGGTAGGCCTTGGCGTCGTCGCGGCACTGCTGAACGAGACCGCGGTCGCGCAGCGGGTCGGCGATTCGAAAGTCGGGCAGGCCCGACTGACGGTCGCCGAAGAACTCGCCGCCGCCTCGCATGGCCATGTCCGCTTCGGCCAACTCGAAGCCGTCGTTCGTCGACACCATGAGCTCCAGTCTCTCCTGACCTTCGGGGGTGGGCCGCTTGCCCTGGAGCAGGATGCACCACGACTGCTCCCGACCGCGACCCACCCGGCCTCGGAGCTGGTGGAGCTGGGAGAGACCGAAGCGCTCCGCGTGCTCGATGATCATGACCGTCGCGTTGGGCACGTCGATGCCGACCTCGATGACGGTGGTCGCCACGAGGATGTCGACGCGACCTGCTGCGAATTCGCGCATGACGACCTCGCGCTCCTCCGCCGGCATCTTCCCGTGGACCAGGCCCAGGGTCCGCTTCGGCAGCGCCTCCTCCAGCTCGGCCAGGCCCTGGTGCACCGTGCGCAGCTCCGTGCTCTCGCCTTCTTCGATGACCGGGAAGACGACGTAGGCCTGGCGGCCGGCCGCCGTCTCGTCAGCGAGGAAGGAGTGGATCTTCTTCCGCGCTCCCGGCTCGCGGAGCACCGTGCGCGGCGGCTTGCGACCCGGCGGCTTGTCCTCGATGACCGCCACGTCCAGGTCGCCGTGGAACGACAGGGCCAGCGTTCGGGGGATGGGGGTGGCGCTCATGGCGAGGAGGTCGGGGGAGTCGCCCTTCTGTCGGAGCAGCTCACGCTGACCGACGCCGAAGCGGTGCTGCTCGTCGATGATGACCAGCGCCAGGTCGCGGAAGACGACGTCATCCTGAATGAGCGCATGCGTTCCCACGAGCAGGCCGAGGTCGCCTCGCTCGAGAGCGCCGAGCAAGGCCTTGCGCGGCTTGCCGGTGACCCGACCCGTCAGCAAGCCGACCTCACGCTCGAGCCCGAGCAGCTCGCGGAAGCCACGGGCGTGCTGCTCGGCCAGGAGCTCGGTCGGCGCCATGAGGGCCGCCTGATAGCCCGACTCCACCGCCAGCAGCATGGCCAACAAGGCCACGATGGTCTTGCCGCAGCCGACGTCACCCTGGAGCAGCCTCGCCATGGGCACGTCGGACTGGAGGTCGCTCACGATGTTCTTGAAGGCCGTCCGCTGTCCGGCGGTGAGCTTGAACGGGAGCAGCGCCCGCAGGCGGTCGCCGACTTCCTTGCTGGTCGCGTAGCTGCGATGGCTCGGTCGTCGACCCAGGTTGCGTCGTCGCAGCGCGAACGAGAGCTGGAGCTGGAAGAGCTCTTCCTGACAGAAGCGTTGGTGGGCCGGCGTGGCCCTCGCGAGGAAGGCCTCCGTGTCGACCGTGGCCGGCGGGAAGTGGACGTCGCGCAAGGCCTGCTGACGCGGAGGGAGACCGTCGCGCTTCTCGAGCCCGGGCGGCAGGCTGGGCGGGAGCTCGTCGGGCAGGCCCTCCAGCAGCTCGACCAGGAGCTTGCGGAGGCCGCGAGGGGTGAAGCCGGGGAGCTTGCCGTGCACGGGCACGAGGCCGGGGTCGTTGGTCGGCGTGGCGCCGACCTCGAACTGCGGGTTGGCGAGCTGTAGCCCGCGAGACACCGGGTCGCGAGTGATGGTCCCGTGAAAGACCCCCTCGGTCCCTTGAGCGAGCGTCCCCTTGAGGTAGGGCCGGTTGAAGAAGCTCAGCCGCACCGAGCCCGTGCCGTCGTCGAGCACCGCCGAGAAGATCGTGAAGCCGCGTCGACGGGTCTTGCGGATCCCCGACTGGAGGATGCGGCCCCACACGGTCACCTTCTCGCCCTCGCGGATGTCGCGTAGCGAGCGCAGGCCGCCGCGTTCCTCGTAGCGGGTGGGGAGGTGCCAGAGGAGATCCTCGACCAGGACGATCCCCTTCTCCGCGAGCTGCTCGGCGCGCTTGGGGCCGATGCCGGGGAGCTGGTCGATGCGGTCCTCCAGCCGCGTGACCGTCAAGCCGTCGGGCCCTCGTCGGTCACGAGCAGCGGCACCTCGCCCTCGGTCGGTCGCACGAGCACCGTCGGTCGGGCCAACTCCGGAAGCGTGGCCGGGTGGCTGAGGTTGCAGTGCAGGCCTCGGCTCTCCTTGCGCGAGAGCGCGCTCTCGATGACGAGACGGGAGAGGTGGGCGAGGTTGCGCAGCTCGAGGAGGTCCGGCGTGACGATGAAGCGCCAGTAGTAGTCCTTGATCTCCTCCTCGATGAGCGCGATGCGACGCTGCGCTCGTTTCAGGCGCGTGTCCGAGCGGAAGATCCCGACGTAGTTCCAGGTGAAGCGGCGGATCTCCTCCCAGGAGTGGGTGACCACCACCGTCTCGTCGGAGGGACGGGCCGCGCCGACGTCCCAGCTCGGGAGCTCCGGTCGGGCGTCGGCCTCTGGTTGAGCGAGCTCGTCGAGAGTGAGGGCCGCCGCCCGGTGGGCCATGACCGCCGCTTCGAGGAGGCTGTTGCTCGCCAGGCGGTTCGCGCAGTGCATGCCCGTGCAGGCGACCTCGCCGATGGCGAGCAGGCCGTCGAGATCCGTGCGTCCCGAGAGGTCGGCGAGGACGCCGCCGCACTGATAGTGCGCCGCCGGCACGACGGGGATGGGCTGCTCGCCGATGCGGATGCCGAGCTCGGCGCAGCGCTCGTGGATGGTGGGGAAGCGCTCGCGGAGGAAGCCGTCGTCGTGCCGGGTGACGTCGAGGTACACGCAGTCCTCGCCGCTCTCCTTCATGTGGCGGTCGATGGCGCGAGCGACGATGTCGCGGGGGGCGAGGTCTCCCTGGGGGTGCTGACCCTCCATGAGCCGACCTCCATCGCCCTTGAGCAGGATGCCTCCCTCGCCACGCACGGCCTCCGAGATAAGGAAGGACTTCGCGTGTGGGTGGTAGAGGCAGGTCGGGTGGAACTGGCAGAACTCGAGGTTGGCGACCCGACAGCCGGCGCGGTAGGCCATGGCCACGCCGTCACCGGAGGAGACGTCGTCGTTGGTCGTGTAGAGATAGACCTTGCCCGAGCCGCCGGTGGCGAGGATGGTCCGGCGGGCACCGAACGACTCGATGACCCCGGTGGTCGAGTGGAGGACGAAGGCGCCCAGGCAACGGGACCGACCCTGCTCGCGTCGCTCCACGATGAGGTCCACCGCGAAGTGATCGGGGAGCAGGCGGATGCGCGGGTGCTCCTCCACGGCACGAAGCACCGCCTCGTGGATGCTCGCCCCGGTGTGGTCGCCGGCGTGGACGATGCGGCGTCGACCGTGGCCACCCTCGCGGCCCAGGTCGGGCGCGGACCCGCCCGAGAACTCGACGCCCAGGGCCTGGAGGTCGGAGATGACCGCGGCGCCCTCGGCACAGGTCGCGCGCACGATGCTCTCGTCGCAGAGACCGGCGCCGGCGCGGAGGGTGTCCTCGACGTGGAGGTCGACCGAGTCGTCCGCGTCCAGGACGGCCGAGATCCCTCCCTGGGCCCAGGCGGTGGAGCCCCGGGACGGACCCTTCTTGGTGAGCACGATCACGTCGGCCCGCTCGGCGATCGTGAGGGCACAGCGGAGACCCGCGAGCCCGGAACCAATGACGAGGACGTCGCTCTCAGTCATGATTCGGCGAGGTTATCGCAAGGAGCTTCCAGCATGAGCGAGCAGCGCGTCACCGGTCAGGTCGACCACTTCCGTAGCCTGGTCACCGTCATGACCCGTCTCCGCGATCCCGGGGGCTGTCCCTGGGATCGCGAGCAGGACCACCGCAGCCTCATCCGCTACCTCATCGAGGAGGCCTACGAGGTGGTCGACGCCATCGAGCAGGGGGACGACGAAGCCCTCGCCGACGAGCTGGGAGACCTGCTCCTCCAGGTGGTCTTCCACGCCGAGATCGCCCGCTCGGAGGAGCGCTTCGACATCGACCGCGTGTGCCGAGGCATCGTCGACAAGCTGGTCCGACGTCATCCGCACGTGTTCGGCCAGGAGAGCGCCGAGACCGCGGCCGACGTCGAGAACCGCTGGGAGAAGATCAAGGCCGAGGAGAAGAGCGCCAAGGGCGATCGCTCCGGCGTGCTCGACGGCGTGCCCCGGCACCTGCCCGCCCTCGCCAAGGCCCAGCGGCTCACCGAGAAGGCCGGCAAGGTCGGTTTCGACTGGCCCGACGTCGGCGGCGTGCTCGCGAAGATGCGCGAGGAGCTGACCGAGCTCGAGGAGGCCGTCTCCTCCGACGACACCGAGGCCGCGCGCGCCGAGTTTGGCGACCTGCTCTTCGTCATGGCCAACATGGCGCGGCACCTCGACATCGACGCCGAGACCGCCTTGCAGGGGACCAACGCCAAGTTCGTCCGTCGCTTCCGCGGCGTGGAGGCCAAGCTGGCCGAGCAGGGTCAGAGCCCCGTCGATCAGCCTCTCGAGGAGCTGGACCGCCTGTGGAATCAGGTCAAGGCGGAGGAGGAGGAGCCTCCGAGCCCTTGATCCCACCCGGGGGGAGGCCGGCCAGCGCGCGGGGACCCGGCTCGCCGCTCGTCTCGCTGACGGGGCTGCCCTTGCCCTCCACGAGCCGGTGAGGACCGGGACCGGCGAGTCCGGCGAAGTGCTCGCGATGACCTGAGGGCCAGGCGACTCGCACGACCGCTGGTCGGGTCGGACGGGGGAGGTGGAGGAGTGAGCTGCCCTGGCTTTGGTAGGAGCGGGCCGCCCGCACCTCACGCTCGAGCACCACGCCGTCCTCGGCTTCGAGGAGAGACACCCACGCGCCTTGGGCGCCGGCCTGCGTGCGGGTGGCCGTCAGCGCGAGGGTGAGGGCGGGGCGACGGCCGGTGGCGTCGTTGCGATAGAGACGAGCGGGTCCGTCGTTGAGCGTCACCACGAGGTCGGGGTCGCCGTCGCCGTCGAGGTCGCCGCTGGCGAGTCCCCGGCTCACGTCGGTCTTCGCGCCGAAGCCGCCAGCGAGCGGTGGGACGAGCCGGAAGCCGCCCTGGCCGTCGCCGAGCAGGAGCTGATCGGCCTGGGCGTGGGTGAGGTCGGAGCGGAAGCTCGTGATGTTGTCGATGACGTGACCGTTGGCGATGGCCAGGTCGAGCCGACCGTCGAGGTCGAAGTCGGTGAGCTCGACCCCGAAGCCGACCAGGCCGGCCGACACCGTGATCAGCCCGGCGCGCGCGCTGTGGTCACGGAAGCGCCCGGGGGTGTCCTGGCTCCAGAGCGTGTTGGACTGGAGGTCGAGGTGGGTCATGACGACGTCGGGCCGACCGTTCCCGTCGACGTCGCCCGAGTCCACGCCCATGCCGGCCTCGGCGCGACCGTCCTCGTTCAGCGCGAGCCCCCAGGCGAGACCCCGCTCGCGGAAGCGACCGCTGCCGTCGTTCTCCCAGGCGTGGTTGGCGCTGCCGTCGTTGGCGACGACCAGCTCGAGGTCGCCGTCGCGGTCGAGGTCGCTGGCGAGGAGACCCAGGCCATAGCCGCGGCGGGCGTCGAGCCCGGCCTCGGTCGAGACCTCCACGAAGCCGCCGTCACCGTCGCCGCGGTAGAGACGATCCGAGACCGGGCGGTGGGCGTCGGGGGTGCAGTAGGCCCGCTCGCCGGTCCCGACGTCGCCGCAGAAGGGGCGTTGCTGGTCCTCGCTCCAGTCGACGTAATCGACCACGGCCAGGTCGAGATCGCCGTCGCCGTCGGCGTCGAGGAAGCTGCACGACGACGCGAAGCCGTCGGAGCCGGGGAGAGCTCGGCCGGTGCTCGGGCGACCCTTCTCGGTGAGGAGGAGGAGGTCCGGCCCGACCTGGGCGACGACGAGGTCCGGGTCGCCGTCACCATCGACGTCGCCGTGGCAGGCGCCCATGCCCAGGCCGGTGGGGAGGGCCGGGCCGTTCGTGGCCGACGTGAAGCGCCACGTGCCGCCGTTGAGCCAGAGCTCATCGGGAGCGATGGACGTGGGGGGCGTGGCCACGTCGGCGGTCTCGGGCGGCGCCGGTGCGGCCGGTGCACCCTGCACGAAGTAGAGGTCGAGGTCGCCGTCGACGTCGATGTCGAGGAGAGCGAGGCCCGAGCCCATGGTCTCGGGAAGGAGCTTCTCGGGGCTGCGGTGGGCGTGGTGACGGAAGCGCACGCCCGAGCTCGTCGTGACGTCGGCCAGGAGGGGCTCCGCAGGGGGCAGCGGGGAGGCCGCCGACGTGCCTGGGGACGGCGGTCCCAGGACCAGCGAGAGCGCGAGGAAGGGGGCGAAGGTCACGGAATGAGCGCAGCCGGAACGGGTCCGCGTTCTGGGTTAGGATCGCGGACCCATTCGGTTGGATGTCGCGGAGGGCGGCAAGACAAGCATGCACTCGTGGCGAGAGGCCGGGACACCTCGGGAGCTGACCCGAGGTCGACGCACCGGCCGCGATCGCACTCCGGAGAGCGCTCATGGCAGCAGGCAAGGTCGTTCACGTCGTCGGCACCGGAACCATCGGTGAGCCCCTCATCGGGCTGTTCTGCAGCTTCCGCGAGCAGCTCGGCATCGGCGAGGTCACGTTCCACAAGCGCAGCCCCATTCTCACTGATCGGGCCCGCATCAAGTCGATGATCTCGAAGGGGGCGAAGCTCGCCGTCGACGAGCACCTCCGCGACGACTTCTCCGCCATGGGGCACGAGCCGAGCTTCACCCACGAGGAGGCCCTCGATCGGGCGGACGTCGTCATCGACTGCACGCCCTCCGGCAGCGGCCTGCGTCACAAGACGGAGCTCTACGAGCCGCGGCTCGCGCCGGGTCGGGGCTTCCTCGCTCAGGGCAGCGAGTTCGGCTTCGGCAAGATGTACGCGCGCGGCATCAACGACGCCGCGCTGGTGCCCGGTGAGGACCAGTTCCTCCACATCGTTTCGTGCAACACGCACAACCTCTCGGTGCTCATCCAGTCGCTGGCGATCGAGTCCGGCAAGGGGCTCGAGGAGGCGCGATTCACCTGCATGCGTCGGGCCAACGACATCAGCCAGACCGGCTCGTTCGTGCCCGCGCCCCAGGTCGGCAAGCACGGTGATCCGATCTTCGGCACCCATCACGCCCGCGATGCTCACCACCTCTTCCAGACGCTCGGCAAGGACATGAGGATGTTCTCGTCGGCGATCAAGCTCAACACGCAGTACATGCACGCGGTGCACTTCTCGCTGAAGCTGCAGGACACGATCACGGCCGAGGAGGCCATCGAGCTGCTCGGCGGCAACGACCACATCGCGCTGACCCAGAAGAACAGCTCCAACGTCGTCTTCTCCTTCGGTCGCGACCAGGGGCACTACGGCCGCATCCTCAACGTGGCGGTGGTCGTCGTTCCCTCGCTGACCGTTCGTGACGAGCGCGAGGTGGTGGGCTTCTGCTTCACTCCTCAGGACGGCAACTCGCTGCTCTCCTCGATCGCGGCGACCTGCTGGTTCCTCGACCCCGAGACCTACGTCGAGCGGATCCAGTGCCTCTCCGGCCTCTTCTTCGACGAAGTCTAGGCCTGGACAATTCATGAGTCTCCTGCTGCGTGACCAGATCTGCTGCCTGCGAAGGGCGTACTCGCTCCTCGGTCCTCAACGCACTACTCAAGTGCGCCTCCGGGCCTCGAAGCTACGTTCGCCCTTCTCGGCTAGCGTCTCCGGCCACTCGCTACGAAGACTCACGAACAGTCCAGGCTAGGCCCGTCTTCTTCAATGCACACTCGATGAGCCGCGGCCGGTGACTCGCGACCGTGGTGACCTCGAGACGGAGGCGCTCCTCCAAGGTCTCTCGGACGATCTCCCCGAGGCCTTGCGGGAGCGCTTCGGGCGTCTGCGCTCGGAGATCCAGCGCCTGCGAGCGGTCGCCTACAACGAGCCGACGGGGCTGCCGAGCCACGTGACCATCCTCCCGCAGCTGCGGGAGCACCTCGACGCTCGACCCTCGATGGCGGTCTTTCTCCTGAGCCTGGAGAACCTCGCCGACATCGAGAAGGCCCTCGGTTGGCAGGCGGCCGACGACCTGCTCGGGCACTTCTCCAAGTGCCTCCGAGAGCTCATCGACGCGGAGATGGGGGAGGAGGTCCTGCTCGCCCAGGACGGTGTCGTCGGTGAGCAGCTCCTGGCCTTTCAGCCTCGCCGAAGCGACGCGGCCCCCGAGGACCTCGGTGAGCTCGAGCGGCTCGCCACGGTCCTGCGCGACGGTGTTGCCGAGCGGTTGCCGGCCGAGGCCGAGACCTGCGGTCTCCTGCCGCGAGTGGGGGCGGGCTACTCGGTCTTCTTCGGCCACCCCTTCCTGCGGCTCGAGCGGCTGGTGGGGCGGGCGATCGCCGAGGCGCGCTCCATGTTGGAGCACGAGGAAGAGAAGGCCCGGCTGCGTCGGAAGATGGAGCTGCGTCAGCTCATCGCCGACCGGCACCTGCGGGTGGCCTACCAGCCCATCGTCGAGCTGGAGAACTTCTCGGTCATGGGGCACGAGGCCCTGTGTCGTGGACCGGAGGGCACGCACTTCGCCAACGCCGACGTGCTCTTCTCTTCGAGCCAGGAGCACGACCTCGCCTTCGAGCTCGACGAGATCTGTCGTGAGAAGGTGCTCGTCGAGCACCCGCACGTCGAGGCGGGTCGCACGCTCTTCCTCAACGTGCTGCCCGAGTCGATCATGGACGGTCGCATGGATCAGGGTCGGTTGGTCGAGCTCGTGGTCGGCGCGGGTCTGGCGCCCTCCGATGTCGTGCTCGAGATCGCCGAGCGGGGTCGCATCGCGTCGTACGACGACTTCCGACGTCGGCTCGATCCCCTGCGTGAGCACGGCTTCCGTCTCGCCGTCGACGACATCGGTCGGGGCTACTCGAGCCTGCGCGTGCTGCCCGAGGTCGAGCCCGACTACCTCAAGGTCGATGCCTCGCTCATCCAGGGCATCGATGCTCACCCTGCCAAGCAGGGCGTGCTCTCGACCATCGTGGACATGGGTGCCCGGCTCGATGCCGAGGTGATCGCCGAGGGCATCGAGCGTCCCGAGGAGCTGGAGCTCGTCGTCGACCAGGGCGTGCACCACGGGCAGGGGTACTACCTCATGACGCCCGGCCCGCGGATGACCGAGAACTTCCGGCCGCCTCCGGGCTTCCCACGACGTCCGCCGGCCTGATTCGGGCTCACGGTTCCTCGGAGCCGCGTCCGCCGGGCTCGTCAGGTTCTTGCTCGGCGTCCGGCCCCGATGGGGACCAGTGCAGGTGCTGCTTGCCGAGCTCGCACGCGAGCGTCGTCATGGGTCCGCCACGCCCCCCTTCGAGCCGCGAGTACCAGACCCAGTCTTCGAGCTCGGCCCGCGTGCTACAGGCCTGGCACCAGAGCAGGCTGATGGTGGAGCCGATGGCGTGCGAGTCCTCGCGCCGGGCGATTTCAGCGACCCGCTCGAGGGCGTCGCGAACCTCCGAGTCGTCGAGGTCGGTCGAGGCCAGGAGAGACGTCTCGCCGCCGGAGTGACGGGTCCGCTCGAGACGACCGCCCTCCTCGCTCCAAAACAACGTGAGGTACTCGTGCTCCCTCGGTGCGAAGCAGAGGTCGTAGCCTCCCAGGTGAAGACCGCCGGTCGGGCTCTGGGCGAGCAGCTCGAGAGGATGGGGCGGAAGCGGACGCTCGGGATCGTCGAGATGTTGCTGGCGTCGCAACTCCCACTCGTCGGAGGGCCCGGCACTTCCGTGGATCTGGTGCCCCGACTCGTTGATCCGAAAGAGCCCGCCATCGGCACCTGACGCGAGGGCTCTCCGCTCGTTGAGCCAGGCGATCTCTTCCAGGGCTTCCTCGCCTCCATGCCGGCTGACCAGGAGCCAGTCGTCGAGGCTCTCGTCGAAGCGGTGCAGCTCGTCGCCAGCCAGGCCCCAGCGTCGACCGAAGCGGTCGTCGACGACGTGACGCAGGCGGCGCGGAGGGGCTTCTTCGAGAAGGACGGGCGTGCCGTTGAAGACGAGCTGCTCGTCTTCGAAGACCTTCACTCGACCAGGGCTCAGGAACGTGTAGCGCTCGCCGCCTCGGTGTACGAAGGCGTCCCAGACGTGAACGCGTGGCCAGGGCACCCATTCGGTGAGGCCCTCCTCGTTCGGTGAGCTTCGGCTCGCGGAGAGGAATCGGGTGCCGCGGTCGGTCTCGAAGGCGACCTGTCGCGGGATCGAGCTTCCAGGCTTGATGACCACGAGGTGTCGGGTCCAGCTCTCGCCTGCATCGAGGGTCTGCCACGCCCACCGGCTGACCGACGGATGGAGCCAGGCCCGACGTCCGTCCAGCCGGACCATGCGGGAGGCGTTGTTGGGGTGGTCGAGCTCTCGCCAAGTGCGGCCTCCGTCCTCGGTGGCCAGGAGCCGGGACGGCTCCAGGCACCAGCCGTCCCGCTGGTCGACGAACTCGAGCTCGTGGCAGTCGAGCGCCGTGCCCTCGGTCAGGAGCTGCTCCCAGCTCACGCCTTGATCGTCGCTTCGCCAAAGCTGGTCGTGGTGCTGGACCCAAGTGTGAGGTCCGGCGTGCTCGATGAGTCCGCTGGTCAACGCGATGTCGTCGATGGGTCGCCAAGAGAGGCCTCCATCGTGCGAGACGACGGGACCGTCGCTATCGAGTGCCAATCCGTAGTTGGGGGTGATCCACTCGAACGCCTGGGGTCTCCACGTCTCCTCCACGTGGCGCTTGGACCAGCTTCGACCTCCGTCGGTCGATACCAGGAAGCCCTGCTGGGTGACCAGCCAGAGCTCGTTGCCGGTCCGGCGAGCCAGGGGAGTGGCGGGTGCCTCGAGCTTCCGACGACCGGAGTCCACGATGGGGAGCTCGTCGCCAGCCCAGGAGGCGGTCACTGAACCGATGAGCAGTGAGAGACCGAGAGTGACGATCGAAGACCATCGCGCACGGACTGACGGTGTCGTCACGGCGCCTCCACGAGCTGGCTCGAGCTGAGCAGGGCAGGGTCCAGCTCGATCCCGAGATCGTTGAACCGGACCGAGACCGATTCCCCAGAGTCGAACACGCAGTTCGTGATCCGCTTCGTCTGGAGCGGAGTCTCCTCGTAGCCCGGGTCGACGCTGGGCCAGGCCAGGTGCGTGCGGCCCATCGCGCAGCCGATGAGCGTCAGCGGGTGGCCCTCGTGGCAGGCGTGGAATTCGAGGGGGAGCGCGCGAGCGCCGAGCTTGCCGCGCGTGTCGACCTGCCCGCCGTCGGAGTCGGGCGTCGTCCAGGCGAGCAGCGGGCCGACTCGACCGGGATCGTCCGCGTCTTCGGCGCGAGCCAACAGGGCGATGCGATCGAGCCAGTGCCGGACGGAGTCAGGTCGGAGAGCGACCTGCTCGCTCTCGATGCCCGACAGGTCCGGGCGTGCCTCGAGCGTGCCTCCCTTCTCGTCCCAGGTGAGGACGAGGCGATGCTGGAGACTGCGACAGCGCGTGCTGCCGAGGTCGTGGATCTCGAGACGACCCTCGGGCTGGCGGGCGAGAAGCTCGAGAGGGTGAGGCGGGAGCGCGTGCCCTGGACTCTCCAGGTGGAGCTGACGGTGGAGCTTCCAGCGATCGAGCACCGGCTGCTTGCTGAGCTCGAAGCTCCGCCCGCTGCTCGTGCACGAGTGCACGCCGCCACGGGCACCGAGGGCGAGGCCGTGCACCTCGGTCAACCAGGCCAGCTCCTCGAAGGGCTCGACCTCTTCATCCTCACCCTGGAGCCAGTCGACGACGAGCCACTCGCCCAGGCTTTCGTCGAACAGCAACAGGTCTTCCTTCGCGAAGCCCCATGAGCGACCGAAGCGATCGTCGAGCCGGCGGTCGAGCGCGACGAGGGACTCGTCCTCCACGATGCTCGGCGTGCCACGGAACACCACGTGCTCGCCGTCACGGATCTCGACCTGCTCGTCGCCGATGAGGGTGACCATGCCCTTGCCAGAGTGGACGACGTCGATGCGTGGCGGGAGTGGCACGACCGAGGACGCTCCCTCCGCGCCCTCGATCAGCTCGGTCACCAGGAGCTCGCGAACACCCCGTCCGGTGGTGTAGGTCTTCAGCCTCGCCTGACGTTCCGATGGTGGCGGAAGGTGCCCTCGCATCTTCCAAGAGCGTCCGCCGTCGGTGGTCTCCCAGCACGAAACGTGTTCGTAGTCCGGGCTGTCGTAAATCCAAGCTCGTTCGGCATCGAGACGGACGAGCCGTTCGCCCGGAGCGTGGTCGTTGCGGTGAGACCAAGTGCGGCCGGCGTCCTCGGTGACGAGCAGGTCGAAGTAGCTGAGGCACCAGCCGTCGTGCTCGTCGAGGAAGACGAGGGCCTCGCAGTCCAGCTCCGCGTCGTCGGCCAACACCGACTCCCAGCTTCGGCCATCGTCGTCGGTGTAGGCCAGCTCGTCCGTCTCGTGGACCCACGTGCGATGGCCGGCCCAGGTCACGAGCTCGCTGCCCCAGTGCGGGCTGCGCGACCAGGTGTGGCCACCGTCGCGGGTCACCCAGGTGGGTCCCGAGTAGTTGCCGGCGACACCGAAGTTGGGCGTGGGCCAGGCGAGGGTCCAGGCATCGTCGAGCCGGTCCTCGTGGTGCTCGGTCCACGTGCGCCCGGCGTCGTGGGAGACATGCACGTCACAGCCGTCGACCAACCAGATCTCGTCGGCCGTGCGATGGGACAACGACTCCACGCCGCAGTGTTGGAGCTCCTTCCGCCCGATGTCGACGACGGGAAGCTCGGACTCGGCCCGTGACCACTGAACCGAGCCGAGAACCAGAAACAAGCAGGCAAGGCTCGAGCGCACGAAGAGCAAGGGACCTCCACGACCGGCGAGCTGCGACGCGAGGAAGAGAGCGACTCAGCCAGTCGCGATTGTCATCGCTCGAGAGGGTCGCCCTGGCCAGCGAGGAAGAGGGCCGACGAGCTCACGGTCGAGAGGGGTACTCGAAGTCTTCGAATCCCTCTTCGCTGAGGAAGTGGGACCACGGATGGTCGTAGACCAGCTCGATGTCCGGGTAGACGATGCGATCAGGAACAACGGGTTGCGGTGGTAGGTGAGCTCGGGCCAGGTCGCAGGCAAGCTGTCGGAGCGGGTGTTGATGATCGCAGCCGGCCGCGTGCTCGGAGGCGAGCAACAGGAAGTCACGCCAGCCCAGCCCGATGGAGAGGTCGTGGGACTCCGAGCGTTCGAGGGTCAGCTCCGGGTCGTCCGGGCCCCTCGGCATTGTTCGGACGGTGGTGACGAGTCTCTCGAGCCAGAGTCGCACCGTCGCTGGCTCGAGTGCCACGGACTCCTCGCCCTGGGAGCTCGTGGCTTCGAGGCGACCTCCGACCTCGTCCCAACTCAGGGCGAAGCCGTGGTAGTCCACGCAGGGAACGCGGAGGTCGATCTCCACGCTGCCGTCGTCCTGACTGGCCAAGCGTTCGAGCGGGTGAGGCAGGAGGGGGCGGTCGGGCTCGAGCAGGTGCACGAGACGCAAGAGCTCCCAACGCTGGAGCTCGGTCCCGCGGGTTCGCAGCCAGGTCCGACCGCTGTTCTGAGTCTCGTACAGGTTGCCCCGGATGCCGAGTGCGAGACCTCGCTCCGCGGTGACCCAGGCGAGCTCGACGAAGGCCTCGCCGACACCGCACTCGACCTCGGGGTCCTTGGGGCAGGGACCGGGCCCCCACAGCCAGCCGACGGCGAGCCACTCGTCGGTGGTCGCTTCATGCTGGAGGAGACGGGCGTCGTGAAAGGTCCAACGGCGACCGTAGCGATCCTCGATGACCGGAGTGAGCGAACGGTCCGCATGAGCGGGGGGCTGGTCGACGGCGGACGGTGCCTCGTCGACGTCGGTCAGCGTGAGGCTCACGACCAGGGAGACTCCGACGAGGATGACCAGGGGCATCGCGGAGAGTCGAGCCGTGGAGGAGAGTGACGTCGTCATTCGATCTCATTGGCGTTCGCCGAGCTCGGTGGCTGCGGCCAGCTCGAGAGTAACCCATCACCGGAATGACCAATCGAGGTGGGCCTGTCCGAGTCGGCAGACGACCTCCTCGGCGAGGGCGTGCGCGACATCGTTCGAGGAGCCCTGGTCGGGATTGCAGGACAGTCGCAAGTGGGCGCGCTCGTTCGCCACTCGCCAGCTCAGCTCGATCACGACGTCGGTCGCCCGTGGGTCGGGCACGTGACTCTCCACGGCATCCGCGAGCCGACGGACCCAGCCCTGCACTGCCTTGCTGGGGAGGGGGACGGTGGTCAGGCGGCGAGGGCTGCGCGGTCGCTTCGAGAATGCTCGTCGACCGCGTGGATCCGAGCTGAGGTAGATGCGAGCCGGTCGTTCGTCACAGCCGGCCGGGTCGTGCCGCTCGATGGACAAGAGCCTCTTCGGCAAGCGAGGCGCGGACGGTCGCTTCCAGTGCACGTTTCCACCAAGGCGTCCCCACGTGAGACGGAGAGTCGTGGGGCGCTCGTGGCACGCCGTCGGCTCGTGCAGCACGATGGTCAGGGCCCCCTCCGCTTGGTCGGCGAGATCGTCGAGGGGATGAGAGGGCTCCTCGGCGCTGCGCCCCTGACGATGGAGACGACGCGCCAGCTCGCGACCGTGCAGGACGGGCTGATCGCTTCGACGCCAGCTTTGCCCCTGGTGAGTCCCGACGAGGATCTCGCCGTCGTCGCCCCGACCGTAGGCGAGGTCTTCGTCGACGAAGGCGAGCGCCACGATCCGAGGGCGGTCGAAGAAGCGGCTCGGCATCTCGGCGACCCACTCCCCGTCGTCGCGACCCTCGTCGAGACGCAGCAGCGCGGTCCCCGCGAGGCCCCAAGTCCGTCCGAGGTCATCCTCGACCACGTCGGTCACGTCGCTTCGCTCGTGGTCGAAGAGCCCTCGTGGCGGTCCGACGAAGATCAGCTCGCCGTCTTCGTAGAGACGCAGCTCGCGATCCTGCATGGCGGTGTAGCGCTGCCCGCCCCGGTGGACGAGGGGAAGCTCGAGCGGCCACGCGGTGGCGACCGGCGACCTCCCGTCGTCACGTTGGAGGAAGTGAAGGTCGAGCTCGTGCTGCCCGCGGTCGGTGGGGAACGAGAGACGGTGCGGGAATTGGATCCCAGGCTCGACGACGAGATCGAAGGGTTGCCAGGTCCGACCATCGTCGAAGCTCTCCCAGCCGCGAGGGCGACCGTGCCAGGCGCCGCGACGGGCGGGGACCTTCCAGGTGCGATGAGCGTCGAGACGGATCAGGTGAGGGTGCGAGTCGTCGTCCAGAGGCAGGGGCAACAGGCACCAGCTCGCGCCGCCGTCGCGGGTGGCCCAGGCTTCGTTGCTCGTGAGGCACCAGCCGTCGTCTTCATCGATGAAGTGAAGCGACCGGCAGGTCTCGAACGGGCGGGGACCGGGTCGTGGGAAGTGCTCCCAGCTTCGTCCCTGGTCGCTGCTGCGCCAGAGACCGAAGTGACCGAGGAGGAACACCCGCGAGCCACCGAGCGCGAGGACGAAGTACCGGCTCTCGGCATCACCACCCGGCCGGATGCCCGGCGCCACGTGCCAGCTCGCTCCACCATCGCGGGTGACGAGCACGCCCTGGAGGTCGTCGACGATCAGCCCGAAGTGAGGCGTGGGCCAGCGGATTTCTCGCGGGCGCAGGAGCTGCGGAACGTTCCGCGTCGTCCAGCTTCGCCCGGCGTCCTCGGAGACGAGGATGCGCGTGCAGCTGTCGTGCATCCAGAGCTCGTCGTCGGCCCGATGGACGGGTGTCGAGGCTTCGCACCGACCGCCGAAGGAGCAGAGGTCGATGTATCGGCCATCGAAACCGGCGGGGGGCAGACCGGCGTCGATCCAGTGGGGCTCGGGCTCGGCGAGGGTCAGCGGGGCGAGGAGGAGGACGCCTCCGGCGAGGATGAGCCAGCGATGGCGGCGGTGCTCGAGAGCTGAGCGCATGAGCCCCCCTGGCCGGGCGTGCTATCCGACTCGGACGGTGGGGGACCGATGACGAGAGCATCGCTCACGGGAAGCACGAGGGCCAGTCGAACGACGGCTCGACCGTTCAGCACGCTGGGCCGTGCAGGCTCTCCGAGTCGGCCTGCGTGGATCCAGCCCCGGCGGGTCACGACTCAGGGCTCAGGCTCGGTCTCGCTCTTGGGAGGCTCGAAGGCCGCCCCGAAGACGACATCCGCGCATGACACCTCGGAGAGCAGCCCGAGGTCCGGGTACGGGCTCGGAAGCGCGGGCAGTGGCCAGGGAAGATGCGTCCGCGTCATCTCGCAGGCGAGCTGCTCGAGGGCGTGCGCGTGGGAGCAGCCACTCCAGTTCTCCCTGTAGAGCGCACGGTTGCCGAGGGAGCCCCAGGACGGAGCTCTCCAGTCGCCCTTCCGCGAGCTGTCGTTCAGCGTCGGGCCCGCGTCGCCCGAGGCAGCGGTCCGGTCTCGAGCGATGCCGACGATGCGGTCGAGCCAGTGGCAGACCGTCGAGTGTTGCAGCGTGGCCGAGAGGTTGCGTTGGCGGACGTCCCAGAGCTCGAGCCGCCCGCCGTGCTCGGTCCAGCTCAGGACGAGCTCGTCGTAGTCACCGAAGCACGCCTCGTCCTCCAGCTCGAAGGTGAAGCCCAGGCTGAGCACGCCACGGGGCTGAGCGGTCAGCTTCTCGACGGGATGGCGTGGGAGAGGGTGGTCGTCGTCTCGTTCGTGCAGCAGCCGCTGCAGCTCCCAGCGATCGAGCACGGCTCGTCGACTCGGCTTCCAGGTCCGCCCGGCATCGACCGTGCGATGGATCCGACCTCCCTCGGCGAGCGCCAGGCCCTTCCTTCGGGACAGCCAGGCGAGCTCGTCGAAGCGTTCGTCTTCACTGGACCAGACCGTGAGGCTGCCGAAGGCGAGCCAGGCGTCGACGGCCTCGTCGTGATGGAAGAGCCGATCGTCCAGGAAGCCCCAGCGTCGACCGAAGCGATCCTCGACGAGGCCGCCGAGGGAGCGCTCTTCGGTCTCGGTGATCAGGACCGGCGTGCCATCGAATTCCAAGTGCTCGCCGTGGCGGAGCAGGACGTGATGGCCGTGGAAGAGAGTCACGCGAGCCTCACCGCGATGCACCACGCGGGGGGATGCGGGCCAGGGGACCCAGGAGGGTGCTCCGGGCTGACGGCCGAGCAGCTCGGTCACCAGGAGCTCCCGGGGCCCACGATCCGTGGGGAGCAACTTCAGGTGAAACGGCGCGTCTTCCGGTTGGGGAAGGAGCCCGAGCTCCCGCCAGTGCTCACCTCCATCGGTGGTGTGCCAACAGGTCGCCAGCCTCGTGAAGGCGTAGCGCTCGAAGAGCCAAGCCTCCTTCTCGTCGAGTCGAACGAGTCGGGTGCCGGTCTCCGGAGGCGTGGCTCGCTCCGTCCAGCTTCGACCGCCGTCCTGGGTGGCGAGCAGCTTGCGCGAACCGAGGCACCAGCCGTCGCTCTCGTCGATGAAGTCGAGGTCGGAGCACTTCAGCCGTGGGCCTGTCGGCTCCAGGCTCTCCCAGCGCTCGCCGCGGTCGTCGGTGGACCACAGTCCGTCGCCGTGGAGCCAGACCCGCGAGCCAGCCCAGGCGAGGGTCTCCACTTCGAAGGGGACGGGGCTTTCCTTCCACGAGAGGCCACCGTCTTGGGTGAACAGGAGCTTCCCGCGGTCGAGACTCGCGAGGCCCAGCTCCGGGCTGGGCCAGGCGAGGAGCGCCATGTCGGCCTGAAGCTCTGGCGCCGGGTGTCTCGTCCAGGAGCGGCCGTCATCCGTCGAGACCCGGACGCCGCAGCCGTCGGCCGACCACAGCTCCTCGTGACGAAGACTGAGTGAGCCGATGCCGCAGCGGAGCAGCGCCCTCCGACCCAGGTCGACGACCGGCAGCTCCTCATCGGCACGGGTCGGTTCGACACCGAGAAGCAGCGTGAGGAGGCCGAGCCACGCCGCGGTCGGAGAGTGGGCCGGGGTTCTGCGAGAAGTGAACACTTGCCTTGTTTCAGTAGGACGTGAGCTGCAAGCCGAGCTGGTCGCGGACCACGCATTCTCCCAGCCGCCGGATCGACGCGGCCCGAGGAGCCTCGGGTGGACGATACGGGCCGGGTGCCCGTCGCATGAAGGGGACCGGGCAGTGACGTGGGTAGCCGGCTTCCTTCGTCGGCTCGTCGTCGGGTGCGAGCGTCCAGGCGAGCTGGGCTCCGTTCGAGTGCCAGGGCGAGTCGGCGCAAGAGCTCGGAGTCGTCACGACGGTCAGCAGCTCCTGAAGCCAACCGGCCAGCGTCTCGCGGCCGATGGCGGTGGTTCCTTCCTCGTCCCCATCACGACCCCTGCGCAGCGACGCGGTGACGCCGTCGGCATCCCAGCGGAGCACGACCGTGTTCGAGCCGACGACGCAGCCACCGCCCAGCCACCAGGCCAGCTCGAGCCGGCCCTGCTCCGCGTCGAGAAGCTCGGCGAGGGGATGCGTGAGACGTGGGCGCGGGCCATCGACACGGTCGTCCCATTCCCAGCGGGCGACGGCCGCACCCTCACGCAGCTCGTGCCACCCGTTGCCGGCGAGGTCCGTGCGGAGCAGCTTGCCATCGGGCGTGCGCGCCAGCGCGCTGTCGGCATCGAGCACGAGCAGGTCGTCGATCCGGTCGACGCCTTGGATGGCTCCGACCGAGTACCAGGTCCCGTGCTCACGGATGAACATCGACCTGCCGCGCCAGCCCCATGCTCCGTCGGCGGGTCCTTCGCGCACTTGGTCGAGTGCTTGCCAGTCGCCCTCACCAGCGCGGATCAAGGGGCGACTCTCCACGCGACGGCCGTCGCGATGACGGTGGAGCAGGCCGCGGTGCGCCGTCACGAGCTCCGTCGGCCCGACGCGAGCGTGTTGGGGGCTCAGGACGGGAGGCTCGCGGAGGAGGTCGTCGAAGTCGGCCGCGGGGGAGAGGGTGAAGAGGTCTTGGCGGACGTCTTCGCCGTTGCGCAGCGACGAGACGTGAAGGGACGTTGGCTGCTCCCACGACGTGCGCACCAGCTTCCAGCTCATGCCGCCGTCCTGCGTCAACCAGGTCTCGTCCGAGGTTTGGAGCCAGCCCGTTCGAGCATCCCAGCAGTGGATTCGGGAGAGGCCGGCGAGGATGCCCATCTCGGGGGGAGCGCTCGTGCGCCACGTCTTGCCCGCGTCCTCGGTGATCCGAAGCTCGGAGCCAACGAGGGCCCAGCCGGTCGTGCGGCTGGCGAAGGAGAGGGCGTTGCACCAGTCGTCAAGCTCGGTGACCAGCGTCCAGGTGCGGCCTTCGTCGTCACTGCGGGTGAGCGTGCGACCGCCGAGCCAGGTCCGTCCGTCGGCGTGCGTCACGACGGAGGCGCCGGGGCTCTCGACGGGCACGGGTTGCCAGCTCGTCCCAGCGTCGACGGTGAGGTGTGGTGGAGCGGCCCTGAGGATGCCGGTGCTCGGGGAGAGCCAAGTCACGGAGAGACGATCCCAGGTCATCGGATCGACTCCCACCAGCGGCTGCACGCAGAAGGTCTGCCCGCCATCCTCGCTGACGAGCACCTCTCCCTCGACGGTCACGAGCCACAGCTCGCTCTCGGTCCGAGCGCTCAGCGAGAACACGATCGCATCGATCGGCCGAACGCTCACGTCCACGATCGGCAGCGGAGTCGCGCGGCCGGCCGCAGCGACAGCGAGCCAGCCGGCCAACAGCACGAGCTCGTGGATGCGCATCGTCTCCCCTCCGAGCCCTGCCGTCAGGAGCCCCGAAGGAAACGATCGCACTCATGCCTTGCCGCGGCCACCTTCTCGGCTCACCGAACCGGAGTTGCGGCGGCGGGGCCCGTCATTCACTGGATCCAACTGGACCGGTCTCGGCACGTCAGACGCGGTCATGAGCCGAGCGAGCGCTTCCGCCGCCACCATGGAATGCACCGGCATTCCGAACCGGAATTGCTGGGAGCGCCGGACCGTCATTCACCGGTCTCAACCGGATCGGTCTCGGTACGTCAGACGTTGGCATGAGCCGAGCGAGCGCGCCCGCCGCCACCATGGGTAGGCAAGGGCATGCGAGTCGAGAGCCGTTGGCTTTCGTGCGATCTCGACCTACCGAACCGGAGTTGCAACGAGCGCGGGTGCGTCAGGCGTGGCCATGAGCGGAGCGAGCGCGCCGGAGCCGACATGAGTCGGTGAGGACGCGCGAGTCGAACGCGAAGGGTCGCGAATGACGTGCCCCCGCCGTCGCAACTAGAAGGGGATGTCGTCTTCTTCCGGCGGAGGCGGCCCAAAGTCGTCCGGCGGCGGACCGGCGTCCTGACCGCCGCCACCCTGGGGCGGGCCACCACCGCGGCCGCCACCGCCTCCTCCTTGGTAACCGCCGCCACCACCGCCGCCGAAGTCGCCGCCGCCTCCTCCTTGGTAGCCGCCGCCACCACCGCCACCACCGTAGCCGCCGCCACCTCCTCCTCCACGACCGCCGCCGCCTCCACCACCGCCACCGGGGGGAGGGCCGTCACCGCGATCGAGCATCTGGAAGTTCCGCGCTCGGATCTCGGTGGTGTAGCGGTCGTTGCCGTCCTTGTCCTGCCACTTGCGGGTCTCGAGACGACCCTCGACATAGACGAGGCGACCCTTCTGGAGGTACTCCGAGGCGATCTCCGCCTGTCGTCCCCACAGGACGCAGCGGTGCCACTCGGTCTTCTCCTGACGCTGGCCGCTCTGCTTGTCGGTCCACTGCTCGCTGGTGGCGAGACGGAGGTTCGTCACCGCCGCGCCACCCTGCGTGTAGCGGGTTTCGGGGTCGACGCCGAGGCGACCGATGAGCATGACCTTGTTGAGGTTTCCGGCCATGGAAAGCTTCTCCTGAGGGCTGTCTGGGGGGAGCGAGCCGTCATGTTAGCATGCGGTTCCGTTCCCTTTCACCTGGAGGCGAACGGTGCCGGTCGACGCCTTCGACCATGGAGTGACGTGCTCTCGTGAAGGTCCTCCTGCAGCGCGTGAGTCGAGCCTCGGTGACCGTCGACGACGAGGTCGTCGGGGCCATTGAAAAGGGCCTCTTGCTCTTCGTCGGCGTCGAGCAGGACGACTCGGAAACAGAAGTGGAAACGGCGGTTTCGAAGCTCGTCGGCCTCCGTGTCTTCTCCGACGATCGAGGGCGGATGAATCTCGACGTGAAGGACGTCGGGGGGGAGGTGCTCGTCGTCTCCCAGTTCACCCTGGCCGGCTCGCTGAGGAAGGGGCGTCGACCCTCCTTCGAGGGGGCCGCCGAGCCCGAGCGGGCCCGGGAGCTGGTCGACCTCCTGGCCGCCCGGCTCCGCGAGGCGGGGTTGACCGTTGCAGAGGGCCGATTCGCCGCCGACATGAAGGTCGAGCTGCTGAATGACGGCCCCGTGACGTTTCTGCTGGACCTCCCGTTCGGGCCTCGCCGGTCGAGCTAAATTGCTCTAGAAAGGCAGGAAACGCCTGTTTGGAGCCCCTGGGACGTTCTGGGGCGTCGGGCCGTGGTCCGGTCGTTTCGGGCCACCCCGCTGGCGGGAATTCCACAGCCGTGGGAGAGTGACAGAAGAGGGTTGCAACTCGGTCCGCGTCTCGTTCATGCTACCGCTCGACCGGGGGCAGCATCCTCAAGGAAAGCGCATGGACGCTCCAGGATGGCCGGTCCTTCTCGACGAATACCTGAACCATCTCTTGGTCGAGAAGGGGCTTTCTCCCAACACTCTTCAAGCGTATCGACGGGACCTCCTGAAGTTCCTGCGATACCTGGAGGGTCTCTCGATCCCGGTGACTGAGGCTCAACAGGCCCACGTCCTGGGATTCATCCGTGACCTCCGCGAGCGCGGGCTCTCCGCCCGCTCCACCGCGAGGGCCCTGGTTTCGGTCCGCTCCCTCTATCGCTTCTTGGCGTTGAGAGGGAAGTTGAACCGGGATCCGACCCTCAACGTGGAGGCTCCGAAGCTTCCTCGAAGCTTGCCGAAGTCTCTCGCTTACACCGATGTCGAGGCCCTTCTCGGCGCTCCGGACACCAAGACGGTCCTGGGGCTCCGCGATCGGGCCATGCTCGAGCTGCTGTACGCGACCGGGCTACGGGCTTCCGAGCTCGTTCAGCTCAGGGTCACGGATCTCGACCTCACGGTCGGGGTGCTGACGGCCTTCGGCAAGGGCGCCAAGGAGCGTCCCGTGCCGGTCGGCCGGCAAGCCGTGCAGTGGGTGACGAGGTACCTGAACGAGTCGCGTCCCGTTCTCTGTCTGGACAAGAGCTCTGACTTGCTCTTCGTCCGGAAGGGGGCCAAGGGCATCACTCGCCAGGGCTTCTGGAAAATCGTGAAGCGTCACGGACGCACTGCGGGGATCGAGAATGCCTTGAGCCCCCACGTGCTGCGGCACTCGTTCGCGACGCACCTGCTCGAGCACGGCGCCGACCTCCGGTCGGTTCAGCTCATGCTGGGGCACTCGGACATCTCGACGACTCAGATCTACACGCACGTGAGCCGGCAGCGGCTCAGTCGGGTCTATCGCGAGATGCACCCGAGGGCCTGAACGGGTTTTCGGTGAAAGTGACGGCCCCCGCAGGTCGTCGCTTTCGGGGCGGGCTCGGTGCTGGCCGGGTCCGCCCTCGTCTTTTTTCGGGGGAGAGCCCGTCCTGGGCGAATTCCTGGACCTGGGGACCCCGAGGGGGCCCTGCCGTGACATGATGCGCGGCCTCCGAATGCGAGATTTCGGGGTTAGAGGAGAGTTCGGACGATGGCCAAGAAGATGGCGGCCCGCGACCTGAAGCACGACGAGCTGCAAGAGCAGCTCCAGACGCACGCGCACCGGCTCGTCGAGTTCCTCGGTGAGCACGGCAAGATGCTTCTCATCGCCGCGCTCGCGCTCGTCCTGATCGCCTTCGGGTGGTCGCTCTTCAGCTCCCAGCAGGCGGGTGCTCTCGAGGAGGCCCGCTCGGCCTTCGACGAGGCCCTCAGCGTCTACACCGAGGTCGACACGGCGGCCGCCGGCGGCCAGGAAGCCGACTGGGCCAAGGCCGAGGCGTCCCTGCAGGAGTTCGTCGGCAGCCACGACGGCGACCTCTCCGACATCGCGTCCTACTTCCTCGGCGTCTCGCAGACCCGCGGCGGCAAGCACGACGATGCGGTCTCGACCCTCGGGGCCCTCACCGGCTCGGGCGCCAACCCCGAGCTCCGCCCGCTGGCCCTCTCGGTCCTCGCTGGTGCCGAGGAGTCGCGTGGCAACGTCGACGCCGCCATCACCACGCTCGAGCAGCTCCGCACCACGGACTGGCCGAGCTACCCGGCCGACACCGCGTCCTTCCTCCTGGCCGAGCTCTTCGAGCGCCACGGTCGGGAGTCCGAGGCCCTCGCCATCTACGAAGAGCTCGACTCCGAGCCGGCCGAGGGCGAGATCCGCACGGCCGTTTCGAGTGCTGCTCAGGCCAAGGTCGCCGAGCTCGGCGAGGACGACGGCACCGAGAGCTAGCCGGCTCGGGCTGAGAGGCGGCCGCTCGTGGACTGCGCCAGTCACGCTTTCATCGGTGCGGGCGTCGGCGAGTTGGGCCGACGTCATTGGTCTCGACGCCAGGTCGTGGGCTGGTGTGCTTTCTTCGGCATCCTTCCCGACGTCCTCTCGAACTGGTTCCTCTATCCCTACCTCGGCTGGTTGAAGGGGAGGGACTGGCTCATTCCTCGCAACGAGGACTGGATCGGCTTTCGTGAGTCGAACCCCTGGCTCTCGGCCACCTGGGAAGCCACTCACTCGCTGGTCTTCGTCGCGGTGGTGATCCTCCCGGTCGTGCGTTACTTCCGGCTGCCCCGTGCTTGCTCGCTCGCGTACCTCTCCCACGTCCTCGCCGACATCGTGACGCACTCGGGCGAGTGGAGCGCGACGCCGCTGTGGCCGCTGCCGTGGCGGGTCGAGGGCTGGGCCGATGCCTGGCGCTGGGACTCGCCGGCGCTGCTGCTCTCGGTGCTCGCGTCCGCGGCGTTCTGGCTGGGCTGTCGCGGCTGGGCGTCGGTGGCGCCCGTCCATCGGATGCTCGGTGGCTGGCGACGCTGGATGGGACGCTGAGCGAGGCTCCGGCCTCGGGTTGACCTCAGGGAGTCGACGCCCGAAGTTCAGGCATGTCGACGTGGAGGGAGTGGGTCCGTCGAGCCCTGGTCTCCGGATGCCTGGTGGTCGCGAGCGTGACGATCGGCCGAGCCCAGCCGGGCTGGGTGGCGGTCGCGCGTCTCATGCCGGAGGCCGAGGACTCGGAGTTCGGTCGAAGCGTCGCGCTGGACGGGGACACGCTGGTCGTCGAGCACGGCACGGGTCCCTACCGAGAGGGGTTGAGGATCTTCGAGCGGGATTCTTCCTCGGGGGAATGGCTGTCGAGCCGGAGCCTGGACGTCGGTACGAGTCCGATTGCGCTCGACGGTGACCGCCTGGTTCTCGGTGGGAGTGGCGTCTTCCACGTGCGCGAGCGGGACGCCGGTGGCAGTGACAACTGGGGCCTGGTCACCGAGGTACCGGTACCGGAGGTCGGTGGCTACAACACCGATGTCGACGCCATCGACGTGAGTGGCGACCGCGTCGTCGTCGGCGTTCCTTCCGACGGTAACCCTTGGACGGAGTTCCCCGGTGCCGCCTTTGTCTTCGAGCGCCAGCCGGACGCATCCTGGGAGCTGCTTGCGGAGCTCACCATGGAGTGTGGGCTGTCCAATGGATTCTCGACTTGTTCGTTCGGTCGGCACGTTGCGATCGATGGGGAGCGACTCGTCGTGGGGGCCCCGGCTACCGACGACTGGGATGTACCAGACAGCGCGCTCTTCTTCCACGAAGCCGATGCCGGTGGCTCAGGAGCTTGGGGACGGACTCAGACCATCGTGGGAAGCACGGAGCGTCCCCTTGGGCTCGTGAGCCTGGAGCTCGAGGGAGACTTGGTCGTGGCGGGGTCCATCGAAGGGGAGGCTTCGTGGCCGTGGCAGGGTCGCGTGGAGCTCTTCGAGCACGACGGCAGTCGCTGGCTCCCCGAAGCCGTCTTGCATCCACAGGAGCCCAACCCCGCCGACATGTTCGGATTCCAGGTGGCTCTCGACGGTCGCCGCGTGGTCGTCGCCAGCCGCAGGGACTTGTCCCTCACGGGCCGGCTCCACCTCTACGAAGAGGAGTCCGGAGAGTGGGTGTCGCGAGCACTTCTCACCACCACGCCGGAGCCCAGGCCCTGGCTCGCGTCGTACGGCTCCAGCATGGCTGCTGATGGTGCGCGCTTGGTGATCACCTCCGACTTGGCCGACTGGACCGTCGATCTCAACGTCGTGCACGTCTTCGAGCGCCCCGAGGTCGACTGCACGAACTCCCTCGACGACGACGAGGATGGTCGAGTGGATTGCTTCGATGCCGACTGTGCCTGGGAGCCCGGATGCGAGGGCAACGATCCTGACGGGGACGGACGTCCGAGCTCCGAGGACTGCGCGCCGGGTGATGCGACCGCCTGGGTGGCTCCGGACGAGGTCATGGGGCTGACCATCGCCCGTGGGCCGCGTCTCACCTTGGAGTGGTCGCCCGTGACGCCGGCCGACGACTCGACGCTCTTCTACCAGGTGGCCGAGGGCGACCTGCTCGAGCTGGTCGACACGCCGCTCCGCATCGCGACCACCGTCGATGGAGCGTCGGCGCGAGCGTATCTCGACCGGACCGAAGGTCCCCGCGCCTACCTGGTGACGGCGCTCAACTCTTGCGGAGCCGAACACCTGAACTGGGGACGCGACAGTCGGGGAACCGACCGGAGCGTGGACCCTTGATGTCCGCGCCGGCCGCGCTCGTGAGACTCTCGTCTCCGTGCATCGTCCTGCTCTCGACCGCCTGAGCTTCCTCCGCGGCTGGCTCAACCTCTACCTGCTCGACACGCCGGCGGGCCCCGTCCTCGTCGACGCCGGCACGCCGGGGATGAGCGGTTGGATCGAGCGACGTCTCGTCGAGCGGGGTCTTCGGGTCAGCGACTTGGCCGGAGTGGTGTTGACGCACTTCCACGTTGATCACGCGGGTTGCGCAGCTTGGCTGAGCCGACGAGGAGTGCCGGTCCTGGCCCTGGCCGATGAGGTCCCCATCCTCGCCGGCACCGCGCCGCACCCCGGTTACGGCCGGGTCGGTGGTCGGCTGCTCCTCGCGCTGGAGCGTGCTGTCGTCCCGCCGGTACCGCTGCCCGGCGTCCGGGCTCTTCAAGCCGGCGATCGGCTGTTCGACGGTGACTGGACCGTCGTGTCGGCTCCCGGACACACGCCGGGCAGCCTGGCGCTCTTCCAGGAGACGACCGGCGATCTCCTCTCCGGCGACACCTTGGTCAGCGACTTCGACTGGCCCCGCGGTCCGCACCCGCTGTTCTCGTCCGACGTCGACGGGGGGCGAGCCAGCGCACGCCGCCTGCTCGAGCTGGAGCCCCGGGTGGTCTGGCCCGCCCACGGTCGACCGCTGCCGCCCGATGCCTGGGGGCGTCTCCTGCGCTGAAGGGGCTGCGCGGTCCCCGGAGCTGTCCGGCCCGGGGTCCGGGGCGTAAGCTCTTTTCAAGGAGATACCGATGCTGCGTGCCCTGGTGAGCCGGTCCTGGCTCGTCCTGCTGCTGGCCCTCGCCACGCCCGGCGCCCGAGCGCAGGAGACGTGCGACGACTGCGTGGACGACGACGGCGACGGGCTCATCGACTGCTACGACCCCGAGTGCCACGACGATCCGGTCTGCGCGACGTCGTTCGTCAACTCGGGCACGCCGACCGTCGACTGCGATCCCCGGACCCTCGTGCTCGAGGAGATCTGGCGGGTCGCGGGCTCGTCGTTCTCGTCCTTCCTCGTCGGTGACATCGACGCCGACGGCGAGACCGAGGTCATCGCCGAGCACAGCTCCTACGCCATCCGTGATGGTCGCACCGGGATGCTCGAGCTCCCCGAGCCGCCTTTCGACCAGACGATCAGCGCCTCCTACACGATGGGGGACGTCGACCTCGACGGAACCGTGGAGATCTTCGACGCCGACCACAACTTCGGCGTGAGCTCGGTCGCGCGCTACGAGCACGACACCTCGGTCACCTTCTTCCGACTCGATCCGGCTCCGTCCCTGCGCACGGGCTCCTCGCCGGTGAGCATGGCCGACGTCGATCACGACGGCACGGCCGAGCTCGTCCAGCTCGGGACCATCCTCGACACGACCAACGGCACCTTGCTCGTCGACGTCCGCGACGAGTTCCTCACCGGCACCCTGCCGCGCACCCTCATCACCGTCGCCGCCGACTTCCTGCCGGACTCGGCCTGCGCGCTCTGCGAGGGGCTCGAAATCTCGAGCGGGCACCGTGTCTGGGCGGTCGACCACCTCACCGGCACGAGCGAGCTGGTGGCCGAGCTCCCGGGTGAGCCGGGGCCCTTCGGCGTGGTCGACTGGAACGGCGACCAGGAGCTCGACATCGTCCTCGTGCGGGTCGGCTCGCCGGGTGAGGTCGTCGTCTGGGATCCCCGGACTCAGGCGCCGCTCTCACCGGTCTACACGCCGGCGGCCGACGACAAGATGGAGAACACCCCGGTCGTCGCCGACCTCGACGGGGACGGCGAGCTCGAGATCGCCGTCGTCGTCCAGGACCGCGGCCCCGCGACCGGTCGCTTCGTGCGCGTGCTCGATCACGATCTCACCGTGTTGCGTGACCTCGTGACCACCGAGAACTCCGACTGGAGCTCGGTCATGGCCCACGACTTCGACGCCGACGGCGTGCCGGAGATCGTCCACCGCGGCTCGCTCTTCCTGCGGATCTTCAGCGCGCTCACCGGCGCGACGCTCGCCGAGGTCGAGTGCCTGTCTGGAACGACGCTCTTCGAGCGCAACGTCATCGCCGACGTCAACGACGATGGCCAGGCGGACATCCTCGCCGGCTGCGGGAGCGAGGTCGTGGCCTGGACCGTGCGTGATGCGCCGCCAGCGCGGCGGGTGCACAACCAGTTCGCGTACTTCAACGTCCACGTGAACGACGACCTCACCATCCCGTGCCGTCAGCAACCGCATGGCGTTGCCGGGCTCGCCCCGTCGCTGAACTCCTTCCTCCAGCAGAGCACGCTCCTCACCGGCGGCCGCGAGGTGACCGACTACTGCGACTGCGTCGATCCGGTCACCGCCGTCATCGTGCCCCCCGACTCGAGCTGCGACGGCCTGCCCGTGCTCCTCGACGCGACCAGCACGACCGGCTGCACGGAGACCCCGACCTACCGCTGGTTCGACGAGGACGGCACCTTGGTCTGCGACTGGTCGGACTCGCCGCTCTGTCTGGCCATCGCGGGAGGGCGCTACACGGTCGAGGTCGCCTGCGGAATGGACGAGACCTGCTGGTCGTCGGCCAACACGGCGGTGTCGTTCCTGTCTCCCGAGGTCGACGCGGGTCCCGACGTCGCGACCTGCCCGGGTGAAGAGGTCGTGCTCACGGGGAGCGTGATCGCCGACTGCCCGGACCCGCAGTACGAGTGGCGCGACGCGGCGGGGGTCGTGCGGGCGCGAGGGCCCGATCCTTCCGTCACGCTCACCCCGACGTCGGCCCGGACCTACACGCTCAGCGTGACCTGCGGGAGCTGTGAGGTGCTCGACACCGTCCGGGTCGACCTGGCCAACCCCGACCTGGACGAGGCCTTCGGCGCCAACCTGCGCGCGACGGACGGCACCGCCGACACGGTGAGCTTCCAGTGGTGTGCGGCCCGGCCATCGATGGTGGGCGAGCACGTCCACGTCTACCGCTCGGAGGTGAAGTCGGGTCCGTTCCGCCTGGTGGCGCCGACGGGGATCCCGCACGAAGACCTCGACTGCAACTGGACGGACGTCGACGCGGCTGCACCGCTGCTGTTCTACGACGTCCGTCGCGCCAACTGCCTGGAGGAAGTCAGCCGCTCGCCCTGGCGCGGCCTGCCCTGATGCTGGCCAAGCTCATCCGCTGTGGCGTGGACGCCGCTGAGCGCGAGCGCTTTGCCCGGGCTCAGGCGGCCTGGTCGGAGCTGACCGGCCACGACGGCCTGCTCGTGCAGGTGGGGGGCTGGACCGACGACGGCACCGAGGCGCTCGTCATCGCGCTCTGGCGGGACGTGAAGAGCCACGAGCGCTTCCTGGCCGACGAGCACGATCGCATCGTCGCTGCTTCGGGCCAGGACGCGACCTACCGCTCGATCGACGTCCAGCTCGTCGCGGACGTCGGCATCGTGCTGGGGGAGGAGAACGACCCCGTCGCAGCCTTCGCCGAGGCGGCCCGCTTCTGTGTCTCGACCGCTCCCGGTGCGCTCACCCGTGGCGACTGGCGCTCGCCGGGCATGAGGATGACGCTCATCGGCGGCTCGGTGGACGCGCCCTGGATCGGCTCGGCCTGGTCGGCGGAGCCGCCCGACGACGTCGGCACCTCGGTGCGGCCGGAGCCCGAGTGGATCGTCGTGGGCAGCGGCCCTCCGCGATGATGGCGAGCTATCGGACTCTCGCCGCCGAGCACCGGCACGAGATCGACAAGATCAAGGGCTCGCGCTTTCTCGCGACGGTGGGGCCGGCCAGCAACGAAGAGGAGGCGCTGGAGCTGCTCGGTCGGGTGCGTCGCGAGCTGCACGACGCGCGGCATCACTGCTCGGCCTGGCGCTTCGGGCTCACTGGTCGCGACTTCCGCAGCTCCGACGACGGGGAGCCCTCGGGCTCGGCGGGCAAGCCCATCCTCGCCGCCATCGACGGACGTGAGCTCGTCGACGTGGTGGTCGTCGTCACCCGCTGGTTCGGTGGGACGAAGCTCGGCGTGGGCGGCCTGGTCCGCGCCTACGGAGCGGCGGCGGCCGAGGCTCTCGATCGTGCGACCATCGAGACGGTCACCCTCAAGCGACGCTTCGTCTTCGAGCATCCCTACGATTGCTCCGGAGCCGTGCAGGGCGTGCTCACCGAGCGAGGCGTGGTGCCCGTCGACTCGGACTACGGCGAGACCGTGAAGCTGAAGCTGGCCCTGCCGCTGGCCGACTGCGACGGCGTGCTCGGTGACCTCGTCGAGCGCACGGCGGGGCGGGGAGTGGTCACCGAGGAGTGAGCCGGTCGTCGCTTCTCACAGGCCCTTGAACGCCTGGAGCACGTGGAGGTTGGCTCGGACCGACTCTCCGTAGCCGAGCACGTTGCCCTTCGGAGTGCTGTACTCGAGGAAGAGGTTGTCGTCGGTCGAGACGAGCGCTCCCAGCGGCGCGGCGTCCTCGGCGACCTGGAGGAAGGTGTCGACTCCCGTGGGGCTCAGCAGTCGGGCCTCGAGCAGCTCGTCGGGCTTCCCGTGCAGTCGTTCGAGAAGCTCGAGCAGCTCGTCGCCCCCGGTGGCCAGCCGGCGTGGGTCCGGCTCGCTGCAATCGCGGCACGCGACGATCATCCCCTGACCGCCGAAGCCGTAGAGCCAGACCTTCGGGAACACGGCGCGGACGCTGGCCAGGGCGGTGACCACGTCTTGCTGGGTGAGGTGATGGAGCTGCAGCCACTGCTGCAAGACGCCCTTCTCCGTCAGCTTCGAGTCGACGAGCTCGTAGAACTCGCGGTTGTAGAGCGAGCCCGCCCCCGCGAACCAGATCGAGGTCAGCTCGATGGTGACCAGGTCGTACTGATGCTCGCTCACCAGGAGCAGGTTGCGACCATCGGCCACGCGCGCGATCACGCCGGGGCGGTCCAGCACCTCTCCGTTGACGTGGCCGAAGTGCTCGTGGGCGAGGTCGAGGATGTCCCGTGAGAGCTCGGCGATCTCCGTCGTCTGGAAGCCGGCGGTCTGCACGATGCGAGCCGTCACGCCCGTGCCGAAGCCGATGACCAGCGCCCGCTCGCGACCCTCGGCATGCACCAGCGGCAGGACGGCGAAGCCGACCTGCGCCGCCATCTCGTTGCTGTCGTCGCCCTGGAACTTGCCGTTGGTCCACAGGGTGTGCCGTGGCGTCCCGTCCGCGGTGGTCGTTCTCGTCACCGTCGTCAGGCCACCGTCGAGGCTCTCGGCATGGTCGATGACCGGAAGACGTCGTGGTGCGTTGAAGTAGACGTTGGTGCCGGAGGCCAGCCCGCTGAGGTCGAAGGTCCTCCACTGCGCTGGCGCGAGGAGCAGGGCCAGCACGACCACGGTCACGCCAATGGGAAGCCGTGGGACGTCGTCGAGCCGCGCGAGCACCACCAGCGCGACGACCAGCGCGACCCCTGCGAGCAGCAGCAGGCTCGGCAAGGAGCCCAGCGTGTTCAGGAGAACGAAGCCACCGAGGAAGGCACCGAGGATGTTGCCCACGGTGTTCAGCCCGGCCGCCAGCCCCAGGGCGCGCAGCTTCGAGCCCGGCCAGCCTCGGCCGACGCAAGCCATGGCCATCGGATAGGCCGCGCCGATGCACGCCGCCGGTGGGAGCAAGGCCGCGCAGCACGCGAGGAAGCGCACGAGCTCGCGCTCACCGAAGCCGGTCATCAGGGGATGGCCGGCGAAGCTTCCGAAGTAGTCGGGGATGCCGTCCCAGAGATGCACGCCGAGGAGCACCGTCAGCGCGAGACCGAGCTCGGCCAGGAGGAGACCGCGCAAGGGGCCCACCGCCGCCAGGAGACGACGTCCACCAGACGCTCCCAGGCCGAGCCCGACCATGAAGCAGCTCAACATGAGGCCGAAGGCGTGGACGCTCGTGCCGACCACCACGGCCAGCAGGTGGATGGCGACGACCTCGAGCGCCAGGCTCACGACGCCGCCCAGACCGAGGATGAGCAGTCCGAGCCGACCGAGCGCGGGATCGGCGGTCTCGACGTCGTCGGCAGTCTCGGGCTCGTCCGAAGCGTCGCTCTCGGCCGACTCGACCGACGTCCCTTGCGCCAGTCGGTAGGCGAGGATGGCCGCCAGCAGGTTGAGCACCACCGCCAGCCAGGTCGCGTCACGCACGCCGAGAGCGGGCAGCAGGAAGTAGCCGGTGGCGAAGGCCCCCGTGGCGGCGCCCAGGGTGTTGGCCGCATACAACAGGCCGACCACCGGCCCGAGCCCGCCGCTCGCCGTGTCGCGTGACAGCAGCTCCGCGCTCATGAGAGGGAGCGTCATCCCCATGAGCACGGTGGGAGGGAGGAGGACGAGACAGCCGAGCAGCACTTGCAGCGCCACGGTCCAGCCGCTGCCCGGCTCAGCACCCGAGGCGAGCTGCACGTAAAGCAGTCGCACGAGGCCCATGACCAGCGGTGAGAGCAGGCACCAGGCGGCGATCAGGCCTTCGCAGCCGGCGTAGGCGAGCAGGCCCGAGAGCGGACGTCGTGCGGCCAGTCGGCCACCGAGCCAGGAGCCGAGGGCGATCCCGCCCATGTAGGTCGCGAGCACCGTGGTCGACGCGGTCGCCGAGCTGCCGAAGAGCGTCGCCAATGACTTGCCGAAGACGACCTCGTAGACCAGCGCCGCGAAGCCCGACAGGAAGAACAGCAGAGCCGGCACGAGCGCGCGGTGCCAGCGGCTCGGCTCGGTCGGGTCGGTGCTCGAGTCCGCTTCGTCTTCGTCGCCCTTCCAGTCGCCTCGCTGAAGCAGCACGACGACGACCGCGGCCAGAGCCAGGGCGATCAGCCAACGCCACTGCGTCCACGACGCAGGGACGAGCACGCCGCTGGCCAGCGTGAGCCGCCACCCGAGCAGGAGCCCGACGGCGAGCAGCCGGGAGCGCCAGGTCGGCCAGGGCGCCGCGAGGGGGCCCGTTGCGAAGGAGCACCCGAGCCAGGCCAGCGGGAGCGCGCCGAGCAGACCCGTCGCCCAGGTGGCCCCTGCGAGCAACGAGCCGAGGGCCACCAGCGCGACGCCTGACCAAGCCAGGTAACGCTGGAGGAGAGACGTCCGCGGGACCGTGAACGAGACGAGCAGCGCCCACGCGAAGGGGACCGACAGCAGCGCGCAGCGAGACAGCAGGGGAGGCAGGCGGTCAGGCCAGCCGCCCGCCTGTCCGATCACGCCGAGGGGACCGACCGCCGGCGTCACGAGCAGCAGCAGCAGGCCGGCGCCGCCGACCCAGAGCGCTGCGGGGAGCAGCGCGAAGCCCGGCGCTGGCTCGTCGCGACGACGCTCGCGCAGCACCAGGAGCCCGAGCAGCAGTACCCAGCCCAGCAGCTCGAGCCCGCTGGCGGCGAGGGAGCCGTGGCCCTGCTGCGCGAGACGCTGACTCGGCGAGCCGACGGCCGACTCGAGAGCCGCCACCATGGGGTCGAGCGTGACCGGTCGCAGGGCGGCGGTGAGGTGACCTGCCCAGCTCGCCAGCAACACCAGCGCGACCGGAGCGAGAAGGAGTTCGAGTCGCCTGCGCCCAGCCCAGGCGAGCCCCAGAGTCACGAGCAGGGCGAGGAGGAGCCGTGGGTCGACGGCGATGAGCCGGTCGAGGAAGAGACGGAGGGGGCCGGGTGCGACGCCAGTGAGGGCGAGGAGCTCGGCCAGCACGAGAGCACCGACCAGCAGGCCCGAGCACGGCGTCCAGGCGACGATCCGGGCGGGGAGCGTCTCCGCCTGGCGCGCGCTGGTGGGTTCGGGACCGGGCGTCGACTCGCTCACCCCGGCATCATGCCCCTCGCGTCGATCCGGTGGCAACGCGGCGCCTGGTCCCACCGAGTGCGCTCGTGCCATGCTCGACTCATGACGGACGTGTCCGAGCAGCCAGCCCCCGCGTCCGTCCCGGCCGGTCCCTCCCTGTCACCCTGGTGGTGCTTCCTCCTGCTGGCTCAGGTGATCGTCGTCGGGTGGGCGGCTCGTGACGTCACCACGCCGCTCGACCTCCGCGACGGGATCGCGGCCCTGCTCGTCCCGCTCGGGCTCACGGTGCTGCTGGCCGCCGCCGAGGCCGGACGCTTGCCGGGTGCGGCACGCTTCGCGCTCGGGCTGCTGGGGACCGCCTTCACCTGCCTCCTCTTCTTCGACGCGACCTGCCTGGTCCTCACCTCCACTCACTTCGACCAGGCGCTGGCCATGGCGAGTCTCTCCGGTGACACCCTCGCCATGCTTGACGAGGCGGGCTTCTCCACTGGCGTGCTGCTCGTGCAGGCCGTCGTGGTCGTCGTCGCGCTGCTGGTCGGTGGCCTGGCGACGCTCCGCCTGCCACGGCTGCGGCTTCCGACGACGGGACGCTCGGTGCTCGGCCTGGTCGGGCTCGGCCTGCTGCTGACCTTCGCGATCGAGCAGGTCGTGTCGTCCAGCACGACCCTGCATCGTCGGTCGGCTGCGCTGCCGCTGTACCCGAGCCTGCGGGCAGCCGGCTCGATCATTCACGAGCTGGACGTCGCGCCGCCGCTCTCGATCGCTGCCCGGCAGGAGGCCTTGAGCGGCCTGGCGTCGGCTGCCCGTCCCGACGATGTCGTGTTCCTCCTGCTCGAGAGCTTTCGAGAGGATCTCGTCACCCCCGAGATCACGCCGAACCTGGCGCGGCTGATGGGGGAGTCGCTGCGCTGCACCGACGCGGTGGCCGAGGCGACCTACACGCCGCTCGCGTGGAACACCCTGCTCCTCGACCGACCGTCCTACCTGTTGGCACACGACCTGGCCAAGGCCGAAGAGGACCCCCTGGGCGCCTGGCCGCTGGAGGTGCTCGCGGCGTCCGGCTACCGCGTGAAGGTGGCCCTGTCCACGCACTTCGCCTGGTTCGACTTCGAGCGACGGCTACTCGGCACGGGCGACGCCATCTCCGAGCATCACCTGTCGTTCACCGGTGACGAGCGGGACACGCCCGAGGCCGATCGCCTGGCCACCGACTCCCTCGTGCGCTGGATCGAGGAGTCGGGCGAGGCCACGTCACCGCTGTTCGCGCTCCTCCAGCTCGATGGCACGCACTGGCCGTACTACTCCGATCGCAACCCGGCGACCCAGCTCGACAGCGCCGGGGCGATGAACCCCCTGGCGCTGCGCAAGCCCGGGGCCTTGGCGGATCTCAGGCGGCGCTACCTCGAGTCGGCCCGCGACGTCGATGCTCAGGTCGGCCGCGTGCTCGCGGCCATCGAGGCTTCGAAGCGAGCGGATCGCACGGCGGTGGTCGTCGTCTCCGATCACGGCGAGGGCTTCGCGCCCGGCAAGCTCGGTCATCTCTTGCTCCATCGACACACCAAGCGAGTGCCGCTCGCGTTCCGGTTCCCCGGTCGCGAGCCGGGGACGATCGGCGGCATCGCCACGCACCGCGACGTCTTCCCGACCCTGTTCGACCACCTGGGGATCGACGGCCTGCCGCCCGGGCACCTCCTCGGTCGTTCGGTCCTGCCGCCGCGGCCGCCGGGGCGGGCGGGGCTGACCTTCCAGGCGACGCTGGGAGCGGCCGAGCTCACGCTCCCGCTGTGCAGCGTGCAGCTCGACGTGCGCTTCGCGGGGGAGAAGGCGAGCTTCACGCCGACGGGGATCCTCGATCCGAACGAGGTGAGGGTCGAGGACTGGGAGGACCGGCTGGAGAGCCTGCCGTGGCGAGCCGAGATCGAGCGGATCGTCGGTCGTCGGTGACGTGTCAGCCGCAGGCAGGTCTCAGCTTGTCCGGATGGGCGTGCCGGTGCACGCCGACGACTGAGACGACCATCAAGAACAGGAACGCGATGGTGACGAGGGTCGTGGGAGTGGTCTCGCCGATCTCCGAGCCGCCGAGACTGAGCAGCGAGGGAGAGACGAGATCGACCCAAGTCCACATGAAGCAAACGAGGAAGAAGCAGGCTGCGCCTTGCCGGACCACCAGGAGTGGATCGAAGGGCTGCCGGCCCGAGTCGGCGCCCTGAGCTGCGATGTCCAATGCGTGTCGAGTCGTCAGCCGACCCGTCTGGAATGAGAGCGCGACGACGAGAAGAGTTCCAGCGATGAGGTAGGCGACCACCGGCCCGTCGCCGGTCGAGCGTTGCATGAGGAGCCGCGCTTGGAGGTCGAGCGTCGGGATGGCGATGATCCCCAGGGCGACCAGCGGCAGGAGTGCCCAGGAGCGCCGGGCGGCACCGGGTGAGCGTGCGGGCTGCGGCGGTGCCGGGCGGAGGAGCCCGACGTGGAAGACGAGCGCGCAGACCGGCGCGAGGACGGCGTACCAATGACCGACAGTCACGAGGCCGAGAACGGTCCGGAGCGTGCCCGGAAACGAGAACCAACAGAAGGCGAGCACGAGCCAGCCGAGGACCAAGCGGAGATCCTCCGACAGCCCATCGCGCCGGTCGGTGTTGGGGTGGTGGTCTCGCTCGTCTTCCATGTCTCCCTCCAAGCACCTGGAGTGTAGACCACCGACCGCGCGACCGACCTCAGCCAGCTCGGTGGTGGTAGACCGCCGGCGGCTTGACCTTCTGCCAGGGCGACCGGTCCCCGCTGGGGAGCTGGCGATAGACCGGCTCGCTCAACCGCAGGCCGGGGCCTCGTCCCATGAGCGCGGCGTGATTCACGGCCGAGCCGATGATGTCGTAGCGGGCGCGGTCGGTCGGGCCGTACAGCCCCTCCATCACTGAGCCGCAGTGGACGTTGGCGCCCAGGATGACGTCGAGGTCGTGCTCGTCGGCGAGTGACGAGACCCGACGCTCGAGCTCGATCAGGGCCTCCGCGGCCGCCGAGCCGTCACGCTCGGGGAAGACGACCAGGCAGCTATCGCCGATGAGCTTCACCACGCGACCGCCCCGGGCTTCGAAGAGCTCGAAACAGGCGTGGTAGTAGCGGTCGAGGAACCGCGCCATCTCCTCGTCGGAGTGATCGCGGAAGCCGCGGGCGTAGCCGGCCAGGTCGGCGAAGACGATGACCAGTCGGGACGAGCGGAGAGCGGGGGAGTCGTGGAACGTCATGACGTTCACCTCGTGAGGTTCGTGCTGCCTGATGGGATGCGGGGGTGACTCCCGCCGGTCTCGTCAGCGTTCCGTTTCGGACGCACCGGGAGATGCCGTTCGTCAGGCGAGCATGTCAGCTCGTCACGAGGTCGTCGTCGGTGAGCTGTCGCCGGTAGCAGACCTCGTGGAGCGGGAAGCCGGTGAGCTCACGGTTGGTCCGCGCGTCCCCGTCGGTCTTGAAGCCCGTGGCCTCGTAGAGACGGCGGGCCGGCACGTTGCCGCTCAGCACCCACAGGAAGACCTCGTCACAGCCGGTCGCTCGGAGACGCCCGAACATGGCGACGAGCAGCGAGCTGCCGTGCCCCCGTCGCCAGGACTTCGGGGCGACGTTGAGAGCCAGCAGCTCGACGGGCGTGATTCCGTCACGTCCGTCGCCGCGCGTCTCGAAATGACACGAGCCGACCACCTGGCCGCTCTCCTCGATGACGAGCATCGAGGCTCCGCCGTGGAGGGCCTGCTCACAGCGCTCGCGGGCCGCGTCGAGGTCGAGACCCTCCAGGAAGGCCGGAGGCATCAGGCCGCGGTAGGCCGCACGCCAGGCGTCCGCCTGGAGCTGCACGAGATCGGCAGCATCTTGCGGCGTGGCGTTCCGGTAGGCCGGTGCTCGTTCCTCCCTCACGGCTCCCTCGGGGCGAGAAGGGCCTCAGCTCATTCTCGCCGGCTCGTCGCCCCTGAGGCGACACGGTGTCCCATTGGAGAAGTCGTGGCGGCGACGAAGAGGTCGCTAATGACCACTAAACCGGACCGCGAGAGGACCGATTGATCTAGCTTAGACAATCTCTGAAGTGCCGTGCAGGGAAAAGTGATCGCCCGCACTCGAAGAGTCAATCTCGGCAGCCTAGCTTGTACTCGTGAGCATTCCCCGTCGCCGTGGCCTCATCCTTTGCTCCTGTCTTCTTTCTTGGGCGATTGCGTCCGGAGCGGGAGCCGGCGTCACCTGAGCGACGCCCAGCCTCCCGGTCGGGATGGCGACGGACGGTGCGGGCACCGAGGTGGGACTGCTCGACGTGGAGCTCAGCTTCACCTACGAAGATGCCAATCGCGCCATCAACGGGTGCTGCCCCACCGAGAACCCGGACCTCGAGCGCACCGTGCAACGCACGACCCAGCTCACGCTGAGCGGACGACCTCATCGTCGGGTCGGGCTGTCTCTCGTGTTGCCGCACCGCCGCACCTCTGCGCCCAAGACCCCGGGTGGTGACACCGACAAGGCCATCTCTCGTCGTTATGGCGGTCTCGGCGACGCGATCCTCATGAGCGACATCAGCCTCCTCGCCCCCGATGCGCCGGCGCGGGTCAGGGGACACGAGCTCGCGCTCCTCGCCGGTCTCCGCCTGCCGACCGGTGCGTCACGACCCGATCACGAGTGGCGGGCCGCCGACGGTACGTCGACGCCCGTGCGCGACGCCGTCCTCCAGCCAGGGCACGGCACGCTCGATCCCCTGCTGGGGCTCCGCTGGAGTCGTCGCTTCGGCAAGGTCGGGATGCACGTCGCCGCGATCCATCGCTTCTCCTCGGGTCGCAACCGCTGGGGCTATCAGTTCGGCGAGGAGACGCAGCTCTCCGTGGGCACGAGCCTGTCGCTGGGGAGTCGGACGACGCTGGGTGTCTCGGCCGAGGCCCTGCACCTCGCGCACGACGTCGACCACGCCCGCGAGGGACTGCGCGTGAACACGGGCGGAGACTGGGTGCGGCTCTCCACGCAGGTCGACGTCGCGTTCGCTCGCGGCTTCCGGGTGGGCGCCGGTCTCCTCGTGCCGCTCTATCGACACTCCAACGGCAACGTCCTCGACTCGGACCTCATCGCCAGCCTGTCGGTCGCCCGTCGCTTCCGCATCGGTCGTGGGGCTCCGAAGTCACGCGGGCCCGGGGCGGCGCAGTCGCAACCGAGCCGTCGGGAGGTCCCGGTCGTCTCGTCGGGTGAGCGCATCGCTCTCGATGAGCTGGCCGTCCCCGGGCGCACGACGCTCGTGCAGTTCCACGCCGACTGGTGCATGGCCTGCAAGGCAGGAGAGGAGTGGTTGCAAGACCTCATGCGTCGCAAGCCGAGCCTGGTCGTCAAGCGCATCGACGCCACCGACGAAGGCCCCGTGCTCGAGCAGCACGCCATCGTCGCGACGCCGACCTTCTTGCTGATCGGCCCCGATGGCACGCAGCTACTGCGCACCGAGGCCGACCTCCCCGCGATCGAGAAGACGCTGCGCCGGCTGGATCGCTGAGCGAATTGATCAGGGTCGGCTGCGTCAGAGCCCACGCCGGGCGCCGCGGCGGACGCCCCGGAACCGGTCGCGGCGTCCGCTCGAGTCCTCCGAGCGGGCGCGTCGCGCCCTCGCGTCACAGGCGAGGTCCGTGACCGCGCCCGAGCCGCCCAGCTCGACCTCGACGACGTGGACGCCGCAGGCCCCGAGGTCGACACGCTGCCAGCCGTTGTCCTCCGCCTGAGCGGCCACGGGGACGGTGAGCAGGAGGTTGCCGACGTCGTCGTAGAGCCTGACCACCGTGCCGTCCTCGTCGATGTCGAGGAGCCCGATCCAGTCCACGCGTCGGGGGAGCTCGTAGGTGAAGGTCATGAACCCGCCGTCGCCTTCGTCGTCGGGCGAGCAGGGGGAGTCGACCTCCGAGAGGATGAGCACGCCGTCTCGAGCGAGATCGTTGCCGTGGCCGGTGCCGGGCGTGGCGAGGTCGTCGTCGTCGCAGGTCGGAGCGGCGGTGTCGAAGCTCATGACCGGCGCGGTGCCACCGAGGGTGAGACCTGGGAACTGGGTGGTGACGACCGTGCCGGCCATGAGCCCGTCGAAGTCATGACTCGTGCAGAGACCGATGCAGTCGTCGCAGGCGTCGCCGACGCCGTCCAGGTCGACGTCGGTCTGGTCGGGGTTGAAGACCGTCGGGCAGTTGTCGCCGACGTCGCAGAGCCCGTCGCCGTCGCTGTCGGCCCCGTCGTTGCTCGGGTCGACGTCGGGCATCGGGCCGAAGTCGTCGGTGCCGACCGCGCAGTCGTCACAGCCGTCGCCGTCGGAGTCGCCGCAGGCGTTCGGGTCGGATGGGGAGGGGTCCTCCGCGTCGTCGATGCCGTCGTTGTCGTCATCCGGGTCGCAGGCATCGCCGAGACCATCGGCGTCGAGGTCGGCCTGACCGGGGTTCGCGTCGTCGGGACAGTTGTCACCGTCGTCGCAGAGCCCGTCCGCGTCGGCGTCGGGGCCGTCGTTGGCGGGGTCGAAGTCGGGGAGCAGGCCGAAGTCGTCGCTGCCGACCGCGCAGTCGTCACAGCCGTCGCCGTCCACGTCCTGGCAGGCGTCGGGATCGAGCGGATCGACATCGACGGGATCGGCCACGCCGTCGTTGTCGTCATCGGGATCACCGTCGTCGCAGAGCCCGTCCCCGTCGGTGTCGAGGCCGTCGTTGCTCGGGTCGGCGTCGGGCAGCGGACCGGTGCCGTCGGTGCCGACCGAGCAGTCGTCGCAACCATCGGCGTCGAGGTCCTGACAGGCGTTCGGGTCGGCGTCGTCGACGTCGCTGCCGTCACCGATCGGCCCTTCGACACCGTCGTTGTCGGCATCGGGATCGCAGGCATCGCCGAGGCCATCGGCGTCGAGGTCGGCCTGGTCCGCGTTGGCGACGTCGGGGCAGTTGTCGTCGACGTCGGGCACGCCGTCGGCGTCGAGGTCCGGAGTCGTGAAGACGTAGGCGGTTCCGGGAGAGCGCGCCACCGGGCTGCGAGCCTGGGGAGCCCCGATGACCATGGTGCTGCCCTCGATGGAGATCGCCGAGCCGAAGGCCTCACGGAAGGCGCCATCGCTGGCGACGACCACGTCGCATTGTCCCCAGGCGTCCGCGCCACCGACGTTGCGACCGAACACGAACGCGGCCCCGCTGAGCGCCGACGTCCCCGGCTGGTTGTGGCCGGGGCTCCCCACGACCAGCGTGTCACCTGACAGGCCCAAGCGGCCGAAGCCTTGACCGGCCTCGACGTCGTCTCCCGTCACGCTGGCGACCAGGATCCAGTCGGCCGGTCCACCGCCTCCGTGCTCGAACACGTGCACGACACCATCACCTTCACCGGGTGAGTTGATCGCCAAGATGTCGCCATCGATGACGACTGAGCCACCGCGGAAGACGTCGGCGGCCGGGGGCGTCGGGACGAGCGGGGTGGCCTCGCTCCAGGCTCCACTGCCGTCGCGGACGAAGACGTACGCGCCGCCGCTGTCGACCGTCGTGCCGTCCGCGTCGTGGAAGGGACTTCCCGCGACGAAGCGATCACCCGACAGGGACACGCTCGAGCCGAAGCGGGCTTCGGGGCCTCCGTCACTGGCGGTGAGCTTGGCGACCTCGTTCCAGAGGGCAGGGTCCGTGTCGTCGCGCTCGAACACGTAGACGGAGCCAGCGTCGATGCCGAGCGTGTCATCGTCGTCGAGTCGGGCGCCGATGACGACGGTGTCGCCCTCGAGGGACACGCTCCAGCCGAATTGGTCGAGCTCACCGGCATCGCTGGCGGCGAGACGGGCGACCTGGCACCAGGTGTCAGCGCAGCTCCCACCTCCGCGCTCGAACAGGAAGACGGCGCCGGCGCTCGTGGCCTCGTCGTCGTCGCCCGGGTTGCCGATGGCCAGGAGGTCGCCGTCGAGGGAGACGCTCGTGCCGAAGCGGTCGTCGAAGGCCCCGTTGCCGTCGGCGACGGTCATCATCTGGATCTCCCCCCAGGCATCCGCGCCGCCCTCGTTGCGGTCGAAGACCACCGCGGCGCCGCCCCGCGCGGAGCGGGCGTCGCTCTGGGGCACGCCGATGGCGACCGTGTCACCCGAGAGTGAGACCGACGTGCCGAAGGTGTCCCGGAACTCACCCTCAGCGGCGTAGATCTCGAGCAGCTCGTCCCAGGTGGACGCTCGGACGGGGGAGACGAGGACGAGGAGGGCCAGGGCGAGGGTGAGGCGGGGGGGCGTGATCGACATGCGGTCTCCGGACGAGGCCTCGAAACGCACCCGTCCCGGAGAGCGCGAGCGCTCCCGGCTGCCATGGCGTGAGGCGACTTTCCTGACGAGACGCGGAAACGGGCGACGAAACGGATCGGTCGTCGCCGAAAAAAGATCGTCGGTGCGAAGAAAACGCGGGGGCGAGGGGAGGGCTACTTTCTCGCTCGGGCGGCCGCGATGCTGCTGGAGAGCTGCGCGAAGAGTCGTTGGCGCCAGTAGGGGATGGGCGCGAACAGGACCTTGCCGTTGCCGGTGAAGGTGCGCACGAGCCCCTCGCCGGAGGTCAGGGAGCCCAGCAGTGACTTGGTCGCCCGCTGGACCTCGTAGCCCATCCCGACGGGGCGGGCGAGGACGTAGCGACCGTCGACGACCAGCTTGCCGCGGACGGTGAGCTCTTCGACCGGTCCGGGGGTGGCCACCACGACCTTGCCGTGGCCGCCGATCTTGGTCTGGTAGTCTAGGAAGCCCTCGCCGCTCTTGAGCGCGGTCAGGGCCTTCTCACGGTGGACGCCGACTTCGACGCCTTCCTCGGAGGCGTAGTAGCAGCCTCCCTCGAGGATCCACTCTTGACCGGTGAGCTCCATGACGTGGAAGCCACCGAAGGAGGGCTCGAGGAAGAGCTCGCCGGTGCCCGTGTAGGTTGGGCGGAAGATGTTCTCGCCGCTGGCCAGGGCCTTGAACAGGCCGCCGACGCCGCTCGGTCCCTTCGACTGCATCTCGATGGGGCCGTGCATGTAGTAGAGCGCACCGGACTCGGTGCGGACCGTCTCGCTGTTCAGGCTGATCTTGACCAGCCGAAGCCCTTCTTGCTCGATGATCTCGAAGTCGGCCACGGGACCTCCTGCCCGGGCGTCGCCGGTCGTCGGCAAGGGACGTGCCCGGAGGGAGCTCGACCTTATCGCGGGCTCTCCGACGCCACCAAGCGCGGCCAGCTTGTCGGAAGACCGCTCGACGGCGAGACTGCTCGCTCGAACGAGGAGTCGACGACATGACACGAGACGAGGGTGCCGACACCCGCCTGGACACGCTCGGGCGCTTTCTCATGAAGCACCTGCGTGACGCGGCGTTTCGAGGCCACGAGCAGGTCGCCACGGGGCAGGCCCGGGCGCCGGGACTCCAGGGGCTCGTCACCGACCTGCGAGCGATGACACCCGAGCAGCAGGAGGTCGTGAGACGGGCGGTGCGGCACGCGGTGGACGCTGGCCTTCACGACTTCCTGTTCGCCTTGCAGGAGTCCCTCGACCTCGAGGGTGGTGAGGTGGCCCTCACCGTCGGCGGCACGAACGCCGCCGAGCTCGAGGCCGAGGGCTTGCACGGGGAGCTCTTCACCCAAGAGGGCTGGCGAGCCCGCTTCAGCGAGCTCGGTGAGCCAGAGGGTGATGCCTGACGTGCGGGCGATCGCGCCTGCACGTCAGGACGAGCTCAGGTCGGGCAGGGGCCCAGGTTGTCGAGGAGGAGTTGCAGGTCGTCGTTGGTGATCGCACCGTCGCCATCGACGTCGTAGTGCTCCGGGTAATCGGGCGACGCGCAGCGACGGTCGAGCAGGTAGTGGAAGTCGTCGGCGTCGAGATCGTCGTCGCCATCCAGGTCAGCCGCCGGATCACCCGCCAGGTACAGCTCGACGAGGATCGCGTTGTCCTCCAGGTCGACGTCGCCGTCTCCATCGAGATCGGCGGTGAGGTCGTCCTCGGTGCAGGGGAGGAAGGGCTCGAGGAGCTGGATGTCGACCTCGTCGACGGCGTTGTTCCCGTTGAGGTCGGCGCAGAACGGTCGCGGATGGTCGTAGAGCTCGAGGTAGGCGTAGTTGGAGAGAGCACGCTCGTCTTCGCCAGCGTTGGTCGCGGTGAGACGCAAGACGCCGACGAAGTCACCGATCGGAGGGAAGAGCTCGTCCACGGCGAGCTCGAGACCCTCCACCGCGCCGGTGCCCCGGAGGAGAACCGTGCCGGTGCCCGGACCACACTGAGCGTTGTCCTCGACCTCGCAAGCGCTGAGCGTCCAGTCGACGGTCTCGCGATGGTCGGTGCCGTGCAGCACGTTCAGACGGAGGAGCCGATCGCGGTCGTCGGAGTCCGACCAGACCTGCCAGACATGCGGGCGACCGATCTGAGTGCCCTCCGGGGACCAGAGCTTGACGGCCAGCGGACGGTAGAGCGGATCGCCATAGACGATGCCCGACTTGCCGTCGGAGGACGCCAGGCTCTCGCCGAGGCTTCGGCCGCTGAAGAAGGCGCCGGCGATGTGGCTGCTGGGTGCGAACGCCCAGCCACCGGTGAGGTGATGTGAGGAGCTCCCCCAGCAGGCGAGACCACCCAGGCGGTCGATGACGTTGGCGGCCCAGTCACCACCGACGTTGACCCGACGTCGCTCCCGATCGAACCCGCCGAACTCGGGGTCGAGGAGCTCCTGGCCCGTCGCGAGGTCGACGACGCTGATGTCGTCGAGGTCCACGAAGCCGAAGAGTGAGTGCTCGTAGGTGGAGCGCACCCGCACGGAGACGAAGGTGATGTCGCCTCCGACGTTCTCCTCGCTCACCGTCACGTCGGCCGAGTGCTCGGTCCAGCTCAGGTTCTGATCGTCCATGGGGACCAGGACGTTGCGTCGGACGCTGTCGCCCGTCGCGTCGTTGGTGAACTTGATCGACAGCTCGAGGACACCGCCGGGGCTCGCCTGGTTGCGATGACGCAGCGACACGCGGAACGCCCGCTGGTCGTCGACGGGGAGGGGCGGCAGGTTGAAGATCGCCTTGTCGAGACGGACGGTGATGCGCTCGGGACAGGGTTCGAGCCGACCGTCCGCCGTGGTGCAGCGGCTGTCGTCGGGAGCGAGGACGTCGTGGTCGCCGAAGTGGGCATAGCGGTTGCTGGCGATCGTGCCCGGACCGCCCGCGAGCTGCTCGACGCGGATGACCGGAGGGGTCTTCTCGGTCGCACCGGTGCTGGCCATGGCCCAGCCCGGAGCGGTGAAGCCGTAGTACTGCACGGGGTAGGAGCGGATCTGATGGCCGATGAAGCCCGGGGCGAAACCGACGCACTCGGTGTTGATCTCACGAAAGAGGTCGTGAGATTCGTCTTGGCAACGGCGCACGAGCGCGGGAGTCTCGAGGTTCTCGCAGAGCGGCTCGCAGTCGACGTCGCTCTTGCGCCAGCGCAGCATGGTGGCGAAGTCGTTGAAGCCGTGTTGTCCGTTGGGCCACGGGTACGAGCCCAGGAGCATCCCGACGCCGATGGCCTTCGGGATGGTGGTGTCGATGCTGCCGGGCAGCTTGCCGGTGATCGAGCCCTCGGAGGTCGAGCCCGTGCTGCCCCAGCGGCAGGTCTCGTGAGGCCAGGTGCTGTCGGGATCCCCGAACACGAACGGCTCGTGCGTGAGGTAGTCGAGGCAGTCGTCGTCGAACGAGGACGTCAAGTTGCGGACGGCCTTGCTGACGTCGTTGGAGAGATCGTGCTCGGTCAGCACGGCGCCCTGGATGCCGACACCCTCGGCGACGAGCGTCCGGTCGATGAGCCCGCGGGTGCGCTCGGTGTCGTAGGCCTCGATGCGACCGTAGGCGAAGGCCCCGTGCGACGAGGGATCGAGGGGGGGAAGCCGACCGTGGACGGACGAGGGGAGGGGGTAGTCGACGGTCACGAGGCCCATGTCCGTCGTGAAGGCGCTCTCGACGTGGGCGAGGTCGTGGCTGAAGTAGTAGTCGAAGGAGGGCTCCTCGAAGTCGGAGGGCCAGTCCGTGCCGGTGAGACGCGGGGGGATGCCGCGGATGAGGGCCAGGTGAGTGATGGGCGAGAGCGCGTTGACCTGCTCGAGGTTGGCGACGCTGCACTCGATGGGCCCGTCGTCACCCAGGGCGTCCTCGGGGATCGTCGCGCAGAGACACTGCACGGCGGTCTCCCGCGCCCCGAGCAGCTCGTCCGCCGAGGCGGTCTGACCGGTGGGGAGCTGCACGCCGCAGAGGTGGTGGGACGGGATGCCTCGGGCCTCCGCGTACTCGGCGGCCAGCGTGTCCGCGTCGTCGGCGTTCACGTTGTAGACGACCAGGGCTCGGGCGGCGAGCTCGGCCGGGTCGTAGCCCTCGGCAGCGAGACGCAGGTCGTGCGCGGTGAAGACACGCTGACTCGTCGCGAGATGAGCGACGAGCCGGTGTTCGCCGAGGACGGGCGACTCGTAGCTGAGATGAAGACGTCCGGTCGCCGGCACCGTCAGCGAGCCGGTCGGCTGAGCACAGCCGGGGCCGGAGTGGAAGGTGAAGGAGCGCGAGCGGTCGGGGGTCACGGCGTCGAGCAGGAGCTGCGATCCGGCCGCGATGTCGGTGGGAGTGAGGACGAGGTCGACGCAGGCGTCGGCCCAGGCGACGTCGGGTCCTGCGAGCTGGAGGTCCTGGGCTCTCGTTGAAGAGCTGACGAGGGGCAGCAACAGCACGAGCGAGCCCAGGAGAGTGCGATGGAAGAGCGAGCGATGACGGAGCATGCGGTGAGTCCAGGAGAGCGAGCGGGAAGAGGCGAGCCCACCGCCGTGCGTTTCTGGGGTTCGTGCGCGGGTGCGAGTCGGTGGAGGGCTCGATCGGAGAATCGCGCTCGCTCGTGGCGTCGACAACTCGTCGCGTACCGCATTCCCCCTCCTTGATGGCGGCGCAGGCTCGGCGAGGCGAGCCGGCTGGGGGCTCACTGGATGACCAGGCTCAGCCCGTGGGTGACTCCACCCGGAAGAGGACCTCCCGCTTCATCGCCAGAGAGCAGCAGCAGTCGGCGAGTCGTTCCCGTACTTGCCTGACCTGCTCGGGTGAGATGCGAACCAGGGGGTAGTTCGAGCGGACCAGCCAGCGCCGGAGGTCGTCATCCGCCAGCTCGCCATCGAGCTCAGGAGACGAGTGCAAGGCCAACAGCGCGATGAGCCGCTCCGGAATGGGCAGGCCAGTCAAGAGCGAGCGAACCGTGACTCGAAGCTCCGGGCGGTCGTCTCTCAGGAAGGAGAGCAGGCGGGGCAGCGAGACGGTCCCCAGGCGCAGCAGTCCCGTGACCGCGGCCCGCCGAACCCTACCGGCGTGGTCTTCGAGGGCTGACCAGAAGCGCTCCTCGTGCTCGGGCGAGCCGTGACGGGCCAGGCCCAGCACGGCGGCCTCCCGAGTGCGGTTGCGCTCGTCGTCGAGTCGTCCGACGAACACCGGCACGTCGCGTTCGTCGCCGCACTCGGTCAGGCCGAAGAGCGCCAGGGTTGCGAGCTCGGATGACGCGAGGCGTCGACGGTAGTGCGCGGCCGGATCGCCACCGAGACGTGCACGATGGAAGTACTGACAGGCGAGCCGCACGCTGGACGCCGGGTCGTCGAGGCCGGCGGTGACCGGGCCCGACAAGGTGTCGGGGAGTCGCTGAGAGCGCACTTCGATCGATCGACGACGGAGCGGTGGGTAGGGATCGACCGACATCGCTTGCAGCACGCGCTCCAGGTTCTCGGGACTGCAGCGCTCCACGGCGGCCTCGCCCAGTCGAAGCCGGAGAGGCGGGTCACCGACCTGACGGGCGAGCTCGACCGCGTCGAGGAGGCACTCCTCGTCGGCATGGGCGAGGGTGCCGACGACCTCTCGTCGAACGCGGGGATCCCGTGAGGCCACGCCGGCGAGGAGGAGAGAACGGGCGTCACCCTCGCGAACGAGCTCGAGCACGCGGTCGACGAACTCGGCGTGCGTCGAGCGTCCGCAATCGCGCAAGCGCGTGACGAGAGGCAGCACGCTGACCCAGGCGGCGAGCTCGCTTGGACGCAGTCGCTCGTCGAGGGCGCTCATCGCTGGCTCGCGAACCTGGCGGACCCAGTCGTTCCGACGGAGCAGGAGGAAGGGGAGCACGGCATGGCCGTGCTCGCGGGCGAGGCGCCGGACCGCGGCCTCTCGGACGACGCCGAGCGGAGCCATGCTCGCCAGGCAGAGCAGGTCCATGGCCTGCGCAGGATGTCGCAGGCACGGCCGGAGGTCGGCACGGAGCCAGCCGTCTTGGCCGCGGCCTCGAGCTCGCATCCAGGAGTCGAGCAAGGGGAGGCTGGTGGGCTCGACGTCTTGCAACAACCGTGACGACAGCTCGGCGGCAGCCCGCGCCACGTCGGCGTCGGCATCGGCGACGAGCTCGAACACGACGGGGAGCGTGGCCGGCTCGGCCAGCTCACGAAGCTCGGCGAGCGCGCGCAACGAGTCTTTCGCTGAGGGCCGTCGGTTCCCGACGTGCACGAGCTGCTGCATCAGCTCGGCGGCACGCCGGGTCGGGCCCCGGTCCAGGCGTGGCATGTCCTCTCCCTCCATGTCGCCCGACCCAGCTTGGTCACGGCCTGGTCATCGTGGTGCCTGAGGTGAGCTCGTGCAAGCGGGGACGTGCTCCCTGGCAACCACGACGAGAACGCGGGGACCGACTCGTGCGTCGGCCCCCGCTGCGATCACGCCGCAGGGCTCACCGCTGGTTGGTGATGATCAGCCGTGGTCGAGAGCTCGCGCGCTCGGAGCTTCCGAGCGCCCGGTCCTCCCCGGTGTCGCTCGTGGCGAAGCCCAGCGAGTAGACACCGGGCTCGTTCACGTGGCTGCCGACGTCCAGCTCGACACGCTTGCCAGCCGGGAGGGTCGGGATGAGCTGGAGCAGGCCGCAGTTGCCGCCGGTCTCCGTCTCCCAGTTGTCCCAGGTCAGCGAGCCCTCCTGCCAGCTGCTCCCACAGACCTGGTAGAGGCCGACGTCGGTGATGGCCTGACCGAGGACGCCGACTTCCAGTCGCGACGAGGCGAAGGTGCCGATGGCGGTGAAGGCGTTGAAGCGGAGGAAGACATGCTCGAGCTGTTCAGGACCGCCTCGCATCCGCAGGAAGTCGAGACTGCCGTGGGTCTGGTCGGCATCTGCCTGTCGGATGAAGGTGTCGTCGGTGGGATCGAGGTAGCTCACCTGCGAGCGCTGCCGCAGGTTGACCCGCCGCGTGTACGGGTTGCCGCCGACCCAGAGCGTCACCTCGAACCAATGCGGCTCGTTGAAGCGGACGTGGGGCTCCATGGGGAAGCGCAGGTCGCAGGTCGTCGGATCCGTGATGAAGTCGTCGGTGTTGAGGATGACCTCGGTGCCGTCGTTGGCGATGGCCACGTGACCGGGCTGACAGTCGAAGGGGCCGTTGTCGTCCCAAGAGCCGTGGAAGTTGCAAGCCGTGATGGTCGTGCCCGGCTCCTTCTGGATGCGGATCGTGAAGTAGGTCGGGTTGTCCGGGCCGTCGGCGCAGGCTCCTCCTTGTCGCTCCTCGAAGCTCCCGAGGTTGGGGTCGTAGAAGAAGTCGACCTGCGTCGGTGGGTTCGGGCTGCTCGAGGCATGCTCGGTGCGGGTCGCTCCCAGGTGGGGCACGTAGCTGGCCACGAGCTGGAGGTCGGGCTCGGCGTCGATGGCCTCGGCGACCAGCGCGATGTCGAAGAAGCGCTCGTCGACGTCGTTGGACTCGATCGAGACGGCGCCGGCGTGACCGCCGGCGTTCGGGACGTCGAAGCCGACCGAGAAGGTCGTGCATTCGTCGCGGTCGAGAGGGCTGTTCGGGTTGCCGGCTTGAAGGAAACCCTCCCCGCTGACCATGTTCGAGCCGTTCTGAATGGCCAGGGGGCCATCGCCTCGGTTGCAGATCTGGAACACCTGGCTGATCGGCAGCTCTCCGACCGGCGTGTCGGGGAAGACGAACTCGTCTCCGTCCTGGAGCATCGGGCCGCCCACGCCGACACGGACTTCGATCTCGGGGCGAGGCGAGAACTGGACGTTCACTCGGATGCCGTGCTGGACCGTCTGACCTGCGTCGTCGGTGACCGTCGCGGTGATCACGTGGTTGCCGAAGCTGGGGAACGTGTGGGTGACCGTCGAGCCCGTGCCGAGGGGCTCGGAGAGCAGGTTCGACTCCCAGAGGATCGTTCCGCTCAGGTCGCCGTCCTCCGGATCACTCGCGATCCCGACGAAGGTCACCTCCGTGCCTTGCACCGGGTCGCTGTTGTCGGCCGGCTCGAGGATGGTCACCGTGGGGGCACCGTTGCTCGAGGACGGACGGAAACCGGAGTAGATGCCTGAACGAGCGCGTGCGACGCGGGCGTTGTTCGACGGCGGGACCTGGGGATTGCCGTCCGGCGTCCCCGTGGGCTCGCCCTGGTAGAGCACCGTCGGATCCGAGAAGTGCGGCACGCGGTCGCAGACCGAGGCCGGCGGTCGCGTGTCGAAACACTCCGCCTGAGCCGTCGGGTCCTCGATGAGGAAACAGCCCGCACAGCCCATCACCGTGGACACGAAGCTCTCTCCGGGACCGGGCTGCACGTCGAAGACGTGACCGAAGCTCGCCGGATCGACGGGGTCGCCGTGTCGCATGGTCGCGGCCTCGTCACCGCGGTCGTGTCGCATGCCGAGGTTGTGACCGTGCTCGTGGGGGAAGGTCCAATCCGCCGCTCCACAACCGAGCTCATGGACCATGAAAGCTTGCTGGTCGAAGGGCTCGGTGTTCAGCGGTTCGGTGGTGAGGACGATGATCTCCTGGGTGCCAATGAGCCGTGGGAGATTCGCGACCCCGCAGGGGTTGTCCGGGTTGGCCGGGATCAGGAGCGAGACCATGTCGGCCCCGTGGGTGTTGCGCAGGTGTCCGACCTCCTCCGATGAGACTTCGTTGTTGAGATAGGCCCGGGCTCCCACCAGGTTCAGGGGAGGCTGAAGGGCGGTGATGGGCCCGACGTGGACCAGCTCGTAGCGCGTGTCGACGTGACCCTGCGCGAAGACGAAGTTCGATTGCGCGACGCCCAGGTGGATCCAGTCGTGGGCCTCCTGCTCGAGCTCGGGCGTCGCGGTGAAGTCGACGGTGTAGAGCCCCATGACGTCGATCTTGGTCACGCCTCCACCTCGACGGCTCCCTCCGATCGTCGAGTCTTCGAAGCCCTCGAAGACGGGCTTACCGACGTCTCCAACCGAGTGCAGGGCACAGCCGGAGTGGTCACCCTGAGTGACCCGGACGAGACGGTGGAAGCCGGAGCCCGCGGGAACGATCTGGTAGTGCCGGCCGTCAGCGTGGAAGACACCGGAGACTCGGCCATCGAGGTAGCTCAGCAAGACGAGCCCTTGGCTCGACTTCTCGCTCGTCGATTCGAGCTGAGACTTGCTGCGACCGATCCGCGGCGCGGGCTCGAGACGGCCAGCCCACTCGACACGACTCGGTCCTCGCTGAGTCGAGTGCGTGCGCGTGGCCAACCAGCGAGTGCCGTCGGTGGCCTGGAGAATGAGAGAGACGGGATTCGAGGTCACCAAGCCGGAGTCGAGGCCGATGACGACGTCCTCGACGCTGTTGGTGACCGCCATGCCTCCGACCGAGGCGGCGGTTCGGCTGCGGTCGAAGCGGTAGAGCTCGGGAACGGCCTGCGCGTCAGCCGAGTGACTGACGATGCTCAGGAAGACGACGGCGAACGAAACGAAGCGGATCCTTCTCATGGTGAGATCTCCTTCGAGAAAAGTGAGGAGCGGGAGTCCGAAGAGACAGGGGTAAGCGTGTCTCCTGCCATTCGCGGCCAGGCTCGTTCTCTCGTCGTTCTCGAGCGGAGTCGCTGCGTTCGGCGACGCAGGGGGCGGCTCGTGAAACGCGAGTGACGCCACGTCAGGCGCATCCTGATCGATGCGGATGGCATGAGGACGACTACAATCGGCTAGTACGAATCGTGCGTTGATTGAGTCGAACTTTTTTTAGGTGACGACCCCGTCGAGGGATGAGCTCATGGCGTTCTGACTCGGTGATCCGAGGAACGGTCTTGCCGGATTGGAGAAGCTTCAATCGGCAACATTTTGAGGACGGTTGGAGCTTCTTGGCAGCGCGTGTCGTCGGGCCGGAGCCGAGATGCGAACATGGCAATCTCGCCATCTGCTCTCTCTTTTTCCACTAAGAATCTTTCAGTCGTGTCGACATGCCCCTGCGGTGGCGTTCGGCTCGTTCGTCGTCATCGTCGTCATCGTCGTCATCGTCGTCATCGTCGTGGGAGGCCGGTCGTCCAGTGAGCCTTGGGGGCTCGCCGGAATGCTCGGGCTTCCATTGGAGGCGTTGTCGGGGGCGAGCCCGACTGGAGCAAGTGCTGCGGGCCGGGCGAATCACCTTGAGACGAGCTGTCGGGTCGACTGAGTCGGGCGCTCGTGCAAGGAGACGCAAGGTCGTTCCTCCCGCTCAACCCGTTCAAGGTGATCGACGGTCTGCGCATCGATCCCATCGTTCGCGTGCCGACGCAGACCGGCTTCTACCGGGAGGGCAGCACGGCCACGACGATCGCTTCGGCGCTCCAGGGAGGGGGAGGGCTTCGTCTTGGCGCTGCTCGATGGCTCGGGTGAGACGACCGTCATCGGGAGCCACGCGTTCCGCGATCACGCCCTCTGGGCGACGGGCATGAACGTGGCCAACCGCGACATGGGGCTGGACGACGACATCCGCTCCGTGCGTGGACCCTTGTCGCCGTGTCGTCGCAAGCCGGCCATCGACGCGACGCGCCCGCAGGGAGGTCGCACCTTCGAACAGCGTGACTTGTCCACCCGGACCGAGTCCCGAAGCTGCGCCTGCCGCACTACTGCGGGAGCCGTTGCTTCCTCTTCTGCTGGGGAACCGACTGAGTCACGACCTGCTCATCCTTCCGCTCGGCTCGTCACGTGTCTCACTCCGAACGAGCCGGCCGGCGTGCGGGATCGGGCCGGCTAGGATTCTCTCGTGGTCCGTCACCGCCCGGGCGGGTCGAGGAGCGAATCCCATGAGCTTGGCGCTGCTGCACTGCGACACCTTCCTCGGGTGGGCCTCGGCTTCGAGCAAGCCCCTGGTCGGCTTCTTCTGGTGCGTCGGTCTCGCGATGGCGGTGGTCAGCTACCACTTCGCCGAGGCCGTCTATCTCGACGGATTGAGGTGGGCGGTCTTCTCCGCCAGCGTCTCCAGCGTGGCCATCTTGCTCGGCGGTGGAAGCGGGCTCTGGTTCTCCGCGCCCTTGGTCGCGGGACTCCTCGTGCTCACCTGGCTCGTCCGCCGTCGCGTCACGTGGACGCGTGGTTGAGGCGGTGGCTCAGCGCGTCGGCGTGCCGTTGGGGCCGGTCGTTTCAGTCAGCGGTCGGTAGGGATCGTCACGGTCTGGGTGTTCGACGGCATGGGCCTCGGCTTGGAAGCAAAGCTGACTTCGGAGGCGTTCAGCAGGCGGGACGTCTTCTGAGGGTTCATCGCGTCGTGACCACAGGTGCTGAGCCCAAGCCGCCAGCACGAGGACGATGCACGTGAAGAGCATGAGTCCCATGATCTCGAGGAGCAGGCGCACGTGCAGGCCTCCCCCTGCCGGCTCCATGGTGATCAGGCTGCCTGCGAAACCTAGGATCAGGCCCTGAGCCAAAGCGAGATCGGGGGAGGCATCCTGTCGAGGGCCGCAAGCTTCGTGCCAAGCGAGGCAAGCCACGACGAGAGCACTCGAGAACACTTGGACGCCCACCACCGCGGCCACCGGGTCGAGCTGGCCGAGCCACAGCAGCGTGAGTGCGAGAACGAGCTCGAACGAGAAGCCGGTGACGCCCAGCCACCAAGACGGCTCGGCAGGGGCGCGCTTCGGAGTGGGATGCCGACGTCGAGCCCAGTGCCGGACGACGACTTGAAGAGCGACCAGGCCGAAGAGGATCGGGACCATCGCCCAGGGACCAAGGCGACTAGTCACCGTCCAGGCGAGGACCATGTAGACTGCCAGCCCATTGAAGTTCAAGTGGACGAGTTGGCGAGACCATCGTCCTGCTCTCGAATCCTCCATGCTCCCTCCCTGGCGCGTTCACGTCGCGCAGATGGCAAGAAGCATGTCACGACGGTCGAAGACGAGAACGGAGGGCCACGGGAAGAGCTGGGTGACCGTGGTCGAGCCTGCACCACCGCCCGAAGCACGTGAGGCCTGGATGCGCTGGCGAAGGGACCATCCCGAGCTGAGTCGCCGGCTGAGCGACGACGACGTGCGCTTCGACCATCTCTGCGGTTCTGAGGGACAGCGGGTTCGCGTGAGCGTTCTGCTCGAGCGGGGAGGTGGCTGAGCCAGTCGTTGCAGCTCACCGAAGCCCGAGCTCCTCGGCCGTCCCGACCCCGCAAGGCTCCATCCTCGACGATTCCGGACAGGCCGCTCCGGAAGGACACGGTTCTGAACACCATGCGTGTCGGAGAGCTCGATCGCATCGAAAAGACACTGAGCGTTCGGCGCCTGGGCTCCGCGGGACCCGACGGGGGGTGGAGACCGCGCTCCACCCGTTTAGTACCGTGGACAGCACGCCGCTCAGTGAGGAGGTGCTCGTGCTGCGTCCCTCTCGTCGTCTCTTCGTCGCTCTCGGCCTGATGCTTGCCGGGTCGGCCTCTGGTCAGCGCTGTCACCTGCTCGACGCCGAGTTCGGCCTGCTCCAGCAGCCCTCTGCGCTCGCTCTCGGGGACCTCGATGGTCTCGGCCAACTCGACGCGGTCGTCGTGGTCGACGGCCCGCTGGGTCCGCAAGTGGTCGTGTACTACGACCTGCGCTACCTGGAAACCAGCTACCTGGATCGTCCCTTGAGCACGCGGGCCGGCGACGTGACCGTCGCCGATCTCGATGGGGACACCCTCTCCGACGTCGCCGTGGCGGCCGATGGTCTCTCCTTCTTCCTCAGCAGCGAGGGCCGGCCGGCGCCGAACAGTCCCATCGGGGACGAACGGCGCGGACCCTGTGCTGGAGCGACTCAGGCGATCGTCGCCCTCGAGCTCGACGGACGGGACGGGCTCGACCTCATCCTCGGTGCTGCTGACGGCACCCTCTGCACGGCGCTCAACGACGGTACCGGGAGCTTCAGCACCGGTACTCCGATCGCCCTGCCCGATGAGCTGGACGACCTCCACGCAGTGGATCTCGATGATGACGGTGACCAGGATCTGCTCGCCACGGGGCGGTCCTCGGGAGCTCTGTGGTACCTCGAGAACACCGGCCGCTCCTTCGCGGCCGCCCGGCGTCACGAGGTCTCGGACGCGGCGGGGGTGGACACCGGTCGGCTGAGCTCGGATCCCTGGCCCGACGTGGTGGTCGCTTCGCCGACGGCCGAGGAGGTGCTCGTCTTCCTCGGTGACGGTGACGGTGGTCTCGCCGAGCCCACGCGGGTGTCGGTGCCCGGTCGACCTCAACGCGTGCGCTTGGGCGACGTCGACGAAGATGGGGATGTCGATCTCCTCGTTCTCCACGCGACCGACGAGGTCTCGCTCGTGACCCAGGAAGCCGGAACGTGGTTGGAGAGTGCGCGCTTCGTGGAGAGAGCCGAGCTCGTCGACGGCGCGATCCTCGACGAGGACGGTGTCCAGGGCGCCGACTTGTTCCTCGTCGCTTCGACTGGAGCGATGAAGGTCCGCTACAACCGCGGCGGGGGAACCTTCGGTGAGCCGCCGTCTCCTCGCACCATCCCGGTCGGGCCAGGGCCGACCCGCCTGTTCGCCGGTGATCTCACCGATGGCGGCCTCGACAGCCTGCTGAGCGCGAACGCGGGTGGGGACGTGTCGGTGATCCTCAACGACGGTCTCGGCCAGTTCTCGCCCGAGGCCTGGCACGGGATCTCGGGTCGACCCCAGGCGACTCTCCTCGCCGATGTCGATCGCGACGGAGAGCCCGACGTGGTGATGGTCAGCTCCGAGCGGGGTGAACTCGCCGTGCTGCACGGTCGCTCCGGCGGCGGCTTCGAGCGCGAGCAGACCTGGCCGGGGGTCGCCGATGCACGCCGTCTCGTGCTGGCCGACCTGGATGGTCTGAATGGCCCCGACCTCGTGCTCGCCGGCGCGAGCCGAGCCGAGCTCGTCGTCTTGCTCAACGATGGCCTCGGTGGCTTCGCCAATCGCAGCGTGCTCTCCCTCGACGGCATCCCGGGGGCGCTGGTGCTCGGAGCGCTCGACGATGACGGCCGGTCGGACCTGGCGGTGAGCACCTCTTCACCTGACGAGGTCGTGTTGCTCTTCGGTCGGGGCGACGGGACTTTCGAGCTCGGTCCACGCTGGAACACGGGACCGGAGGAGCCGCGTCACCTGGCGCTCGCCCAGCTCGACGGAGCGGGCGGACTGGACCTCGTGAGCGGTCACGGCGCCACGGTCGTGACCCACCACTCCCTCGGGGGGCGGAGCTTCGAGGCGGCGGTGACGTTCGATCTCGGTGCACCGCTGAGGGCGATCGCAACGGGCGACGTCGATGGGATCGGTGGCGTGGATCTCGGGCTCTTGGTCGACGAGATTCAGGTCGCGCTCAACGACGGGGCGGGGGCTTACCCCATGACGATCGTGAGCCCGACGCGTGCCACCGACGGCTCGCAGCTCGTGCTGGGCGAGCTCGACGCCCTGCCCGGTCTCGACGCCGCGGTCAGCCTGCCCGAGGAGGGGCTCGTGGAGCTGCTGTCGGGAGACGGCACGGGGAGCTTCGGGGTCGGTGAGGACCTGTTCGTGGGGAGACGTCCTCGGGCGCTGAGCCTGATCGACCTCGGGGGTGAGGCTGCGCTGATCGTGTCCAACGAAGGCACCGACGATCTCTCGCTGTTGCGCCGGGAGCCGATGGGCTGGAGCGAGGAGCGGCTGGGCACCTGTGACGACGCTCGGGCGGTGGCCGTGCTCGAGCACGACGGTGTCCTCGGGCTCGATCTCGTGGTCGCCAACGGTTCGTGTGGCGACCTCGTCTTCCTCGTCAACGACGGCGACGGTGCCTTCACCGAGACGGAGCGGCTCTCGCTGGGGATCGAGATCGCCGATGTCGTGAGCGCGGATCTCGACGGACTGGACGGCGAGGAGCTCGTCGTCATCGATCGAGAGCTCGACGAGCTCGTCGTGCTGCGTGCGGTGGCGGGCTCCTGGATGGAGCTCGACCGACGACTCGTCGACCGCGATCCGTACCGGGTGCTCGCGACCGACGTCGACCTGGATGACCTGCCGGACGTCGTGCTGATGAGCTCGGGGACGAGCTTCCTGTCGCACTATCGGAACGAGGGCTCTGGCGTCCTCGCGTCGCCCCTGCGTTACGGCCATCGGGGATACGAGGCCGACGTCGTCGCGGCGGACCTCGGCGGCACCAGCAGTCGCATCGGGCCCGATGTCGCCGGGATCGCCCTCGGCTCCGGTGGGAGAGGGCTGTGGATCGTCCACTCGGACGGCGCGGGCGAGTTCTCGGATGGTTACACCTTCCACACCAACCTCGATGGCATCTGGGGACTGGCTGCCCTGGACCTCGACGGACTGGGCCAGGTCTCGCTGGCGATGACCCTCTCACTCGTGGACCGGGTCGAGATCCGTGTCGCCGCACCAGCCCGGCGGGGCTTCCCTGCGAGTCGTCTGTTGACCACCGGCTCGGTGCCGCTGGACGTCATCTCGGCCGAGCTCGACTGCGAGCCGGGCCAGGACCTGGCGACGGCCGACTCGGGCAGCGATCGCATCTCCATCTTCGGCTGTGACACCAAGACTTGGCTCCTGCGCAACGACAGCGCGACCTCGCTGAGCCAGCCCGAGCTTCGGGCGGCCCTGGAGCTCGGACTGAGCCTCACGGGTCCGGACGGTCTCTCGCAAGCGGGAGAGGGCGGGCTCGAGTCGGCGCCGGGGAGTGGCGACGACGACCAGGCCTACGTGCCGTCGTTCGTCAGCGGTGAGGTCGATCCGGATCCGACCGTGCTCCTCGATGCCGGTCGTCCCCTGGTCTTCTATCGCCTCAGCGAGCCGCAGGCGGTGATCCACCTGTCGAAGACGGCAGACGGCTTCGTTCGCGTGGTGTACTGAGACGCGTGCGCGCTCCGGCGATCCGAGCTAGCCCGTCCATCGCCCGATCCCCTCGACCGTTCCGGCTCCGGTGCGCGATCATGCGAAGATGGGCTCTCGACTCGACGCAGGAGGGGTCATGTCAGGACCACCGGAACTCATCGCTCGGAAGGCCGCCCAGGCCCTGGCCAGTCGGCTCGGGGCCGATCTTCCAGTCCAGGTGGAGGCGGCGATCGCCGACGCCCGGGAGACATCGGGACCAGCTCGGCACGACGTGACGGTCGTCGCCATCGCCAGCGTGGTGATCGGCGCCAGCGGTCTCGCCTGGACGCTCTACAAGGACCTCGTTCGAGACCGAAAGGCCCCTCCACCGGACGCCAAGCAAGTGCTCGTGCAGCAAGTGCTCGTCCAGGTGAACGTGGATGCCCGGCAGGTCGTCGGCGACTCGGACCGCCAGGCTCTCGCGGAGGCCATCGTGGACGAGGTGTTGGCCCTGCCGCCTCCTGAGGACTAGCTCGATGGCCTGGCTCGTTCGCGAGCAACAGGGCCGGCTGCGCCTCGTCGCGGACGGCCTGGGCGATGACCTCGAGTGGGAGCTCGAGCAGCCACTGTCCGAGGTCGAGCTCGAGGACCTCCGGTGGTACCTCGAGGACTTCCTGCAGGCACCGCACCTCGCCTGGCGCGAGCGTGCCGACTGGATTCGCGAGCAGCTTCCCGCGTGGGGGGAGCGAGTTGCTGCCGCCTTGCTCGGGCCGGCCGTCAGCCGCTTGCCCCAGGACCTGTCGACGCACGAGCTCTGGCTCTGCTCGTCTTCACCAGCCTGCCTGAGCGTGCCCTGGGAGTTGGCTCGACGACCGGGCGCACGCCGACCGCTCTGCCTGGAGCTCGACCGATTCGGGCGAGCCCTGGAGCCCCCCGGATCGGCGCTGAGCTTGGACGTCGACGGCGCGCTCCGCGTGCTGCTCGTGATCGCTCGTCCGAGTGGTGTCGAGAGCCTGGCGTTCGGCTCGACGGGAAGGCGGCTCCTGGAACGCGCCGTCGACGGTGGTCCCATCGACCTGGAGGTCCTCCGACCGCCGAGCTTCGACGCGCTGCAGCGGAGGCTCGAGGAAGCGCGAGCGGAAGGACGCCCCCACCACGTCGTGCACTTCGATGGACACGGCACCTTCGACGAGTCCGCTGGGGAGGCCGTCCTGGCGTTCGAGACGCGCTCTGGCCAGCACGCTCGCGTCCCGGCGGGAAAGTTGGCTGGCGTGGTCGGGGCGGCAGGGGTCCCGCTGCTCGTTCTCAGCGCGTGTCAGTCGGGTCGCATCGTGCCGTCGGTTCGACCCGAGGCCAGCGTCGCGGTGAGTGCCTTGCGGTCGGGCGTCGCGTCCACGGTGACGATGACGACCTCCGTTCATGCCGAGCCGGTCGCTTGGTTCATGGACGAGCTGTACGCGTCCCTGTCGTCGGGGGAGCCGGTGTCGCGGGCCGTCAGCTCGGGGCGCCGATGCCTGCAGGAGGCGCCCGAGCGCTCCACGATCTCGGGTCGAGTCCCTCTCGAGGACTGGCTGGTGCCGGTCCATCACGCGAGCCGTGACGTCGTGTTCGAGGGATTGCGGGCGAGGGCGCCGGCTCGGACGACCGAGACACCTTTCATCGGCCGCGACCGGGACATCCAGGAGCTGGAGCGCACGCTGCTGCGGCATCGTGTCGTGCTGCTGCACGGGCTGGTCGGAGTGGGCAAGACCAGCCTGGCCCGCGCCTTCTCTCGCTGGTTCGCCAGCACCAGGGGAGGGGCGGCTCTCTCCGAGTCGTGGCATCGCGGAGGTGAGCTGCCCGACGGGCTGCTGGCCGAGCTCAGGCAGCGGCCCTCCGTGGTGACCTGGGATGACTTCGACTCGGCTTCGACCACCGACGCTCAGGGCTTGCGCGAGCTCCTGGCCGGTCTCGCTGGTGACGCAGAGGGCTGGCTCATCCTCACGAGCCGGTCGCCTCAGCACTGGCTGGAAGACGACATCGCTCGTCACCACGTTCAAGGGCTGACCCCACCGGACGTCGCTGCGATGTTGCCTGCTCCACCGACAGGCGGAGACACCCTGCCGACGCGGCGTCTCCTGAGCCTCGTCGATGGTCACCCGTCGACGCTTCTCGCCCTGGCCCCTCAGCTCGAGCAGCTCGAGCACGACCAGCTCGCCGACGGGCTCGCCGGTTCTGGTTCGCTGCCTACAGAGGCTGGCGTCCTGACCGACCTCGGGCACGAGCTGGCCGAGGCCCTGGAGACCCTGACGAGTGAGCAGCAAGAGGCCCTGCCTGCGCTGCTGCTCTTCGAGGGCATCGTCGACCAGAGCATTCTCGAGCAGCTCGTGGAGTCAGGTGCGTCGAGCCTGGCAGGCGTGCAGTGGAGCCCGCTCTTGAGGAGCTGTGAGGAGCTCGGCTTGCTCGTGGAGGTCGGTCAGGGAGCGTTCAGGGTGCATCCCGCGCTCGGTGCGCGGATCGCTGCCGGCAGGGAGGCTGCCGTGCTCGACCATCGAGAGGAGCTCGTTCAGTCCGCCATCCGCGCCCACGGTCGCTTGGGGAAGTGGCTCTTCGGTGCCAGCCTCGGAGATCGCCGGGTCGCTGGCCGCCTGGCGGGTGAACAGTTCACCCTGCTGCGCACGGCGCGCGCGGCGATCTTTCGGAACGAGCATCGCAACGCTCAGCTGATGCTCCAGCCCCTCATTCGGCACTGGACGGCGGAAGGCCTGTTCACGAGCGTCTTGCACGTGCTGGAGGAGCTTCGCGAACGCGTGGAGGAGGGGCACCCTGAGCCCGATCTCGGGACGGAGCTGGGAGATCTCTGGCTCTACTTGAACAGCGAGTGGGCCGGGCGCATGCGCGCTGTCGACTCGGAGCGAGCGGCCGCCGTGTATCGAGAGCTCCGCCAACGCCTCGAGCGAGATTCGCGTCGGCCCGTGGCCCTCGCGGCAGTTCGCCATCAACAGGGCTTGCTGGCACAGGACGACGCGTTGTTGGGCGAGGCCGAGGAGCACTTTCGTGCCGCCCGCGAGCTGTGCGAGTCCGCCGAGGATGCTGCTGGCCTGGCCGCTGCTCATCATCAGCTCGGGCGTCTCGCCGAGCAACGGAGCGACTGGCCGGCCGCGGAGAGGTCCCACCTTCGATCGCTCGAGCTCGAACGAGGGCTCCGTCACCAGCAGGGAATCGCCTCCTCCCTTCACCAGCTCGGAATCGTCGCGCAACGAGCGGGCGACGACGCCCTGGCTCAGTCGCGCTTTCTCGAAGCGATTCAACTGAAGGAAACGCTCGGTGACTGGGCTGGCGTGGCACGCATCCATCACGAGCTGGGCATCTTGTCGGCAGATGTCGAGCAAGCGACGGCCTGGCACCGGCGAGCCCTCGTGGCTGCCCGTTCGCTGGGTGAGCGCTCTCTCCAGGCGGCCGCCTGTCATCAGCTTGGGCTGCTCGCGAGGAAGGACGAGCGTCTGACCGAAGCGACTCGCTGGTTGCGAGCCGCCATCGAGCTCAAGGAGCGGCTCGGGGAGCGGAACAAGCTGTCGAGCTCTCTCCACGAGATGGGAAAGGTGCTGCAGGCACGCGGCCGTCTCGACCAGGCTCGTCAGTGGTACGGGCGAGCGCTGGCCTTGAACGAGGAGCTCGGCCGGCGCCATGGACTGGCCGCCAACCATGCCTGCCTGGCCTCCCTCGCCCTGGAGGAGAACCGACTCGACGAGTGCTTGCGCGAGTCGGTCCGTGCGGTGGCGTTTTCAGACACGCGCCCAGGTCAGGCGCCGGCTGGCATCCAGGAGTTGCTCACGGCGACCGTGAAGCTGGGCGTGCCCGAGCTCGAAAAGGCGTGGAGGGAGTGCCTCGGTGAGGAGCTGCCCGATGATCTGCGGAAGACGATCGAGGCGGTGCTGAGGGAGCTGCGAGGGGAGGAGGGCTGACACGGGAAACCGGCAGCCCCCCCGAAAGCCTCATCGAAGCCCGAGCTCTTCCGCCGTTCCGACTCGCAAGGTTCCATCCTCGACGACGCCGGACAGGCCGAAGAGTCGGAGCACCGAGTCGAGGAGCATGTCGCTGGGACGGGCCTCCGTCTGAAGGGTGACCTCCTGCGCTGCCCTGACCGGATCGATGATCAGCGACCATCCCTGCACGTCGGCGATCACGAAGAGCAAGTCGCCGAGCTCGGTGCTGATCATGTCGACGATGAGCGGAGGCCCCTCGAAGCCGAGGGTCGTGTCGGCTCCCTCGCCGTGAACACGTCGCTGGCCGGGAGCTGACGCGGGAACGAGCGCTTTCGGCCAGATGATCCAGGAGCTCTCTGCTCCCTCTTCATCCGTGCCCAGGCCCAGCTCGAGACCCGGCGCGGTGGTCCAGTCGGCTCGTCGGGGGGCGACGCTGGTGACGTGGAAGGCCAGGAGCCAGGTTGCTTCGGGCTGGTCGCCGTGCTCGAGCAGCACGCGCTGCTGACAGCGGTGGCCCTCGGCCGTCTCACCCAGGGCGAGATGGGCGGCGCCCTGAAGGACGAGAGCCTCGGCGCGGAGAGCGGGGGCGGCGTGCTCGCTTTCGACGACGCGTTCGAAGAACTCGACGGCGGCTCGATGACGGCCGAGATCGGACTCGAGCCGTGCACGGGTCAGCAGCTCGAGGGCGCCGTTCGGCTCCGGCAGGGTCGAGTGTTGCTGGCTCATGGACGGAGTCGACGAGAGCAGCGTGAGAGTGACGAGAGTGAGGATGTTCCGAGCTGAGCACATGAGCCGAGTCTCCATGGTGTGGGGGACGATGTCGTCCGGGGAGAGCGTGGCTCGCGGCGAGCGCGGGCTCGTCAGCCGTTCGTCAGCCGGAGTCAGGGCGAGTCGGTCACGCATCGTCGGTCGCCAGTCGATAGCCGATCCCGCGGACCGTGTGCAGGTAGCGCGGACGGCGAGGGTCGTCACCGAGCGCTCGCCTCAAGGCGACGACGTGGTTGTCGACCGTGCGCAGAGTGGCGGCCGAGTCGAGGCCGCAGACCTCCTCGACGATGTCGGCACGCGACACGACCTCGCCACGGTGACGCGCGAGCAGCTCCAGCACGAGCAGGTCGTGAGGTGAGAGGTCGAGCGGTCCGTCGGGGCCCTCGGCCGAGTGACGACGGAAGTCGATGCGGACCTCGCCGAGCCGCAGCTCGCCCAGGGTCGTCGTCCCGCTGCGTTGCTGACGACGGAGCAAGGCGGCCACTCGTGCGAGCAGCTCGCGCACCGCGAACGGCTTGGGGAGATAGTCGTCGGCACCGAGCTCCAGGCCCACGATGCGATCGACCACGTCTCCCTTCGCGGTCAAGAGCAGCACGGCGACCTCGTCACCGTCCCGTCGGAGGTCCCGCAGGACGTCGAGCCCCGAGCGGCCGGGGAGCATGATGTCGAGCACGAGGACGTCGGGCGCGAACTCCCGACGTGCCGCCGGCACCTCGTCACCCCGCTCGACGAGGCGCACCTCGTGCCCCTCGTCGCGGAAGTTGTCGACGAGGCCTCGCGCGAGAGCCTTCTCGTCCTCGACGATGAGGATGCGCCCGCTCATGAGCCGCCTGCCTCGTCAGAAGCCGGGGGGTGGAGCGGGAGCCACAGCGAGAAGTGACAGCCCTGGTCGTCGGGCACGTCGAGCTCGACACGCCCGCCGTGCAGGCGGGCGACCTGCTCGATGAGATGGAGACCGAGCCCGGTTCCCGCCGTCGAGCCGGCGCGCTCGAAGCGTCCGAAGAGACGCTCGCGATCGCGTCGTGCGATGCCGGGTCCGTCGTCGTTCACCGACACGACGATCGCGTCGTCCGAGCGTTGCGCCGTCAGCTCGATCCGACCACCCTGCGAGCAGCCGTGGCGGAGTGCGTTGTCGAGGAGTCCGTGCACGGCACGTCGGACCGCGTCGGCGTCCCACCGGGCCTGCGGGAGCTCCGTGGGCAGGCGAGTGTCCAGGACCACGCTGAGCCGTCCGGCTCGGGGTCGCACGACCTCCAACACCGTCGTCAGGAGCTCGAGCGGAGAGGTGGGTACGAACTGCGGTGCCTCGTCGAGACGGGTGGTGGCGAGAACGCGGTCGACCAGCGCGTCGAGCCGGTTGCTCTCGTCGGCGATGAGCCCTCCGTATTCCCGAGCGTTGCCTCGTCCCTCGGCCAGCGTTTCTCCCAGGACGCGAACGGAGGCCAGCGGCGTGCGTAGCTCGTGCGTGACGGCGGCGAGAAACGAGCGCTCGCGCCGAAGAGCGGCAGCCTGTCGATCCAACGCCCGCGTGAGCAACCAGCCAGCCAGGCCGAGCAGCCCGAGAGAGCTCCAGGTCACGATGCGAGTGAGTAACGAGCTCGTGGGGCTCGCTGTGGTCGAGTGGTGCTCCAGCATCAGCTCCGGGAGGTCGGGCACGTCCACGCGAACGGTCTCGGCGCGAGTCGTCTCAGCGCCCGCCCGGGTCACCAGCGCCCCTTCGATCGCGGCGACCGCAGCGAGGTGCTCCCAGGGCACGCGGTAGTGGACCAGCTCGTCACCACTTCGCGCCCAGCCCACGAGGAGATCGTCGGTGACGGTGCGCTGGAACGCGGGAAGCTCGGGCAACGAGGTCGTCGCTGGTGCGCTCTCCAGCAAGGCTTGCAGGGGAGCCAGGCGGGGGTCGGCCTCGGCGCCCACGAGCCGTGCGAGGTAGGGCAAGTCCGCCGGATGCACTGGCAGCTCCCCCGACAGCAGACGCTTGGCCAGCACCTGACGACGCCTCGGCTGACTCAGGGCACCGCTGGCGACGGCGGCGACGAGGCTCTCGGGGAGACTGTTGGACGTGGCCTCGGTGGAGGAGAGCAGGCTGGTCAGTCGGGAGGGGTGACGTGCCTGATAGCCCTCGCTCGGTCGAGGACGGGCTCGGCTGGGTGGGGAGCGGACGCGATGAGCGACGACCGGGGGCGCTGCGCTACCGGCTGCTGCGCTGGTCTCGAGACGGGCGAGGTGAGCACGGACCGAGAAGGCTTCGAGTCGGGCGGTGTCACGGACTTCGGCTGCCGCGAGGGTGAGGGCCGCTTCATCTTGCGTGCGGAGGGCTCGATCGGCGACGACCCCCACGCCCAGGAGGGCGAGGAGGAGGAAGACGAGGAGCCCGCGCGCGCGTCGCATGCCAGCATTGTCGACCAACCCGGGTACCGCCGTGTCAGCCGAGTGTCAGCGGCGGCGGCGTCGGAGGGGTCGTTCATGACGACGACGGACGTTCATCAGCTCGATTGGTCAATCGTGCCCGGCCCCGAGGTCCTGCCGGCGCCGTGCTCTCCCAGCGATCGGGTGGTCGAGACGATCGCCGAGCATTCACCCGAGCACGTGGCTCAGACCCTGTTGAGCCTGCCCGGAGTCGGGCTGGTGCAGGACTCCGGTGACTGGTGGGAGTGGCGGGCTCGACACCGCGGGCGACACGACGTCTTCGAGATCACGATGACGCTCTTCGAGACGCAGCCACCTCTCTGGGGAGGCTGCGAGCTGGTCGGACGACCGAGCGCGAGCGGCCTCGCCGCGTTCGCGGAGCAGGTCGCCGCGGTCCTGCCGGGCACGTACCTTCACGGAAGCGACGCTCGTCTCTACACGCTGGACGGCTTCCGAAGTCAGTTCTCGTGATCTGGTGAAGAGTTGCTTTGAGTCAGGCCCTTGCTGTTCGCTTGAATCGCTGGCCGGCAACACGTCGTGACGAGTCAATGCCGATCGGCTGACCGCTGACTCTTCAGCAGCTCAAGGTGCTCCTCCCGAAGCGCGTCGAGGTAGTCCTAACAAGCTGAGCTCGCCAGGGCCATGATGCCCACGAGCACCAGGAGGCTGATGCACGCGGTGAGGAGGCCGACCAGAGTGCCGGCGAAGGCCATCGGTATCGGTCGGGTCAGGTGTGGTCGCGTCGCGACGAGCGCCAGTGCCACGGCCACGAGGACGATGCCGAGGCTCGTCATGCTCGCGAAGGCGAGGATCACCAGCTCTCTTGAGTCGGACAAACCCTCCCTGGCCAAGTGGTTGTAGTGCTGGATGACCCTCACCGTGGTGAGCAGCCCGGCCAGCAACACGGGCCAGCACGCGAGCATGTCGGTCGTCGCCCACGCGCTCGGACTCGCTTCATGCCCCTCACGACTTCGCGACCAGGCCAGGAAGGAGACGCCGGCGATCCACGTCAGCGAGGGGCTCGCGGCGAAGGCGAGCTCGGTCCAGAGGGCAGACGGGAAGGAAGGCACGGAGACGCTCCCGACTCGGTCTCGGCGTTGCGTGAGAAAGACCTTCTTCTCTCCCTCGCGCGACGCGTCGCTGATGACAAGTGATTCTCGTGGCTCGAACCTGACAGGCCAAGCAGGCCAGCGTTCACGAAACCAGTCAAGGCGAGAAAAGAGCCGTCACGACTGGACTCGGTGGATCGTGATCGCGAGCTTCCCTTGACCCGACCACTCATGAGTCTCTGACCGCGTGACGAGACCGCCGCCAGCCAAGTGCGTTCTCAGCCGCCACGAGCACTCACGAACGGTTCGGGTCGAACCGACTGCACGCGAGCGTCCCGACGACGCGCGGTGGCCTGAACGGTCGGTGAGAGATCGAGAGACCGAGCTGACGACATGGGGAGCTCGGTTGCCCTCCTCCCTCGTCGAGCGTGGCCGCGATCGTCGAGCGTGACGTCCTCGCGTGTCCACCCGCTCCCCGAACCGATCGGTTCGGCACACATGGGGACTGCCTCGTGCCTTCTCGTTGCACGTTTCTTTCCTGCGTCTTCCTGCTCTTGTTCACTCATCCCGCTCGTGCCGGTGACTGGTTCCCGCACGAGAAGCTCCTGCCCACCGAGCCCGAGAACACCGGTCGCTTCGGACGCGCCGTGGCTCTTCAGGGCGACCTCGCCGTCGTCGGTCACCCCGAGGAAGGTGGGACCGGCCCCGGCAGCGTCGAAGTCTACGGACGTGACGTCGGTGGTCTCGGTCAGTGGGGTCACGTCACGACCCTGACGGCCTCCGATGGATTGACCGGCGACGAGTTCGGCACGGCGGTCGCTCTCGACGGCGAGCTCATCGTCGTCGGTGCACCCCTGCACGATGGGAACGGCATCGACTCCGGTGCGGTCTACGTCTACGAGCGTGACCTCGGAGGCGTGGGCAACTGGGGTGAGGCGGCCAAGCTGGTACCCGCCGACAACGAGTCGGGCGACCAGTTCGGATTCTCGCTCGGGCTCGACCTCGAGACCCTCGCGGTCGGTGCGCCCTTCGAGGACGACATCGCCATCGACGCCGGTGCCGTGTACGTCTTCGAGCGCCTCGGTCCGGACTGCAACCGCGCGTGGATGGAGACGAACAAGCTCGTCGCTGTCGATGGCTCGGTGGGTGACGAGCTCGGACAGCGCACCGACGTGAGCGGCGACCGGATCGCCGCCAGCGCTCCGGAGAACAACGCGCCGCTCTTCGCCTCGGGAGCCGTGTACGTCTTCCGGCGAGACGAAGGTGGCCCGGATGCCTGGGACCAGGTGGCCAAGGTGACACCCGACACGCCCATCGACGCCGGGCGCTTCGGCGAGTCGCTCGACCTCCACGGCGAGGTCCTCGCGGTCGGCCTGCGTCGCTACGACATCCTGGGAGACCCCTGCGAGAGCGCGACCGGTTTCTGCCCGAACGTCGGAGCGGTCTACGTGTTCGAGGCGTCGCTGGGAGGATGCGAAGCCTGGGGCCAGCTCCAGGAGATCTTCGCCAGCGACCTGAGCGAGACGGCCCAGTTCGGTGACGACGTCGCCCTCGACGACGACCAACTCCTCGTCGGGGCCTCGCGCCATGACCTCGGAGGCGGGCCCCTCGATGATGCCGGGGCGGCCTACCTCTTCGACCGGGTGGGCTCCGAGTACGTCGAGTGTCAGCAGCTCGTCCCACCGGGAGGCTCGACCCGCTATGGGGTCTCCGTCCACCTCGGTGGCAACTTCGGCATCGTCGGCGCGCTCCATGACGACGAGCTGGCCGCCTTCGGCGGTGCGGCCTTCGTGGTGGGCATCCTCGTGCCCGAGGTGGACGAGGACGGCGATGGGGTCGACAACGGCTTCGACAACTGTCCCGACGTGTCCAACCCCGGCCAGGAACAGTCCGACATGGACGGTCCGGGTGACGCTTGCGACAACTGCCCGCTCATCAACAACAACTTCCAGACCGACGATGACGGCGACGGCCTCGGCAACCCCTGCGACAACTGTCCGCTTGATGCCAACCCCGGTCAGGCCGACGCCGACGACGACCTCGCGGGTGATGCCTGCGACAACTGCGCCGACATCGCCAACGAGATGCAGGAGGACGCCGATGGCGACGGATTGGGGGATGCCTGCGACGGCTGTCCCGAGACTTGCGACTTCGAGCAGCTCGACACCGACGGCGACGGTGTCGGGGATGCCTGCGACAACTGCCGCGAGATCGCCAACGCGGCGCAGGCGGACGTCGACGGGGACGGAGTCGGCGACGACTGCGATGCCTGCCCGATGGTCTCCGATCCCGGACAGGAGGATCGCGACGGTGACGGCGTCAACGACGCCTGCGAGAGCTGTCCGCTCGATCCCGACAAGCTCGAGCCGGGATCCTGCGGCTGTGGCAGCTCCGACATCGACACCGACGCGGACGGCACGGCCGACTGCGACGACGGCTGTCCGCTCGATCCCGACAAGACGAGCGCGGGCTCTTGCGGCTGTGGCGTCGCGGACGAGGACGTCGATGCTGACGGCGTGCCCGACTGCTTCGGCGGTGGAGGAGCTGCTTGCGACGACTGCGACTTCCGCGTTCTCCTCCACGCAGCCCTGCCCGAGCTGCCGCCGCTACCCGACGACGCCCCCTGTGCTGGCGTGCCGCTCCCGGATGCCGACAGCGCTTGTTGCAGCCTCGTCGTGCAGGCGGTGGAGGCCGTGACCGGCTCGCCGACCCTGCCGGCCACGCACCCGTGCTCGACGCCCTGCGCCGATCCCTGCACGAGCTGGGACTTCGACGGCCTGGCGGCGGGGACCGTGGTCAGCAACCAGTTCCCCGGCCTGTTCGTGAGCGGCTCGCGGGTCGTGCGGATCTTCGACACCGCGGCGCCGACCTGTGGTGACGACGACCTCGCTGCTCCCGGAGCTGGAGCCGGCAACGACGCTTCACTCGGTGGCGTGATCATCCTGTCGGAGGACTCGAGCTGTCAGCCCAATGACGCTCGGGACGGAGGTCTGCTGACCTTCGAGCTGCTCGAGCCGTCGGAGCTGCACTCGGTCGGGTTGCTCGACGTCGACGAGCCGGGGTCCGTGCTCCGGGCCTTCGACGCGGGCGGGACCTTGCTGCTCGAGACGGCGGTCCCGGCCGGGGAGAACAACGGCTGGCAGTCGGTCCCCGTGGAGCGCTGCGGCGTGGCGACGGTCGAGATCGAGCTCGTCGGCTCGGCCGCGGTGACCGACCTGTCATGCACCTCACGGGCACGACGGGCACGGATCGAGAGCTCGTCCACCACCGACCCGCGTCGGTGGCGGCGCAGTCCCTTGCGCGACGGACGCCGCCTCCGGTGATCCTTCGGCGGGGCGGCG
>JBCCFW010000003.1:0-120723 GCA_039029535.1 Acidobacteriota bacterium
CACCGGCCGCTACCAGCGTGAGCGTCCCGGCCTGGCGGCCCTGGCGCTGACGACGGACGGGGCGTTCCTCACCGCCTACTCCAACGACTACGACTTCGAAGGCGTGTTCGAGCGCCAGGTCGAGGCGCTGGGTCGCCCTGGTGACGTCCTTCTCGGGATCAGCACGAGCGGCGAGTCGGGCAACGTCCTGCGAGCGGTGCTCAAGGCCCGTGAGATGGGCTTGCTCACGGTCGGCCTCTGCGGCTCGGGTGGCCTGCTGCGAGGGATGGCCGACTTCGTGCTGGCGGTCCCCAGCCGCGACACCGCCCTCATTCAGGAGTGTCACCTCGCCCTCGAGCACTCGCTGGCCCTCGTCGTCGAGGAGCTGCTTCACGGCGCCACGGGTCGGCCCGTTCAGGCCACGACCCTCACGGAGGTCGGATGATGAGAACCGTCACGAGCTGTCGTTCCTGTGGTGGAAGCTCCCTCGAGGAGTTCCTCGATCTCGGTGAGCAGCCCCACTGCAACGCTTTCTTGCGCGCCGACCAGCTCGACGGGCCCGAGCCCCGCTGGCCGCTGGCGCTCCTGTTCTGCCACGACTGTCAGCTCGTGCAGCTCAGCACCGTGGTCGACCCGGCGCTGATGTTTCGCGACTACGTCTACGTGTCGGGCACGACCAGCACCCTGCGCCAACACTTCGAGGAGAGCTCGCGGAGGCTCGTGGACCGTCATGGCTTGAACGAGGGCGACCTGGTCGTCGACATCGGCAGCAACGACGGCACCTTCCTGAACGCCTTCGGTGAGCTGGGCATGCGCACGGTGGGCGTCGACCCCGCCCGCAATGTCGCGGAGACCGCCAACGCCCGCGGCATCGAGACCATCCCCGAGTTCTTCACCGCCGAGGTCGCCCGAGGCATCCGGGCCGACAAGGGTGAGGCTGCGCTGGTCACTGCCTGCGGCGTGTTCTTCCACATCGACGACATGGACGAAGTCTGCGCCGGCATCCTCGAGCTCATCGGCGAGAAGGGCGTGCTGCAGGTCCAGGCCATCTACCTCGGCGCGATGCTCGAGCAAGGAAGCTACGACAACGTCTACCACGAGCACGTCTCGTATTACACGCTCCACTCGCTGCGCGAGCTGCTCGCGCGGCGCGGCCTGGAGATCTTCTCGGTCGACCTCTCGCCCATCCACGGCGGATCCCTGGTCGTCCACGCCGGACGCCCGGGCCAGCACGTGATCGACGCGAGCGTCACCGACATGGCCGCGAGAGAGATCGAGCAAGGGCTCACCGAGCTCGCTCCGTACCGCGAGTGGGCCGACCGGGTCCGTCGCAGTCGCGAGTCCCTGCTCGCGCTCCTGGTCGAGCGCAAGGAACAGGGTCGACGCATCGCGGCCTACTCCGCCCCGGCCAAGGGCAACACCCTGCTCAACTACTGCGGCATCGGCCCCGAGCTCCTCGACTACGCGGTCGAGAAGGCGCCGCTGAAGATCGGTCTCTACACCCCCGGCACGCATCTTCCGGTGCTCGACGAGGGCGCCCTGACCGACCCGCCGGACGACTACCTGCTCCTCGCCTGGAACTTCCGCGACGAGCTCATCGACAAGAACCACGAGTTCCGCGAGGCGGGCGGTCGTTTCATCGTGCCGATACCCGAACCGGCCGTCGTCTAGACCGGAGAAGAGATCCATGAGCTCGCCCTACGAAGGTCGTCGCGCGTTGATCACCGGAGGCCACGGCTTCCTGGCCGCCCACCTCGGCTCCGCCCTCCTCGAGGCCGGTGCCGAGCTCAAGCTCGCGGTGCGTCGCGACGCACCGGTGGAGTGGCTGGTCGCCGAGGGCCACGAGGCGGAAATCGTCGTCGCCGACCTGCGTGACCGCGACGCCTGCCGTCGCGCCTTCCGCAACGTGGACTTCGTCTTCCACCTCGCCGCCGTGGGCTGGGGCTTCCACGAGAACCGACGTCGTCCCTCGGAGGTCCTGGCGGGGAACCTCGCCATCAACACCAACGTCATCGAGCTCGCGGGTCGTTCCCGACTCGACGGCCTGATGGTGACCAGCAGCAGCTCGGTCTATCCCCAGGGGCTCAACCGACCGGCGGAGAACCTCCCGCTGGAGAAGCCTCCTCACCCGGGTGAGGCCCCGCTGGGCTGGGCCAAGCGGATGGCCGAGACGCAGGCGCGGTTCGTTCACGAGCAGACCGGGCTTCCCATCGCCATCGTGCGCCCGTCCAACCCGTACGGACCCTGGGACTGTCTCGACCTCGAGCGTTCCCACGTCATCCCCGCCCTCATCAACCGCGCGCTGAATCGCGAGGCGCCCTTCCGGGTGAGGGGAAGCGGTCGACCCATCCGGAGCTTCATCCATGCCCGTGACGTCGCGCGCGGGATGCTCGCGGCGCTGGAGCACTGCGCGGACGCCAGTCCCGTCAACGCCAGCAACCCGCAGGGCACGACCATCGCCGAGCTGGTCACTCACGTCCTCGAACTGACCGACCATCGAGCCGAGCCGGTCTTCGACCGCTCCTTCCCGGACGGTCCACCCATCAAGTTGCCCGACGCGAGCCGATTGACCCGCCTGCTGGATGGCGAGCTCACCCGACTCGAAGAGGGACTCACCGACACCATCGATTGGATGGCGTCACGCAGGGGAGCTCCGTGTCCTCCATCTTCAAGGACCGTCGTGTCCTCGTCACCGGTGGGAGTGGGCTGATCGGCGGCGCCTTCGTGCGAGCCTTGCTCGCGCGAGGTGCCGAGGTCCGCTCGATCCACCACCATCGCCGACCCGCCTGCCACGACGTCATCGAGTCCCTCGACGGTGACCTGCGCGATCGTCACTTCGCCCGCTGGTGCTGTGAGGACATCGACTTCGTCGTGCACGCAGCCGGCGTGTCGGGGGGCTCGCTGCGCGCAACCCTCGACCCGATCCCAATGTACACCGACAGCCTGGCCATCCAGACCAACGTCATCGAAGGGGCGCGGCTCAGCGGTGTCGAGCGTCTCCTCTTCGTCAGCAACAGCTCGGTCTATCCCACCCTCGACCGACCCCTCCGCGAGGAGGACGCCCTCACCGGTCCGCCCGAGAACGACCTCGGCCTGGTCAAGCTCACCGGCGAGGCCCAGGCCCGGATGGCGGCCGCCCGCGGCGCCTTCGAGCTGGCCATCATCCGCACCGCCAACGCCTATGGGCCCGGCGACGACTTCGGCCCGGACTCGGCTCACGTCATCGGCGGCCTCATCGGCAAGGCCGTCGGCAGCGACGGCCCCGTCGAGGTCTGGGGTGACGGACGAGCCATTCGCGACTTCATCCACGTCGACGACATCGCGCGCTCCGGCCTGTTCTTGCTCGAGCACGGTCCAACGGGCGATCCCGTGAACGTCGGGACCGGTCGCAAGACCTCCATCGCCGAGCTCGCGCGGCTGGTCCTGGAGGCCGCGGGTCGGCCACGGGACGAGCTGCGTTTCACCGGCGAGGCACCGACCACCACGACCGAGAAGGTCCTCGACCTGTCGGTCATGGCCGAGCGGGGCTTTCGGCCAGGCATCGCCCTCGAGGACGGGCTGGCCCAGACCTTCGAGTGGCTCTGGGCTCAGCGGCTGGTGCTGGCGTGATCGTCGTCGCGAGCCCGCTCCGCCTGAGCTTCCTCGGGGGCGGGACCGACTACCCCAGCCACTTCGAGCAACACGGCGGCTGCACGCTCGGCACGTCGATCGATCGCTATGTTCAGATCACGGTCAGCGCCCTCTCGGAGCTGGTCGATCATCGCTACCGAGTGAGCTACTCCCGCACCGAGCTGTGCTCGACGATCGACGAGATCGAGCACCCCGCCGTGCGCGAGTGCCTGCGCTTCCTCGAGGTCGAGCGCCCCGTGGAGATCAACGCGATCTCCGACCTCCCAGCCCGCACTGGTCTCGGATCGTCCTCGGCGTTCACCGTCTCGCTGCTGCACGCCCTGCACGCCTTCCAGGGTCGAATGGTCTCGCAGGAGCAACTCGCTCACGAGGCCGTGCTCATCGAGCGTCGCCTCGTCGGCGATCGCGTGGGCGTTCAGGACCAATGGACCTCGGCGCTCGGCGGGCTCCTCCAGCTCGAGCTGTCGGCTGGCGATCGCGTGCTGCCCCGTCCCGTCGTGGTCGACGCCGCGCGGCAGGCCGCTCTCCAAGAACGACTGCTCCTCTTCTACACCGGCCAGCAGCGCTCCTCGGCCGAGGTCCTCGGCGAGCAGGTCGCCCGCACGCAGGCAGGTGAGAACCACGACGCCTTGCTGAAGCTCCAGCAGCTCGCCCAGTGGGGCGTCGAGGTGCTCGCCCGTGGGCCCGAGCTGTCGCCCTTCGGGGAGCTTCTCGAAGAGGCCTGGCAGGTCAAGCGAGGGCTCTCGAGCACGGTGACCAACGACGAGATCGACGCCGCCCACGTCGCTGCACGCGAAGCCGGAGCCCTCGGCGGCAAGCTGCTGGGTGCCGGCGGCGGCGGCTTCCTGCTCGAGTACGTCGAGCCCTACAACCACGAGGCCGTCACCCGCGCCCTCTCCTCCCTCCCCCGCGTCCCCTTCTCCTTCGAGAACCAGGGCAGCCGGCTGGTCTTCTTCCGACCACGACCGGGCTGACTCGGCTCCGAGGTCGTCATGGCTGAGACCCGCATCGTCCTCGACACCGACCGTCCGGTCGCCGTGTCCTCCCCCGACCATCACGTCCCCACCGGCACGCGTCAGGACAACAGCCGCAATCCCGTCTTCGACGAGAAGCTGGCCGCGTTGCTCCCCGATCGTCGTCTCCGGGTCCTCGACCTCGGCTGCTCCGGGGGCGCGTTCGTGAAGAGCTGTCACGACGCCGGTCATCTCGCAGTCGGGCTGGAGGGGAGCGACTTCAGCCAGGGTCGGAAGCGCGCCGAGTGGGCGACGATCCCCGACCGCCTCTTCACCTGCGACGTGACCGCCCCGTTCACGGTGCGCGCTGCCGAAGACGACGCCGACGAGGCGACGCTCCTGTGCTTCGACGTCGTGACCGCCTGGGAGGTCATGGAGCACTTCGCGACCGACGACCTGTCAGCGGTCTGCGCCAACGTCGCGGCTCATCTCGCCCCCGGCGGGATCTGGATCATGAGCGTGAACCTCAAGGAGTGTCACGTCGACGGCACGCACCTACACCAGACCGTCGAGTCACCGCGCTGGTGGCGACGCTTCCTCGAGGAGCAGGGATTCGACCTGCATCCCGAGCTCGTCCGCTGGTTCGAGCCCGACTGGGTCCGCGGCAGCCTGCAGAACGCTCCCGGCTGCATCCACCTCGTGGCCACTCGCCATGGCGATCGTCCACCTACCCCACCGGCCGCCTTCTTCGACCCGAGCCCCGAGGCCCTGCTCGACGCCGCGGAGCACTTCCTCGACGAGGGCTCGGCGTTCCGCGACCCGGGCTCGCTCTGGTACGCGGTGAGCTGTCTCGATCGGCGGGAAGGCGACGTCCCGCCAACACCGACGACGCAGCACTTGCGCGCCCGCGGCCTCCTCGAGCTGGGTCAGGCCGAGGCCGCCGCTTGGGAAGCCCGCCGCGGGCTGAAGCTCGACCCCGACGACGCGACCCTGTCGGAGCTGCTCGAACGAGCTCGCAGCGGAGAGGGACCACGCAACGCGGCCACCGACGACGATGCTCAGGTCGAGACCGACGCCCCCCCGGCCTCGGGACGTCGGGTCCTGGTGATCCACGAGCGCGTGCCTCGTGCCGACGCGTCCGGCACCGACCTGCGGCTCAACTTGCTACTCCAAGCTCTCCGCGATCGTGGAGACGAAGTCACCCTCCTGACACGCAGCGACGACGGTGCCGCCGAGCATGCTGCGCAGGTGAAGAGACTCGGAGTCGAGCTCGTGAGCCCGGCTCCCGGCGAGCTCCGCGATGCCCTCGAGCCCGACGGCGACTTCGAGAGCTGGCTGCGGTCTCGCGAGTCGCCCTTCCACGCTGCCATCCTGTTCCAGTGGTGGTGGTCGGGGGCCTCGGTCTCCGAGCAATACCTCCCTCAGATCCGGCGCGCGTCACCGCAGACACGCATCGGCGTGCTCGTCGACGAGCTCGCGTCGGAGCGAGGCGAGCAGCACGCACGGGCCGAGGACGACCGCATCGAGCTCGAACGCGCCCGCGGCCTGCGGGTTCGCGAACGACATGCCCTCACCCAGTGCGACGTCGTGCTCGTGCTCTGCGAAGAAGACCGGGCGCGAGTGCGCGCGCTGGTGCCGTCGGCTCGCGTGGGCCTCCTCCGCTATGGCCTGCGTGACCTGCCCCAGCACGTGGCAGGACGTCGGGCTCGCTCAGGACTGGTCTTCGTCGGCTCGGGCGAGAACGTCGTCAACCGTCGGGCGGTCACTTGGCTGGTTGACGAGATCGTCCCGGCGCTGCGTCGTCGTCACCCTGACCTGACGCTTCGCGTCGTCGGGCCCGAGCCCGCCGACGGCTGGACGAAGTCGGCAACGGACGGCGTGGACGTCCTCGGGCGGGTGGACGACCTCGCGGCACAGCTCGAGCGTTCGCTGGTCATGGTGGCCCCCATCCCCTTCGGCACGGGCCTCCGCTCGAAGAACCTCGCGGCGTGGTCGGCCGGCTTGCCCCTGGTGACGACACCAGCCGGAGCCGAGGGCCTCGGATCCCGCGACGACGAGGCCGTGCTCACCGGCCGCACCACCGAGCAGCTCGTCGAGGCCGTCGATCGACTGCTGCGTGACGAGCGAGCCTGGGAGCGTGGCTCGCGCTCCGCCTTGCAGCGCGCCGATCGACTCCATGGCCGGGAAGCCCTGCACGAGGATCTCTACCACTTCCTCGAAGCGCACGCGGGCACCGCACCGAAGCCGGTGCCGGCAGATCCGGCCGGACCGGGCCTGCGCGTGCTGGAAGTGCTCGACCAACGACAAGCACGGGACATCACCGTGCGCGCTCACGCCGGACACCTCGCGCTCTCGCGTCGACTCCTCGAAGCCGGTCATCTCGACGTCGCCCAGCAGGAGCTGCGCAACGTGTTCTGCGACCTGCCCTGGCAGTCACCCGAAACGCCGGCCTTCGCCGAGGTCCACGCGGGCCTCGCCGAGATTCACGTCTTGCTCGGTGAGCTCGACGAAGCTCGAGCAGCGTTGGCCGAAGCCGAGCGACTGGCCGCGAAGGCGCCCGAGCCCGCCCGTCTCGAAGCCGTCGCCACGGCACGACGCGCAGTGGAGTCCGGCCAGGCTCGGCCATCGGGCGAGACAGCGGCGGTCGAGACGACCGAAGTGACCACGCCCGAGCCCGTCTCACCAGCGGCCACCGTGACCACGACCGCACCACCCTCGGGCGCCGTGCGTCGTCTCTTCCGCAAGGCCGACCAGGCCCTCGCTCGTCAGGACTGCGTGACCGCTGCCCGCGTCCTCACCGAGGCCCTGCGCACCGAAGACCACCACCCCGAACGCTGGGCCCAGCTCGGAGCCTGCCTGCTCGACCTCGGCTTGATCGACGAGGTCACCCCGGTCGTCCAGCGCACGCGACAGGTCGCCCCGACCTTGCGCGCCGCCCGTCTCGTCGAGGCGCGCTGGGCCTGGGAGCTCGGTCGACGCAGCGAGGCGCTCGAGCTGCTCGACGCCCTCCTGACGGAACAACCCGACGACGCTCGCGCCCGCCGCTTCCATCGCGACGTCAGCATGAGCTACCTGCCCGGAGGTGTCGCGTGAGCGCTTCGAGCTCGTCCCCCCGCCTGGTCATCGTCGACCCGACCTTGGTCGACTTCCAGGGTCATCACGCCGAGTACGGTCTCGCCGTGTCCGAGGCCGCAGTGCGCGAGGGCTTTCAGCCGATCCTTCTCTCGCACGAGCGCTGCGAGCTCGGCGGGCTGCCCGACGGCGTCGAGCTGCGGCCGACCTTCTCGGGCACGCAGTACGAGCTGAGCCCCGGTCGCTGGCGACGCGAGCTCGGCCAGGCGCTCGCCACGCTGCGTCTCGACTCCCACGACCATCTCTTCGTGCACACCATCGCCCCTCGCGAGCTCGACCAACTCGTGGCCCTCGCGCTGTCGGGTGAGCTGGAGCCCGTCCCTCACTGCCACGTGCTGTTCCGGCGTGACTTCACCGAGTACCGCTCCGACGAACGGGCGCTGCTCGAAGACTTCTTCCGACAGGGCGACGACGACGCGCGACTGCGTCGCTTCCACTTCCACGTCGACACCGAGCCTCTCGCTCGCCAGCACGACGCCCTCACTTCGCTGAGCCATCGTCGCTTCACGGTGCTGCCCATCCCGCACCGTCATCGGGAAGTCCCGCTCCGTCGTCCACGCGCCCACGAGCCACTGACGATCACCTATCTCGGCGACGCTCGCACCGAGAAGGGTTACCTCCACCTGCCCGCGGCGATCGAAACGCTGCTGACCGATCCGCCGGGTGGACGACCGCTGTCGGTGCTCGTCCAGTCGAACCCGAACCTTCCGGGTGGTGAGCCGGGCATCCTCGCCGCGCGTCAGCGCCTGGCCCGCCTGCGTCCTCAGGGCGTGCGCCTGCTCGAAGGCCCGCTCGCACCGGCGGACTACCGGGACCTGCTCGCGGCCAGCGACATCGTCGTCTTGCCCTACGACGCCGAGCGCTATCGTCGTCGCAGCTCGGGTGTTCTCGTCGAGGCGCTCTCGGCGGGCAAGGTCCCGGTGGTGCCGGCGGGGACCTGGCTCGCGCAGGAGGCCGGTCCCGAGCAGGCGGTCTCGTACCGGCGCCCCGACGAGCTGGGCGCCGCCTTGCGCCGTGCCGTCGCGGATCACGCCGCGCTCGCCGCGAACGCCGAAGCGGCAGTGCCGGCGATTCTCGCCCGTCATTGCCCAGACCGTCTCGTGAAGAAGCTGAAGACGGCAGCGACGACGACACTCCAGACCTCGGATGCCAGCCGTCCGCGCGTGCTGTGGATCAGTCCGCTCGACCCCCTCGCCCGCGAAGGCCGCACGGGAGCCGGTCGGGTGGTCACCGCCCAGCTCCGTCACCTGGTGGATCAGGGCCACGACGTGCTCGCCCTGCTGGTCGACCACGAAGACTTCCGTCGTCGTCGCCCCGAGCGCGAGCCGCGTGAGACCGTCGCACTGCGCTTCCTCGCCGAGCAGGGCGTGCGACGCGCGTGGGTGTCGCGGCTCCCTCCCTCCTGCGACTTCGAGGGAACCGAGCAGGCCCTGGACTACCTCCGTGTCCGCGCCGACGTCGCGGCCGAAGAAGCGAGCTTCGCGCACGAGCTCCGTCTCCGTCGGCTCCACCGCATCCCGGCATCCTTGGCGAAGGTCGTGGCCGAGGAGGAGATCGATCTCGCCCTGGTGAACTACGCGTGGAACGCCGAGCTGCTCGACCAGCTCGGCTTGAGCGAGCTGCCGACCGCTTGCGAGATCCACGACCTCCAGTCGACGCAGCACGCGTTGCGACGTCGTGAGGCCGTCGATGTCGACGAGCGTGCCGAGGAGGTCGGCTATCTCCGACGCTTCGACGGCCTGCTCTCCATCAGCACGAGCGAGAAGGAGGAGCTGGAACGAGAGCTCCCCGACATCCCCATCGTCGACCTCGTGCCGCCGCTGGACGAGGGCCGACCCGCTCTCGCCGAGCTCGCCGGCGTGCGTCATCTCCGCGACCTGACCAACGCCTGTGGTGAGCTGAGCGAGGCGCCGGCAGCGATCGGACCGCGGCTCGAACGCGAGACCCGTCTCGACCTGCTCATCGTCTCGAGCCTGCACCTCCCCAACGTCCGCTCGCTCCGCTGGTTCCTCGACGAGGTGTACCGACCGGTGCTCAAGCCGGCCGGCGTGAACGTGCTCGTCGCGGGCAACATCAATCGAGCGAAGGGACTCGAAATCGAGAACGACGAGCGCTGCTACCTCGTCGGCGAGCTCGACGATCTCGGCCCCCTTCATGCCGCCGCGCGGATGACCGTGCTGCCCATCACCGAGGGCGCCGGCACCGCGATCAAGACGCTCGAGGCTTTTGCGCGTCGTCAGCCCCTGCTCGGCACGCCCCTGGCTTTCCGAGGTCTCTCCGGCTTCGGACTCGACCTGAGTCCCTTCCAGGAAGCCGACGCCCGGGCCTTCGGCGAGCGTCTCCTCGCCACGCTGGAGAGCCGGGAGTCGCGACTCGCCTGCGCCGAGCGAGTCGGCGAGGCCGCCGGCATGCTCGGCGATCGACGACGGCACGACGAGCGGATGCACGAGCTGTTGTCGCCGCTGCTTCCCGAGGCCAAGCGTCGAGAGCTCACGCCCCGGGCCCCGGCCCCGTCGACGCCGATGCGGCTGGTCGAGCTCTCGGAGCCGCTGGCCCGCTTCAACGCGGTGCTCCGAGGAGTGGTCGAGGGTCGCACGCCGTCGAGTCAGGAAGTGACGCGCGTGAGCGACGATCTCACCGACCCGAGCCTACGCTCGCAGGCGAAAGAGCTCTTCCGGGCTTGGTGGCTCGACCGCGACGCACCGCTGCTCGATCGACTCGGCTCGACCGTGCAATCGACCTGGCGCGGTCAGGGTTTCGACGACCTGCTGACGACGCTCGGCATCGAGCAGAAGCCGGTTGTTGCCCTCGCACAGGCTTCGAGCTGATCAGCGCTCATCCAGGCGGGGCATGAGCTCCGCCAGGTTGCAGGGCCGCGTCCGGATGTCGAGCTGGGCCGAGATGATCTTCTCCCAGCCCGTGCGACAGGCACCGGTGGAACCGGGCAAGCAGAACACGTAGGTGCGGTTGGCGACTCCCGCCAGGCACCGGCTCTGCAAGGTCGAGGTGCCGATCTCCTCGTAAGACAAGGTGCGGAAGACCTCGCCAAAGCCCTCGATGATCTTGTCGAGCAAGGGCGTGACCGCCTCCGGCGTGCCGTCGCGACCGGTCACCCCAGTGCCACCGGTGGTGAGCACTGCTTGCACGGAGGAGTCTGCGATCCAGGCCGAGAGAACCGCCCGGATGTCGTAGACGTCGTCGCGCACGATGCGCTTCTCCGCCAGCACGTGACCTGCTTCGGTCAGCTTCTCGACGAGCAGGCTGCCCGATCGGTCATCGTCCTCAGTGCGGGTGTCCGACACCGTCAGCACGGCGATCCGCAGGGGCAAGAGCTCGCGTTCTTCACTCATCGTCGACTCCGTCTCGTTCCGGGGCCCCCTGCGGCTCTGCCCCTTCCTCTCGTGAGCTCAGGTCGGTGCTCGGCTCGACCCGCGGCCGTCTCCTGTCCACCCAGTGCCGCAGGTCGATGACCAGCGTTCCGCTGATGCGATCGTGTGCGGCCTGCCGGTTCGGATCCCAGCAGAGCTCCAGGAAGCCGAGCCCCAGGGTCGACGCGCTGGCGGAGTAGCCACCCGCTCGACCGAAGCAGTCCCACAGGGAGAGTCGCTGGCCGTCCGCACGCCGGACCGCGATGCGGCAGGTCAGCTTGCCCGGCGTGCGCCCACGGAGCAACCACGGCCAGAGAGTGAACCAGCCGAGGAAGAACGGTCCCACGCCCAGGAGGACCTGCCACCTGCCGAGCACGAGGTCCTGGCGGATGACGACCCTTCCCGTCTCGGCATCCCAGCTCGTCTCCCCGCCCCCCAGCTCGAAGCCGATCTCCAGCGACCAGTCGAGCTCGTCAATCCGACGGAGAAGCTCCTCTCGAGAGCCTTCCTCGACGATCCGCTTCACTTCGGCCGGAACGATCGCCGGCCTGCGCTCGATGAGCAGCAGGATCATCGACTCGCCGAACTGCCGGAAGAGCCTCCGTCTCTCCGCCTCGTCGACGGCCTCGTCCGCGTCGCGCAGGTAGCCGATGGCCCCCGGAGCCGACAGCTCCAGGGAGATGGCCGTTGCTGCAACGAGCAGCGGCGTTCCGACCAGGACGAAGAGGAGCAAGTCGATGACGAAGGCCGTGAGCCGACGAGGTGGCGAGGCGAGAACCTGATCGAGCAACTCGTCCGCGACGAGACGAGGCTCGTTGGTCACGAGCCGGAAGCGATCGCTCACGATGTCTCGCCCTCACCCGGCACGTCGTCCTCGTGCTTGCCGCCTCGGATCCCGAAGCGGTCGATGACCAGCCGAGTGAGCCAGGGGAAGTGACGCACCAGGAACACGACGAGCTTGCCGTGGAGGGTGACGACCTCCTCGGCCTTGGCCGAGGCGATCGCGCGCAACATCTTCCGCGCCGCGACGTCGCTGTCCATGACCAGCCAGTCGGGCACGGGGTCGCGTTGCTCCTCCCGGAGCTGGCCCTGGTTGTCGACCTGCCGGATCTCGCTGGCGACGAAGCCCGGCGAGATCAGGGTCACCCGCACGCCGCGAGGTGCCAGCTCGACACGGAGCGACTCGGCCAGGCTCTTCATCGCATGCTTGCTCATGGAGTAGGGCGACGTCCCCGGCAGGCTCACGTGCCCCTTGACGCTCCCCATGATCGCGACCTGCCCACGGCTCTCTTCCAGAGCCGGCAAGCTCTCCTGGATCGTCCGAATGACGCCGAAGAGGTTGGTCTCCATCTGCCGTCGGTAGTCGTCGAGGCTCAGCTCCCTGAGCTCACCCGCCACCCCGAAGCCCGCGTTGGCCACCACCACTCCGAGGGAGCCCAGCTCGTCCACGGTGCGTGCGACCGCCGCTGCCACGTCGCCGTCGCGGGTCACGTCGGCGGCCAACGCGAGGGCCCGGACGCCGTGCTCCTCCTCGATGGAGGCCGCGAGCCCCTCGAGACGATCGAGCCGACGCGCGGTGAGGACGACGGGCGCACCGGCCGCCGCGAAGGCACGCGCGAGCGCGGCCCCGATGCCGGAGGAGGCGCCGGTGATGAGACAGGGTCGTCCGAGGAAGGCCGTCGTGGTCACAGGTAGCGGATCCACCACTCGCGTCGGCGCTGCTTCACGCCCTCGAACCAGCGGCACGCCGGCCACAGGAGGAGGACGATGACCACCCACGCGACGTACACGATCACGAGGCTCGGCTCGAAGCTCTCCGGCAGCGGCTGGAACATCCCGCGGATCCAGCGGAACGTGTCGTGACGCAGGAAGAACCAGGTCGCCGCGAGGAGATTGATGACCGGCAGGTGGAGCAAGTAATAGAAGAGCGGGACGCGACCGAAGGTGAGCAGCACGCGCAGCGGACCCACCCCCCAGCGCTCCAGGGCGCTCAGCGCGAGCAACGCAGGCCCCAGGGTCATGAGCGTGTAGAGCAGCGAGGGCGGGTACTTCTCGGTGTTGAGGAACGAGATGATCCCGGCGACCATGCCATCGGCCGCGCTCCAGGGTCGGGGGTCACCGTAGACGTCGAGCGCCCGGAGCAGGATGAACGCCGCCGTCGCTCCGAGCCCGAGCCGGAAGCAGGTGCGGGCTCGTGCCGCCGGCTCGCCGAGCATGACCCGGCCGAAGCACCAGCCCAGGAGCAGCACGCCGATCCAGGGCAGGGCCGGATAGGCGACGTAGAGATAGCTCGGTCCCACCCGGAAGGCGCCGTCGGCGTGGACGAACATCCATGCGACCTGACCCAGGGTCGGCTGCGCGTTGCCGAGCTCCGCGATGGCCGTCTCGATGGGCAGGCGGTCGAGGAGGTTGTGCCCGAGCACGATGATCGCACCGAGCCCGAGCACGGCCTTCCAGGGCAAGCGGTGGATCATCGCCAGCACGACCAGCGCCACGCCGATGGCCCAGAACACCTGGAAGATGACCAAGGTGATGAGCGGGAACCAGGTCAGCCAGCCCATGTCGACCAGGGTGATCTCGAGCAGGACGATCCACAGCCCGCGCGTCCACAGGAAGCGCGTGAGGGCCGCCGGTTCCATCTTCTGGCCGAGCAGGTAGGCGCCGGTGCCCGCGAGGAAGACGAAGACCGGCGCGCAGAAGTGCGTGACGAAGCGGGTGGCGAAGAGCGCCGGCCCGACTCCCGGGACGTTCTCCGGGAGCTGGTTCATCGGCATGAAGAAATCGCGCACGTGGTCGAGGGCCATCAAGACCATGACCACGCCCCGCAGGACGTCGATCGACTCCAGCCGCTGAGAGGTCTCGGGAGCCGACACCTTCGTCAGTTCCCCTTCACCCCGACGAAGATCTCCAGGCTCGCCCAGGGCTTGGCGCTGCCGGCGCGGACCTTGTCGAAGCTGTAGAGCCCGCTCTTCAGCGGCAAGGCATCGGAGTGACGCTCGACGTCGGAGGCGATGAGGGAGGTGGCGAACTTGAGGACCTGGTCGTTGCCGTTGAGCTTGCTGATGTTGCCGACGATGTTGGGCACGGCCTCGAGGATGTCGGCGGCTCCACCGGCCACGCTGGCGGCCGAGCCGAGGGCGCCGATGCTCGTCTTGAGCAGGTCGGAGAGGTCCTTGCCCTGAATCTGCGGCATCTCGACCTCGGAGACCTCCGTGTCGAAGCTCAGGTGCTGGTGCACGGGGCCGTCGTAGAGCACGACGCCGTGGAGGTTCAGCGCCGAGTTGTCGACGACGTAGTAGAAGTTCCCGTCGTCGCGCTCTCTTCGGATGCGCTTGCCCTTGGCGTCGCTGGTGCTCACCCCGAGCTTGACCTTGAGCTCACTGCGACGACCGGGCTCGGGGAGCTTGCCGAAGGCGATCTTCACCAGCGTGACCACCACGTGGGTCCCGCTCCCGAGCTCCTCGCTCCCGGAGGGCTGGCGGACGCGAATCGAACCGGCGAACTTGGCGGTCTGGCTGGGCACGTCATCCTCCTTCGGCAACGTCGCGACGGCGACGATCTCCCCCCGTCGCCGACCGCAAGCGTGACAGCATGCGGGTCAGGTCGTGCAGGTAGGGTGCACCGATGCTGACCAAGACCCCCGTCAGGAGGCAAGCCAGGAGCTCCCGAAAGCCCGGACCGTCGCCTTCCTTTCCGATCCAGAAGCCCACTCCGAGCCCGGCACCGGCGATGTCCTTCGCGAGGGCGCGGACGTCGGTGTTCTCATCCAGCTCGTCCTTCAGCGCGGCCTGGAAGCGAGGGTCCTCCAGCAGGCTCGCGACGAGCTCGGGCTGCACCGACAGGCGCTCCCAGATCTCGAAGGCGTTGATGTTGAAGAGGAAGCAGACGAGCAGGCCCCAGACCAGCGCCACCCGCTTGTTCCGCTGGGCGAAGCCGTCCTCCACCTCGCGCTGCACCCGCTGAATGCCGGCCTGGAGCCGCTCCCGGTTGCGAGGCAGGGCCGAGCCCGCCAGCTCGTGGTCGAGCCCCTGGAGCAGCTCCTCGAGAAAGCTCTCGGTCAGGTCCTCGGGTCGCAGCGTTCGGAGGTCGTGCCCGGCGTCGGTGAGCTTGCGCACCACCTCGTCGGCCGAGTCGTCGGAGCGGAGAGCCAGGGACTTGCTCAGGCTCTCCTCGAGAAGCTCGCCTCGGTGATTCCAGAAGCGCTTGACCGCCGAGGTCAGGCTCTTGATGAGAAAGCTGATCCCGAGCAGGACGGCGAGGGTCGCCAGGACGCTGTCGATGAGGGGCATGCAGTCACCTCCCGGGACGGTCGGCAACCCGACGTCCGACTCAACCCAGGTCCCACGGGAGGGGCTCACCCAGGGTGATGCCGTCACGTCGCGGCCGCGTGGCCTGCACGAGGAGCTCCACGCCCGCGTCGACCGCCCGTCTCAAGCCCGCAGCGTAGTCTGGATCGACGTCGGCCGCAGGGGCGAAGCGCGAGCAGTCGCTGCGGTTGACGATCAACAACAGCACCGCCCGTCGTCCCGACGCGACGAGCGCGATGAGCTCCTCGAGGTGCCGCAGGCCCCGCGCGGTGACCGCGTCGGGGAAGAGCGCGAGCTCGCCGCGAGCCAGGGTCACGTTCTTCACCTCGACGAAGCAGGGCTCGGGTCCATCGAGGAAGAAGTCGAGGCGGCTGTCTCCCACCGGCACCTCGCGACGCAGCTCGGTCCAGCCGGTGAGACCGACCACCTTCCCGGCCCGCAGGCCTTCCTCGACGAGCTCGTTCGCACGGGCGGTGTTCACGCCGACCCAGCTCGTGCCGACGTGGATGAGCTCGAGGGTCCAGCGCAGCTTGCGCTTCGGGTTGCCGCTGTCGCTCAGCAGGACCCGGTGACCGGGCACCGCCAGCCCGGTCATCCGTCCGGGGTCGGGACAGTGCGCGGTCAGCTCCGTGCCGTCATCGAGACGCACGTCGGCCAGGAAGCGCTTGTGGCGCTGGACGAGCTCGGCTTCCTGGACGGGTTGGGGAAAGCGCATGGGAGATCCGAGCAGAGGATCCCCCATGCGGGACGTTCAGCCCAAGCCCGGGTCGACTACTCGACGACCACGACCAGGGCGTGGGTCACCGAGGAGAACTGTCCGACGACCTGCCACGAGATCTCGGCGCTCTCGACCGTGCATCCCGAGGGCAGTGCGAGGTCGGTGATCGAACGCAGGTCTCCCGCGGAGAGAGGACCGTTGATCAGCGACCCCAGGGCGATCTGGTGCTGGATCTCGTTGTCACAAGTGAGGTCGAGCACCGGTCCGTCGATGGTTTCGGGATACCCCGGATCGATCTCGATGACGAGATCGGCCGTGCCTCCTGGCGACGTCGTCTCGGGAACGATGATCGGACAGTCGATGCACGGGATCACTCCGGGCAGGGGATGCAAGACGGGTTGCGCGACCGCGTTCGGCAGCGTGAGCGCCGGATGGGGACAGGTCGTCGTAGCCTCCGAAGTCCACGGCACGTGGACCTGAGCTCCGCAGTTCCCCATCACCGGCGGACGGAAGACGCCCTCAGCCGACGCTTCGCGACAGTTGGCACGGGGACCGGCCACGCGTTCCCGGAGCTCGGCCACTTCACTCCGATTGGGCGCGATCAGCGGTCCGACCCCGGCCGCCCGCGACGAGCACCGTCGCCGAGCCTCGACTGCCTGAAGCGTCGAGCAGATCGACACCCGGCGCACGTCGCCCTCACCCACCGCGGCCTGCCGTCCCAGCGCGATGCTCTGCTCGTGGAGGAGGTCCATGATCTCGTCGTTCGACAGGCTCGGCAGCAACCCCTTGAGCAAGGTGGCCGCCGCACCGGCGACGTAGGTCGAGACCGAGCTGCCGGTCAGGACCCGCGTCGGCGAGGGACGCCCGTCCACCTCGACCTCGGCTCGACCACTGGCGTCCATCGACCGATCGATGGCCAGGAGGCCCGGCGCGACCAGGCGCGGCTCGCCCCGGACACGTGCGTTGAAGAGCGGTCGATCGGCTTGATCGACACCGCCGACCGCGTGCAGCAGCGAGGCCACCCGTCCGTCGGGGAGGGCGACCTCGTCGCGATCCCAGCCTCCGGGAAACATCGGTCCGGAGGTGGCGTGCGGTCCGGCCTCGGCATTGCCGGCACCGGCAATCACCAGGGCCCCATGCCGCACCGCGTGCTCGAGGGCGCGTCGGACTGCCAGCGACGGACCATCCAGACCCTGTCCGGGCTCACCACCGTGAATCGGACTCCAACCGACGGCCAGCAGCAGGACGAGATGAGGCTGCGCCTCCGCCCCACCTCGGTCCAGCTCGTCTCGCCAGGTCCTGACCGCGTCGTAGATCGCGAGGGCGAGGTCCCCTCGACGACCGAAGTGCCCGCCGGTGACGGTGTCCTCTCGGAGCTTGCCTTCCGAGTCTCGGTACAGGCTCAGCGCGAGATGATGCGAGAGATGGCCGACACAGGGCTGACCGGGCTGCAGCTCACCGGGACAGGTGAGCGTGCGGAGCAGGCGCCCGAGCGACTCCTCGTGACGTCCACGGCCACGTGAGGCGAGACCGCCGATCTCGGCTCGTGCTCCCGGAAGGTAACCGGTCGGAGAGTCACCGATGGCCGCCACGCGGACGTCGTCGAAACGGAGACCCGCCAGGTCGGACGTGGCTCCCACGAGGTCCTGGAACCAAGCCGACTGGGACCTGAGCAAGACGACGGAGGCTTCTGCCGCACCGTCGTCAGGGTTCAAGACCGGCGAGCCGACCGAACGCCAACCCAATCGCGAGCGATCGAGGCGACCGGCCAGTGGCACGACCACCGGCTCGTCGGGAGCGAGCCAGGCGAGATTCGGCCGGCCCGACTCGTCTGGGAGCGCGCTCGTGTCGGGACGCGCCTCCCCTCGTGGAACCCAGCGGTAGTGGCAGGTCTCTCGAAGCTCTTCATCGGCAGCGACCTGCTCGGTCGGGAAGAGCTCACGAGCGACCCAACGACCGAACGGCGAGTCCTCGGCTTCGGGACAGGTCGCTCCCAGGCGCTCACCGATGAAGTGAGTGGCGGAGCCGAGCTCGGAGGCTCGCGACTCCGCGACGGTGAGACCGACCGAGCTCAGCACGAGCGAGAGCGAGGCTAGACAACGCGCAGTGAAAGAACGTGGTAACTGGAACAAGAGAACCTCCGATGGTGGCGATGCGATCGCCACGGATGAAGGGAGAACATGGGCGTTCTCCCGGACGGAGGGCCTTGATCAGAACGAACACGGAGGGCTGGGCACGACGGGAGCCTTCCCGACGTACGAGACTTGGCCGACACGGCGGTGCGCGCTGTTCGACCGCTGCACCGAGAGCCTGCGCTCCAAGCGGACCTCCCCCCCACGCTGACTCCGACCGGTTCCCTCCAATGCGTTCAGCTACATGGTGCTTCATGAAGCATGGCGAGGGCGATCACGCCGGTCAAGTCGACGTCCTTCCTCGACGAGCTCGTTGGCCCGGACGGTGTTCACGCCGACCCAGCTCGTGCCGACGTGGATGAGCTCGAGAGTCCAGCACAGCTTGCGCCTCGGGTTGCCGCTGTCGCTCAGCAAGACGCGGTGGCCGGGCACTGCCAGCGCGGTCAGCTCGGTGCCGTCTTGGAGGCGAACGTCGGCGAGGAAGCGCCGGATGAGCCGACTTCCCGCGTGGGTGACGACAAACGCAGGAGAGACCCCGGCGATGAGGCTCTCTCTCAAGTGACCGGTCGACTCAGGGCAAGCCGACCGGCCATCGCTCACTCAGGGAGACTGCGTGACCACCGCCAGGGCGTTGGTCACCGACGACGGCGCGAAGAAGCCGGGCACCTGCCAGGCGATCTCCGCTGCCACCACCTGACAGCCCGATGGCAACGGGAGGTCCTTGACCAGGCGCCGGTCACCCGGCTTGAGCGGAGCCCCCACCAGGGAGCCGAGGGGGTACTGCTGCTGCAGGCCGCTCGCACAGGTCAGGGTCAGCACGGGCTGGTCGACTTGCGTGGCGAAGAGCGAGTCGATCTCGATGACGAGATCGGCCGTGTCGTTCACGCCGATGGAGGTCGGCACGACCACCGGACAGTCGACACAAGGCACCGCTCCGGGGAATGGGAAGGTGTAGGGCTCGCCCAGCGCATTGGCGAGGGTCAGCGAGGGATCGGGACAGTCCCCCACCGGCCCGCTGCCGAGCTCGGGGGCCACCAACGCCCCGCAGGCTCCGAGCTGAGGCGGATCGAAGGCCTCCTCGGCAGACACCTCGGCACAGGGGTCACAGGCCACCCCGTGCTCGCGGAGCTCTTCGATCACTTCCGAGTCCAGCTCGAGGACCGGGCCGACTCCCGCCGCCCGCCGGATGCACGACACGCTCCCGCCCAGGAACTGCAGCAGGGAGCAGATGTCGATGCGCCGGACCGAGCCCGCGATGCCCCCGGCGGTCGCCGGCCGACCGAGATCCTCGGAGGCGAGGTAGAGAGCCTCCATGATCTCGTCGTTGGTCGCGGACGGCCGCCGTCCCCGAAGCAGGGCCGCCGCCGCCGCCGTCACGTAGGTCGACACCGAGCAACCCGTGAGCACGCGGGTGGGGAGTCGCCGACCGGCTTGGTCCACCTCGGGGTTCCCGTTGACGTCGAGGGTGCCGTCGATGGCGAGCAGGCCGGGCGCCACGAGACGAGGCTCGACGCCGACCAGGGAGTTGAACAGCGGTGCGTCGACTTGATCGACCCCACCGACCGCGTGAAGGAGCTGGGTCGTCGTGCCGTCGGGCAGGGTGACCAACTCGCCCTCCCAGCCGCCGGGATACATCGGCCCCGTGGTCGGTGACGGACCGTCCTCGGCGTTGCCGATGCCGGCGATCACCAGCGCTCCGCGCCGGACCGCGTGCTCGAGAGACCGCACGACGGCCAGGGCCGGCCCCGGCACGTCTGCAGCGTGAAGGTCGCCACCGTGGGCTCTGCTGAAGCCCACCGCCAGGCTCACGATGAGGTGCTGCTGGGCATCCGGTCCACCGGCGGCCAGGTCGTCACGCCAGGTCTCCACCGCGGAGTGGATCGCCCGCGCCAGGTCACGGCGATAGCCGAACTCGCCACCGTCGACGGTGTCCTCGATCAAGTCACCGGTGTCGTCCCAGTAGAGACTGAGCGCCAGGTGATGGGAGAGATGGCCGACGCAGGGCAAGGTCGGGTCGAGGTCAGCCGGGCAAGTGATCGAGCGGAGCATCCGCCCGAGGCTTTCTTCGTGACGTCCCCGGCCCCGGATGGGCAGGCCGCCCAGGCCGGGCGTGCTACTCGTCGCATAGCCGGTGGGTGAATCCCCGATGGCGGCAATGCGCACGTCCTCGTAGCTCAGGCCACCCAAGTCGCTGACGGCACCGACGAGGTCGCGAAACCAGGCTCGCTGCTCCTGCAGCATGATGACAGATGGGTCGGGGTCAGGCGCCAAGGCCACGACGACCGGCTCGTCGGGATGGAGCCAGGCCGTCGGCGACCGACCGGACTCCGATGGCAGGGTCATCGGGTCGGGCGTGCCTGCGGCAGGGATCCATCGGTAGAGACAGAAACGGTCGAGCTCATCGTCGTCGGGCGAGAGCGGATCGGTATCGAAGAGCTTGTCGAGCTCCCAGTCACTACCGACCGCCGGTGAGGGACACGTGCTCCCCCGACGCTCACCGATGTAGACGTCCTTCAGGCGTGACCGCGGGACCACGCGCGGGGCATCCCCAGGGCGCAGGGGCGTCGGTGCATGCGGGAGGCTGACACCCCCCGACGGAGGCCCGAGCACCGGCTGTCGACCGCCGCCTCCGAGAGAGAGGGACTGCCGTCGTTCTGACGACCGCAGCCCGTCGCCGAGCTCGGCAGCCGGCCTGGCCACGACCTCGAACGTGTCGAAGAACCCGAAAAGAAACATGAAGAAGCAGCCTGTCGCCACGCGACGGGCACGAACGGGAAACGAAGGCGTCCCGAGCACCATGCGAACCTCCAGACGGTGAAACAGGACATCACCGTTCAAGTAGTAGTGGGTCCTCCTCCCCAACCTGACCATCTAACGCTGAAATCCTGAATTTCCCTGCCCTCAGCGGACAAGACACCGAAATGCCGCGGCGTCCCCGCCGGCCTGGTCGGCCAGGGCGGCCCGTTGGGCGCGCCGCAGGGACTCGGCCAGGGGCAGCGTCGAGTCGCGATGCAGCTCCTCGGCGAGCAGGCGGGTCGCCCGATCGTCGACGGGTCGGGTCGAGGCGATGACCTCCTCCGCCCCCGCCAGCAGGAAGGCGTGGGCGAGGCTCACCGCTCGACCGCTGGCGGTGTCACAGCCCATCAGGAACACCCGTCGGGGCACCTGCGGGAGGAGCAGCACGTCACCGACCTCCAGACGACCATCGGCGAGCTCGAGGGCGCCCTCGAAGCCGTCGGCCCCCGCCAACTCACCGTGCCCGGCGACGTGGACCAGGTCGGTGCGAGCCAGCTCGGCGAGAACGCCGCCGCGGGTCGCGGCCCGACCATCGAGTCGCCGAAAGCGTCGCCCCTGCTCTCGCCATCGGGCCTCGACCTGATCCCCCTCGGCCCGGGCCTGACCCAGTCGACCACTGGGGTCGACGATGAGCAGGGCCGGCGACGTCGAATCGACCTCCCGACGCTCCGTCTTCGGCAACCCCAGGCCAAAACGCACGATGACGTGCTCGAGGAGGGGCACCCCGTCGAGGGGAAGCCGATGCCAATCGACGCCGGCCAGGGCCGGGCTCGATCGGATCTCCACCGTGCGTGCCGCGACGATCGCCTCACGACACGGCTCCAGCAACACGGCCGCCTGACGCTCGGGTGGATCGTCGGCCTCCAGCCGAGCCACGGGGTGAGCGACGACCCCGTCCGTGGTGGCCGCGAACAGCAGCCCTCCATCGGGGAGCCGATGGTGAAGGAGGATCAGCTCTCCAGGCCTCGGCGGCCGCGGTGCCACCGGCGGGGGCTCCGTCGTCGCGAGCCGTTGCACGGCCTGGTCGAGGAGCTCCCGGAGCTGCGCTCCCTGCTCGACCCACCGCTGCCGCTCGAGCTCGAGTCGGTTCCGCGGCCACTGCCACGACTCGGCTCGCTCGCGTTCGGCCAGCGCCCGCGCTTCTTGGTAGGCCTTCACCGCCGCCTGCGCTGCTTCATCCTCGGTCCGCGCCTCGACCAGTGGCAGCTGGCGCAGCCACCGCGAGTGGGAGAGCTGGGCTTGCCGGAAGGCCTCGTCGACCCGTCCCTCACGCACGAGCAGGTCCACCTCCCGACCGGCCCGCAGCTCACGCACGCGGTGGAAGGTGTCGCGTCCCTCGCCGACCGGCACGGCGAGGCTCGCCTCGTCGAGCCGCGAGCGCGCGGCTCGGTAGTGCTCCAGGGCCTCGGTGACCCGACCGGCCTCCGCCGCCACCTCGGCCTGGCCCATCCACGCACGCCAAGCATGGTCGGGTAGGGCGAGGGCCTCGGCCAGCTCCTGAAGATCGGCGAAGAGCAAGGCCGCCTCGTCGAGACGCCCCTGCGCCAGTCGCAGCCGGCCCCACAGGTCGCGGGCTGCGAGCTCGTTGCCGAAGCGGAGCGAGCCCGCCGTCACGAGTCGCTCGAGCACCGACTCACACTCCGCGGGACGTCCTTCGAGGAGAGCTGCGAAGGCCTGGTCGATCTCGAGGCTCACCTGCAGGTCCTCGCGCTCGCCGTGTGCGCGATAGACCCGTCGTGCTTCTTCCAGGAGTCGGGTCGGCTCGGGAGTGCCGTCAGGGGGCGACTGTCCCGTCTCACGCCGGAGCATCAAGGTCAGGGCCAGCTCGTGCGCGGCCCAGGCCCCCGTCAGCTCCTGCCTCTTGGTCGCGACTTCGGGTGGTGAGGGCACCGAGGCACGGAGGCTGGTCAGGAGCTCGATCGCCTCGTCGAGACGGCCGACACGTTGCAACGCCCGCGCCTGAAGCTGCGTGACGGCCAGGTGGACCACTTTCTCGTCGATGCGCTCGGTTCGGCGCAAGAGCTCGCGCGCCCGGCGCAAGAGCTCGCGCTCCCGGCCTCGTTCCTCGACCTCGGTCAGGGCCCCGTACTCCAGTCGAAGGAGCCCTTCCGCGTCGACGGCGGGAAGCGCCCGACCCCGTTCCCGCCAGGTCGCAACGACTGTCGCGTCATGGAGGGAGTATTGGTGAAGGCTGACCTGCGAACGCACGACCTCCAGCGCTCCCGACCAACGCTTCGCCCGAACCAGCTCGTCGTGCGCCCGCGTGAACGCGCGCTCGGCTGCAGCGAAGTCCCCGGTTCCCCAGCGCTTCCGACCCAGCAGGTGCCGGACACGGCCGCGCTCCCCGGCGAAGGCTTCCGGCTCGTCACTCTCCAGGAGAGCCGCGACCTGATCGAGCTCGGCCACCACCATCTCCATGGGTTGGTCGGACGCCGCGCGAAAGTGCTCCTTCGCCCGGTCTTCCAGGGGAGAGGCCGGCCGCGCAGCAATCTTCATGACAAAGCGACTGTTCCCCTCACTCCCCACGACCTCCAGCCGGCTCGCCTTCGGGGAGACGACCGTGCGCCACTGCCAGCCTCCGGCGATCGGCCGCGGCTGAAACGGCACGTCCACGCCATCGACGCGCAGGAGCGACGGTGGGCCGTCGCCGGGAGCCCAGAAGATGATCTCTTGGTCCGAGGTCATGCTGGACAGCTCGCAGGTCGGTCCCTCGAGCACCGCGTGACAGCCACGATGCTCGACGCTCAGGGGTTCTGCGACCGGTGGCGCAGGGGGAGCCGGGGCCGGCGGGCCACAGGCCACCAACGTCCAGGCGACGCCGACGACGATGAGCCGTCGCCGCACGTCTCCACTCACCCGTGAGTCGTCCCGAGAGTCCAAGGTGGTGCGCCGCTAGCGGATCGGGGGCTCCACTCGGGCCGGCGGACCGCGCAGGAGAAGCCAGCCGTCTCCCTCGTGCACGCTGCCCGGCCTCGTTCTTGCGGTCACCTCGTCGAGCTCGGGCGAGGACGGCTCGGCACCCGGAAGCGCCACCACCGCCACGATGTCGAGAGGTCCTTCGGTCAGACCGAGCTCGCTGACTCCTCCCTTCAGCTTCACGGCGCCCGACGCTGCGCGCTGGGGTGTCACGTCCCACTGTCGCAAGCCGGCGTCGGTTCGCAGGTAGAAGGTCACCGTGCTGCCGGGGGCCTCGTCAGGCGGCATGATCACGAGCTCGAGCTGACCATCGGTGCGGTGCACCAGGAGATCGGCGGGCTGTTCCGAGCCTCGGCGTGCGAGCTCTCCCGTGTTGAGGAGCAGTTGATGGCCCCGGAGGCTCGGCATCGAACCGGGCGTGCGCGAGTCCTGCCAAGCCTGGTATCCCACCACCGCCACCAGGAGCGCGGCGGCCAGTCCACTGCCGATCCACGGCAGCCGACGCGCGCGCGATGACGGCGGGACGAGGGGGACCACCGAGTCCGGAGCGGAGACATCCTCGACGTGGTCGGAGAGATCGTCGGCGTCGTCGGACCGGTCGTCCGAGTCGCCCGAGAGGTCGTCCTCGAGAGGGAGAGACTCCTCCCCCTCGGCCGACTCGCGCAGGGCCGCCCGCGCTCGGCCGAGAAGCTCCCGTCGCCGCGACTCCCCGCGCGGCTGCAGGGCCTCGAGCGCCGCGGCGAGTCGTGCATCGCCCTCCGCCTCACGACGAAGCGCCGCGAGCTCGGGCTCGTCGAGCTCTCCGGCCGCCAGCTTCTCGAAGCGGGAGTCGATCGGACCGGAGGCCGACTGGTCGGAAGCCAGACGGGCCAGCTCTCGCATCAGGTCGTTCTCCTTCATGGGTTGCTCTCGGTCTCTGGTCGGGAAGGACTACTCCCGGTGTCGTCGGAGACTGACATGAAATCTCCGGCCAGCTCGCGAACGGTGCGTCGCAGGCGGCTCCGCCAGGCGTGCACGGCGTTGGGCTTCATCGAAAGATCGGAGCAGACCTGGCTGACCTCCTGCTCCTCGACGAAGAGCCTCCGAAACAGCTCGAGACCGGTGGGGCTCAGCCGCTGGCGGAGCTGGTCGAGGAGGTCGGCGAGAAGCTCGCTCGCCTCGACTTCCTGCTCGGCCGAGGGCGCTCGGCTGACCTCCGCATCCAGTCGCTCGGGGGCGAGGCTCTCGTCCGACCAGGGGCTGCGTCGGCCGCTCTGGAGACAGGCCGAGGTCTCCCGTTCGGCGATGAGCCCGACGAAGTTGAGCAGCGACAGCCCTCGGTCGGGATCCCAGGCCCGCAGCACCCGCGCCTCGTTTCGAAACAGGCGGAGGAGGATCTCCTGGGACAGGTCGTCGACCTCCTGGGAGACGTCACGACCGGCGTGCGGTCGTCGATAGAGAAGCACCCGGGTCACGCGCACCCGGATCACCGGATCGATGCGCGTCACCAGGTCGTCGAGCGCTCCTGCCTCGCCGGCCAACGCCTGCTCGAGGAGATCTCGGTCGGATCGTCCCTCACTCATTCCCTGCAAGCCCCCAGTCCCCTCCAGAGGACACGACCCGTGCAGGAGAAGGTCGCCGCTCCATCCTAGCCTTTCAACGTCAGCCGGGCACCCGTGGTCGGTCTTCCGGCCGGCCAGCGTCGGATGCGAGGATCCATGCATGGCAACGCTGGGTCCTCGGTTCTTCGCACGCAACACCCTCGAGGTTGCACGCGACCTGCTCGGGTGCCGGCTCGAGCTCGGCGGCTGCGCGGGTGTCATCGTCGAGACCGAGGCTTACCGCGACGACGCGGCCTCCCACTGGGTCACCCGACCCAACACCGCCCGCATCATGGGCGAGAGCCACGGCCTCGTTTACATCTACTCGATCTACGGGATGCACCGCTGCCTGAACTTCACCAGCGACGCCGAACGACCTGGCGCCGTGCTCCTCCGCGCACTCGAGCCAGTGAGCGGGCTCGATCTCATGCGCGAGCGCCGCGGGGTGAAGGACGACCGCGCGCTGCTCAGCGGTCCCGGCAAGCTCGTGCAGGCGCTGGCGGTGCCCGACGACGCCCAGGCCCAGCCGGTCACGGAGGTCTTCCGGCTCGAGCGCCCCCGACGACGACCCTCGATCGTGACCGGCCCTCGCATCGGCATCTCGAAGGCAACGGAGCTCCCTTGGCGCTTCGGGATCGCAGGGAGCCGCTGGCTGTCACGGCCGTTCCCGAAGACGACCGGCTGAGGCTCAATCGCCGAGCGCGAAGGACTCCTCGACTCGGTGGTGGGCTCCCTCCGGTCGAAGGACGCTGGAGTAGAGCCGAAACTCGTCGACGGTGAACGGCTCGATGCCGAACAGCGAGTGCTCCTGAAGCCAAGGCACGAGGGTCTTCGCGCGGGTCCCGTTGAAGCGGGCGACGGTGAGGTGCGGGTGGAACTTGCGTCGCTCGCGGGGCACGCCGGCCCGCTCGATCGCACGGTCCACCGAGCGCTGCAGGGCGTCGAGCTCCTCGCTGCGCTCGACCCCCGCCCAGGCCACGCGCGGCTGGCCACGGCCGGGGAAGAGTCCGACCCCCTTGACGGTCAGCTCGAGGGGCGCGAGATCGATCTCGGAGAGGGCGCCGATGAGGTCGCCCAGCTCGTGCTCGGGTCGCTCGCCGAGGAAGCGGAGGGTCAGGTGGACCTGCTCCTCGGGCACGCAGCTGCCCTCGCGGAGGTCGTTGCCGAGCCAGGAGACTTCGGACTGGACGTCCTCGGGCATGGGGAGGGCGACGAAGAGGCGCATGGTCGTGTTCGTGGACGGGGGCCGGAAGGTCACGCCGAGACGAATCGGGCGAGGCCGGCGTGTACCATTCTTCGGCGATCCGAAGTCAGGAGCCCTGCCGTGGACGGATACTACAAGCCCGAGCACCTCACCGAGTTCTCCTCCATCTCCGAGGGGGCTCCCGAGCTCGCCGCCAAGTTCTTCGAGTGGTACGGATCGGTCTTTGCCGAGGGAGCCCTCTCGGTCAAGGAGAAGACCCTCATCGCCCTCGCGGTCGCCCATGCCACGCAGTGCCCGTACTGCATCGAGGCCTACTCGAAGAAGGCGCTCGAGACCGGGAGTGACCTCGAGCAGATGACCGAGGCCGTTCACGTCGCGGCGGCCATCAAGGGTGGTGCGGCCTTGGTGCACGGCATGCAGATGAAGGACCACGCCCACGGAGTCATGATGTGAGTAGCTCCACTTCGGGCGAGCACGCGGCCGAGCGCGTGCAGGCCGAGCTCGATCTCCAGTCGCGCGAGTCGGGTCCCAAGCGGGTGACGAGCCTCCAGTACCGACGCTCTCCCCTGGCCGCTCCGGCCACCCAGCTCCGCTGCCTGGCCGGCCTGGACCTGTCCGGCGCCGACGGCGAGCCGCTGCAGTTCGAGACGAGCGTGGCCGAGGCGGGGGGGGCGGAGCTGCGTCCGGAGGAGATCGAGATCTTCCAGGTCAACCTGGGCAAGCTCTGCAACATGACCTGCGCCCACTGCCACGTGGACTCGGGTCCGGATCGCATGCGCGAGAACATGGACCGCGCCATGGTCGACGCCTGCCTGGCTGCGCTCGATCGGACCCCGGCTCACACGGTCGACCTCACCGGTGGCGCGCCGGAGCTCAACCCGCACTTCCACTACCTGGTGGATGCCTGCGTCGAGCGTGGCAAGCACGTCATCGATCGCTGCAACCTCACCGTGTTGTTGTTGCCCCGCTTCAAGGATCTCTGCGAGTGGATGGCCGAGCGCGGGGTCGAGGTGGTCTGCTCGCTCCCCCATTACCGCAAGCTCAACACCGATGCACAGCGCGGTGACGGCACCTACGAGAAGTCGATCGAGGCGCTCCGCCGTCTCAACGCAGCCGGCTACGGTCAGGGCGACCCGAAACGTCAGCTCACGCTCATGTCGAACCCGGCCGGTGCGTTTCTCGCGCCGAGTCAGGCAGCGATGGAGGCGGAGTGGAAGGCGGCGTTGCAGCGCAACCACGGCGTCACCTTCGACCGGCTCATCGCCCTCAACAACATGCCGATCTCCCGCTTCCTCGAGTGGCTGGAGAGCACGGGCAACCTCCAGGCGTACATGGAGCGACTCACGGCGGCCTTCAACCCGGCGACCGTGTCGGGTCTCATGTGCCGCAACACCTTGTCGGTGTCCTGGGACGGCCGTCTCTTCGACTGCGACTTCAACCAGCAGCTCGACATGGAGATCCGCCGCGAGGATGGCACCGCGGTGACGCTGGCCGACTTCGACGTCACGGCCCTGAACGAGCGCCGCATCCGCACCGATCGGCACTGCTACGGCTGCACGGCGGGCGCCGGCAGCTCGTGCGGTGGCACGATCGCCGAGGACTGAGCACGCGCCTGCTCAGGGGCACTCGCCGGTTCCCGTGACCCAGGGAGGACGCGGTGTCCCCAGCGAGCTCGTGCCAGCAGTGCCCAACAGGCCGCAGGCACGTCCTGGCGCGAGGTAGTAGGTGCTCTGCTCCGGGAGGTCGAGTCGGACCTCGTCGCCGACACGGGAGCAAGCGACGACCTCGTGCGAGTACGTGCGGAGCTCGTGGAGCGAATCGAGATCACCCTGAGCCAGCAGGAACTCGCCGCTGGCAGGAGAGCCGGCGAGCCGGACCCCCAGCCGCCCGTCGACCCGGCGGACTCGGAGGTTCTGGGAGGAGACGGGAGCCTCCGGGTCGGCGACGACGACCTTCATGATCAGGCCGTCCGTCAGGCCCCCGTTCTCGGCCTGCACCGGGTTCACCGTGGTGAGGTCGGTGGACCAGGTCAAGCCAGTGATCCAGACCGCGCCGCAGGAGTCCGCGACGAGGTTGTCGAACGCCATGTCGTCCCAGTCGTCACCTCCCAGGTAGGTCGCCAGCTCGATGCCGTCGAGCGCCGGGCTCGGCATCATCAGCACGAGGTCACAGCATCCGCCGAAGCTGTCGTCGATGGGGTCCTCCAGCCAGGAGATGGGCCACTGAATCCGCCCCGCGACGGCCGTCTTGCCCCCCGGCGTGAGGGACAGGCTGCTGGCTCGAAACTGGAGGCGGACGGAGCTGGTCAACTCCAGGTCGTCGAGATCGAGGTCGACGAGAGAAGCGAGCTGGAGATCAGTCGGTGGGGACGGCAGGCTCGTGCGCGTGGGGAAGTGCGGCTCGGTCAGGCCCACCGCTCGCAATCGACCATTCGGAAGCAGGGCGACCGAGTCGAGCTCATCCCGACCGAGGCCGCCGATGAGCCGCGAGCCCAGGACCCGATCACCCTGCGGGCTGAAGACCGTGACGAAGGCCTCCCACGAGCAATCGCCAGCCGAGCAGGACTCGCCGGGCCAGCTCGGTCCGACGAGCGGATGATCGGCGGACGTGGTTGCACCAACGGCGATGAGCTCACCCTGCGGCCCGAAGACCAGGTCGCGAGCCGCCTCCTCTCCGCTACCCCCGAAGTAGGTGGCGTGAAGAAGCTCCGAGCCGTTGGCCGAGAACGCGGCGAGGTAGAGGTCCGCAGGCGCCCCGGGCCCTCCGGTGAGGGAGCCCTGCACGGGACGGTGCACGGGCAGGTCATGGGCGGTGGTGCTGCCGAGCAAGTGAATCGTTCCGCCGGGGCCCACAGCGACGGTGGTCCAGAACGTGTCGTCGGGCGTCACGACGGACCGCATCATGCGGGTGAATCGGAGCTCGGTACCGTCAGGTTTCAGGACCGTCACGAAGGGATCCTTGCGAGCCAACAGCGCTCCCGGTCCTGCCCCCGGGTAGTCCGGTGAGTTGGTCGACCCGACCACGACGATGCTGCCGTCGGGCTGCAGAGCGATCGCGGTGGCGCGATCGTCCATCGAGCCGCCGAGATAGGTCAGGAGCAGCAGCTCTCCCCCGTCGGCGCTGACCCGTGCCACGAAGCTGTCCCAGCCCCCGCCCGGTGCGGACTGCAAGGCACCGGGCGTCGTGGCGAGATCGGACGAGGTCGTCCGGCCGGTCACGTAGAGGGAGCCATCAGGGCCGAGCACCGAGCCGGTGATCAGCTCCTCGCCGTTCCCCCCCAAGTAGGTGGAGAGCTCGAGAGAGGCAGCTCCCGCGACCGATGCGGTGAAGAGCCAACAGCAGGTCATCAGCAGTCGAGCACAGGTCGACATGTCGACTCCGATCGCCCAGCTCATGGACAGGCACCGGTGCCGGCCACCCAGGCCGGACGTGGGCTTCCCGAGGAGTCGACACCCGCCAGGCTCGTTCCACACGATCGCTCGAACGCCAGGAAGTAGACGTCGTCATCCGGCGAGTCGACACCGAGCTCATCGCCCGGTGCCGCGCAAGCGACGACGCCATGTGAGTACGCACGATCCACTCGCAACGAGTCGAGGTCACCCTGGGCCAGGAGCAGCTCGGCGGCGATCGGCGGAGCGTCCACCTCGACACCGACCCGACCCGCCGCGTGTCGCAGACGGAGGTTGCCGAGCGGCGTGGGAGTCGGCGTGGTCGAGTCGAGATCGCCGAGCCTCGCGAGGACGCCATCCCGGTCGCCGGCCTGCCAGGGCTGCACCGGCGTGAGCGTCGGGAAGTCACGGGACCTCGTCGAGCCGCCCACCCAGGCTTCGCCATTCGAGTCGATGAGCAAGCTCTCGAGGACACCCGACTCCTCGTCGCTCCCGCCCAGGTAAGTCGCCTGCTCGATGACCTCGAGGCAGGGATCCACCACCATCATCATCAGCTCGCTCGGTCCCGCGAAGACGTCGTCGACCGGCTCACGCAACCAGGAGACCGGTCGATCGATCTCACCGAGCAAGACCAGGCTCCCCGACAGCGTGCTCGCCAGGCTGTCCGCCCAGAACTCGAGCCCCACGGCGGCGGTCATTCTCAGGTCGTCGACCTGGAGCTCGAGGAGCAGGCCGGACGGGGGGCTGGCAGGCACGGCGGGCAGGCTGGTGCGAGTGGGGAATCCGCCCTGGGTGTTGCCCACGATCTGGATCCGTCCATCAGGGAGAGCGCGGACGTGGTTCAGGCCGTCATGCCCCATGCCTCCCACGCGCCGAGACGCCAGGATCTCTCCGCCGTCGGGGCTGAGCACCGTGATGAAGCCGTCAAAGCCGCAGTCGCTCCCCGTGCAGGACTCGCCAGGCCATGGCGGGCCCACCTGTGGGTAGTCCGCGTTGTCCGTCTCTCCAATCACGATCAGTCGACCGTCCGGTGCGACGGCGAGGTCGTAAGGGATCTCCCGCCCGAGGCCGCCCAGGTAGCTCGCTTGCAGCAGGTCTCCGTCGGGTGAGTAGGTTGCGAGGAAGCCGTCGCTGACACCGCCGCCGTACTCGGCCTGCACCGGCTCGAGCACCGGCAGAGGTCGGTTTCTCGTCCTCCCGTAGACATGGATCTCACCAGCGGCACCGATGGCGACGGCCCTCCACTCCGTCACGTGAGCACCGAGGGAGGAGGGCGACCGAAGGACCCGGGTGTAGCGCAGGCTCGTGCCGTCGGGCTCGAGGACCACCACGAAGGGATCTTCGTGCCCCGACCGCCCCGGCGTCTCGACACCAGGGAAGTCGTTCGATTGCGTCGAGCCGACCACGACGATGCCTCCGTCGGGCAGGTGCGTGAGGTCCAGGGCTCGCTCGAGGTCCGTACCCCCGAGGTAGGTCAGCATGAGGAGCTCACTTCCATCGGCGCTCAGACGCGCCACGAAGCAATCCCACAGGCCCCCGGCACGAGCCGGCTGCAACGCACCGGGGGTGGTCGCAAGGTTCGTGGAGGACGTGTAGCCGGCGATGGTGAGGGTCCCGTCCGGTGCCAGCTCCATCCCTCCGATCCAGTCCGTCCCGTTCCCACCGAGGTAGGTCGAGCTCCGCAAGACGGCGGCGTGGCCCGAATGGACCATCGCCAGGCACCAACACGCCGAAATGAACCGGATCCAGGCCGCCATGTCACCTCCCAGGCCCTGGTGGGCAGAGCGCTGCGTTTCCAACGTCAACCCTCGACGGCCCGAAACCTGACACTCCCTTCCTCGGTTCACGCAGGCGCCTGAGGGCCTCCCGCTTCCTCAGGGCTTACACTCATTGAAATGCCTGAGACTCTCGAACACGCCTTCTTCGGCTCGATCGACGTGACGGCCGAGCACGTCGAGCTGCGTTCGCTCCCCACGGCGACGGGTGACCGCATCCGCGTCGGGATCGAGATGACCGAGCAGCAGCCCTCGCCGGAGGAGCTCGACGCCCTGGCCACCGCCTGTCGCAAGCACGAGAGCTGGGTGCGACGAGCCCTCGGACGCATCGAGGAACGGCACGCCGACCGTCTTCTCGCCGACATCGAGAGATGGCACCCCGGGCTCCTCGCGGACGAGGGCGAGCGTGAGCCGACGGCATCGGAGCTCGTCACCCTGTTGAGGCCCCGGGACCTCATGCTCTGGCCGGGCACCGACGCACCGCTCGTTCTCGACTTCGGGCTGCCCCTCACGCAGCCCTCCGATCACGTGGTCAGCGCGCGCTTCGGAGTCGATGGTGAGCTGGCGTCGGTCACCCTCGAGAGCTGAGTCTTCGTCGCGACTGGGAGTCGTCCCGTGCAGCCACCACCCTTCGAGCTCGAGCGCTACTTCGCCCGCTACGAGTTCGCGCTCCCCCACCTGCTCAGCTCCAGCGACTGCGAGACGCTGAGCGTCGCCGAGCTGCTCGCCCTCGAGCCCGACGCTGAAGACGAGCTCCTCGGCCTGCGGCTCGGCTACACGGAGACCCTCGGTGACCCGCGACTGCGGGCCTCAGTCGCTCGGATGTACGAGTCGATCGAGCCGGACCAGCTCCTGGTCCACTCGGGGGCCGAGGAGGTCATCTTCAGCTTCATGAACGTGGCGCTCGAGCCGGGCGACCACCTCGTCGTGCACCACCCGGGCTATCAGTCGACGCACTCGGTGGCAGCCGCCGCCGGAGTGGACGTCACCTTCTGGCGAGCGCGGGAAGACGACGGCTGGAGCCTCGACCCCGACGAGCTCGCCGCGGCCATCGGACCGAAGACCCGGGCAGTCGTGCTCAACTGCCCGAACAACCCGACCGGTTGGCTCATGGATCGCGAGCGCTTCGACGCGACGATCGCGCTGGCGCGGGAGCACGGCCTGTTCATGTTCTCAGACGAGGTCTACCGCGAGCTCGAGCACGATCCGGCCGACCGACTGCCGGCGGCCTGCGACGTCTACGAGAAGGCCGTGTCCCTGGGCGTGACCTCGAAGACCTACGGCCTGCCGGGCCTGCGCATCGGCTGGGCGGCGACACGCGACGCCGAGCTGCTGTCGAAGATGGCCGCCTTCAAGGACTACGTGACCATCTGCGCCAGCGCACCGAGCGAGCTCCTGGCGAGGGTGGCGATGGACCATCGCGAGGAGCTGGCCGAGCGCAACCGCCGACTCGTGGTCGAGAACCTGGACCTGGCCGATGGCTTCTTCGAGCGCCAGGCCGAGCACTTCGCCTGGCGGCGCCCCAACGCGGGTCCCATCGCCTTCCCCCGGCTGCGTCGTGGCGGGACGGCAGCGCTGTGCGATCGACTCGCGCAGGAGGCCGGCGTGCTGCTCCTGCCGAGCACCGTGTACGGCGTCGGGGACGACCACGTGCGGATGGGCTTCGGGCGGAAGAGCTTTCCGCAGGACATCGAGGTCCTGGAGCGTGCGCTGACCTCGATGGGCGGTGACTGAGTCCCTGAAGAGCCGAGGCGTCATCGCCCCGACTCTCCGGACTCTCTTGACCTGCTCGACTCAGAAACTGGCCGCAAGCTCGACCATGTCCTCGACGGTCACCACGCCGAACTCCTTCTGGAACAGGTTGATGAACGTCAACGAGGTCTCCAGGAGGTCCGACTCGGACTCGGCGCTCGCCATGCCAGACTCATCCAAGAGCTCACTCACCCTGGCATCGAACTCGTCGGCGCCATGGCCCTCGCGGATCCGCCCCATCGTCTCGTAGGCGAGAGCGAAGTGCTTCATGTCGAAGTTCTTGACGAGCTCGTCGTAGTCGATCAGGTAGTGGCTCATGTCTGGAAGAGCGACCTGAATGTCGACGGAGGGCCGCTGAAACTGCTCAATCGGCTCGCGCCCCAAGCCGAGCATGCAACCGTAGTGGTTGTCGATGCAGTCGTCCATTGCTTGAGCGTGGCGTTCGAAGCAGAACGCCGCCCCTTCGCTCAGGACGGCACCGGCTGCAGTCGTGCCAAAGCCAGCGAGGATGATGGTGCTGGACGCGATCGGATTGGCCCCATTGCCGACCGCGGTAACTCCTGCATAGAGAGTACCGAGTCCCGTCGCGGCGATGATCGTGCCCGCAATGCTGGACGACCTGAGACAGTCGTCTCTTCCGCGATTCGCTGCAGAGACGCAGTTCATCTTCTCGATGTAGCAGTCGGCAGCGGTCGTTGGACTCGCTGCCGAGGGAACCACCGAAGCCAGGGTCGCAATCACGAGAAGGGCACTGCTTGCCGCAGTGCCACGACGAAGGCCTTGGGAGCTGTTGATGGTCATTTCGGATCTCCTCGAGGGGGAGCTGCGATGAGCACCCTGCTCATCGGAAACCCTCGCTGACCTTGCATGCGCACCAACGAGAAAAAGTGCGTCATCCAACTGAGCCGAACCCGATCCTCATCCAGGAACCCACCAAGTCGCTCCAAGACCCACGCCAGACAGCGGACTGGACACGTTCCCCAGTCAGCGCGAGAGATCCCGCGTGACTCCGCCTGACGAGAAGACGAGAACCTCGCCGCTCACCCGCCGCTGGCTCACCGTGGCCGGAGTGATGCTGCTGCTCAGCTACCTGCTGACGGCGACCTTCGGCACGATGGCGGTCATCAACGCCTCCACCGAGGCATTCCTCCAGAGCTACGAGGGCTTCGTCATCCACCGTCTGGACATGGCGAACGAGCTGCGCGCCCAACACCCCGAGCTGGTGGACGACGAATACCGAGTCGTCTTCCGAGACGACGATGAGCAGCCGTTCCTGCGTTTCCGCTACTGCGTCGCCGTGGCGCCCGGCCTGATTCTCGCCGAGATCGACCAGAGCGTCGCCAAGACGGGCGGCCAGGGAGATGTCGTGCTGTTCGGCTGGGGCGTCGGCGGCGTGCGCGTGCTCTGGTATCGACGGACTTGGATCAGCTGACTGACCGCCGAGCTCACATCTTCGTCTTCCCCAGCTTCAGCACCCTCTTGAACTGAGCCGCGGTCACCGGCACGACCGACAGCCGCGACTGCTTCACCAGCGCCATCTCTGCAAGCAGCTCGTCGGCCTTGACCTGCTCCAAGGTCACCGGCTCGGCCATGGCCTTCACCGGCGCGACGTCGACGACCACCCAGCGCTCGTCGTCGGTGGTCGGGTCCTGGTAGGACTCCTTCACCACCTTCGCCACCCCTACCACCGCCTTCTCCTTGACCGAGTGGTAGTAGAGCAGCAAGTCGCCCTTCTTCATGGCCTGCAAGTTGTTGCGCGCCTGGTAGTTCCGCACCCCGTCCCAGTACGTCTTCTTGTCCGCCTGGAGCTGGGAGAAGGGGTAGGTCGTGGGCTCCTGCTTGACCAGCCAATACTGAGGCATGCTGTCTCCCATTCCGGGCGGCGTGGGGCCGTCTCGGGCCCGGCTTCTCTCGCCTGCTCGGCCGACTCTACCGCACGCCCGTGACGACGACCTCCCCGCTCATTCACTGCCGCCGCCTCGGCAAGACCTACCGGACGCTCCGACGTCGGGAGGGCGTTCTCCGCCTGCTCGGCGGCCTCGTCAAGCGGGAGCACGTCGAGCACGCCGCCCTCGTCGACGCCGACCTCGACATCCTCCAGGGAGAGATGGTCGGGCTCATCGGCGCCAACGGGGCTGGCAAGACCACTCTGGTCAAGATCCTCGCCGGCATCATCCCCAAGACCCACGGCACCGCCGAGGTCTTCGGACGCGATTGCTTCGACCTGCGGGACGCCGAGAAGACCCGTCTCTCCCTCGTCATGGGTCAGCGCTCCCAGCTCTGGTGGGACATCCCTCCCCTCGACAGCTTCCGCCTGCTGCGTGCCATCTACGACGTCGACCACGATGTCTTCGAGCGACGCGTCGCCGAACACGCGGAGCGTCTCGGCGTCGCCGACCGACTCGAGGTCCAGCTCCGTCAGCTCTCCCTCGGTCAGCGGATGAAGATGGAGATCATCGGGGCCTTCCTCCACGACCCCGAGCTCGTCTTCCTCGACGAGCCGACCATCGGTCTCGACCTCGTCTCCCAGGAGACCATCCGTCGCTTCCTGCGCGACCTCAACCGCGAGCGCGGCGTGACCATCCTGCTCACCAGCCACGACATGGCCGACATCGAGCAGACCTGCGAGCGACTCCTCATCCTCGACGGCGGCAAGCTGCTCTTCGACGGCGACCTCCCCGACCTCCAGCGGCGGCTCGTCGGCAAGCGTCGCGTGGAGCTGCACCTCGAGGACGAGCTGGTCGGCGAGCCCACCGACGCCGCCGAGGTCGCACGCAAGCACGACGGCGAGCTCGTCGAGGTCTCCCCCCGCCGTCTCGTCTTCCTCGTGCCCACCGCTCGCTCGCAGGCACTGGTCCGCGAGCTCTTCGACCTGCTCGCCGTGAAGGACCTCTCGGTGGAGCGCCAGCCCCTCGAAGATCTCGTCCGCGAGGTGTTCAGGAGGGGCCAGCTCGAGGATGCTCCGTGAGCGGTGCGGTCGCTGCCGCGCCGGGTGGCCTGCGTCATCACTGGCGGATCCTCCGGTCAGCGGTGGCCTACGAGTACAAGAAGGCCGCCGCCTTCAAGGCCGGCTTCATCGTGCGCGAGCTCATCCACGGGATCGAGCGACCGATCATCATGATCTTCGTCTACAAGGCGATCTTCGTGAGCTCGGGCGCCGCCGCCATCGGCACCTACGGCGAGGCCGACCTCATCGCCTACATGCTCCTCGGCGCCACGCTCTGGAAGCTCGTGTTCCCCGAACGCGGGCTCGACCTGGCCGAGCAGATCTTCGAGGGCTTCATCACGAAGTTCCTCATCATGCCCCTGCGCTTCTTTCTCATGATGCTCGGGCGCTTCGTTCAGTACAGCTCCCTGCAGCTCCTCATCGCCAGCACCTTTTGGCTCCTCGGTCTCCTCATCGCACCCGCCATCTGGCCGCGTCCGGTCAGCGCCGTGGCGGTGGCGCAGGCGCTGACCCTCGTGCTGCTCGGGAGCTACTGCTACTTCTTGCTCATCGTGGTCCTCAACACCATGGCCTTCTGGCTCGACGTGGTGTGGACCCTGCTGGTCATGGTCCGCTTCATCGTCGGCTTCTGCGCGGGCCAACTTCTCCCGCTCGCCCTCATGCCCGGCTTCCTGAAGACGACCCTGCCCTGGTTCTTTCCCTACTGGATGCTCTGCGCCCCCGTGGAGATCCTCCTGGGCCGTCTGGGCGGGGCCGACTTCCAGCGGGGCCTGCTCACGCTCATCGCGTGGACCCTCGCCCTCCAGCTCCTGGCAGCGGCGACCTGGCGTCGCGGCCTGCGCCGCTACACGGGGGTCGGGCAGTGAGGGGCCTGCTGTCGACCGTCCGCCGCTACCTGACCGTGGCGGGTCAGCTCGCCCGCATCGGCGTGCGACGCAAGTCGCAGTTTCGAGTGGAGTTCTTCAGTCAGGTCGTCATGGACTGCTTCTGGTACACGATCCACGTGACCGTGTTCGAGATCCTCCTGCTCCACGCCGACGACATCGCCGGCTGGCGTCACGAGGACATCCGCGTCTTCATCGGTTTCCTGTTCGTGTCCGACGCCTTCATGATGATGTGGCTCGGTCAGCAGTGGCGCTTCGGGCGCGACCTGAAGGACGGCAAGCTCGACCCCTTCCGCGTGCGACCGGTGGCGCCCTCCTTCCTCTACTTCTTCCAGCAGTTCAGCCTCGAGGCCGTCTTCAACATCATCGCCGCCGTCGGCTACCTCACCTACGGGCTCATTCGCGCCGACCTGGAGTGGGGACCGGGGCGCTTCCTGCTCATCGCCTGGGCCATCGTGATCGCGTTCTGGGCGCGGACGGTGTTGACCATCCTGTTCTCCATCCTCGAGTTCCACTTGCTCAACTCGGACCTGGCCCGCAGCCTCGAGCACGCCTTCGGCGCCACCGCCGACCGACCGCTGGACATCTTCGCCAGACGGGTCAAGCTGTTCCTGCTCCATGCCGTGCCCATGGGCTTCCTCAGCCACTGGCCGGCAGCCCTCGTCCTCGGACGACGCGAGCCCTGGCTCGCACTCCTCGACACGACCTGGATGCTGCTCTTCGGCGTCCTGACCTTCCAGGCCTGGAAGCTGAGCTTCCGGCGTTATGAATCGGCGATGGGATGACGGCAACTCGCAAGCTCCTCGGAACCCATTGGCCTCACCTGGTCGTGGTCGTCTTCGTTCTCCTCAGCCAGGCGAAGGTGCTCTTCACCGACCACACCTACTTCTACCGCGACGTCGGTCGGGCCGCGCTGCCGGTCATCGAGGAGGCCCGCCAAGGGGCCGACGGCAGCACCGACCTCTTCCCCGGCTGGACGCATCACCTCTCCCACGGACGACCGCTCCTCGCCAACCCGGGCTACGCCTGGTTCCACCCAGCCAACCTGGTCTACCTGGTGCTGCCGACCGAGCACGCCTTCGACCTGTTCATGGTCTTGCTGATGATCCTCGCGGGCGTGTCGATGACCGCGCTCGCCCGCAGTCTCGGTTGCTCGCCTCCCTCAGCGCTCGTCGCGGGCCTCGCCTTCTTGCTCGGGGGCTACGTCGTCTCGGCGACCAACCTCCTCCCCACCCTGGCCGGCGTCGCCTCCGCCCCCCTCACCCTCCTGGCCGCGCTGCGGCTCGGCGATCGCGGTCCGAGCTGGCGACGCTGCGCGGCCCTGGCCCTGGCCCTCGCTCTCCAGGCGGTCGGCGGTCAGCCCGAGCCCTTGCTGCTCACTGCCGCCCTCGGCTTCGCGTGGTCGCTCTGGCGCGCTGACGGCGCACGTCGTCTCCACGTCCTGCTCTGCTGGATCGGATCGGGTGCCTGGGCCCTGGCGCTGGCCGCACCACAGGTCCTGCCGGCGACGGTGCTGGCCGGACGCTCGCTCCGGTCACTGGGCTTCACCACCGAGGGCTTGCTCTACAACAGCCTGCACCCGGGTCGGCTCGCCTGGATGGCCTGGCCCGGGCTCGGCGGTCATCCCATGCACGTGCTCGGCAACGGCTTCCCCGGCGCCGAGCTCACCGACACGGGCACGCCGTACTTCATCTCCCTCTACCTCGGCTTCAGTTGCCTCGTGCTCGGGCTGTTCGCCCTCGTGCGGGGCGACCGCCTGGGCGAGGCCGTGCGCGGACGCTGGCTGCTCGTCGGCGCCTCGGTGCTCGCCGTGCTGCTCATGCTTGGCTCGCACTTGCCCGGCCTGCCGGCGCTGGTCGAGGCCGTGCCCCTCCTCATGCCCTTCCGCTACCCGGTGAAGTTCTTCCTGGTGCCGGCCCTCGTCGTTCCCATCCTGGCGGGCTGGGGACTGGAGACGATCCGCCGGCTGCAGCCGAAGATCGCCTGGCTACCCGTTCTCGCCGTGGTCGCGGTGCTCGTCGACTTCATCTCGTCTCACGTCTTCCACGTGCCGTCGACCTCACGCCGCGACGACTGGTCCACGCCGCGCATCAAGACCGTCATGGAAGAGGACGCCGCCGAGACCGGCCTGAAGAACTGGGACTGGCGTGTTCATCACCACCGCGACGGCAGCAACTGGGCCCCCCGCGTCCCGTTCTACATGCTCGAAGAGAGCGACCGCCACCTGCTCGAACGCCGAATGCTCATGCCCGCCACCGCGGCTCAGGCCGATCTCCGTCACGCCTTCGAGCGGACGGGTGACCTCCTCGACTTCGTCGACTACTTCACGCTCGCCCGCGCCCTGCTCACCGAGGAGGCGCCGGTCGTCGCACGGGCGCTCGGCGACAGCGGCGTCCGCTACGTCATCAGCCCCCGCGACGACCTCGAAGAGCCGAGCCAGGGCGGCCTGCGTCGCATCCACATCCTCGGTGGCACCGTGGGACTGGCCAATCGAACCGGCTACCTGCACCGGGTCGAGACCTTCCGCCCGCGCGTCCGTCTCGTCGGCGGCTGGGAGCGCGGCGACGTGAAGGCCGTCGTGGATCGCTATCGCGGACTGCTCCCCGCCCGTCAGTCGATCGTGCTGTCCGACGAGGAGGAGGATCGAGACGACCTCCCGGGCTTCACCAGCCACGACCTCCCCTGCGGCAACGCCACCATCGTCTCGGAGGAGCATGACTCGCTGGTCGTCGAGCTGGTCGCCGAGCGCCCCTGCCTGCTCTTCGTCACCGACACCCACGCCCCCGGTTGGAGCGCGACCCTCGACGACGAGCCGGTGCCCTTGCTCCGCGCGAACCACGCCTTCCGTGCGGTGGTGGTACCGACGCCGGGTCCCCATGTCGTGAAGATGAGCTACCGCACGCCGGGCCTGTGGCAAGGAGCGACCGCCTCGTTGATCGGCTTGCTCTTGGTCGGCTTCGCAGCCTGGCGCGGACGGGACGAGGCGGCCGCGGAGGACTCGCCGTCAGCTCTCGCGGATGCCGACCCAGCAGCCGTCGCCGATGGGCATGATGATGCCGTGGAGACGGGGCTCTGAAGCGACGCGATCGTTGAAGTCGCGGATGGCCTGCACGCTCTCGTCGGTCGAACTCTCGTCGAGCAGCCGGCCGAAGGCGAAGGCGTTGTCGCAGAGGATGAGCCCACCGACCCGCACGATGCGGAGGGCCTCGCCGAGGTAGTCGCCGTAGCCGGCCTTGTCGGCGTCGATGAAGGCAGCGTCGGCCGAGTCGGGTTCGAGGGTCCTCATCACGTCACTCCCCGAGCCGCGGTGGACGACGACCTTGCCGGCCACGTCGGACTTCGCCACCCACTTCTCGGCGAAGTCGGCGTGCTTGGGCTCGAGCTCGATCGTGTCGACCCGCCCGTCGTCGGGCAGGGCCCGCGCCATGGTGATCGCGGAGTAGCCGGCCAAGGTGCCGACCTCGACGACCCGCCGAACCTTGGCCAGCTTCAGGATGACCTGGAGGAAGCTACCCTGCTCGGGCGAGATCCAGATCGGCGGGATGCCCTCGGCCTCGGCGTTCGTCTTGAGGTCGCGGAGGAAGTCGTCCTCGTCCCGGGTGCGGGCGGCGAGGTAGTCGAAGAGCTCGGGGCCGACAGTCGTGGAGGAGGCGGACATGGCGCAGGTCTCGGCAGGGACGAGGAGTCGTCGGCAGAGAGGGTAACGGCCTCGCGAGCTTTCGGGTGTCGCTAACGACCGAAGCGGAGCAAGCGCGCCAGGCAAGACCACAGCGCGTCGCCGTACACGCGGGCGAGAACGGCCAGGAGGAGTGACAGCCCGACCGTCACGCCCACGCCCAGGCCGGGCTGAGTCGTCAGGCTCTCCATCATCACGCTCAGGCCGAGGAGGGCCCCGAGCCCAGCCCCACACCCTGCGTGCATCAGCCCTGCCGCGCGATCCGGTGGTTGGTCGTTCATCGGCGAGTCAGTGCTCCCCGACCGGGAGGACGTCAGCCAGGTAAGCCGCCGGGTCGGGCTTCTCGGTGAGCATGGTCTCCACCCAGGCCCGATGCTCGTGTGCGACGACGACGTGTTCCCAGACACAGGCTTGGAATGGTCGCGTGCTGGTCTCGAAGACCGGAGCCGGCCCCACCGGCGCGTGGACCAGCACCTGGCAGCAGATCTCCGCGTGAGCCCACCAGTCCATGAGCAACCAGAGCGCGTCCTGGCCCTCGTGGAGAACCGCAAAGCCGAGCCCGTGATGGTCACCCTCTTCCTCGACGTGACGCGGGAGCTGCTCCTGCAGGCAGGCCGTCGCGACATCGAGGACGCTCGGGCTCACCGGCTCGGGAGCCGTGCGGATGGTCGTGAGCTTGACGCGCAGCGGGCCGCAGTCGATCACGCCAGCGAAGCGGAAGTGCCGCGCACGGTAAGGCGTCAGGGACGAGGAGGCACCGGGTGGGAAGAGCGTCGAGTCGGTCATCGTCGGATCTCGCGTGCAGTCTGGGGTCGAGCACTCGTTGGCATCGTTCGACCACGGATGCGATCATGGCATCGTGAACGACACCGAGCACGAGACCCACTTGGTCGACCGCCCGCCGACGGTCGACGAGTACCGACGGCTGATCGCCGCGGTGGGCTGGAAGCCACGAGAAACCGCCGCGATCGAGCGAGGTCTGGCGGGCTCGTGCTTCGCGACCTGCGCCGAGCAGGGAGGCGTGGTCATCGGGATGGGCCGGGTCATCGGTGACGGCGGGCTGCACTACTACCTGTCGGACGTCGTCGTGGAGCCGGCCTGCCAGGGCCGCGGCATCGGCACTCTCATCGTCGAGCGCTTGAATCGCTGGCTGGAGTCACTCCCCCACGACAACACTCACGTGGGGGTGATCGCGGTGGCCGGGAGTCGCGCCTTCTACGAGCGGCTGGGATTCGTGGCGCAGTCGTCGGAGGGACCGGCGATGGGACGATGGGTGAACGAAGAGGCGCCGAAGGTCCGATAGGGCTGCCGCTGCACTCGCTCACGCGGAAGGCTCGCGACGAACCTGCCGTAGAGGCAATCTGAGTCGAAGCGACTGGCCTCGAGCTTCACGGACGTCCCGGCGTGAGCGAGCAGGACGCCCCTGTACACCACCGTGACGCTGGTTCTGGCGATCGGGAAGACCTGCTCGATCGTGGAGTAGCTCGAGACCGGCACGACGACGGCCGACTCCGTGACACGAACCCGACGCGATGAGCTCCGCCCGAGGAAGTAGGCATGGAGCTCCACCAAGAACGGGCTCGCCACGACGAGTCCCATGAAGCTGAACGCGACTCGAAAGGACGACGCCGGAGCGACGTGCGCCCATCCATCGGAGAACCCAGGCAGGTTCTCCAACCACACGAACACGGCCCGGACCGACTCTGCGCCGAAGGCCCCCACCAACACGAGCGCCACTCCGACGAGGAGCAAGAGTGAGCACTGCACGAGCAGCTCGAGCCTGAGACTGCCGTAGGGGCACTCGAAGACGACCTTGTCCGGACGAGGCTGACTCACGACACCTCCTTGCCGGCGTCTCTCACGTCAGCCCGGAGAGTCCCGGCTCCGAGGCTACGCCGACAGGGCACTCGAGTTTCCCACGTCGACTCGAACTTCGGGAGCCAGGCCCCTGACACCCTCCGCCCACCCAGCCACGTGGCGAGGTGGGCGGATGTCGGCACGAGCCGGCATCAACGTGAGATGCAGCTCGCACTGCAAGACGACAAGGCCTCGTTGGCGTTGGTTCGGAGCTGAAGCTGCCAGGTCCCAGCCGAATTCACGATCTCGCACTGAGTCGTGTCGTCCTCGTCGTTGTCGTCGCCGATCCGGACTCGGGTCAAGAAGCAGAACGACTGCTCGATGTCGGGCGGGTCGGAGACCGGGACCAGGTTGATGAAGGCGAGATCACCGAAGTTCTCGGTCTGTGCCGATACCGAGAACGGACCAAAGAAGGTCCAGGCCCCGAAGGTCTGCGCGGACCGGGCCTCGACGTTGCCGTCCGCATCGACGGTCAGGACCTGCTCGTTCGTGTCGTCCTGCGGCACGGAGTCGATGCGAACCTCGCCACCGACGTGCAGCGTCGCCTGAGGGATCTGCTCACCGATGCCGAGTCGACCATTCGTGTCGAAGCGAGCGACCTCCACGTCGTTGGTCCGCACCCGAAGGGGCTGAGCATCCGTCGTTCCCAGGAAGGCACCCGCCTCACCGGCCGTCGCGTTGCCGGCGCGGCCCCAGGCGTCCTCGCTCCCGTCGGCACCGGCCGGGCCCGTGGGACCGGGGATCCCCATGGGCCCCAGGGGTCCGATGGGACCGGTCGGACCTTCGGGCCCCGTGGGACCGGCAGGCCCTTGTGGACCAGCGGGACCCGTCGCGCCGTCAGCACCGTCGGCACCGGCAGGGCCCTGCGGACCGGCAGGACCGGTCGCGCCATCGGCACCGGCCGCACCAGCAGGGCCTTGCGGACCGGCGGGACCCGTCGCTCCGTCAGCACCGGCAGGGCCGGCGGGGCCCATCGGACCGGCCGGACCCATTGCGCCATTAGTGCCGGCGGCACCAGCCGGGCCTTGTGGACCGGCCGGACCCATCGCACCGTCAGCACCGGCGGGACCCTGTGGGCCAGCCGGACCCACGGCACCTTCAGCACCGGCAGGGCCAGTAGGACCCTGCGGACCGGCAGGCCCCATCGCGCCATCAGCACCGACCGCACCAGCAGGGCCAGCGGGACCCTCCGGACCCGTCGCACCAGCAGGACCCTGCGGACCAGCCGGGCCCGTCGCGCCGTCAGCACCGGCCGCACCAGTAGGACCCTGCGGACCGGCAGGACCCGTCGCGCCATCGGCACCGGCCACACCAGCAGGACCCTGCGGACCGGCAGGACCCGTCGCACCATCGGCACCGGCCGCACCAGCAGGGCCTTGCGGACCGGCGGGACCCGGCGCGCCGTCGGCACCGGCCGCGCCGGCAGGACCTTGCGGACCGGCAGGACCCGGCGCGCCGTCGGCACCGGCCGCGCCGGCAGGACCTTGCGGACCGGCAGGACCCGTCGCGCCGTCAGCACCAGCCGCACCAGCAGGCCCCTGAGGACCGGCAGGACCCGTCGCGCCATCAGCACCAGCCGCACCAGCAGGACCCTGCGGACCGGCAGGACCCGTCGCGCCGTCAGCACCAGCCGCACCAGCAGGCCCCTGAGGACCCGCCGGGCCTTCCGGTCCGGCAGGGCCAACCGGGCCCGCGGGACAGTCACACGAGACACAGCTCAGGTCGGTGACGGCTGCGCTGTCACCGAGCTCGATCTCGAGCGTCGTCACGCCGCTCACCCCCAGCGGCAGCACCTGCCAGCTGTTCTCGCCCTTGGCGGGGATCGGAGCGAGGAGGATGAGCTCGTCCAGGTCGTCGTAACCCCGCACCTCACCCTCGACCTCCACGTCGAGGAGACCGATCGAGTCGATGTCCGAAGGCCCGTCGAAGACGAAGGTCATGACACCACCGGACTCGCTGTCGTCGGGAGTGCAGGGGCTCGCTGCATCCTGCAGCACGAGGACGAGCCCCTGAGCGAGCACGTTGCCGTCACCGGCACCCGGCGTGGCGAGGTCCGCATCGCCACAGGTGGGAATGCCAGTGTCGAAGGCACGCACCTGAAGAGCGCCACCAGAGATGGTCACGCCAGCGAGCTGACCAGCGACGACTTCATCGGCAAGGAGTTCTTCGAAGCCCAGCGTCACGCAGTCCTGCGCGTGAAGACGTGAGGCACCGACGAAGAGACAGAGCGAGATCAACGAGATCAAGACGGCGAGGCGGGACATGAAGACACCTCCGAGGCAAGGCCTCAGGGAGCAGACGGATGCGTCGGATCACCAACGTGTCCGACGAGGGTCCGTCCGAAGTCGTGACTGGATGAGCTCGACTCATCGATGACGACGAGCCGCTGCGACACGAGCACGCGAGCTTTCGTGCATGGAGAAGACGACCGCCTCGTCCATCACGAAAAACGCGTGTCACCTATTGAAGTGACGAGACCCTACTCCGGCGTCGGGTCGCCTCCTAGAGGGAGGCGTTCACCATGCGGTACGGACCCTGAAGCCGCCTCTCCTACGCGAATGCAGACAACCGAGGGTTGAAAGCACTCCCTCACTCAGCTCGGAAGACGCGCCACCACCTCACCGTTCTCATCGAGAAACTCGAGTCGAGCGTCGGCTTCCTCGCCTCGTGCCGAGCGGTGAGTCTCAATCCCAAGACGTCTCGACCAGCTCAGCCGCGTTCCCGCTCACCGACCGGTGATAGCGCGAGAGATGAGGCGAGAGCGTGCTCAACACGAGCCCGGCCGCCTCGGCAGCGCGCCCCTGGGCAACCCACGTCAATGCAAGGAACGCACGTGCCTCGTCGTGAAGCTGTCTCGGTCCCTCACTGCTGACGTGTCGGTCGAGCAGGGCGACGAGAAGGCGCTCGCTCTCCTCCAGCTTGCCGAGGATGCGAAGAGTGCTGGCGAGCTGGATCGTCGCGCGAGCGCGACGGTAGCCGTCCAGCTCCTCGGAGGCGAGAGCCTGCCGGTAGAGCACCTCGGCCTCGCTCTCGAGACCGACGAAATCCCGGGCTGACGCCCGTTCGAAGGCGGCCGCGGGGTCGTCGTCGGAGCGCTCGGCCGCCAGCGCGTCGATGCGCTCGAGGACCTCGGCCTCGGGGAGTGAAGCAGCTTCGTCCCAGGTCGCGGTCACGCGGGCGTTCCAGTCCTCTGCCGTCATCGTCTCAACCCCCTCATCGAATCAACTGTCGGCGAAGAGCCTGGCCAACACACCGAGCGGATCGGGCTCTTCCCCATCGTCGGCGAGGAACAGGTCCTCGAGCTCCTCTCCCTCCCAGTCGAAGTGATGCTCCCAGCGGCCACCTCCCTGTCGGGTCATGAGCTGGAAGTCCTCGACGCCATCCTCACTCTGGACGGCGACGACTCGCTCGAACGCCGACTCGAGCAGGGACTCCAGCCGCTCCTCGGCCTGGCCGCCGATGAAGCGGACGTGCAGGTGCTCACCCTCGAGCGAAGCGAATTCGTCGAGGGGCCTTGCCTGCTCGAGGAGCGCCTGCGCGTCGGCGGCGGTGATGATCGCGTGGAGGTGAGTGGCCATGGCGTCGGAGTGTACGACCTGACCCGTTCCCGAGCGACGCCGACAGCTCTCTAGGCGACGAGCCGGGCTCAGGGACAGTCGCTTCCCGGATCCACCATCCTCCGCTCACCTCGACTGTTCGCGCCGTAGATCCCGGACCCGCAGTCATTCCGGGCGCGGACCAGGTAGAAGACCGAGTCCGGCTCCATGAAGAGGAGGATCGCAGGAAAGCGAGAAGGCGCACCGACACAGGCCGCGTCTCCGACCGGTGTCTGGATGAGGCCGCGGACGAGGTCGTACTCGACCCCACCCCCTGCCTGAGAGCTGAGATCCGACCAGCCGAGACGGAGGCCGGTGCCCTGCCGGCGAAGACGGAGCCCCGTCACCTCGACGGGCCAGTGATGCGTCTCGTCGTCGCAACGCGCGCAGTCGTCGGCGTTGGACACGGTGTCTCCGTCGGAGTCGACGCTGGGTGATCCACAGGCGAGGTCGTCGCAACAGTCGAGATCTTCACAGTCGACGTCGCCATCACGGTCGTTGTCGAGAGAGTCTCCGCAGCGCTCGGGCCCGAAACACGGCGGTCGGCTCTCACACTCCGTGTCGGCGCAGTCGACCGCGAGATCGCCGTCGTCGTCGATCCCGTTCGTGCAGCACGACGCGAGACCGTCGGGCTCGCCGTCACCGTCCTCATCGCAACACGCCTCGAGACCGGCACAGTCGAGGTCCCGGCAGTCGATCGCGGTGTCACAGTCGCCGTCCCGCCCGTCGAGGCAATCGAGCTCGGCCATGCAGTGCGCCTCGAGAGCACAGATCGGATCGCAGCAATCGGACAGGCCATTGCCGTCGTCGTCACGGCCGTTGGAGCAGTCCTCCATGACACAGCCACCAGCCGTCTCGCAGTGGACGTCTTCGCAGTCGGTGCTGCCATTGCCGTCATCGTCGATCCGGTTCGTACAGCACGACTCGCCGCCATCTGGCACGCCATCCATGTCGGCATCGCAGCAGATCTCGCTGTCGGCGCAGTCGGGATCGTCGCAGTCGATGCCGTCGCCATCGCAGTCGTTGTCGATCCCGTCCTCGCAGAACATCTCCGAGGCGCAGGCCAGACCACCACACTCCATGTCGTCGCAACAGTCGGTGAGGCCGTCGCAGTCGTTGTCGATGCCGTCCCCGCATGAGAACTCGAAGAGACCGCACGGAGGAACCTCGAAGCAGTCCGAGTCGCAGCAGTCGACGGCGGTGTCGCCATCCTCGTCGATCCCGTCCTCGCAGTTGCGCTCCACGCAAGAGATGAAGACGCGACAGTCCTCCTCATCGGCACAGTCGGTGAGAGTGTCGCCGTCGTCATCGAGACCGTTCAGGCAGCAGCTCTCGGCATCGTCTGGCATGCCGTCTCCGTCGGCGTCGCAGCAGATCTCCCTCGATGCGCACTCGGGATCATCACAGTCGGCAGCGCCATCGAGATCGTTGTCGATGCCGTCGCGACAGCTTGTCTCGCCCGTGCAGACCTCCCGGACCGAACACTGCCCGTCGGCGCAGTCGCTCAGGCCGTCGGCATCGTCGTCGAGCCCGTTGGTGCAGCAGGCGTCGCGACCGTCCGGCGCGCCGTCCCCGTCGGCATCGCAGCAAGGCTCGCGGTCCTGACAGTCTTCGTCTTCGCAATCGACGGCGAAGTCGCAGTCGTCATCGACGCCGTCCCCGCACCTGCGCTCGACATTGCAGTCGGGGGAGCCACCGCAGAACGGGTCGCAACACCAGGGAAGGCCGTCGTCCCGCACGCCTCCGCAATCAGGGAAGCCGGCCTGAGCAGTGGCAGCCAGGACAGCGAATGAGACTGACAGGACCAGGCAGAGCCGTGGGTTCATCGTGGACCGGTCTCCCTTCCGTCGAGTCGGATGCGAGAGAGCCTGAAGGCTGACGCTGCCGCACTCGATTTCCAACGAAATCAGGGACCGTTCACCAAACCAGTCCGGTGCTCGCCGCCACGCCTCCCCTCAGGGACGAGGGTGCTTGACACCTTTCAGATATTTTTGAATGATCGAAAAAAATATGAAAGGTCGTCCCATGCTTCACCAATTCCCCTCCCTCACGCCCCTCCTCGTGCTCCTCCTGGCCCTGACCGGCCCGGCAGCGTCAGCAGCTCCTGAAGCGACGACGACCACCGAGGCATCGGCCGAGGACGTGTTCTCCGATGGGCTGCAGCGCTTCGCCCGTGCCCACGGCTACCAGGCCATCGAGCTCGAGCGGATGGCGACCGGCCACCTCCTTCTCGAGGTCTCCATCAACGACGACACGCCTCGGCGCTTCGTCTGCGACACGGGCTCGAACGCGACCGTCGTCTTCCCGGCGCTGGCCAAGGAGCTCGGTCTGGCTTCGCAGGCCCTGGAGACCACGGCTGGTGGGCTCGGCGGCGCCGAGATGGAGCTCCGCCTCACGGTGGCCGACTCCATGACGATCTCGGGTGTCCGATTCGAAGAGCCCGAGCTGCTGGTCCTGGACCTCTCGAGCATCAACATGCAGTTCGAGTCGGTGGGCGAGCGCCCCATCGAGGGCATCCTCGGAGCCGATTGGCTCGACCTCCACGAGGCCGTCATCCACTTGCCGTCGAACCGGCTCTTCGTTCGGCCGTGAGCAAGGGCGGTACCAAGCAGCGAGCTGGACTGGTCGACCTCCACACGGTCGCCCAGTCCAAGGCCCTGGGGCATCCGCTTCGCCGTCGCATGCTGCGCGTGCTCGCGGAGAACGAGCGTTCGACGCAGGAGTTGGCCGAAGGGCTCGACGAGCCCCAGACCAAGCTCTACCACCACGTGAAGCTCCTCCTCGAAGCCGGCCTCATCGAAGTGACCCGCGAAGTCCCACGGCGGGGCGCGGTGGAGCGACGCTACCGAGCCCGCACCATCGCCTTCCGCTCCCCACCTTCGAGCTCCAGCAGCGAGGCGGTCGAGCTCTTCTCGAGCGCGCTCACGACGGGTCAGCAGGAGCTCGCGACCCGGTTCGACGACACGCGGCTCGTCGACGCGGGCGACCACACCTACCTGTCGGTCAGTACCGAGGTCCGTGCCAGCGAAGAGGCGCTCGAGGAGCTGTCGACGTTCTTGGTGGACTGGATCGAGCGTCATCGAGCCGGAGGCCGAGATGCGGAAGCCACCTACCTGTCCCTGGCCTCGTTCCCGGTTCGAACGACTGAGTGAACCGCTCGCTACGACGCGATCTCCCTGAGATAGGACTCTCGCTCGAAGACGAACGTACCGAGGTAGGAGTGCCCCTCGCCCTGCCCCTCGGCGAGAGTGTCGTCTCGACAGAGACCGTCAACCGCGATGTCACTCCACCTGACCACGTCATCCTCGAGCTCGATCCTCACCGCAACGCAGCCACAGCCGAGATCTCCACAAGCAGCACAGACGTACAGAGGCACCCTCCCACTCTCGAGCGGAGAGGGTGAGCGAAGGGACAACTGCTTCCGAGTCTCCTCGTCCATCTCGGGCCCCAGCCACCCCAGGGCGCAGACGCTCCCGGTGCCCTTCCAGTCGGGCTCAGCCCCGTTGATCTCACGATGCAGCGAGTCGCCGTTGAGGAGCACGTCGCGCGACACGACCGGGCTGCCCGATTGCCCGTGTGTCCAAGAGAATGAGGCAAGAGTGAGCTCATCACGACGCCGGGTTGCAGCCTCCCCCACGGAGAGCTGGTAGAGCACCTCGCCTCCCTCCGCCTCCTCGAGGACGGCGACATCCGAGATCGCGACGATCGGACCCGAGGACGGGCCGCGCACGCTGGCGCCATTGAGCAACAACCAGGGGCCACGACCAGCGAACGCTTCATGGAGGTCGGCTCGGGAGGCCGTGAGCCGACGCCCATCCGCCAACACGAAGACCGTGTCGACGGGTGCTCTCTTGTTCACCATCGCGAGGACGGTCCCCAGGTCCCGCGTGCTCATGCCGATCGCCTCACCGAGGTGCGCGCTCGAGCCGAACCATCCGTCCATCGATGCCGAGCTCGATGGTGTCTCCATCCATGGCGAGTAGCGCCTTCCGGATGCCGTCGCAGGAGAGCTCCGTCGGCTCACCGTTGATCGAGTCGATGGTCTGGCCAGCCGCGAGTCCCGACTTGGCTGCCTCCGAGTCCTCCCAGACGAGCGACACGGTGATGGGGCCCTCGAACCCGAGGCCGAACCCGAATGACGAGCGCGCGCGGGGACCATCGTGGATTGGATCGAAGTACGCCTTCCCGGAGCGCGAGTCGAAGGTCACGACGAACTGTTCGAGAAGGGCCGCGCCGACCAGGCTCGGCGGTGACTCGCGGACGCTCGCGACGATCCGACCCAGCTCGAGGTTGCCAATGGAGAGCGACCTCAGCTCGGCCCGTTGCTGGTCACGGACGGGGGCCTGGCCACCCAGCGAGGAGCCCAGCGAGCCGTGACCGGAGAGGATGCCGGCCACGCCGCCGGCTCGCTTGGCTCCTTCGAAGTCGGGAGGCGAGATGGAGAAGATTCCGGGCATGCCGGTGTCGAACATCACCGTGCTCGTCGCGTTCTTCGCGAAACGGACGTCCAGAAAGGGCGCGTGCGGGTAGCCGAAGTCATGGAGACGCTGCTTCTTCGCACCCTTGACGTGATCGAGCTTGCGAACGTTCGTGTTGCAGCGCAGCTTCGAGTCGGGCAGGTCGACCTGCCAGGCACGGAGCGGAAGCAACTCCGAGCCGAGAACACCGTCACAGACGAGGCACCGCACGGCCTCGGACGACGAGAGATCGGCTGCGAACATGGGGACCTTCCTGAAGGTCACTCCGCCGATGTTCAGGTCGGCCTGGACGATGCCGCTCTCGATGACGGCCCCGTGGGAGTCTCGTCCGCTCGCCTTGTCGATCACCTTCAGCCCGAGCTCGGCAACGAGCGCCTTGCTGATCATGGAGGGCGATCCCGTGTCGAACACGAAGCGGCGCGGCTTGCCTCCCAGCTCGATCTCGACGTGAAGCTTGGTGGCCAGGGTCTCCAGGGGGAGCGAGAGGGAGAACTCCTTCGCGCCCACGGAGGGGCCTTCGGTGGTCCACTTGGGGGGACCCTGCTGGGCTGCGATCGTTCCCGGAAAGAGCGCGAGCAGCAGCAACGGCGCGGATGGGTAGCGATTCAGCACCAGACATTCCTCATCGCTATCGCAGGACGGGTGTGGTCGTGCGGTCGCCCGATCAGAACTCGAGCTGGACCATCGCCAAGCTACAGCTCTTCTGGCAGGAGTCTCGTCGCCCGAAAGACCGTGACGATCTCAATCGAAGAGTCACGAATGCGGTAGACGAGCCGGAATGGGCGAATGATGAGCTCGCGGAGCCTCGGGTCACCGCGCTCGGGAACGATGCGACCCGACTCGGGGAACTCTCGCAGCCTCTCCGGCGCACGGATCAAGCGCTGGACGACAAGGCTTGCGTAGACGGGCGAGTCACGGGTAACGAAGTCCTGAATCGCCTCGAGGTCCCGCAAGGACCTCTCGGACCAGACCAGCCAGTTCACGCGCCGAAGCGCCGCCTGACTTCCTCGTGCGCAACTGCCCTTCCGGCGTCGAGATCAGCGAGACCTTCATCGACACGGGCAAGGAAGACGAGACGTTCGATGGCGTCATCGATCGTCGCGTCTGACGGGAGGTCACGGAGCGCGTCGAGGATCCGGTCCTTGCGAGAAGCTTCACCCATGAGGAGAGCCTAGCATCCGAGGCTGGAGCTTGCCCTTGCCGGCAGGTTGCTTGACCTCATGGTGCGCCCGATGAGATTCGAACCCATGACCTCTGGTTCCGAAGACCAGGCTGGTCTCCTGGGCCGAGGTGGGATGAAAGGCCGTAGGGAGAATTGGCGCGCCCGATAGGATTCGAACCCATGACCTCTGGTCCCTACGACCAGCAGCTGGTCTCCTGGGCCGAGGTGGGATGAAAGGCCGTAGGGAGAATTGGCGCGCCCGATAGGATTCGAACCTATGACCTCTGGTTCCGGAGACCAGCGCTCTATCCAACTGAGCTACGGGCGCAGCTCGGGAAGGGGCGGGATTCTCGCATGCCGCCTCAGCAGCGGCAACCTGAGCGTCAGGACTCCTCGGTGCGGCCCACCGGCGACTCCGGACGCTTCCGCCAGACCCCGGAGCCTGTCTCCTGCTCGATGAAGAGCTCCCGGCCATCCTCCAGCCGGAGCTTGAAGATCCGACGCGTCCCCTCCTCGCAGCCCGGCGCGCCGTGGTACCAGCGGTCGATGACCTCAGCCGCCAACCGCTTCCCGTCCAGCACGACCAGACGAGGCTCCTCGTCGCCTCGATGTCCCGAGTGACACTCGACTTCCAACATTCGCCACCCTCACTCACCCCCTCCGTCCTGAGGCATGATGACACCCCCTCAATTCTAACGAGAGGAGCACGGCGATGCCGGCGGCCCGCACAGCGAGAGGCAACCCGACCACCACCTGGACCCTCCTGGCCGCCCTCCTTCTCTCGACCGGCACCCTCGCCGGCCCCCTCGACGAAGACCCCGAGGTCGTCTTCGACCTCACCGTCCTCGAAGCCGACTGGCTCTCCCGCAAGGACGCCCGCGGCGAGGTCGAGCGCGTCCTCGACACCTGGACCGACGTCCGCGACCTCCAGCACGCCATCCGCTCCGGCGCCTTCCTCGCCCGCGCCAGCTCCCTCCGCGTCGGCCGCACCCGAACCCTCGCCGAAGCCGAGCTGGCCTTCCCCCTCGGCGAGCCCGTCGTCGTCGAGACCGAAGAGCAGAAGCGCGGCAAGCCCGTCGCCATCGTCGAGCTCACCCCCGACCACGACCCCCACCACCCCGGCAGCTACCGCGTCGCCCTCGCCCTGAAGTCCATCGAGGGTGCCCACGCCCACCGCGAGCTCAGCTTCCGGCCCCACCGACCGCGCCTGTGGCTGCTCCCCACCGAGCACGTCCTCCAGGCCGTCCTCCTCGTGGCCCGCCCCCTCCGCGGCCCAGCCGCCGCCGCCACGCCGGGACACGCGCTCTTCGAAGATCTCGACGTCGACATCGCCGTCTACCGCGCCCCCTGGCTCCACGGAGTCCGCCCCGAGAGGATGGACGAGCGCGACTTCCGCACCTGGGTCGACCCCTTCGACGACCCGAACCCGCATGACGACCGTCTCCTCAAGCCCCTGCTCGTCGCCGAGGCCGGCACCGCCGAGCTCCTCTACCGCGAGCGCGGACGCGCGAAGCTCGGGGAGCTCATCCGCTTCGGGCAAGGCCGACGACCCGCCCAGACCCAACCGCGTGCAGTACGCGGAAAGGCCGCCGGCCCCCTCGTCGGCGTGAGCTTCACCGCCCGCGAGCACGAGGACGGCGCCCATCGCTTCGCCGTGACCCTCGGGCTGGAGAGCTCCCACCTCCAGGACCGCGGCCTCGTGCTGCTGCGCAACTTCGAGCTCGACTCGGGCGACATCCAGGCCTGGCTGACCCCCACCGAGGACCACCTCCACGTCGTCCTCTGTCGTCTCTCGCGACGCCTGCCCGGGTTCGAGTAGCCCAGCTCGGGCCCACCTCCTTGACGCCCCTTCCGGGCCCGTGTTGAATGCGCCGCCTCGGACGCGTTCCGTCCTCTCGTTCTCATTCAATAGATCCGACCGCACCCCTCAGGAGGGACCCGTGAAGGTCCTCGTCACCGACCGTCTCGGAGAGCCGGGACTCGAGCAGCTCCGCAACGCCTCCGACCTCCAGCTCGAGATCGCCACCGGCCTCCCGGAAGACGAGCTCTGCAAGACCATCGCCGACGCTGACGCCCTGATCATCCGCAGCGGCACGACGGTCACCCGCCGCCTGCTCGAGGCCGCCGGTCAGCTCAAGGTCATCGGTCGGGCCGGCATCGGCGTGGACAACGTCGACGTCCCCGCCGCCACCGAGCGGGGCGTGGTCGTCATGAACACCCCCGACGCCAACGCGACGACCACCGCCGAGCTCGCGATCGCCCACCTCTTCTCCCTCTGCCGCCGTCTCCCCCAGGCCGATGCCTCGGTGCGCGCCGGCAAGTGGGAGCGCTCCGCCTTCGTCGGCGCCGAGCTCACCGGCAAGACCCTCGGCATCGTCGGCTTCGGCACGATCGGCCGCATCGTCGCCCGCCGCGCCCGCGGCCTGCGGATGATCGTCCTCGCCAGCGATCCCGTGGTGACCGAGGACGTCGTCCGTCAGGAAGGCGCCGAGCCGCTCCCCCTCGACGAGCTGCTGAAGCGCTGCGACATCCTCACCCTCCACTGCCCGCTCATCGAGTCGACCCGCGGTCTCATCGGCGCCGACCAGATCGCCTCGATGAAGAAGGGCGCCCGCATCGTGAACTGCGCCCGCGGCGGCCTCATCGACGAAGCGGCGCTGCTCGCCGCGCTCGACAGCGGTCAGCTCGCCGGCGCTGCCCTCGACGTCTACGAGAACGAGCCTCCCGAGGGCAGCCCCCTCCTGTCGCGCGACGACATCGTCTTCACGCCCCACGTCGGCGCCTCCACGAAGGAAGCGCAGGCCGCCGTGGCCGAGGCCATCGCCTCGCAGGTCATCGACTTCCTCCAGCAGGGCGAGATCCGCCACGCGGTGAACCTCCCCTCGATGCCCGCCGAGCTCGCCGCCAAGCTCGAGCCCTGGCTCGGCCTCGCCGGCTCCCTCGGACGCCTCCTCTCTCAGATCGCGCCCGGTCCGCTCGAGGCCATCGAGCTGGCCACCCATGGCACCGCCGCCGAGCTCGACCTCCGCACGCTCACCTCCGAGACCCTCGCCGGCCTGCTGCAGTCGCACTTCGACACGCCGGTGAACCGCGTGAACTCGACCCACCTCGCCAAGGAGCGCGGCCTCTCGGTCACCCAGGTCCGCAGCGACGACGCCAGCGACCACGTCGGGCTCATGCGGGTCACCGGACGCACGGCCGACGGCGCGACGACGACGCTCTCCGGTGCGCTCCTCGGCGGACGTCACCCCCGCCTGGTCGAGGTCGACGGCTACCGACTGGAAGCCACGCCGGAAGGACATCTCCTCATGACCCGGCACCAGGACAAGCCCGGCGTGATCGGCGCGCTGGGCAGCCTGCTCGGCGAGTCGGGCATCAACATCTCCCGGATGTCGCTGGGCGTGCGCGACGAAGGTGGCGACGCCCTCGCGTTGCTCTCGATCTCCGACGCGATGTCGGCGGAGACCCTCGATCGGGTCCGCGGCATCGAGGCCATCGAGCAGGCCTGGTCGCTGAAGCCGTGAAGGGCTTGCTCGACGGCGAGCCACTCGACGTCGTCGTCTTCGACTGGGACAGCACGCTGGCCAGCATCGAGGGCATCGACGAGCTCGGTCGCCACCGTGGCTGCGAGGAGGAGATCGCCGCCCTCACCCGCGAGGCCATGAGTGGCGGCACGCCACTGGAAGACGTGTACCTGAAGCGCCTGGAGCGCCTCGCCGTCACGCCCGACGATCCCGAGTGGCTCCAGGACCGCTACGCCGAGTCGTTGGTCGAGGGCGTCGGCGAGACCCTCGACACCCTGCGGAAGCTCGGCAAGGAGCTCCACGTCGTGAGCGGTGGGCTGCTCGATGCCCTCGCCCCCGTCGCGCTGGAGCTCGGCTTCGCGGCGAGCAACGTCCACGCGGTCGAGCTCGCCTGGAACGACGACGACAGCCTCGCCGGCCTGGTCGATCCCACCCTGGCCAGCACCGGCGGCAAGACCACGACCTGTGAACGCCTGCTCGCCGGTCGACGCGGCGCCATGGTCGGCGACGGTCTCACCGACCTCGAGGCCGCGCCCCCCTGCGTGCTGGCGGTCGGCTTCGGTGGCGTCGTCACCCGCGAGGCCGTGAAGGACCGCGCCGGCGCCTGGGCCGACGGACCCTCGCTCACCACCGTTCTCCCCCACCTGCTCACCGCGGCCGAAGCGGACCGCTACCAGAAGACTCACGGAGCCTCCTCATGAGCCGTTCGAAGCTGTGGATCCCCGGTCCGACCGAGTGCGCCCCCGAAATCCTGGAAGAGATGGCGCGCCCGCCCATCGGGCACCGCGGTGCCGAGATCCAGGAGCTGGTCGGCGCGATCCTCCCCGGCCTGCGCACGCTCCTCGACGCCGAGGAGGTCGGCTTCATGACCGCGTCGGCGACGACCGTCATGGAGGCGGGCCTGCGCAACCTCGTCGGTCGCAAGGCGCTGGTCCTCGCCTGCGGCTCCTTCGGCAAGCGCTGGAAGAGCATCGCCGACGCTTGCGGCATCGAGGCCGACCTCGTGAGCGTCGACCTGGGCGAGGCCATCAAGCCGGCTCACGTCGAGGAGCACCTCACCGACGAGCACGACGCCGTCTGCCTGACCTGGAGCGAGACCTCCACCGGCGTCCTGAACCCCGTCGCCGACATCTCGGCGGCGGTGCGCGCGAAGTCGTCGGACGCCTGCGTGCTGGTCGACGGCGTGTCCGCCCTCGCCGCCGCTCCGGGCGGTCTCCGGAGCCTCGACGCCGACCTCCTCCTCGCCGGCGTGCAGAAGGCCCTCGCGCTGCCCCCGGGCCTGGCCGTCCACGCCCTCTCGGAGCGGGCCCTCGCCCGGGCCGAGACCATCCCGCACCGCGGTTTCGTGACCGACTTCCTCAAGCTTCGCGACTCGCTCGCGAAGAACCAGACCCCCGCGACGCCCTCCGTCTCCCACCTGTTCGCCCTCCGCGTGCAGCTCGAGCGGATGGCGGCCGAGGGCCCCGAGGGTCGGGTCGCGCGGCACGCGGAAATGGCGGCCCGGGTCCACGGCTGGGCGGCCGACCGGGGCTTGAGCATCCTCGCCGAGGAGGGCCATCGCTCCCCCGCCGTGACCAGCCTCTCGCGGGACGGGCTCGACCCCAAGGCGGTCATCTCCGGTGTCGAGGAAAGGCTCGGAGTCCGGCTCGGATCGGGCTACGGCGACCGCAAGCCGACCGACTTCCGCATCGGTCACATGGGCGAGCACGACCTCGCCGAGCTCGAATCCCTCCTGGAGACCATCGATTCGGTGAGTTGACCGGAAGGGGGCTGCAACCCGAAGCACCTCCGCTCGTAGGAGAATCCAACTCCGAGGTGGGGGATGAGCGAGTACCTACAAGTCCTGTTGGCCTTTCCGACGGTGGTCTTCACCGTCCTCCTGGGCATCGCCCTTTGCTACTGGCTGATGGTCATCCTGGGGGCGATGGACATCGACTCGTTCGATCCGTTCCATCACCTGGATGGCGCGGTCGACGGGGCGCTCAACGCGGCCGACGGCGCAGCGGAAGCTGCTGGCAAGGCGGCCGGCGAGGTCGTCGGGCACGCCGTGGAGGGTGCCGCCGAGGCCGCCGGCAAGGCAGCGGGAGAAGCCGCTGGTGAGGCGGCGGGCAAGGCCGCCGGCGAAGCCTCGAGCGGAGGCGCACTCGGGCTGATGACGACGCTGGGTCTCAAGGGCATCCCCTGCTCGGTGACCGGCACGGTCGTGGTGATGCTGGCCTGGGCCGCCTGTGCGATGGCCATGCAGGCCCTGACCGGCCGCCTGCCCGGCGGGTGGGTCTTCACCGCTCTCGCAACGGCCATCTCGCTGGCAGCCCTGATGCTCGGCGTCCTGGGTGCCGCCGTGTTGCTGCAGCCTCTCCGTCCGGTGTTCCAGACGAAGGGCGCGCGCTCGGTGTCGGCCTTCGTCGGCAAGACCTGCACGGTGACGACGGGCGAGGTGACCGAGACCTTCGGTCAGGCGGAGCTCTTCGACGATGAGGAAGCCCTCCTCGTCCAGGTGCGGTCCGACCCGAGCAACGAGCTCAAGAAGGGGTCCACGGCACTCATCTACGACCACGACCCCAAGCGTGAGGTCTTCCTGGTGGTGCCCCATGAGGAGGACTGATGGTGGGGCTCCAGGTCTTGGAGCTCGGCCCGGCGCTCGGCGAGCTGCTGGGCTGGATCGTCGGCGGCATCGTGGGCGGCTGGCTCGACTTCAAGCGACACGTTCTCGGGCGCGAGACTCGCCGGGAGAAACACGAGCGCATCGCCCTGCGACGTCGACAGATCCAGCAAGAACGACGGCACGGTGACGTCGAGCTGGTCCCGACCCACGTCACCCGACGGCGGTCACGACCGTGAGACGGCGTAGGGCTCTAGAACGAGAAGGCGAGACATCCGCTTGATGCCAGGAGGGAGGCTCCGAGTGACTCATGACCAGCAAGCATCGGCTTTGGCCGAACCAACCACGACTAGGAGGCCAGCATGAACGACCTGCTCTTCCTAGCCATCGCCATCGTCACCCTCCTCATCACGTGGGCGGGCTTGGCGCTCATCATCGCCAAGTGTCATCGCAGGGTCAGCCAAGGCCAGGCACTGATCATCAACCGCATGAGAACGACCGCCATCCACTTTCGTGGCGCCGTGGTGTTACCAGTCCTGCACCAAGCCGAGACCATGAACATCTCGGCCCACTCCATCGTGGTCGAGCGTCGCGGTGACGACGGAGTCCCTTGCCGGGACGAAGTCAAGGCCGACCTGCGGGCGACCTTCGCGCTTCGCGTGAACACGACACGCGATGACATCCTGACCGTCGCCCGTGTACTCGGAACTGAACGCGCCTCCAGCACCGAGGCGCTCGAGCAGCTATTCTCCCCGCGTTTCTCGGAAGCCCTGGAGACGGCAGCTCGTCACGTCGACTTCGACTCGCTCGCTCGAAATCGCGACGAGCTCCGCAACCACGTGCAGAGCGAGCTCTCCGACGAGCTCGAAGGATGGGTGATCGACAGCCTGACCATCGACCGTGTCGAGAGGTCCGGAGTCGGCCCGCGCAGTCCGCCATGACCGACGGGTGAGAGCGACGAGAGCAAGAAGAGAAACCCAAGAGAACAACGGCCAGGAGGGAGGCTTCCTGGTGACTCACCACGAGGAAGCACCGGCGCGAGCCGGACAGTTCGAATCAGGAGGCAAGCGTGGAAAACCTACTCCCCGTCATCGGCGTCATCGTCACCGGCTTCATCTTGCTGATGGGCGTGGCGGTCATCATCACCAAGTTCTACCGCAAGGTCGATCAGGGCCAGGCCCTCATCAATAACAAGATGAACACGGTCAGCGTCGACTTCCGCGGCGGCGTGGTCATCCCGATCATCCACCGGGCCGAGATCATGGAGATCTCGGTCAAGACGATCGAAATCGACCGACGCGGCAACGACGGCCTGATCTGTCAGGACAACATCCGCGCCGACATCAAGGTCACCTTCTTCGTCCGCGTGAACAAGACCCGCGAGGACGTCCTCAAGGTCGCCCAGCTCATCGGCTGCCACCGCGCCTCCGACCAGCAGACCCTGGAAGAGCTGTTCTCCGCGAAGTTCTCGGAAGCCCTCAAGACCGTCGGCAAGAAGCTCGACTTCGTCGACCTCTACACCCGCCGCGACGACTTCCGTGATCAGATCATCCAGGTCATCGGCACGGACCTGAACGGCTACGTCCTCGATGACTGCGCGATCGACTATCTCGAGCAGACGCCGGTGGCCTCTCTCGACGAGAAGAACATCCTCGACGCCCAGGGCATCAAGAAGATCACCGAGCTGACCGTCCGCGAGAAGATCGAGACGAACAGCTTCGAGAACGACGAGCGCAAGCGCATCCAGCAGCAGAACGTCGAGGCCGACGAAGCCATCTTCGAGCTCGAGCGTCAGCGCGCCGAGGCCGAGGCCAAGAAGTTCCGTGAGATCGAGACGGTCCAGGCCCGGGAGACCGCCGAGACCCTCAAGGTCCAGGCCGAGGAGAAGCTCCGGCACGAGACCGCCAACATCAAGACCCAGCAGGAGCTCGCGGTCCAGGAGGAAAACAAGCAACGTGAGATCCAGGTCGCCGGCAAGAACCGCGAGCGCGTGGTGCTGGTGGAGACCGAGCGTGTCGAGAAGGACCGGGCGTTGGAAGCGGTGAGCCGCGAGCGCGAGGTCGAGCTCTCCCGAATCGAGAAGGAGAAGGCCCTCGAGATCGAGCGCAAGGAGATCCAGGACGTCATCCGCGAGCGTGTCTCGGTCGAGCGCACGGTCGCCGAGGAAGAGGAGCGCATCAAGGAGGTGCGCGTGGTCGAGGAAGCCAAGCGCACGAAGACCTCCCTCGTCATCGCCGCCGAAGCCGAGGCGGAAGAGAAGCTCGTCCGCGACATCAAGGCGGCCGAGGCTGCCGAGAAGGCCGCCGCGCACCGCGCCAAGGAGCAGGTCGTCCTCGCCGACGCCAACCTCGAGGCGTCCGAGAAGGACGCGAGCGCAAAGATCCGTCTCGCCGAAGGCGTCCAGGCCGAGACCGCGGCCGAGGGCCTCGCCCACATCCGCGTGAAGGAGGCCGACGCCTCCGCCACGCAGGCCCTGGGCACGGCCGAGGCCAACGTGGTCCGCGAGAAGGGCAACGCCGAAGCCGACGCGCTGGCGCGTCAGCTCGACGCCGAGGCGACGGGCCTGGGTCAGAAGATGCAGGCCGAGGCCGCGGGTCTCACCGAGAAGGCCAAGGCCATGGCCGCTCTCGACGAGGCCAGCCGCGACCACGAGGAGTACCGCATCCGGCTCGAGAAGGACAAGGCAGTCGAGATCGCCGGCATCGAGGCCAACCGCGAGATCGCCGAGGCTCAAGCCCGTGTCCTGGCCGAGGCCCTCAAGGAGGCCAACATCGACATCGTCGGCGGCGAAAGCATGTTCGTCGACAGGCTGGTCGGTGCCATGGGTCAGGGCAAGGCCATCGACGGCTTCGTCAACAAGAGCGCCACGGCTCAGGCGGCGGTCGGTCCCTACCTCGAAGGTGAGCGCAGCTTCGCCGGCGACGTGAAGGACGTGCTGAGCAACCCACGCCTGGGCTCGGCCGACCTTTCCAACCTGTCGGTGGCGGCCGTCCTCGGTCAGCTCATCATGGGCGCCAAGGGGGAGAGAAAGGGCAAGCTCGAGCAGCTCCGCGCCGCCGCGGACGAGCTCGGCATCTCCGACCTCAAGCTCGGCGACTGAGTCCGTAGATGAGTACTGATGTGAGCACCGGAGTCGAGGCCCCCAGCGTCGACTCCGGGAGCTACGAGCTCATCCGGCAACGGCTGGAGAAGCAGGGACAGGACCTCCGCGGTCGCACGACGAAGCTGAACGAGCGTCGGCTCCAGGTCTTCGGCGGGACCGAGCTGGCGATTCTCGGCAACGAGCGCATCCGCACCGAGAACACCTGCGTCCCTCGTGACATCGTCGGCATCGGCGACCTCATGGTCTTCGGCTTCGACGTGTTCGTGGGCCTGCGCTCCACCACCAAGCTCGACGACGTCTTCACCGCTCACCGCTTCGTGAGCAGCGGTGAGGACGACGGCGGCCTCCAGCTCGAGAAGGTCGATGCGGACTTCCTCCGCGACCCCCGGCTCGAGAAGGACTTCGAAGAGCTCTACCGCTACTACCGGAATGCCCGGCTCGAGCAGCTCCGGCTGGTCGAGGGCAAGCTCCTCGCGATCTTCCGCACGGGCAACCAGGCGACCGACCTCAAGGTCTTCCGCTGGCGCATCGAGCGGGACGGCCGTCTCCGCTACGAGGACGCTCGGGGCGAGCGCGACAACGTCCGTCCGCCCTCGCACGACTTCGAGTGGACGGAGACCACCCGCGAGCAGCACGTCCGCGGACGTCACCCGCACGTGTCGATCGAGGACGCGGTCTTCGTCGAGTGCGTGGGCGGCGACCTCACCATCAAGGTCGAGGACAACACCGAGGACGGCCAGGGCATCTACCGCGAGCCAGTCGATGACGACGACCAGGCCCTGCAGGATGCCGACATCCTGTACGCCCGTCGCGGCACGCTCATCCTCCTGAAGATCCTCCCCTACAACGAGGAGGTCTGGCGCTACTTCGTCTTCGACACGCGCAGCGAGACCGTCCGTCGGATCGACGCCATCGGCCTGGCCTGCGTGACACTTCCGGAGGACCACGGGATCATCTTCCCCGGCGGCTACTTCCTCCGGGGCGGTGAGAGCAAGAGCTTCGAAGTCGACACCGCGGGCCTGCGGCTCTCGCGTGTCCTGCGCTCGCCCAACGGCGAGGACGTCCTCCACGTCTTCTTCGAGCCCGACCGCGGCCGCTACGTGCTGCTGTCGTACAACCTCATCCGCAAGGAAGTCGCCAACCCCATCCTCTGCCACGGGTACAGCAACTTCCCCGATGGCCGGATGGCGGTGTTCCGCGCCACCTCTCAGGAACCGACGCGGGTCCATCCACTCCAGGTCTGGCAGACCGCCTACTGCAGCGACGAGCATCAAGCCCGTCGTCCGAGCACCGGCTCGGCCCTCGAGCGCATCGGCAACGCCGACCTCGTGCGGGGCATCTCCGACGTCTACGGCACCTGCCGGCTCATCGAGAACCAGGAGCCGACCCAGGCCACCTACGAGGACCTCATCGGCTCGGTGGGTCGCACCCTCGACGCCTACCACTGGCTCGGTGACGAGGAGTCCGGCGACCTCCAGTCGGTGCTGGAGTCCATCCGCGACACGGCCGAGCTGGTCATCGACGAGTTCGAGAAGGTCCAGGAGCTCCGCACCCGCGCTCGACGCGAGGTCGCCAAGGCGCGCGACGATCTCTCCACCCTCGTCTCCTCCCTGCGTCCCGACTTCTGGGAGAGCGTCGATCCCTTCGTGGAGGCGCTCGACGCCCTCCGCCTCCAGCGCGGCCACCTGATCTCGCTCAAGGAGCTCCGGCAGGTCGACCACGCCGCCCTCGACGAGCTCGAAGCCGAGGTCGTCTCGCAGTCCGAGGCGCTCACCGAGAAGACGGTCGAGTTCCTCCTCCAAGACGACGCGCTCGCTCCCTACCACCGACGCATCGACACCCTGTCGGAGCAGATCGGTCAGTTGAAGGCGGCCACCGAGGCCACGCCGCTCAAGGAGGAGACCGAGGCCATCGGTCGTGGGCTCGACCTGCTGGCGGAGATCGTCGCCGGGCTGGAGGTCGACGACCCCACCCTGCGCACCCGCATCCTCCAGGCCATCTCCGAGGTCGTGTCCCGGCTCAACGCCACGCGGGCCGAGCTCGAGGCTGCTCGCCTGGGCCTCGCCAAGAAGGAAGGCTCGGCGGAGTTCGGCGCGCAGTTCGCGCTGTTCTCGCAGTCGGTGGTGTCGTCGCTCTCCCGCTGCGACACGCCTGAAGCCTGCGACGAGCAGCTCACCCGCCTGCTCCTCCAGCTCGAAGAGCTCGAAGGACGCTTCGCCGAGTTCGACGAGTTCCTCGACGAGCTGAGCCTCAAGCGCGAGGAGGTTCAGGATGCCCTGGCTTCGCGCAAGGACACCCTGCTCCAGGACCGTCAGCGACGGGCCAGTCGCTTGCTCAAGGCCGCCGACCGCGTGCTGGCCGGCATCGCCCGCCGCGCCCAGTCGCTGACCGAGCTCGACGAGCTCAACGCCTACTTCGCCTCCGACCCCATGATCGCCAAGCTGCGCGATCAGGCCACCAAGCTCCGCGAGCTCGGTGACTCGGTCAAGGCCGACGAGATCGAGGGCCGGCTCAGCGCGGCCCGCGACGAAGCCCAGCGCAGCCTGCGCGATCGCACCGACCTCCATGAGGACGGCGGCGCGGTGATCCGATTCGGCCAGCACCGCTTCAGCGTGAACCGTCAGACCCTCGACCTGGCCCTGGTCCCCCGCGGCGACGGGATGGCCTACCACCTCACCGGCACCGACTTCCACGAGACGCTCGTTGACGAGGCCTTCGAGGCCACGCGCCCCTACTGGGACCAGACCCTGGTCTCGGAGACCGACGAGGTCGCCCGCGCCGAGCACCTCGCCGCCGACTTGCTCGCCGCAGCAGAAGAGGGTCGAGGCACGAGCCTGCACGCCCTGCAAGAGGCGCGCGCCAGCGAGGGAGGTCTCCAGGGCCTCGTCCGCGAGGCGGCCTCCGAGCGACACGAGGAAGGCTACGAGCGGGGCGTGCACGATCACGACGCCGCGCTGGTGCTCGAGAAGCTTCTCCATCTCATCGCCACTGCCGGCTTGCTCCAGTACTCGCCCCGCGTGCGGGCTCGGGCGCTGCTGGTGGAGACCCACGGGCTCACCGACGATCGGCGTCGACGCTTCGAGTTGGCCGCGCAGAGCCTCACCCGGCTGCGTGCGAGTCACGGGACCAGCCAGGCTCTCGAAGAGCTGCGTGGCGGTCTCGTCGCGACCATCGAGGAGACCCTCAGGGAGTGGGACTTCGAGCTGTCGTCCGAAGAGCTCGAGGTCGCTGGACGCTACCTGCTCGAAGAGCTCTCACGTCACCCGCGGCGGATCACGGCCAGCGCCGATGCGGTCGCCTTGCTCGAAGCCTTCGCGCACGGTGACGGCGGCGAGCGGCAGCGCAAGCTCGCTGAAGAGCTCCGCGCCTTCGCCGACGACCCGAGTCAGGCCTTCCGCCTGGCGCGGGCCTGGCTCGATCGCTTCGCCGCCACCGACGAGCAGCACGCCGCCCGACGCGCCTTCGCCGAGGAAGCCGCCTTCCTCCTTCTCGTCGGCTCCGAGCGTCCCCGCGACGTCTCGAGCGCGCCGGTGCACGCGGTCACCGAGGGCATGCTCAGTCAGCACGGTCGCATCCAGGACCGTCGACTGGAGATCCAGCTCGACGAGTTCCTCTTGCGCACCCGCGCACATCGCACCGAGCGCGTGCCGGGCTACCGTGCCTATCAGGCCGCCCGTCACGAGCTGCTCGAGAAGCGGCGGGCTCAGCTCCGTCTCGACGAGCTCATCCCGAAGACCATGAGCGGCTTCGTCCGCAACCGACTCATCGACGAGGTCTACCTCCCGATGGTCGGCGCGAACTTCGCCAAGCAGCTCGGCGCGGCCGGCGAAGGACGACGCACCGACCAGATGGGCCTGCTGCTGCTCATCTCCCCGCCCGGTTACGGCAAGACCATGCTCATGGAGTACGTGGCCGCGACGCTCGGCCTCATCTTCGTGAAGGTCAACGGTCCGGCCCTGGGCCATCACGTGGTCTCGCTCGACCCGGGCTCCGCCCCCGACGCGACCTCACGCCAGGAGCTGGAGAAGCTCAACCTCGCCCTCGAGATGGGCAACAACGTCCTGCTCTACCTCGACGACATCCAGCACGTGTCGGCGGAGTTCCTCCAGAAGTTCATCTCCCTCTGCGATGCCCAGCGCAAGATCGAAGGCGTGTGGAACGGTCGCACCCGCACTCACGACCTCCGCGGCAAGAAGTTCTCGGTGGTCATGGCGGGCAACCCGTACACGGAGTCCGGCGAGAAGTTCCAGGTGCCGGACATGCTCGCCAACCGCGCCGACGTCTACAACCTCGGCGACGTGCTGTCGGGTCGGGACGACATTTTCGCGTTGAGCTTCCTCGAGAACGCGATGACCTCCAACGCCGCGCTGCGTCCGCTCGCGCGCAACGGCGGTCGCGACCTCGGTGCCCTGGTGCGACGTGCGCAAGGAGAGGAAGTCCCCGAGAGCGATCTCACCCAGGACTACTCGGCCGTGGAGCTGGCCGACATCGAGGCGGTGCTGCAGCGTCTGCTGAAGGTGCGAGAGGTCGTGCTGGCGGTCAACGCCGAGTACATCCGCTCGGCCTCGCAGGACGACGCCTTCCGCACCGAGCCCCGCTTCCAGCTCCAGGGCAGCTACCGCAACATGAACAAGATGGCCGAGCGCGTGCTGCCGATCATGAACGACGGCGAGCTCCAGGCCCTCATCGACGACCACTACCGTCAGGAGTCGCAGACCCTCACCTCCGGTGCCGAGCAGAACTTGCTCAAGCTTTCCGAGATCCGCGGGACCATGACCGAGGACGAGGAGGCGCGCTGGCGCGAGGTCAAGCGAAGCTTCCAGCGGCTCCAGGTCGGCCAGGCCGACGACGACGATCCGGTGAGCAAGGTCACCGCCCAGCTCGGCCTGCTCTCCGAACGCGTGAGCGAGATCGCCGAGAGCTTGCAGGCCCCGCGCACGCCGACCACCAACCCCGACCTGCTCGCGACCCTCGAGCGACTCGACACCGCTCTCACCGGGCTCGGCGAGAGCGCTGCGGGGGACGAGCGACCGGCCACGCCGGCGAGCCTCGACGTGTCGGGCATCACCGAGGCTCTCGGTCCGATCCAGTCGGCCATCGAGCGCTTGGCGAACGCCGGTTCGAGCACCGAGCGTCCGCCCCTGGCCGAGGAGCTCGCACCGCTGACCGACCGACTGGCCGCCGCGCTCGAAGCCGGCTCGGCCGCGCCACCACCCGCGCCGACCCTCGATCTCGATCCGCTCGTCACGGAACTCCGTCAACTCGCCGAGGGTCTCCCCGCGCTCGTGTCGAGCGCGGCACCGTCGACCAGCAGCGCTCCTCCGACGCCGGTCGCCGGCGCCGCCGGCAGCGGCCCGGGAGACCTTCAGCCGCTCCTCCATCGTCTCGACAAGTCCCTGCAGTCGCTGTCTCGGATGCAGCAGGGGGCGGAGCGAGGCCGGAGGCTGTCCTCGGCAGTCCACGAGCTGCTCGGTCAGCACGTGACGGAAGTCGAAGGGGATCTCCAACCGCTCCTCCACGACCTGGCTCAGCGGCTCAAGAAGGGCACCGCGGCGAAGAACCGTCAACTGCTGGAAGCCGTCGACCGCGCCTTGCTCGGCTTCGACCGCGTGAAGGATCTCACCGACGCCCTCCGCAAGGGCGACGGAAAGACCTTCCAACGGGCCCGTAAGCCCCCGGAGGAGAAGAAGGCCTGACCGGCCTCCAGGGCGCCGACATGCTAGCCTGACGCCTCGCTTTTCAGGTCGATGAGCCGCCTCCGGGCGGCACCGCGGACGAGATGGTCATGGCGCGCAAGCTCGGCGAGATCCTCACCTCCTCACACGGCGTGTCGGAGGAGATGGTCAACAAGGCTCTCGAGACTCAGGCGATGTTCGGTGGTCGCCTGGGCACCAACCTGATCGACCACGGCGTCGTCGATGCCGAGCTCCTCGGCGCGGCTCTCGCCGAGCAACACGCCGTGGACGAAGTCATCGCGGAGATGCTCGACGGCGCTTCGGTGCGTGCCCTGCGGCTGGTGCCGAACACGATCGCTGCCAAGCACGGCATCGTGCCGCTCAACGTGAAGGACAAGATCCTCGTCGCGGCCATGCTCGACCCGACCGACCTCGTCGGCATCGACGAGCTCGCCTTCGCGACGAATCTCCACATCAAGGCGCTGGCCTGCCCGGAGATTCGACTCCGCACCTACCTCGAGCGCTACTACAAGATCCCGCGGCCCAACCGTCTCGTGCAGGTGGCCCACGATGCCGCTCAGGGCGTCGGCGGTGGTGGCGGTCTCGGGCTCGACGACCTCGAGGCGCCGCCCGAGGGTGCGCTCGGAAACGAAGACGGCTTCACGCCGGGCGCCGATCCCCTGGCGACTCAGACCATCGCTCAGCTCCAGTCGCCGATGGCCTCGCTGAACAGCGGCCTCACCGGGCTCGGCATGATGCCCGACCTGGAGATCACCGAGCTCCTCGGAGTCGACCCCGGTCAGGCGGTGACGCCGGGCGTCATCCGCAAGGCAGAGGAAGAAGCACCGGCTGAGAAGCAGGAGAAGATCGAAGCGGCAGTCTCCGAGCTCAAGCGACGACGCAGCGCACGGGACGAAGCGGTCGAAGCAGCGCGCGTCGCGGCCGTCGAGAGCGTGGAAGACGTCGTGCGCGTGCTGGCCGACTCGCTCACGCGCGAGGACATCGGCGAGTCGCTCATTCGCTTCTTCTCGAAGAGCTTCCCCCGCGTGGCTGCCTTCGTGGTCCAGAAGGAGCAGGCCCTCGGCTGGCACGCCATCATGCCGGACACGCCCTTCGAGCAATCGAGGAAGGACATCCGCAGCGCGTCGGTCTCGCTCGAGGAACCGTCGATCATCCAGGGCGTCATCCAGACCGGTCAGTACTACCTCGGCGAGCTCCCCGGGCGAGCGAGTGACGAGGCTTACGCCGCTGCGCTCGGCGGACCGCGTCCCACCGACCTGCTCATCCTTCCGGTGCAGCTCAACACGCAGGTGGTGTTCGCCCTCCACGCCGATTCGATGGACGAGTCTCTCGGCGAGTTCGACATGCGCAGCCTGCGCGCCGCCTGTCATGCGGCCGAGCTCGCCATGGAGGTCTTGCTGCTCCGCTCGCGGATCCGGCAGCTCGCCGACCTCGACTGAGCGTCGCCATGTCTGAAGAGAGGGAGCCGGCGAAAGCGCTCCAGATGGTGGAGCTCCACTTCGCGGGAGCGGCCCCCGATCTCGACGCGGTCCCGGAGCGCCTTCGTGAGCTTCTTCGGGTCGAGCCGGAAGCGATCGAGGTCGACGAGACCGACCGCTCGCTGCTGCTCTACCACCGCAGCCATCCCGTGGACTCGCAGGGCCGGATGCCGGCGCAGACCGCCATCCTCTCGGCGGAAGGTGCGTCGAACCCCGAGCGCTACGCCGCCGAGCTCCAGCAGTCCTGGGCCTGCCCGGACGCCGAGACTCGCTTGAAGGCGTCGACGCACACCTGCCTGCTCACGGAGATGCTGAGCGCGGTCCTCCCCACGGCCGTGCGGCTCGAGCTCTTCCACGCCGCACTGCAGTCGCTGGTCGAGATCACCTCGCCGATCGCGCTGGTGTTCAAGCACTCGCAGCAGGTCCTCGATCCTGCCGTGTACCTGGCCGCCTGCGCCGAGCCGCCGGCACGTCGTCCCGGGGTGGTGAACGTCCGCTTCTTCCGGGTGGAGAACGCCGACGGCACGCTCATCATGGACACTCGTGGCCTCGAGGAGATCGGACTGCACGACTTGCAGTGTCGCTTCCGCGGTCTAGAGCCCGACGCGGTCAGCCGCGTGCTGTTCAGCACGGCCATCTACATCGTCGAGAACGGCCCCGTGATCGAGTCGGGTCATTCGATCCAGGGGCTCACCGAAGACTCACGCTGGCGCTGCCAGTTCGAAGAGGCCTTGCTCGACCCGCCACGCACGCTGCTCGACCTCCACCCAGGGGACGAGCACGCCGCCGCATCCCAGAGCACGTGAGGCCTGCGGCGATCCTCGTTCTTCTCGGTCCCAAGGGAGCAGGCAAGAGCTTCCTGGGTCGGCTGATGGAGAGCGAGCTCAGCGTGAGCTTCATCGACGTCGAGTCGATCTTCCTGAGCCTCGACGATCCGCGGGACGTGACGAACGGATACGAGCGCGTCGCCGACGAGGTGGCCGCCCACTCGGCCGGCGGCTCCGCCGTCTCGCTCGAGCTGACCGGTGCTTCGGAGCACGCTGACGAGCTCATCGAACGCCTCCGTGGTCTCGGCTCCGTGCGTCTCGTCCGCGTCGACGCGACGCTCTCGACCTGCCTCCGTCGCGTGCGCGACCGTGATGCCAGCGTTCACCTGCCGGCTGATGAGGCACTGGTCGAGACGGTGCACGCGGCCTGCGCGGACTCGACGCGGGACCACGACCTGACCATCGACAACGACACGGACGATGCCGGCCGGCCACTGACCCGCCTGCGTCGGCTGGTCGAACACCTGGCGATCGGCGAGGGGCGCACGCTCTCGTCGTATCGCCACGAGGACGCACCGGCCCTGGTCGAAGCGCTCGAGGACGGGACGGTCGCTGCGACCATCCCGGTCATCCCTCATCCCTACGGTCTCGAGCAGGCGCGGAGCTTCCTTCGCTACCGGATCGCGACGTCGGGCCGACACGACGTGGAGGTCGCCTTCGCCCTCCGTGACGCCGACGACCGCCTGATCGGCTCGGTCGGCCTGGAGGGCTTCGAGACGAGCGGTCCGAACGCCGCCGAGCTGGGCTACTGGATCGGGCCGCGCCACTGGGGCCAGGGGCTCACGGGAGCCGCCGTGCCGGTGGTCCTGCGTCATGCCTTCGAGACCTTGGCCCTCGAGCGAGTGAATGCCCGTACGCTGGTCGGCAACCAGGCCTCGCGACGGATCCTCGACCGCAACGGCTTCCAGCACGTCGAGACGAGACTGAAGGACACGCCGACGCGAGACGGCCCTCGCGACACGAGTTACCACGTCCTCGAGCAATCGGGCTGGCTGGCTCTGCGCTAGCGTCATGGACAGGGGACATTGGGTTCCGCGGCGCAGACGCCTCGCTCGAGCTCACCAGTGCTTCGGAGCACCGCTCCGGGTCAGCTCCTCACGGCGCATGAGGCGAGGGGCGGACTCGTCGACGGTGACCACGATCCTGCACTGGCTCAAAGAAAGAGCTCACCGGGCCTCAGGTGGATCAGGTGCAAGGCGACGCCGAACATCAACTGATAGACGAGGAGAGCCAGCTCCACCGCCGGATGCCGTTTCTCACGAAACAGGTGCCAGAGCGCGAGCGACGGGATGGCATACCTCGGCTCGACGAGCAAGATCGGCACCAGGGTCCCCACCGCCACGATCCCGATCGTTGGAGAGGCCTTCATGCGAAGCTTCGTGACGGAGAGCAAGAGACCACCACAGAGAACCAAGAAGACGAACACGAGGCGGCCCTCTCCAGTGAGCCAGTTGAGGACGTGGTTGCGGATCATGGTGTCGTAGTCGTTCAGTGGGTGGACAGCGCGAAAGTCGTAGGCCGATGCCGCGAGCAGCATCAGTCCGACCGACCACGCCAGCAGCTTGGCCCGGCCCATCCGAGACCAGGTCTTCGCGAGCTCTCCTTTCAACAGGCTCTCCAGCAACAAGGGCGCCATCCCGACCGTCAGCAAGATCAGCGCGAGCAAGGGATTTCCCATTGAGAACGTCACGGATTGCATCTCGGGATCATCGAGAGCGATTCGTCCGTTCACCAAGACGAAGACGACGAAGGCTGCCCACGCCAGGAGGTGCGTCCAGCAGCGGACAAGGTGGTCCCTGACGTCCTGCAGGCTCACCCGCCAACCACTCGCCTCGACCAGGCCGAAGAGGAACAGGAAGGCACCGAAGACGATGTTGGACTGACGCACCAGCAGGCTCAGTCCGACGAGGAGCCCAGCCACGCCATGGCGTCGCAGCAGGGTCGCCTGGAGCGCTGCGAGGCACAGCAACAGGGAAAAGCTATCGGTGTAGAGCAGCGGATGGAGCACGAGCAGCACGGGAATCGTGAAGACCTGGAGACCAGTCAGCAGGGCGACTCCATCCCGCGAGATCGGCGCCGTGCCATCGTCCGGTCCGGCCTCCCGAGTGGCGATGGAGCGGGCGATCGCGAACGCCAGGATCAACACCCCCCAGCCGATGGGCACGCCGACGCTCCGGGCCAGGTCGAGGCTCAACTCGGGGCTGAGCTTGCACGCCACCGCGACGAGGGCGTGATGACCAGGGATCATCGCGTTGTAGGCGTGACTCCTGCCTTCCAACTTGAAGAGCTCCCACTGTCCCGCATGGAACATCCGAACTTGGATGTAGTGGCTCCTCTCATCCATCTGGTAGGTCTGACCGCGGAGGGAGACGTACATCCATGCCGAGACCAGCACTGACACGACCAGGGCGCAGGTCGCCAACCGATCCCAGGCCCTCTTGCTCTCGACGGTCCGTTCCATCAGTGCTCCTCTCGCCCGAGCCTGTCCTGGGCGAAGCCGGCCATCTTCACAGTCTCCTCCACATCACCAGAGCGTCCACCAGACCTTCGCTCGGGTGCTCGAAGGCAGCGGGCACCCGACCGACCTCCTCGAAGCCCAGGCTCTCCCAGAGCCGGACCGCGCCTCGATTGGTCGACACGACGCAGTTGTACTGCATCGCCCGAAAGCCCAGTGCTCGAGCGCGGTCGAAGGAGTGCTCGCCCAGCAGCCTGCCGACGCCGCGACCCCGCGCGGCCGGACCGACGACGTAGCCGCAGTGCGCCACGTGAGCTCCGGGTCCACGCTGGTTCGGCTCGAGGTAGTAGCTCCCGAGCAGCGCTCCGTCAGCGTCCGTCGCTACCCAGGTCTCGGTCGGCACCTCGACCCAGTAGCGACGCGCCGCGTCCTCGGTGATGTCCCGCTCGATGGCGTAGGTCTCGCCGGCCGCGAAGACATCGCGCAGGATCGGCCAGAGCGCCGACCAGTCGTCGTCTTGCAGCTCTCTCACGAGAACGTCCACGCTCACCCGCCGGACTCCAGCTTCAGCTTCATGCCCTCATGGCTCGCGACGAAGCCGAGCGACTCGTAGAACGCCAGCGCCTCCGGTCGCTGCTTGTCGGTGGTGAGCTGCACGAGATGACAGCCGCGCTCGCGCGCTCGCTCGATCGCCGCCTCGACGAGCTGGCGACCGATGCCGGCGCCCCGCTGCGAGCTCGCGACTCGAACACCCTCGACCTGTGCTCGCCACGAACCCTGATAGGTCAGGTTTGGTAGGAAGCTGAGCTGGAGCTGCCCGATGACTTCCCCTTCGGTCTCGGCGACGAGCAAGACGTGGTTCGGATCCGAGTCGATGCTCTCGAACGCCCGGTGATAGCCGTCGGGCAGCGGCGACTCGAACCGCTCTCTCTCCCTCCCCAGCGGATCGTCGGCCAGCATCTCGACGAGTCGCAGCAGGTCCTCGGCTCGCGCTTCCCGGATCTCCATCAGGCGCCTCCGCTCAGGTCGAGACGCAGCTCGGGCAAGCGACGCGGCGCCGGCTTCGAGGGCACCGAGCCCACGCGCACGGCACCTCTTCGAAGATAGAACTCCTCGGCATCCGGATCGGACACGATGCGCAGCGAGCTCACGCCATGTCGACGGGCTTGCGCGACCGCTTCCTCGAAGAGACGACTCCCCACTCCACTGCCGTGATGCTCCGGAAGGACCCAGAGGTCGTCGAGGTCCGCATCGTCTTCTTTCAGCATCAGGGCCACGACGCCCACCTGGCGACCGTCGATCTCCGCGACGGTGACCTCCTGCTCCTTCAGCGTGTCGGTCGTGAAGGACAGCTCGTCCCACCACAGGGCGAGCCACTCCTCGGGGTAACCCCGGCTCCGCTTGGCCTCACGGGCGATCTCGGTGAGGACGCCGACCTCGTCGGGGACGGCGGGACGCAGGGTCGGCTCCTGAACGCTCATGACAGGAGGATGCCATGTGGAGAGACGTCAGGCGGCCGCTTGCAAGGTCACGCTGACTTCGAAGCCGCTCGGCTCGAGGTTGCGTCCCTCGACCCGACCTCCCATGAGATCGACCAGGCCCTTGACCAGCGCCAGGCCCAGGCCGGTCCCCTTCGCCCGCCGCGTGAGCTCGGGGTCGAGCCGACGGAAGGGCTCGAACACGTGTCGGAGCTGCTTGGTCGGCACGCCCGGACCCCGGTCGCCCACCCGCACCGCCACCCGCTCTCCCTCTCGAGCCGCCGACAGGGTGATGACCTTCTCATCGGCGTCCTTCGAGTACTTGAGCGCGTTCTCCACGAGGTTCATCAGCACTTGCAGCAGCGCGTCCCGATCCATCTTGACCGAGGGCAGGTCAGGCTCGATCTCGACGACGAGCTCGAAGCCCTGCTCCTGAACGTGCGGCCCCAGCAGCTCGGTGAGCTCGCGCAAGACGGGATCGACCGGACCGACCTGCTCCTGCAAGGAGCGCGTGCCCTTCTCCAGCCGCGCCAGCTCCAGCACGTTCTCGACCAGACGAGTGAGGCGCTCACTCTCGGCATGAATCGTCTGGTGGTACTGCCGTTGCTTGGGCTCGCTGGTCGCCACGCCCTGCAAGAGCATCTCCGAGTACAGGCGGATCGCCGTCAGCGGTGTCTTGAGCTCGTGGGTCACCGCGCTCACGAAGTCGTTGCGTCGGTCGGCGAAGGCGACGGTCACCATCACCATCCGATACGCTGCCAGCAATCCCAGGCCACCGCCGAGCACGGCGAGCACGGAGAGCAGCACGACCCACTGGCGGCCCCCGAAGCTCGACGCTCCGAGCACCACCGTCGTGGCCCACAAGGTGCCGAAGGGCTCGGCGAAGCGATGCCGGTAGGCGGAGCCCTCGGTCGCCGGCATCGGCGGCGCGGTGAGCCCGACGTGCCAGTCGACGTCGGCCGCAGCCGGTGCGAGACGACCGAGCAGCCAGGCCTGCAGGGCGGGCAGGTCGAGGATGAAGCCCTGCCGATAGCTGCGTGACTCTACGAAGATGCTGCGGACGAGGATGAGTCGATCGCTCCCGGCGAGCTGACCGTGGAAGGGGTCGACGAGCACCTCGAGACGCACCGGCGCGATCGCCTGCACGAAGTCGCGCGCCGACTCGTCCAGCCGACCTCCGAAGACGATGTCGTCATCCAGCCCGCTGGGCTCCGACTGGAAGCGTCCGTTCAAGCCAGTGTTCGTCTCACCCCGCACCTGCTCGAGGTCTTCGAGCTCCTGCTTGGCCTCGTAGCGAGACTCCTCCGCCGCGGCCGGCGCCGGCGCCCCTCGAGCGCTCGTCCAGCTCGCGTCGCGGCTCACCTGCAGGTCGTCCTGCTGCAGCACGCCGCTGTTGCGGTCCAACACGCTCTGATTGACGCCCTGCTCGAAACCCTCGACGTTGTAGGCCGAGCTCACCTTGCGTTGCGGAGACCGTGACTTCTTCCGATCCGAGCGACCGAGGGTCGTCTCCAGGATCGACTTCGCCCGGCTCTTCTTCTGGGCTGGTGGCTTGCCCACCTGACGCGTGGTGCCGGGCCCCTGTGAAAGGGAGTGGCTCTCGATCAGCTGCTCCGGCGGCATCAAGGGGCGCCGCAGGTGCCGATCGAGGAGGTCCTTGATCTCGGCATCCCGACGGACGGCTTCGGGGCTCGGCGCCTCCACGAGCGCCGCCCCCGCGAGGTCACGCTCCGCCGCCGTCGGCACCAGCGGCGTGTGCACGCTGCCGTCGAGATCGACCTGGAAGTAGCCGAGCACCCAGGGCTGGGTCGGCAGGTCAGCCAGGGGTGAGCGGGCGGCCGCCACGGACAGGGCCTGGAGCTGATTCTCCGGAAGGTAGAGATGACGGTACTCGGCGAAAGACCGAGCCTCCTCTTGCTCGAGGAGAGCCGTCAGCTCGCGCTCGATCTCGCGGAAGCGCAGCTCGGCAACGTCGCGACGTCGTGCTTGCTCCTCGGCGTCGGCCCCGAGGTAGGCGCGACGCACGAGCAGGCCGCCGGGCAGCAGGAACACCACTGCCACGAGCAGGAAGGCGAGACGCAGGGCTCTCAAGTGGTCGACCCCACGCCGTTGTAGCGGTAGCCCTCACCACGGAGGGTCTCGATGAGCGCGCCGTCCTTGCCCAGCTTCTTTCGGAGCTTCGCGACGTGGACGTCGACCGTGCGGGTCTGCACGTCCTCGACCTTGCCCCAACCCCAGACGTCTTGCAGGAGACGACGTCGACTGATGAGGCGTCCGGCATCACGGACGAAGGCACGCGCGAGGTCGACCTCCTTCTCGGTCAGCTCGATCGCGTGACCGTCGCGGGTCGCCTGACCCGTGGCGGGCTCGATCGACCAGGCGCCCAGCGAGAAGGCCTGCTCCCGCTGCTCGGGCAGTCGGCCCGACCGTCGCAGGAGCGCCTCCATCCGCACGAGCAGCTCGGCGATGGAGAAGGGCTTGGTGAGATAGTCGTCGGCGCCGCTGCGGAAGCCGGTGAGGATGTCTTCCTCGGATCCCTTGGCGGTGAGCATGAGCACCGGCTGAGCGGGGATGGCCTCTCGGAGCTGACGACACACCTCGAAGCCGTTCATCTCCGGGAGCATGACGTCGAGCAGGACCAGGTCGAAGCGACCGGTCAGCGCTTCCTTCAGGCCGTCTTCACCGGTCTCCACCGGCGTGGGCTGATAGCCGTTGAAGGCCAGGACGTCGCAGGTGCCCACGCGCAGGGCCTCTTCGTCTTCCACGACCAGGATGTTGGCGGCATCGCTCATGACGGTCCTCCGCGCCGCGTCAGGCGGCCCGCGGCTCTCACTCTAGTAGACGGCCCGAAGCGCTGCAGCGCACGTGAAATGAGTGTAAATCGCCAGTGGCTCGGATCGGGCCCAAGACCCTCCTGAGGGCCCTTCTCAGTGGGAGCCGAGCCAACGTCAACGGGATGTAAATCCAGGCCGCTCGGCTTTACGCAGAGTTGGCTGGTAGCTCACGGAACGAGCCCCGACTCTTCTCACGAACGCCGCCATCACGGTGCGTCGCTCGCCTCAGGAGATGTCATGAGCTCAACGCCGAAGAACAGCCCGCGTCCTCGCGACCATCGCGTGACCCTGGCCCTCGCCGTCCTCCTCACCACCGGCCTCGGTCTGGCCGGTCACGCCGTGAGCCACCGCGGCTCGGGAGCCCCGATGCCTCGCCCCCTTCCTCCTCCAGTGTTCACGCCGACGCCGAACCTGCCTCTCGGAGCCCTCAGCACGAAGTCGGGTCCCGTGAGCCTGAACGCACGGCTCGACCGCACGGCCGTCCATCAGGGTGGCGACGGTCTCGTCCGGATGGAGCTCCGCATCCGTGGTGACGAGCGCACCGAGCCCACCGGCCGCGTCGCCACCGACCTCGTCGTCGTGCTGGACCGCTCGGGCTCGATGGACGGCAGCAAGATGGTGCAGGCCAAGGCCTCCGTGCAGGCGCTGCTCGACCAGCTCGACGCGCAGGATCGCTTCGCGCTGGTGAGCTACTCCTCCGACGTCCGCGTCGACGTGCCGCTCCAGGCGGCGGGCGAGACCGCTCGGCGGGCCCTGCAGGCCATCGCCACCGGCGGCGGCACGAACATGTCTGCCGGTCTCGACACGGCCATCAACGTCCTCGGTGACGCCCCCCTGCGTTGCGGCACCGGTGTCGAGCTCAGCCACGGTCGTAGCGCCCGCGTCGTGTTGGTCTCCGACGGCCTCGCCAACGAGGGTGACGCCTCACCCGAGGGCCTCCTCGATCGTGCGCGTCGTCTCTCCCGGCTCGAGAACGTCGTGAGCACGGTGGGTGTCGGCCAGGGCTTCAACGAGTTCCTCATGACCTCACTGGCCGATGCCGGCACGGGCAACTTCTACTTCGCCGAGAGCGGCGCCGACCTGGCGCAGGTCTTCGCCGGTGAGCTCGGCGCCGCGTCGATGACCGTGGCCTCGGCCCTCGCCATCCACCTCGACCAGGCCGACGGTGCCGAAGTCGTCGAGGTCGCCGGCTACCCGCTCGAGCGCAACGGTCGTCGCGTGACCTTCCGACCCGGCAGCCTGTTCGCCGGTCAGGAGCGCATCGTCTGGGTGACCTGGCGACTGCCCACCGGCAGCCCGGACGAGCTCGCCCTCGGGAGCGTGAGCGGCGAGGCCAAGGCCGACGGCACCCAGCTCGCGCTCGCGCTGCCGGCACTCCCCCACCTGACCTGCGTCGCCACCAAGCAGGAGTACGTCGCCCAGGTCGACCAGGACATCTACGCGGAAGCGGAGAAGGTCGAGGGCCTCAACGTTCTCAAGCAGAAGGTCGCCCGTCATCTCGCCGCCGGTCGTGTCGACGAGGCCCTCGCCGACATCGACGCCCAGACCGCCGAGTGGAATCAGCTCGCCGCGGACGACGTTCTCCCCGCCGGCATCGCGCAGGAGATCGTGTTGGACACCGGAGCGCTCCGGCAGGAAGCGGCGACCGCCAGCCCGGCCCAGCAGAAGGCCCTCGCCAAGAAGAACTGGTCGATGTCCCAGAGCGGACGCCGGGCCGGCTCCTACTACGACACCAAGAAGAAGGGAGGCAAGTGATGAGCTTCTTCAACCGTCTCTCCCAGCTCGTGCAGGCCGATGCTCATGGCGTGGTCGACGCGCTCGAAGACCGTCCACTGTTGCTCCGACAGCACCTCCGCGAGGCCGAGCAAGCCCTCGCCGCCCAGCGCGCCCGTCAACAGGCCCTCGTCGATCAAGCACGCGGGCTGGGAACGCAGGCCGAGCGACTGGCCCGCGACACGAAGCGGCTCGACGGCGACCTCGAGCTCGCGCTGACCAGCGACGACCCGAAGCTCCAGCGTCACGCGGCCCGCAAGCTCCTGCAGGCGCAGCGCGAGCAACAGGAGGTCGAAGCCAGCCTGCGCTCGGCGGAAGCAGAGCGTGACCAGCTCGCCGAGGTCATCGCCGACCGCGAGACCGAGCTCGAGGTGCTCCGCAACCGAGTGAAGATCACGCTGGCCAGCGACTCCACGGAGGGACCGCGACCGACCGAGACCATCAGCGACGAAGAGGTCGAGCTCGAGCTCCTTCGTCGTCGCAACGCCACGGCCGAGCAGGGAGATCCGTCATGAGCTGGCGTGACCTGCCTCGCGGCCTGCTCATGGCGCTGCTGTTTTCGCTGTCGTGGCCGGCGGTCGCCCTGGTGGCTGGTCCGGTGGTGGGGGTGACCAACGCGCTGCTGCTGCATCTCGTCGGCGCTCTTCTCCTTCATCTCTTCGCCGTGGGTGACGGCCCACGGCAGGGTTTCGTCGCGGCTGGTGTCGGGCTCTTGCTCGTCGTTCCGGCGGCCATCGTGCTCCCGCGAGCGTCACAGGTCCTGCTGGCGCTGGCGGTCATCTTGTCGGTCGTCCGCGTGCTCGTGTTCACCAACCGTCGGCCGGCTCGGGCCCTCTTCCTCGAGCTGCTGCTGTCGGGCGGAGGGCTTTGGCTCGCGGTGACGCTGTCGGGCAGCGGTCTCATCGGCCAGGCCTTCGGCATCTGGACGTTCTTCCTCGTGCAGGCCTTCGCCTTCAGCCTGGGCAGTCCGCAGGAAACCGTCGCGCGTGCGAGCGGCGGCGACGGCTATGAGCGTGCGCGGGGGGAGCTGACGCGCCTCCTCGAGATGAGCTGACGTGTCTCCTCGAGATGAGCTGAGCGTGATCTCCTGAGCTCGGTGTCATCGCCGGGGGCCCGTCGTGGTCGGCGTGGAGGACGCCACCACGGCGGGCCCTCGTTCTTCGTTCTCACTTCGGGAGACAGTGGAGCCAAGTCATGAACGGTTCACGAAGCACGACGAGGCGGGGTCACCGTCTCACCTGGATGCTCGGTGCCATCCTCACTCTCGCAGCCGGTGCCGGGGCCATGCTGTTTCAGCCAGCCCCCAAGGCCGAGAACGAGCCCGTCGACGGGTCCGACCCCGGTCACGACATCGTCTACCAGATCGGTGCAGGCGACGTCGTGGCGGCCCGGGAACCGGCGGAGCCAGTGAAGACCGACTTCCGGCACGACATCATCTTCGACACCAGCTCCTGCTACTTCCTGCCGATCGAAGACGTCGTCACGCCCCCGCCGGACGAAGCTCCTGACCCGCCGCCACCCACAGGACGTTCCGTTGCTCCACGAGCCCCAGGAGACTCTCCACCGGAACCGGCCGCGAGCCCGAGAGCTCGGGCAAGCAGGGAGTGAAGCCCGCGTCGTCCATGACACGCACGAGCGCGTCGGGATCGTGCCCGCCGGTCCGCAGGTAGCCGGGTGAGTGCTCCAGCATCACGAGCTTCGCTCGCGAGAGAACCTCAGGCGCACCCTTCAGCACGCCCAGCTCACCACCCTCGACGTCGATCTTGAGGAAGCGCAGGGTCCGGTCGCCAAGACCAGACTCGCGCCAGTGGTCGTCGAGCCGCAGGGTCTCGACCTCGACCTTCTCGCCCTCGTGCAGCGGGATGAGCGAGTGCCGTCCGCGGTTGCTCGGCTTGTAGCGATGCAGGGTCGCCCGACCGGCGGTCGCGGCAGCGGCAGCTTCCACGGCCACGACCCGCTCGGCTCCGTTGGTCGCGAGGTTCTCGCGCAAGAAGCCGCAGTTGATGGGGTCGGGCTCGAAGGCGTGAATCGCGACGTCGTCGGGGGCGAGCTGGTCGAGCACGCAGGCATGCCAGCCCACGTTGGCGCCGACGTCGAGGACGACGTCTCCCGGCTCGAAGCGGAGGTGCTCCATCAGGAAGCGGGTCAGCACCGGCTCGTGCATCCCTCGCTTGAAGAGGTGCCGTCCGTGCTTGTCGGACAGTCGGGCCGCGAAGCGCAGGCCGAGGATCCGGGCCGGTGACACGACGCGATCCTCACGGCTGAAGAGCCGGAGCGCCAGGAAGTGCAGGCCGCGGAGCATCGGAAATGATGCCACGGAGCCTGCGCGGGTCCGCCGAAGAGCCTCCCCCGAGCGGGGCTTGCGAGTGTATTACTGAATTAATACACTGACTCTGCGCCGACAGGACGCTCCTGCGGCATCTCTTTCCGGGGAGGAGAGCTCATGTCTTTCTTCGAGGCCTGTCGTCGTTTCGTAACGTCCCTCGCTCACGTGATGGTTCTTGCCTCGCTGGCCGTCCTGTCCGCCGACCGGGCTCGAGCCCAAGACGATGCCGTGCCGGAGCAGGCGCTCGCGCTCACCAACACCGGCCTGGAGGAGACCGCGGTGGGCGAGGTCCCCGAGGGTTGGAAGGCATCACGCCGCGGCCTGGAAGCTGGCTTCACCATGGGCGTCGTCGAGGAGGCCCCTTCGGAGGGGGCTCGCTGCCTGCGCATCGCTCGTGCCCCCGAGGACGAAGCGAAGGGCGGCTTCGGCACGATCGTGCGCCGGTTCGACGCCACTCCCTGGCGAGGGAAGCGGGTTCGCTTCGGAGCGGCAGTGCGCTGTCGAGGAGCCTCCCCCCTCGCCCAGGCTCAGCTCTGGATGCGGGTCGATCGAGCCGACAAGCAGCGGGGCTTCTTCGACAACATGCACGATCGGCCCATCACCTCGAACGACTGGTCTCATCACGCGATCGAAGGAGAGGTCGCCCCCGACGCCGAGTGGCTGAACGTGGGCTTCATGCTCCTCGGATCCGGCGAGGCCCACGTCGACGCGCTCTCCTTCGAGGTGCTCGGAGACGTGTTGCCACCGGGCGAGGGTGACGTCGCGGCTCGCGCCCTCTCGAGCCGAGGCCTGAAGAATCTCATCACCTTCACGCGGCTCTTCGGCTACGTCCGCTACTTCCACCCCTCCGACGGAGCCGCCGCCACCGACTGGGAGTCCTTCGCTCGTCGAGGCGTGCAAGCGGTCGAGCCAGCCCGAAATCTCCGAGAGCTGAACCGCATCCTCGAGGAGCTCTTCACTCCCCTCGCGCCAACCGTGGCGATCACGCGGAATCGACGAGGAGCAGCGACACCCTCCGTCCTACGAGAGCTCAGCCGACGCGACGACCTCCACCTCACTCGATGGCATCACCAGGGCATCGGAATCCAGAAGCCCTCGACCTACGAAAGCAATCGCATCGACGATCAGGCGCCGGGCAGCGACGATCCCAGCGCGGTCTCGCAGCTCGTCGACAGCAGCGACCTGGGTGGCCAGACCGTCCGCTTCTCGGTCGCGGTGCGAACCGAGGGGGCGGAGACCAGCGAGGTGCGATTGTTCGCGGGCGACCTCGCCACGATCCGGGCCGTCCTTCCGAGGGATCCCGACGCCTTTCAAGGACCAGCCATCGCCTCACCCGGCTGGTCCCGGCATGAAGTGGTCACGACCCTGCCAGCCGACACCCACCGTCTCGTCGTTGGCATCGGCATCGCCGGCACGGGTCGCGCCTGGATCGACGATGCACGGCTCGAGACGACGAACGGGACCCGGCTGTCGGGCCTCGCGAACGCGGGAATGGAGCGTCTCAGTGACGCCGGTCCGACCGGCTGGCACCCACGCGCGAGTCGATCGGCGGAGTTCTCGATGAGCTCCAGCGAGAGCACGTCGGAGGGCGAGGCCAGCATGCTCTTGGAGAGTCGGCTCGAGCTTCCCGAGTTCCCGAGCCCGCTCGAGCCCTTCGTGGCGTCCCTCGATGGCGGCCTGACCGTCTCCGTTCCGCTGACCTGCTTCGCAGACGACGAAGGCACGCAGCCGCCGTCGCAGGCTTGGCCCGCCACCGACCTGAATCGGCCTGACGGCTGGCGTCCGTCGGGCAACGATCGCACGACGCGCCTGGCCAACGTCGTGCTCGCCTGGAACGTCTTCCAGCACTTCTATCCCTACTTCGACGTGATCCCCGGAGACTGGTCGACCACGCTCGAACGATCTCTCCGCTCGGCGGCGCTCGACGCCGACGAGGGCGAGCACGTCGGCACGCTGCGCCGTCTCGTCGCCGATCTCCACGACGGTCACGGGCGGGTCACGCATCCCGCTGACGGCCATCGCACTGCGCTGCCCTTGCTCTGGGACTGGGTGGAGGATCGACTGGTGGTCACGCGAGTCCTCGAGAACGACGAGACCCTCGAAGCCTCGGGCATCCGGGCCGGCGACATCGTCCGGCGCATCGACGGCGTCAGCGTCGAAGAGAGGCTCGCCGAGCACGAGCGCGAGATCTCCTCGCCGAGCTTCGCTCGGCGGAGGCTCAGCGGCCTGACCATCCTCCTCACTGGGCCTCGGGACCAGCCGGCCGAGCTCGAGATCCAACGGGGTGACGTGGTCTTCCACGCCGAGCTCGCTTACTCCATGCCACGAACCGATCTCACCGAGGTCCGTCCGGACGAGGTCACCGAGCTCCGCCCCGGGATCCTGTACGTCGACCTGGATCGCATCGACGAGGAGGGCTTTCAGGAGGCCCTTCCCCGTCTCGACGAAGCCGACGGCATCGTCTTCGACCTCCGTGGCTACCCCGGCAAGCTCTCCACGGTCGTCATCTCCCACCTCATCGACGAGCCCGTGCGCTGTGCGCAATGGCATGTTCCCGTGGCCTGGCGGCCCGATCGCGAGCAGACTGAGTTCGCCTTCTCCGACTGGTCGGTGGAGCCGAAGGAGCCACGACTCCGGGCCAGGGTGGCCTTCGTCACGAACGGCATCGCGATCAGCTACGCCGAGACCTACCTGGGCATCATCGAGCACTACCGCCTGGCAGAGATCGTGGGCGAGCCGACCGCAGCGACCAACGGGAACATCAACCCCTTCACGCTTCCCGGCGGGTACTGGGTGAACTGGACGGGGATGAAGGTCCTCAAGCATGACGGCTCGAGACATCACGGTGTCGGCATCCTGCCGACCGTGCCGACGAGCCGGACCATCGAGGGAGTCCGGCTCGGCCGGGACGAGCTGCTGGACCGAGCCGTCGAGGTCGTCTCGACGAAGGCGAGCCCACGCAGGAGTCGATGACGACGGCCCCATTCGAGGCCGACGGCGGTGCATGCTGTCGGCCTCGTGCGTCGCCCCTCTCTCCTCTTCGTCCCCGTCTCCGGTCCCGTCGGGACCGGCGAGTACGTGCGCAGCTACACCATCGCCGAGGGATTTCAGGCGAAGCACCCCGACGCGCGCATCCGCTTCGTGCTCAGCCGGCACGCCCCGGTGGCGAAGAGCTGTCCCTTCGAGACGGTCCTGCTCGATCGCTCACCGACCCACGAGACCGCGGCCCTCACCGAGCTGCTGGAGAGGGACCCTCCCGACGTCACCGTCTTCGACAACGCGGGGCGCATGGCGGCGCTGCGAGCCGCTCGTCGCGCGGGCTCGCGCGTGGTGTGGATCTCGCGTCGTCCCAAGCTCCGCTGGAAGGCGTTTCGCGCCCACTGCCTCCCCCTCCTCGACGAGCACTGGATCGCCTTCCCCCGCTTCCTCGAAGGCGACATCGGTCCCTGGGAGCAGGCCAAGCTCCGTCTCTTCGGTGACGTCCAGGTGCGCTTCCTCGGCGCCGTCTTCACGCCCACCAACGCCGCTCGGCGACGGACCCTGCTCGAACGCCTCGGCCTCGACGAGGATGGCTACGCCCTGCTCACTCCCGGAGGCGGCGGTCAACGTGGTCACGGTCCTCAGGCTCCGGAGATCTTCGCCCACGCGGCCGAGCGGGTGGCCGAGCGAACGGGAGTGCCGGTCGTGATCACCACCGGCTTGAACGCCTCCGACTCACCACCTCTCGGGAACGGAGTGCGCCGAGTGCCCGAGCTCGCCCCAGGCGAGCTCCCCGATCTCATGAGCAGCGCGCGGGCTCTGGCCCTCAACGGCGGCACGACCCTGACCCAGGCCCTCGCGCTCGGGAAGACCGCCGTGTCGGCTCCGGTGGCGTCGGACCAGCACCGGCGCGTGCGTCTCTGCGGTCGACGCGGGGTCGTCATTCCTGCCTCGCTTCACGAGGGCGACATCGCCGCCGGGCTCGAAGCGCTGCTCACCGACGATGGGCTCCGCGACGACATGACCCGTCGCATCGCCGAGGTCGACGTCGACAACGGACGCGAGGGGGCGGTCGCCGCGCTGGACGAGCTCTTGGCGAGAGGACGTGCCTGAGCTTCGAGCTCAGGATCCCGCCTCGCCGAACAGCTCCCGGAACCGCTGCGCCAACACGGGACCTGCACCAGCATCCTCGTGCTTGAAGAAGACGAAGACCCTCTCCCAGTCGTGCTCGCGGATGCGTTCCACCCATGACCGCAGCGCTGCGTCGTCGTAGTCGGGACGACGCAGGCGCAAGTAGCCGAAGTCGGCCGACGAGCGCAGCACGGGGTCGCCGTCCTCGGTGTCGGCGCAGCACCAGCCGGCAGCACCATGGGAGCGAAGCAACCCGGTCACCGCTTCGGCCTCGTCCTCCCAGGTGTCGTGACGGAGCTCGAAGACGACCGGTCGTCCGGGCGGCAAGGCGGTGAGGAACGACTCCAGCCGCTCGAGGTCGGCCTTGAAGTTCGGTGGAAGCTGGAAGAGCACGGCCCCGAGCTTGTCGCCCAGCTCGTCGCAGGAGCCGAACAGGAACTCGAGCTTGTCCTCGGGCTCCTTGAGCCGGGAGAAGTGGGTGATGCGACGCGAGGCCTTGATGACGAATCGAAAGTCGTCCGGGACGTCGTCGGCCCACTTGGCGACGACGGCCTTCTTCGGCATCCGGTAGTAGGTATTGTTGACCTCGACCGAGCTCAGGACCGTGCCGTAGTGCGCGAGACGATCCGCCGCCTTGAGCTTCTCGGGGTAGAAGCTGCCGTGCCAGCCGTCGTAGCTGTAGCCGCTGGTGCCGACGTGAAGGTGCATGAAACACTCTAGCCCGTTTCATTGTCGGACGAGCGGGAGGCGGAGTGAGCGTCATCGACTGGCTGCGCGACCATCCGGTCGCCACCAACTTCACGGCGTTCGACTGGGTCATCGTCGCCCTGAACGTCCTCACGCTCGTCTTCTCGGGGCGCATCGCCCGGGCCTTCCGTCCCGACCCAGACGAGGCGAGCTACCGCACCCGAGTGTGGGCTCTCCGCGGGCTCAACATCCTGCTGCTCGCCCTCCAGGCCGTGGCCGCGCTTGCCGAGTTCCGGCAGGTCACCCTGGTCTCTCAGACCGGTCTCACCCTCCTCCTCGCCTACCTCTGCATCCACTTCGCCAACGTCTTCTTCCTGAGACGCTACGGCCGGCAGCGGGAGATCGAGGGCGAGACGGTCCGCACCCAGACCTATCAGTCCAGCGTGTTCAGTCTCATCGCCATGATCGCGATCGGCTCGGTGGCGCTGCTGGTCATCATGAACATCTGGGAGACGACGAGCTGGCTGAAGGCCACTTCGGTGCTCGGCGGCTTGCTCGTCGCGCTGGTCGCCACCAAGGACCAGTGGGCTCCCGACACCGTGTCGGGCCTCATCATTCTCTACAACGGCCAGATCCGACCCGGCGCCGTCGTCCGCAGCGACGAGCTCGACCTCCTCGCCATCGCCCTGCGTACGACGCTCACCGAGACCACCTTCAAGGACCTCGTCCAGCGTCATCACGTCGTCGTTCCGAACCGACGTCTCCGTGAAGCCAAGGTCGAGATCCTCTCCGACTGCACCGGTTCCGGGCTGTGGGAGTACCACGACTTCAACATCAGCTACGACTGCTCGCCCAAAGTCGTGACCGAGCTCCTGGAAGAGGCCTGGACACGAGCCTGCGCGAAGAATCGAGCCTTCAACACCGACGTGCGTCCGCGGATCCGCGCGGTGGAGGCCGGGGACCACGCCGTCCAATGGCGGCTCTTCTACGCGATCGGTAACGTCTATGCGATCAAGCCCGCGCGCTTCGCGATCGTCGAGTCCGCGCTGGCGCTGGCGGCCGAACGCGGCATCGGGCTCGACACGCCGCTCACGCACGAGGTGAGGGGCGGTCCGACGGGCTGAGAGGGGGAGCAGGGATGAGGGAGATCCTGGCCGTCACGCTGTTGGTGCTCGTCGTGCCGTTTCCGGTTGCGGCGGAGCCCGCAACCGGTCGCCTCGAGCTGACCGTGACCGAGAGTGGACGACCGGTCACCACGGGCTCAGTCTCCTGCTTTCGTGCCGAGCACTTCATCCCCTTCGACCAGGTCATCCGCCGGTGGACGCAGTGGAGCTCCCCTCAGGGCAAGGTCGTCATCGACGATCTCGAACCCGGCGTTCACCGCTGTGTCGTGCCCGCCGGCGGACCACGGCAGACCGTCCTCTATCCGGAGATCCACGCCGGCCAGCTCACCGAACGCAGCGTCGAGCTGCCGTCGCTCTCCCCCCTCCGCCTGCGGGTGCTCGAGGAGGGCACGGATCGACCCCTGGCGGGAGCCACGGTCATCGTTGGCAACAACATGGGAACTTCGGATGAGGCAGGGAACGTCGTCATCGAGGTCGCAGCCGACTCGCCGCGCGTCGCAGACGCGTGGCCAGCGCGCCTCCCCAAGGGACGCCGAGGCGCTGACGGAGTCGTGGTCTACCACGTCAGCGAGTTGGGCCGATGGCACGCGACTCATCATCGAATCGAGACCGACCTCGGTCCTCCAAGCGATGAGCCCATCGTCTTGCGCCTACGACCTCTGCTCCCAGAGTCGGACCTGGCCCCTCTCGACAAGGACTGGAGATTCGAGAACGGCCCTCCCGGAACGCTCTGCGTGACGGTGCTTCGTGACGGTCGCCCCTGGACTGGAGTGACCGTCCTGACCGAGCACGATCGGGTCGACACGACGGACGAACCGGAGTCCTGCGCGACCTGGACACGCACGGGACCACAGCAGGTCGTGGTCATGCACGATCACCACGACAACCCGCTCCAGACGCCAAGCTGGCTGGGCCCCATCGTCGACGTGAAGCCAAGCGAGATCACCCGAGTCACGCTCCGCAAGCCGGCGCGAGTCGACCTGCGAGGCCACGTGCTGCGACACGGTCGCCCAGCACCCGACGTGAGCCTCAGCAGCTCCCACGACAGAGTCTCGATCGCTCCGGATGGGAGCTTCGTGACGCGTCTCCCAGTGCACCGAACGCAACGCCTCGGCACCTCTTCCCTGCGCCGGGGTGACCGACCCGAGGTCGAGGTCGAGCTCCTGCCCCCCTTCGACGAGCCCGTGACGATCGACGTCGGAGGCGTCACGGTCCGTGGTCGCGTGCTCGTCGACGGTCATCCCGAGGAGGGCGTGAAAGTCGAGGCGATCTCACGACGCCTCGGTTTCCCGCACCCTCCTTGCGAGCCCGTCTCGGACCTCACATCCGACCCATCCGACCCCCGCACGCGTCAGTGGATGGCCTACACCAACGCTGCTGGCGACTGGGCACTCGAAGGCCTCCACCCCGGCGAGGTCCACGACCTCCACGCGAGCTGCCCGGGCTGCCTCCGGCTGTCACGCCCACTCGCGGCCGAGCCCGGAGCTCCGATCGAGCTGAACGTCCAGCGTCGCCCGGGCCGACGGCTCCGCCTGCTCGCCGACGGACGACCTCCTCTCCAGGCCGCTTGCGTGACCTCCCAGCGAGGGAGCTCCGGCCTGCTCTATCAGGAGCGCGTCGTGCCCGACCGCGACGGCTGGCTGACGCTCCCCCTCGACGACGCCGAGCACGCTCTCTGGTTCGACATCCATGGCTTCGTGCCGTCCTTCCATCGGCTCAAGCCTGGTAAGAGTGACGACACGGTCCACCTCGGCCGGGGTGGTGCCCTGGACGTCACGATGACACTGGCCGACGGACGCCCTGCATGGCACGCCCAGGCTCAGGTCACGCACTGGTCTCCCGGACAGGAACCCGACCAAGAGGTCCCCGAGTCGTGTCACGGGCATGCCCAGCCCACCGGCCCCGGCCAGGTGTTCCTCCGGCAGCTCCCGCCAGGACGCGTCCGACTGCGATCGACCCTCGACACGCGGCAGTTCCTTCGGCACACCGAGACGCTGCTCGCCGTCGGTGAGGCCGAGTGCACGGTCGTGAAGGACGAGACACGCCCCTGCGCGATCGTCCTAAGCCCGCCCTGACTCGGCGGCCTCCCACAGCCGCTGAGCCAGATCTCCGTGTCCCCCGACCCTCGCCCAGTCGGCCGGGACGCCGCCGAACTGCGTCTCGCAGCGGGCCGGATCGGCACCGCGTGCGAGCAGCCAGTCGACCATGGCCGCATCACCCGCCCAGGCTGCCTCGTGGAGGGCCGAGGCGTTGGTGTCGTCGACCGCGTCGATGTCGACGCCATTCTCGACCAGGCGCTCGATGACCTCCCGCCGTCCGTGCTGCACGGCGCGTCGGAACGCCTGCCGGACGATCTCCTCCGGAGCCGTGCTCGACCCGAAGACCGTCAGGTGACGACGGGGGGCGTCGTCACGCAGGCGTCCCCCTGCATCGACGAAGTCGTCGAGCAGGTCGACCCGCCCGGCCGCCGTCACGAAACGCAGGTCGTCGAGCCGCGCACTCTCGGCCAGGACGTCGACCGAATCGGTCTGACCGTAGTAGAGCGCGCTCGCCAGCGGCATGGCGTCTCCGTCGACGCCGTCGGGATCGGCGCCCGCCTCGATGAGCATCCGCACGAGCTCACCCTGAAGACCCGCCTTCGCCGGCCAGGCCGACGAGGCCAGGAGCATGAGCGTCGTCTGCGCAGGTCCTCCGGCGTAGGTTGCGCAGGTGACGTCCGGCTCGACGCCGGCGTCCAGCAGCAGGCGCAGCACCTCCACCGCTCGCGCCGACGTGCCCTGACGCTCGATCTCGATGCCGTTGGCTCCCAGGTAGTGGAGCAGGGTCGAGCGATGCACGCGCCGCGAGCGCTGCCAGGTCAGCGCGGGCTCGAGCTCGAGCAGCTCGCGCAGGCTCTCGACGTCACCACTGACGACGACCTCGACCGCCTGCTCGAAGCACTCGCCGCCGTCGTCGACACGACGCAGCGCCCCGGCCGACGCGAGCTGCGCGTCCAGCTCGGCGTCACCGGCGGGGTGACCGGCCAGCTCACCGGCGGCAGCCCCGGCCGATCGCAGCGACGCGACGAGCCGACGACGCACGGCCTGCGGGTGACCAGCGGTCAACGCGAGCTCCAGCGGGCGATGACCATCGAAGTCACGACGTTCGGTCTCGGCGCCGGCGTTCAAGAGAGCGTCCACCGCCGCCGTCGCGCCCCGTTGCACGGCCTCGTGCAGGGGACTGGAGCCGTGGTCATCGTCGACCTGCGGCGACAGGCCGAGCGCGAGCAGGCCGGGAATCGCCTCGGATCGACTCCGTCGCAGCGCCCAGCCCAGCCATTGATGGTCGAGCCGCGTCCACTCACCGTCGGTCAACGCGGTCGTCACGTCGCCGGCGACCTCGTCGCCAGCCAGCACCGCGCGCAGCAGACGATCGCGCAGCGAGAGCTCGTCTGGAGCACCGGCTCCGTCCGACAGCGTGACGAGCCAGTCGTCCCGCGAGAGCACGGCGGCCAGGCGACGCGCGCTGCGGCCCTCGCGATCGAGGGCCTCGGGTCGGGCACCGGCCGCCACCAGGCTCTCGAGCAGTGGCAGCCCGGCCCCCGCTCGCAGGGCCAGGTGCAGCGTGTTGCCCACGCCTCCCCAGCCACCCGTGCCGTCGACGCTCAGGCCCGCTCCGAGCAAGGCCTCGAGCTGCGCGAGGTCACCGGCGGCCAGGCAGGGGGCCACGGCGGCTTGCAGAGCCCACGCCGGCGGCTTCCGCTCCAGGAGTTGCTCGAGACAGGCGAGGCCCTGACGACGATCGGTGAGCTCGGTGGCCTCCCGCAAGGTGTCGGGCTCGACCCGGGCGCCCGCCTCCAGCAGCACCGTCACCAGCTCGACCCGACCGACCGCCGGGATCGCCAGGGTCAGCGCGCTGCGGCGTCCGGTCTCGCCGAGCTCGTCGGGCCAGCTCAGGTCGGCCTCGACCCCGCCCTCGATCAGACGTGAGGCGATCAGCGCTCGCTGACGTCCGAGCCGCTCCGACCCGACGCCGTGCCGCGCCGCGCAGGTGAGACGCAAGGGGTGCAGCGCGTCGGACAGCGACTCGGTGGCCAGCGTCGGCGTCGCGTCGAGAAGCTCGTCGACCAAGGAGGAGTTGCCCAGGGCGCAGGCCAGCGCGAGCCGCGCCCTCGGATCGCTCACCTCGACGACCCGACGCAGGCTGGCGACGCGCTCGCCGTCACCGGTCAGGCCGGCATCGAGCAGCGACCACGCCTCGGCCGAGAGCTCGGGACCGCGTTCGGCCTCGCGACGCCAGCTCGGCCAGTCGGGCTGTCCTCCCTCACCGGCGAGGACGTGAAGCGCCTCGGAGAGACGCAGCGGCGGGTCGAGCGCGTCGTCGCCCCGGGCCCGCTCGAGATGACGCTGTGCTCGTCTCAGGGCGTCGGGATCTCCCTCGCGATGAGCCCGGGTGAGAGTGCGGGCCCGAGCGAGCGCTCGGCGGACGTCACGAGTGGGGAGCACGACGTGATCTTAGCGTGGAGCCGGGGCGCAAAGCGGCCGTTCCGACGCCCTCGGAGAAGTCGCCACGGGACGCCGTGAGGTGACTTACCATCCCGCATGCTCGTCAAGCCACGTCGTCTCGGACCCGCTTTTCTCGTGCTGCTCGCCGGCCTCGCTCAGGCCGCCGAGCTGCCGCTGAAGCTCGACTCCGCGCTCGTGATCGGCCGCACCGGTCAGCGCGCCCGCAACCCGCTCCACACCGACGCCCTCGAGCTCCAGCTCGTGCGTGGCGACTGGCAGCCGCCCCGTGCCGGTGACGCGGTCGCCGTGCCCGGCGGCGACCCCGTGCGCTGGTCCTACAAGGAGGCGAACGACGACGGCTGGCTGGGTGGTCCCGAGCTCCGCGGTGGTCACGTCTACTGGCGCGTCGACTCCCCGCGTCGTCGCTTCGCCGTGTTGCACGCTCGTGGTCACTCCAGCGTGCGCGTCAACGGTGCGCCGCGCTACGGCGATCCCTACAACACCGGCTGGGCCCGCACGCCGGTGGTCCTGGAGAAGGGCGCCAACCACTTCCTGTTCCGCGTGGGACGTGGTCGCCTGCAGGCCGAGCTGCTTCCCTCCGAAGGCCGCGCCGAGATCCAGGCCGCCGACCGCATCGGGCCGGACATGGTCGTCGGTCGACCCATCGACGCCGAGGGCTCGATCGTCGTCGCCAACCTCACCGACGCGCCGCTGCTCGGTCTCCAGCTCCGCAGCACCCTCGAGGGAGGCCGCACGCAGTCGACCGAAGTCACGCGCCTCGCTCCTCTCGCCGTCATGGAGCAACCGTTCCGCGTGAAGGGCCCCGCCGCCTCCGGTGAGAAGGGCCGACTGCGTCTCGAGCTCGTCGGCAAGGACGGCAAGGTCATCGACCAGGAGATGCTCGACCTCGACGTCCGCAAGCCCGAGGAGGCTCGCTGGGTCACCTTCCGCAGCGCCATCGACGACAGCGTGCAGGGCTACGGCCTGCGTCCCGCCCTCGAGGTCGGCCCGAAGGAAAAGGGGCTCATCCTCTCCGTCCACGGAGCCGGCGTGCAGGGCCGTGGTCAAGCCAACGCCTACGGCAACAAGGACTGGGCCCACGTCGTCGCCCCGACCAACCGTCGGCCCTTTGGCTTCGACTGGGAGGACTGGGGCCGGCTCGACGCGCTCGAGGTTCTCGATCACGCCCGACGCAGTCTTGGCACCGCGCCGCAGCGCACCTGGCTCACGGGTCACTCGATGGGTGGGCACGGCACCTGGCAGCTCGGCGTTCACTTCCCCGACCACTGGGCCGCCATCGGCCCGAGCGCCGGCTGGCTGAGCTTCTGGTCCTACCTCGACTCAGGCAGACCCGAGGGCGACACGCCGACGCAGCGTCTGCTCTACCGCGCTCAGTCCCCGTCGGACACGCCGCTGCTCTTCGACAATCTCACGCCCCTGGGCATCTACATCCTTCACGGTGACGCCGACGACAACGTGCCGCCGAGCGAAGCGAAGCAGGCGATCGAGCTGCTGTCCGACTTCCACGACGACTTCCGCAGCCACTTCGAGCCCGGCGCCGGGCACTGGTGGAACCGTGACGACGAGCCCGGCGCCGACTGCGTCGACTGGGCGCCGATGATGGACTTCTTCCGTCGTCATCATCGTCTGGAGTCACCACGCGAGGTGCGCTTCACCACCGTGCATCCCGGCGTGAGCGCCCGCAGTCACTGGGTGACCATCCACGCCCAGGACGAGCCGCTGCTCGCCTCCTCCGTCGACCTCCGTCGCGACCCGCACCAGCGTCGCTTCCAGGGCACGACCGAGAACGTCGCGCGGCTCGTGCTCAACGCGAGTCATCTCCTCGGCGAGGGTGCGATCACCATCGCCATCGACGGCGCCTCCCGCGAAGTCCCCGCCCCCGCCGACGGTCGTCTCCATCTCGTGCGTGACTTCGAAGACCAGTGGACCGCGGTCGACGGCTTCCCGCCGGCCGACAAGAGCCCGGAGCGTGCCGGCAGCTTCAAGGACGCCTTCCGCCGAGGCTTCGTCCTCGTGCCGGGCACGGTGGGTAGCCGCGCCGAGACCGCCTGGGCCCTGGCGAAGGCGCGCTTCGACGCCGACACGTTCTGGTACCGCGCCAACGGTCGGGTCGAGATCGTCCCCGACGGTGTCTTCGAGCCGCTCGAGCATCGCGACCGCAACGTCATCCTCTACGGGCACGCCGACAGCAACTCCGCCTGGTCCGAGCTCCTGGGCGGCGACGAGCTCGAGGTGCGCCGCGGGATGGTCCGCATCGGCGACACGGCGCGTCGGGGTGACGACCTCGCGGTCTTCGCCATCCGCCCCCACCGGGACAGCGCGGTCGCCAGCATCGGCGTGGTCGCCGGCACCGGCCCCGTGGGTCAGCGGCTCACGGAGACGATGGCGTCGTTCGTGTCGGGCATCCACTGGCCCGACGTGACCGTCTTCTCCCCCGCTTCCCTCGTGCCCGGCTCGGAGGGCGTGGTCGCCGCCGGCTTCTTCGGGATCGACTGGAGCGTCGCCGACGGCACGATCGCCTGGGAGCCCGTCGCTGCCAGCCCAGCCGCCACTGCTGTTGGCCACGACGCGGCAAGGAACGAGTGAGCTGCCATGGTGGAGCGAAGCAGCAGTCGGCCAGGATTCGGCGCTCCTGGCGAGGCCCGACGACCGAGCGAAGCGCAGCGTAGCCGTACCCTACGTGAGCAGTCGCGAGTGGAGGAGAACGAAGCCAGGGGCGTCGAGGCCGGCCGAATGCGCTCTCGATTCCGCGATGGCAGTTCACTAGGATCCTTGAAGATGAGCGAAGCAGCAGCCCCCGAGCTGACCGGACGTCAGCGCAAGCATCTCCGCGGTCTCGCCCACGGGATCCGCCCCACCGTGCAGGTCGGCGCCGAGGGCGCCAGCGAGGCGGTGCTCCGCGAGGTGAACCTCGCCCTCGACTCGCACGAGCTCATCAAGGTCCGCCTCCACGAGCCCGACGACAAGAAGGCCCTGGCCGCGGAGCTCGCCGAAGGCAGCTCGTCGGCGCTCTGCGGCCTGGTGGGTCACACGGTCATCCTCTACCGCGCCCACCCCGAGCGTCCCCGCATCTCGCTGACGGGAGCCTCCTGACCTTGGGTCGCAAGACCTCGGCCGCTGCCGCGGCCGCCCGTCCCTCGAGCTGGATCCTCAGTCCCGGCTCGGACCTGCTGCTCTTCGTCGGCACGCCGATCCTCATTCTCCCCGCGGTGCTCCTCCTCGACGGGAGCTGGGGCACCGAGGCGCTCTACCTCTTCGTCGCCAGCTTCGGCGCCCTCGGTCATCACCTCCCGGGGATGATGCGAGCCTACGGCGACAAGGCGCTCTTCCAGCGCTTCAAGGCGCGCTTCCTCTTCGCGCCGATCTTCCTGCTCGCGACCTGCATCCCTCTCGCCTTCCACCAGAAGTCGGTGCTCATCCTCGTCGTCTACTTCTGGGGGATGTGGCACGGCTTCATGCAGATGCACGGCTTCGCCCGCATCTACGACGCCAAGTGGAAGTCCTTCGCACCCCGCACCGTCGCCCTCGATCGCGCGGTCGGCCTGTTCGGCTTCGCGGGCGCCCTGGTCTTCTCCGACCCGCGGATCAACATGCTGCTCGACAACTGGTACCGCGCCGGCGGCCCGTTGGTGCAGCCCGAGCTCATCGGCACGATGCGCTGGATCTTCGGGGGCGTGTTCACCGCGGTCCTCCTCGCCTACGTCGTCAACGCCTGGCAGTGCCAGCGACGCGGTGCTCCCCAGAGCCCCGTCAAGCACCTGCTGCTGGCGACCACCATCGGCTTCTTCTGGGTCGCCAACGTCGTCATCGCCAGCCCGCTGCTCGCAGTCGTGCTCTTCGAGATCTTCCACGACGTTCAGTACCTGACGATCGTCTGGCTCTTCAACCGCAAGCGTGCTCAGGCGGCCGACGTCGGCGCGTTCACGAAGTTCCTGTTCCGACGCAGCACGGGTCTGGTCGCCCTCTACGTCGGGCTGGTCTTCGCCTACGGTGGCTTCAACCTGCTTCAGGAGCTCGTGCTCAAGCCACCGGTCCACACGATCATGGCCGGCGTGCTCGCGGCCTCAGGCTTGCTGCACTTCTACTACGACGGCTTCATCTGGAAGGTGAAGGAGAAGTCCACGCGCGAGGCCCTCGGGCTGGAAGGCGGTGTCGACGCCGGCGGGCCCAAGAACCGGCTCCCCGCCTGGAGCCTGCACGGCCTGCGCTGGGCGGTTTTCGTCGTGCCGGTGCTCGCCTTCGCGGTCGCCGCCGCGCCTCAGGCCCGCGAGGAAGACGAGCTCGTCCTCGCCCTGGCCGAGAGCCTCCCCGAGAGCGCGGAGGTGCAGCGCAACCGAGCCATCGCGCTCTACCAGCGCGACGAGCTCGACGACGCCATCGTCGCGGGACGACGGGCGGCCGAGCTCTTCGAGGATCCGCAGAAGCGGAACAAGGCCCGTGCCGACCTGGCCGCCATGCTCTACCAGAGCGCGCTCGACGAGCTCGCATCGTTCGATCGCGAGCAAGCTGGCGAGCTGCTCCGCGAGGCCGCCGCCTTGCGTCCGACCCTCGCCGACGAAGCACACGCCGAGGGGCTGTCCCTGGCGAAGCAGTCCGGTCAGGTCGGAGAGGCGACCCGACGCTTCGAGGCCGCGGTGCTCCTCGACCCGAGCCACGTCGACGCCCGACTCGACCTCGCCATCTCCGCCGCCCGCGCCAAGCGCTACGACCTCGCGCAAGAGCACGCCGAGGAAGCCGCGCGGCTCGCCCCGAACGACCCCCGGCCCGCCGACCTGCTCCAGCGTCTCGCGCGCGTGCGCTGAGCCCGAAGCGTCCGGCTCGGACTACATCCCGGAGGCGTTTCGTCCTTCGCCGCGCCGCAGCACGTGCTCGGTGCTCACCTCCAGCGGCCCGAAGTCCTCGCGGCTGCCGTCGGCCCAGCGCACCTGAACCGAGGCAACGTCCGTGACGTCGGCAAGCCCGAAGTGAACGCGGGGGTCGTTGCTGGCCAGGTAGCTGTAGGCCACCTGCACCGTCCGGTGCTGCACTCGCTCGCCGGTCGCCACGCGGACCGTGGCACCCAGGGCGTCGCGGCCCTCGTCGAGACAGCGGAGGAGCAGCCAGCTTCCCCGCTCACTGCCGACCTCGTTGCGCAGCAAGCGCACGCGCTCGCCCAGCTCGACGACGACGACGTCGGTGTCCCCGTCTCCGTCCACGTCGCCGAAGGCGGCCGCCCGACTCACGCCGGCGAGCGCGGAGCCGCTCTCGTCGAGGGTGGACGGCGTCGCGAAGCGACCGTTGCCCCGACCGGGGAAGAGGAGATTGGGCTCGGCGTAGCCAGCGCTCTCGTCGGCGGAAGTACCGGAGGAGGTCACGCGCCCGTTGACGATGAAGAGGTCGCCGTGACCGTCGTGATCGAAGTCGGCGTGACCCGTGCCGAAGCCGGTGAACGGGAAGCTCTCGGTCGCCAGGCCGCTGCCGGCGGTGGCGTCGGTGAAGTGTCCGGAGCGGTTCACGTAGAGCGTGTTGGTCTCGGCACGGAGATGCGTCATGAACAGGTCGAGGTCGCCGTCGTTCTCGACGTCGAAGCAGAGCACGCCCATGCCCGCTTCCTGTCGACCGTCGGCGTTGACCGCCGTGCCCGACAGCATCGCCTCGTTGCGGAAGCGACCTCCGCCCTGGTTGCGCCAGAGCTGGTTGGCCGTGCCGTCGTTGGCGACGTAGACGTCGACGTTGCCGTCGTCGTCGAGATCGCCCACGGCGATGCCCAGGCCGTTGCCGTACTCGGCCCAGATGCCGGCGGCTTCCGAAACGTCCGTGAAGGTGCCGTCACCGTCGTTGCGGTAGAGACGGTCGCGGGCGGGCGCGTAGTTCTTCGGGCTGCAGTAGGTCTGGTTGCCCTGAGCGTCGAGCCAGGGTGAGTCGAGCCCGATGGCCCACTGCACGTAGTTGACGACGAAGAGATCGAGGTCGCCGTCCCGATCGTGATCGAGGAACGCAGCGCTCGAGCTCCAGCTCGGATCACCGACCCTCGCCCGCGCGGTCACGTCGGCGAAGCGACCGTCGCCCTGGTTGCGGTAGAGCGTGTTGGCCCCGACGTTGGTGACGTAGAGGTCGACGTCACCATCGGCGTCGTGATCGGCGCAGGTCGCGCCCATGCCGTAGCCGCGGTCGCCCACGCCCGCCTGCTCCGTGACGTCCTCGAAGCGACCCGTGCCGTCGTTGCGGTAGAGACGGTTGCCGGGAAGCGAGTCGTTGCGCGCGCCTGCCAACTCGCCACCTTGGACGAGGTAGAGATCGAGATCGCCGTCGTCGTCGTGATCGAGCAGCGCCGCGCCACCGCCCATGATCTCGGGGAACCAGAACTGGAGGTCCTGACCCGGGTCGTGGACGAAGTCGAGACCCGACTCGGCAGCCACGTCCTCGAACCAGCGCTCACCGCCGCCGGGAGCGGCCGACTTCTCGCCCTGGCAGGCGATGCCCAGCAGCGCGAGCGTGACGACGAGAGCGCCGAGTCGTCGCGTCATCGAGGCGGAAGCGTCGTGGTGTCGCTGAGCCTGAGCCGTCATGGCGTCCTTCCCTCGGCCTTGGCGAAGGCAACACGTGCCTCGCTGTTTCTCCCCAATCGCTGAAGCGCTTCGCCGTGGGCGCGGTGGAGACTGACGTCGCTCGAGCCGAGCAAGGCCGACTCGAAGGACGACAACGCCTCGCGATCCCGTCCGAGCGCGACGAGGGCCCGCGCGCGGATGCCATGCGCTGCGACGTCGGACGGCGCCTTGGTCAGGATGCGGTTCGTCTCGGCGAGAGCCTCGCTCGATCGACGTAGCGACAGCAGCGCCGTCGCGAGCCGGGTGCTCGCACGATGACCCGGATCGAGCGCGCGGGCTTCGGTGAGCAGGGCGACCGCATCATCACCCCTCCCTTGCCGAAGATGGACGTCGGCCAGGAGAAGACGAGCATCGAGCCGGTCCGGCTCGTCGCGGATGAGCGTGGACAGCAAGGCCTCGGCCTCATCCAAGCGACCGGCCGTGAGCAGCTCACGTCCCTTCTGCTGTCGGAGCTGCGAGCTGCGGATGTACCCGTCGAGCCGCTGGGAGAGGGAGTCGCGCAGGTTGGCGCGACGCGCGCCCTGGGCGAGGGCCAGCTCCCGCTCGGCGTCGTCCATCCGACCAGCGGCCCGATACGCGAGCCCCAGCGCCAGCCGCGGAGCCGCGTAACGCGGGTCGAGCTCGACGGCTCGCTCGAGATGCCGGATCGCGTCGTCCACGGCGCCGGCTCGGAGCCGGGCGTCGCCGAGGCCAGCGTGCCCGAGCGGGATGTTCGGCGCGGCGGTCACCTCCCGCTGGTAGGCCGTGGCCGCGCCGTCGTGGTCACCGATCTCGAGGAGGAGCTGACCGACGCGGTCCTGGATCTCGGCCTGTCCGGGATGCGCGTTGCCCAGCGGGCGGATGATCTCCACCGCCCGACCGAGGTCACCGTTCTCGCGGAGGCAGAGGGCGTGGTGGAGAGCCCAGAGCGGCTCCCCGGGCGCCAGCCCGGCCACCTGCTCGAAGCAGCGCGCGCCCTCGGCCCAGAGGTGGTTGGCCTCGTAGACGAGGCAGAGCGTGCCCCTGGCCTCGACCGAGCTCGGCTCGGCGCGGACCTTCTCGACGTGCTCGTCGACGAGGGTCACGAGGGCCGCATCGAGGCTGCCCGGAGCGGCGGGCAGGACGGGCTCGGGCGGCCGCTGCGACCGCCACCAGGCAAGCCCGATGCCGAGACCGACGACGACTCCTGCCACGGTCCCGAACATGCGCCTCCGCGCGCGCTCGGCGGCGTGCGCAGAGGCTGCCGCCTTGCGTTCCTGGCGGCGTGAGACGCGTTGCTTGCGGGCCATCGACCGAGTTGCTCCGGGGGGCGTCGAGCGTACCACCGGCCCGTCGCCGGAACCCGGCCCGTCGGGTGGCGCGTCGTGGGATGATGGATCCATGTCGCCGCCACCGTCCCAGCGAGAGTTCCGTGGGCTGTTCGCCACCGATCTCGACGGGACCCTGCTCGACCGCCACGGCGTGATCTCGCAGGAGAACATCGCCGCGATCCGGAAGGCGACGGAGAGCGGCGTCATGGTGGCCATCGTCACCGGCCGCCGCTGCTCCACCATGCGCCCGCAGTACCCGGCGCTCGAGGGCCTGACCTACCGCGTGGCCACCAGCAACGGCGCCGTCATCCTCGCGCCGGACAACGAGACGCCGGAGTCGTTCCGCCAGCTCCCCTGGTCGCTGGTGGAGGAACTCTGCACGCGGGAGAGCCTGATGGCGGCCCACGTGCTGGCCATCACCGCCCCGCGTCCTCCGGATCGCAGCGAGGTCCTGCCCGACTGCTTCGTCATCGAGGCAGGAACTCGTCGCTGGCTGACGTCCTGGACGCCGCACATGCGCGAGACGCTGGTGCCCGCCAACCCGATGGCAGCCCAGCAGGCCGCCCTGGTCCACGCCGCCTTGCACCTTCCCACTCGGGCGGAGGCCGATGAGGCCGCAGACTTCATGGCCCGGGACCTCCCGCCGCAGGCCTCGGTGCATGTGGTCGTGAGCCCGTCGGGTCAAGGAGCGCTGGCGGAGGTCGTGCCCAAGGGCGGCAAGAGCTTCGCGTTGCAGTACTGGCAGACACAGTACGGGCTCACCCCCGAGCAGACCGGCGCCATCGGCGACGAGCTCAACGACCTCGACCTGCTCGACGCCGCGCGACATCGCTTCGCGGTCGGCGGCTCGGTGCTGGCAGAGCAGCGGCGCGACGCGTCGGTGGTCGTCCCGGCAGAGGCCAGCGCCGTGGCCGAGGCGCTGAACCGATTCCTCGAGGCGTTGGACGAAGAATGACGGACTGGCGTGCGCGGCTGAGCCGGGTGGTCAACCACGTCGACACTCCAGCCGGTCGAGCGGTCTCGCTCGTCATCCAGGCTCTCATCGTCCTCTCGCTGGTCACGTTCTCGATCGAGACCCTCCCCGACCTGTCGCCCGAGACCCGCGCCTGGCTGCACTGGATCGAGGTGGTCACGGTCGCGCTGTTCACGATCGAGTACCTGCTGAGGTGGTTTGCGGCGGAGCGCCGTTGGGCCTTCGTGTTCAGCTTCTTCGGGATCGTCGACCTGCTCGCGATCCTTCCGTTCTACTTGGCGTCGGGCCTGGACCTCCGCAGCCTGCGGGCGCTGCGTCTGCTCCGACTCGTTCGCATTCTCAAGCTGGCGCGCTACGCCCGGGCGATGAACCGGATCGGTGCGGCCTTCCGCGCGATCCGCGAGGAGCTCGTGCTCTTCGGGACGGCGAGCCTCATCGTTCTCTACTTGAGCGCGGTGGGCATCTACCACTTCGAGCACGAGGCCCAGCCCGAGCAGTTCGGCTCGGTGTTCGCCAGCCTCTGGTGGGCGATGGCCACCCTGACGACGGTGGGCTACGGCGATGTCTACCCCGTCACCGCCGGGGGCCGGACGTTCACGTTCTTCGTCCTCGCCATCGGGCTGGGGATCATCGCCGTGCCGACCGGGCTCATGGCCAGCGCCTTGTCGCGGACTCGCGAGACGGAGTGAGCCCTCAGGGCCTCTCGGAGGGCCCTGAGACCGCCGCAGAACTTTTTCGTCCTCGCATTGCGGCTCTCGGACACCGCTCGTGTTCTCCCTGGTGAAGGCGGGAGTCACGACGACGCCGCCACCCTCCCCGAGCGCCACCATGAGCACGACCAGCCCCTCCACCACCACGACCACCGTCGCCTTCGACGGCCGCATCCCCCTCAGCTACGACGAGCACCTCGGCCCCCTCCTCCTCCAGGGCACCGCCGCCGACCTGGCCAGCCGTGCGCAGGTCCCCGACGGCGGTCGCCTGCTCGAGCTCGCCTGCGGCACCGGCATCTCCACCGCTGCCCTGAGACGCGCCCTGCCCGACGACGTCTCGATCGTCGCCACCGACCTCGCCGAGCCCATGCTGGGCCACGCCAAGGAGCATCGCGGTGACCTGCCCGGCGTCGTCTACGAGCAAGCCGACGCCCAGGCCCTCCCCTTCGACGACGCGAGCTTCGACGCGGTCGTCTGTCAGTTCGGCATCATGTACTTCCCCGATCAGGTCGCCGCGCTGCGCGAGGCCCGACGCGTGCTGCGTCCCGGCGGTCAGCTCCTCTTCAACTTCTGGGACTCGCTCGAAGCCAACCCGGTCGTGGCGCTCGCCCACGAAACCATCGGTAGCGTCTTCACCGAGGACCCGCCCGCCTTCCTCCTCACGCCCTTCGGTCACTACCACCTCGACCCGATGAAGGAAGCCCTGGAAGCGAGTGACTTCGACGAGCTCTGCTTCGAGGTCACGCGCTTCCGCGTCGAGCGACCCAGCGCACGCAGCGTCGCGACCGGCTTCGTCACCGGCACGCCGGGGCTCCGCGAGATCGAGGAGCGAGCGACCGTCTCCCCCGACGAGATCATCGACCTGCTGACCGAGCGGATCCTCGAGCGCTTCGGGCCGGCCCCGCTGCACCTGAGCATCCAGGCCATCGTGGCCGAAGCCCGCTGCCCAGAGGCGTGATGAGCCCACGAACTGGCACGGCCGCCGGCGATCCGCTTCACTCTTCGGGTCGCCGGCGCGACGCGCTCCCGCTCGCAGCCAAGGACACGATTCGATCCGATTCGATCGCTCCCCGTCCGTCCTCGCGGCCTCACGAGCTGTCACGCGCGAGCTCGCCCGCCATGCGCTCCGCCTTCAGGACGGCTCGCTGCGTCCCGGCTCTACGTTGTACACGACTACCGGTCGCCGCCTGCCTCCCGCGGTCGTCGCGTCCGGAGTCGGGAGACCGACATGACGTGGAGCCCGTGCCGCGTCCTCGTGACGATCCTCGTCGTCACCCCCTTCGCGTCCGCTGAGCCTCGCCCTGATTGGCGTGCCATGCATGGCTCACCCCTGACCGTCCTCGACGACCCCGACCGACTCGTCTTCACGACACCGGAAGGTGATGCCCACCACTTCGTCCTGGACGAGGTCACGGAGCCTCAGCAGTCCACGCGGACGGGACGAGGGCTCATCGGACTGCACGACGAGTTGGTGCTGACGTCGCATCCCGGTGGGTGGACCGGTGTCGTCCGACTCGAAGATCGGGCCTTCGTGCTTCGGGGTGATCGCTCCGGTCGGATCACGCAGCGCACGATCGATCGCTCGACCCTCCCCCCGTGCAGCACGCCCGACACGCCCGTGATCCTCGAGCCCGAGCCGCCCCGCCCGCAGGGCGCAGGCGACGACGGCTCGATCATCGACGTCTTGGTCCTCACCACCACCGGCTTCGAAGAACAGGCCGAGGACGTCTTCGGAACCTTGCAGCTCGTGTTCGACGAGACCAACACCATCCTCGAGCGCAGCGGCGTCGCGTTTCGCTACCGGCTCGTCGGTCATCGCAGCGTCGACTACCGCCCCTCGATCGACATCCGCGAGGACCTCGAGGCCCTGCGCAACACCGTCGATGGAGAGATGGACGAGGTCTTCGCTTGGCGCGACGCCTGCGCCGCCGATCTCGTGTCGCTCTGGCGCGAGGACGACGGCTGGAGCTGCGGGATCGGTCGTCTCCCCGGTGCGTTCTCCGTCGCGACACACGACTGCATCCTGAGCAACCACACCTTCGCCCACGAGCTGGGTCACAACCTCGGCGCCGCCCACGACCGCGCCGCCATGGGTACCAACCCGGTGCGTGGCTACGGTCATGGCTACGTGGACCACGAAGGCGGCTTCCGGACGGTCATGGCAACCACGTGCTCGTTCGCCTGTCCCCGCATCGGGCATCACGCCAACCCGGCCGTCGACTACGAGGGCCGTCCGACGGGCGTCGCCCTCCCCTCCGTCGACGCCACCGACGTCGCGCTCGCACTGAACGAGCGGGCCCCTCGCGTCGCCCTCTACCGTGACTCGGCCACGCGCTCCTGCGATCCACCCGGCGTGGCCGAGGAGCCACTCGACCTGCGGGTGAGCCGGGACGGCGAGCAGCTCGCCTTGTCGGTGACGGTCTCACGCCTCGCGACGAGCTACGTCGTCAGTGAGGGAGACTTCTCCGACTTCGTGCTGCCGACGACGCGACGCTGTCTCTCACCCAGCGAGGAGAGCGCAGGACGCGCGCACTTCACTCTCACGATGGACGAGGGCTGGCTCGTGCTGGCCGCCCGCAACGCCCAGGGGACGTCCAGCAGCGGCGTGCGGTCGACGGGTCATCGCCGCGACCTCGACTGGGTCGGCATCGACTGTCCGTGAGCGGAGCTCGATCGATAGCATGAGGGGATGTCGTCTCCCGGCGATGGACGCCTCGCGTCCGTCCTCATCCCCATCGCCTGCTCGCTCACCTTCGCCGGCAGCTTTCTCGCCGGCAAGCGAGTCATCACCGAGCTCGGCCCGTTCACCTCGTCGCTGCTGCGCTTCGTCCTCGCCGCCATCACCCTGGCGCTCCTTCTCCGCTGGCAACGTGAGACGCTCGGGCGTCCGAACCGTCACCAGCTCGGCTGGCTGGCGCTGGCAGGCACCTTGGGCATCGCCGGCTACCAGACCTGCTTCTTCGTGTCGCTGGCCTGGACCTCGGCCACCAACGCCGCGCTCGTCAACGCGTCGGGTCCGCTGCTCACCGCCCTGCTCGCCCGCTTGCTCGTCGGCGAGCGGCTCACGCGGGCTCAGGCGCTGGGCACGCTCGTGGCGAGCCTGGGCGTGCTCGTGCTGCTCACGGGTGGCGACCCCGCCGCCCTCCTCCGACTTCAGCTCGGACGAGGTGAGCTCGTCATGCTCGTCGCGGTGCTCGCCTGGGCGCTGCACGCGATCGTCGTCAAGCGGCTCGCCCGAGAGCTGAGCACCGCGGCTGTCAGCTTCCACGTGACCTGGCTCGGCGTCCTCGTGCTGCTGCTGCCGGCTCTCGGCTGGGAGTCGGGTCTCGAGACGCGCAGCCTCTCGAGCGCTTTCGATGCTCGGCCTGCTCTACATGGGACTCGTCGCGTCGGGCGTGGGCTACCTGCTCTACAACGCCAGCGTCGTCCGGCTCGGTCCCACCCGCACGACCACCACGGTGCACGGCCTCGTGCCGGCCTGGGTCGCGCTGCTCGCCTGGCCCGCGCTGGGCGAGCGGCCGACCGGCATCACGCTCGTCAGCGCCATGCTGATCGGAGTGGGTCTCGTCCTGTCACTCAGTGAGCTCGGAGGAAAGGGGCGCAAGCCCCAAGCGTGAGGCTTGCGCGTCAGGATTGCGCCAGCCCACCGACGAGTGACGACACGCGCGCTCTCCGGTGGGCTTCGAAGACAAGGTCGTCGAAACCGGACGAAAGTCAAGGCTGCGGGTGCAAGTCGTGACTACCGACCGAGCTCCTTCTCGAGCTTGTCGAGCCAGCGCTTGCGTCGGCTCTTGCCCTCGCCGGAGCTCCCGAAGACCTCCTTCAGGAGGTCGGTGCTCCGCGCCAGCACGTTCGTCCGGATGCGCTCCTCTTCCTGAGCGAGGACGTGGAAGAGCCCGTCGAGAGCCGCGTCGGTCACGTGGTCGGGGAGGTCGACCAGCGGCCGGCTCTTGAACGGGACGGTCGCGTAGCGCGCGACCATCCGATTGAACTTCGCGGTGGCTCCGACCTCGTCGAGCTTGGTCGCGACGAGAGGCTCGAAGAGCTCCTTCAAGCGTCCTCGGGAGTGATGCTCGAGGTACTCCGTGGCCTCGTGCTTCTCACCACGCAGGATGCGGCGAGCGTCGCTGAAGCTCATGTCCTTGATCGCGTCGAGGAAGACCTCGCGCGCCAGGGGAGCGGCCGCCTCCGCCGCGCGATTCAGGCTGAGGTGGAACTCGTCGACGAGCTCCTCCTGACCCAGCGCACGGAGCAGCTTGCCGACCTTGCGTAGCCCACCGGGCGGCTCGATCCGAACCTCACCGTTGCGCCAGTAGCCGTCCACCGCCCCGAGGACGTCGACGGCACGACCGGTGCCGACGGAGAGCGCCTCCTTCAGGCCCGACGCCACGCGAGCCTGACTCAAGCGCTTGCCGCGAGCTTCCGCAGCGGGGACCGCCAAGGTGACGGAGAGGAAGACGAAGGCGGTCGTTGCCGCGGTCACGCGCACGGGGAAGGTGGCTGGCTTCATGAATCGTGCCCTTTGAAACGGGAAGCCTCAGTCTATCGAGGCTGACCCAGTCCGACGTCCCGATTTGACGGACTCAGACCCGCGCCAGCATCCAGTCGGCTGCGACGTCGGCCAGCTCGACCAGGACCTCCTCGGACGTGCGTCCCGACCGCTTGAGCACCGCGAAACCGTGATCGGCTCCCTCGACCACGTGCAGGGTGGCTCGTTCGCCGAGGCGCTCGGCCACCGGTCGGAAGAGCGACAGGTCGGCCAGCGCGTCACGCGTGCCCTGCAAGAAGAGCAGCGGCTGCGGGACGTCGTCGAGGTGCTCCGCCCGTTCGATGCCCTTCTTCTTCGGAGGGTGCAGCGGGAAGCCGACGAAGACGAGGCCCAGCACGTCTGAACGAGGCTCCGCCGCGAGGGCCAGCGAGGTCATTCGCCCGCCCATCGACTTGCCGGCAGCGAACAGCGGCAAGCCCTCGTTGGCCGAGGCATCCAGCAAGGTCCGGATCGCCGTGAACAGGCGTGTCCGGTCACGCGACCGCATGAACGGCAAGAGATGAGGTCGGGACGTGGCGATGCCCCGCTCGGCGAGAGCGACGGCCAGGTCCTCCATGAACCCGTGATCCGCCCCGGCCCCGGCGCCGTGACCGAAGACGTAGAGAGCTCGTGCTCCGGCGGGCCGGAGGTCGAGCACCCGGAGCTCGTGTCGCTCGCCCCCGTGCTCGAAGTCGAGTCGACGCTCGAGGGTCACGGACAGGGGACGACGGCAGTCCAGTCGACGCTCATGCGAGGAGGGGTCACGCCGGCAGAACCGGCACCACAGTCGTTGGCACCGACGATGAGGTACCACCAGCCGCGATCGGGGAAGGGATCGTCGGGATGGGTGAAGGTGCTCGCGATGCCGGCGTCGTCCGTGCAGGACCGCAGGCCGAGGTCGAAGTCGACGCGGGTGCGGTCGAGCCGGTCCGAAGCCACCAGGTGCCGCGCCCCGACGACCGGCACCCAAGTCAACACGGCCTCCTCGGCCGGTCCGAGGGTGACGCGAAGGTCGCGGACCTCCTCGGGAACCTGCTCGCCGGGCACGAAGGGCGCACAGTCGTCCTCATTGAGGAGACCGTCGTCATCGATGTCGGGATCACAAGGGTCACCGAGCTCGTCGCCGTCGACGTCTTCCTGCATGGGGTTGGGATCGGCCGGGCAGTTGTCGAGCGAGTCGATGATGCCGTCGCCGTCGGTGTCGGCGCGCGGAAGCTCGAAGACGTAGGCCGAGCCCGAGTCCTCGCCGAGGTCGTCGTCCTGACGAGCGCCGATCAAGATGGTCTGCTCGGTGGCGACCACGCTCGAGCCGAAGAGGTCGAGGTCGTCGGCGTCCCGCGCCACGAGCTTGTCGATCTCGAACCAACCGAGCGGCGTCGAGAGGTCGCGCTCGAACACGTAACACGAGCCCGAGTCGGTCCCGTTCTCGTTCGTGTAGGCGGTGATCGCCAGGAGACCGCCGTTGTCGGACAGCGACACGGCGAAGCCGAACTGATCGGGATCGCCTGCATCGCTGGCGTGCAGCACGGCATCCTCGACCCAGAGCCTCTCGCCCAGTCGCTCGAAGACGTACACCGCCCCGCTGTCGCGCCCCATGAGGTCTTGCGTCCTCGCACCGACGACGATGCGGTCCGCGTTCAGCGCGACGCTGTTGCCAAAGCGGTCGCCGAGGGCACCTTCGAAGGCGACGAGCTGAAGGACCTCGCCCCAGGCGTCGGTCCCTCCCTCGTCGCGGAGATACACGTAGGCCGCACCGTTGATGTCACCGCTGCTTCCCGAGTCCTCGCCGACGACGAGCACGTCGTCGTGGAGGGCCACCGCGCCGCCGAAGAAGTCGCCCTCCTCCGCGTCGCTGGCGGTGACGTTCGTGATGAGCCCCCAGGCGCCCGCGCCGTCCACGTCGCGACCGTAGAGGTAGACCGTGCCAGTCGTGCCGGGGACGCTGTTCTCGGTCGCACCGATGGCGATCGTGTCGCCGGAGATCGCAACGCTGGTCCCGAAGGCGTTGCCCGGCGCCTCGACGGGCGGCGTGATCTTGCGGACCTCGAGCCAGGTGTCGGGCCCACCGAGGTCGCGCTCGAAGACGTAGGCGGCCCCGCCGATGCCTCCGAGACTGCCGCCGATGGCGCCCACCACCAGGGTGTCGCCGTCGAGCGCCACCGCGTAGCCGAAGCGGGCGGTGAACTGCGGGTCGCTCGCCTTGAGCCGGCTGATCTCGGTGAAGGTCCCGTCGAGCTGACGTTCGAAGACGTAGACCGAGCCCGACGCGATCTCGAGATCGTCGCTCCAGGGAGCGCCGATGATGAGCGTCTGGTCGTCACCCGTGGCGCTGCGACCGAAGCCGTCGTCGGCCAGGCCGTCGGAGGCGTTGAGCTTGTCGACCTCTCGCCAGTCCGAGATGCCCTGAAGCCACACTTCTCCCCAGTCCCCCGGCACCGCCACCGACTCGTCGACCGGCCCGTCCATCGCACTGGCCGAAGCGGCCAGGAGCACGGAGCCGATGACGAGAAGACGGAACCGAACGAGTCTCGAAACGACGATCTCGCACCGATTCATCGCGTTCTCCCTGTTCATCGCCTGGATGAAAGTCGCCTGACCGTGGGGGCAAGTCAACTCGCGGGCTCGACCGGGCTCGGCACGCAATCTTGCCTGACCCGGGGAACGATGTGATCCTCGCGTCTCTCGGAGATTTCGGAAGATCGGTGTTGCGCCCGCGACGCGAGTCGAAGGCGTGACCCGCGGGAAGTGCCATGGCGGACGCTCGGCCAGGTCCCAGCAGGAGCGCACGCCTCGTCGGGATCGGCCTGCTCGCGAGCCTCGTCCTCCTCGGTTCCTGCGCCTGGGGCCATCACCGACGTCTCCGAGACGACGATGCCGCCACGCGCGCTCAGGCCGCCGCCAACGCCGACCGCGCCGTCACCCTCGTCACCGAGCGGATGTCCCGCGCCCAGTCGGCGGCCCGGGCCGTGGCCGACGCTCTCGACGGCGGCATCCCGAGCGACGAGAGGCTCGCCGATCGTCTCCGGCAGGTCCTGCTCGAGGGCAGCGACGTCGTCCGTGCCGCCGTGGCCTTCGATCGCTTCGCGCACCCCTCCGGCCACCGGCTTCACGCCGTGGCGCTCGAACGCGTGGGTGGCCGGATCCGAGCCCTCGAGCTCGATGGCCTCGACGACTACACGACGGCCGACTGGTTCACCGCGACCTCCGACGCCTCCGGCCGCTGGCACGAGCCCACGCTGACCGCCGACGGCCAACGACTTCTCGCGCGATTCGTGCTCCCCTTCCATGGTCGCGATGCCACCGGTGAGCGCCGCCGGCTCGGCGTGGTCGTGGTGGCGCTGTCCGGGCAGGGCCTGGGTCGCGCGCTCGATCGACTCGGGCTGGGCGAGAGCGGTTACCTCGTCCTTTCATCGGAGGAGGGGCGCTGGCTGCTTCACCCCGATCGCACGTTGCTCGACGGCCGCCCTCTCGGCGACGAGGCTCCCTGGCGCGATCGGCTCAGACGAGGTGCCGACGTCGCCCCGGCTCCGCTCGAGGATCACGACCCGCTCACGCATCAGCCCGCCTGGTTCCTCCACCGCGGAGTCGAGCCGGCCGGGTGGTCGCTGGTTCATGTCTTCCTCCGCTCGGAGAGCCCGCGTCAGCTCGAGCTCCGACGCTCGGGCCTGCGCCTGGCCCTCGCCGGTCTCCTCGTGCTGGGGATGCTCCTGGGCGTCCTCGTCACCCGCTACCCCGGAGAGGGCTACGACCGCTGGTGGTGGCTCGCCCTGGGGGTCGCCGCCCTCTTCGCCATCGGCACCGCGCTGACCTGCAACGTCGCCCGGGACCTACCGCCGTCCGATCACCACGACGATCGGCGCGTGACCAACCGCTCCTCGCTGGATCGGCTCCTGCGCGAGTGCGACGAGACGGCGCTGGCCGCCCACCGCGAGCTCCCCCTCCACGTCCCGACCGGTGTCTTCCTCCAGTCGATCACCTTCGTCGGCTCCAACGACGTGCGTCTCACCGGCTATCTCTGGCAGAAGTATCGCGACGGCGTTCACGACGACGTGCAGCGTGGCTTCCTCCTGCCCGAGGCCGAGTCGTTCGAGTCCGAGGAGATCTACCGGCTGAGGACGGACGACGTGGAGCTCATCGGCTGGAGCTTCAAGGTCGTCCTCCACCAAGAGTTCGACTACTCACGTTACCCGTTCGATCAGGAGAACGTGTGGCTCCAGCTCTGGCACCGCGACTTCCACCGCAACGTCATCCTGGTCCCCGACCTCGACTCCTATCAGACCCTCGCGCCGGCCTCGCTTCCAGGGATCGAGGAGGACCCCGTCCTCCCCGGCTGGGACATCCGCCGCTCGTACTTCAGCTATCGACTCGAGGAGTACTCGACGAGCTTCGGCTTCCCGGGCGCCCGGGGGCTGCGCGGTCATCCCGAGCTCTACTTCAACGTCATCATTCGCAAGCATCTCATCGGGCCGTTCGTCTCCCATCTCATGCCCCTGAGCGTCATCTTGATCCTGCTCTACACGATCTTGATGGTGGTCGGCCGCTCTTCCGAGAGCCGCGACGCGCTCGGCTTCGACACCCTCGGAGTCGTGGGCGCCTGCGCTGGCTTCTTCCTCGTCGTCGTCTTCGCGCACGTCGGCCTGCGCGACGCCCTGGCCGCTCAAGGCTTCGTGTACTTGGAGTACTACTACTTCCTCACCTACGCGATGATCCTGGGGATCTCGGTCAACGCCCTCCTCGTCCTCCATCCCGACGCCGACTGGTTGCACTACCGCGACAACATGATGCCCAAGCTCCTCTACTGGCCCGTGAGCCAGGGCGCGCTGTTCGCGGTGACGCTGTGGAGCCTCACCTGATGACGCATCGCCTCGCCGTCGCGATGCTCGTGGCGCTGGCTCTCTCGTCGGCGCGGGCCTCGGTGGCCACCCCCGCCGAGGACGCAGCACCCCTCCGCGTCGCCATGATCGGAGCCGTGAGCGGTCCCGCCAAGGCCCTCGGGCGCGAGCTCAGGCTCGGGCTGGAGGCGGGACTGAAGGGCCGGGCGGTGAGCGGCTCGAGTGGTCGCACCAGGCCGATCGAGCTCGTGGTCGCCGACGACGGCTACGACCCGGCCACCACGCGCGAGCAGTTCGCGAAGCTCGTCGCCGACGAGAGCATCCTGGCCTTCGTCGGCAACGTCGGCACGCCGACCACGCTCGCGATCCTCCCGCAGCTCGAGGAGACCGGCATCCTGTTGTTCGCTCCGTTCACCGGTGCCCAGGGCCTCCGAGCCGATCCGCCGTCGCGTCACGTCGTCCACTACCGAGCGAGCTATGCCGAGGAGATGGACGTCCTCATCGGCGGCTTGCTCGAGCAAGGCATCGGTCCTCGCGAGATCGCCTTGTTCACGCAAGACGACGCCTTCGGGGACGCGGGACATGCCGCCGCGCTGAAGGTGCTCGCCGAGCGTGGTCATCCGGACGGAGAGCGACTGGTTCACGCCCGCTACCCGCGCAACACCATCGACGTCCGCGAGGCGGCCCTGACGATCCGCTGGGCGGAGGTTCCACCGAAGGCCGTCATCATGGTCGGCGCGACGGCCCCCTGTGCTCGACTGGTGTCGACGCTCGGCAGGGTGCTGCCTCGGGTCCACTTCGCCAGCCTCTCCTTCACGGGGAGCAACGCGTTGCTCGACGCGCTCGGTGACGACGCCGAGGGGCTGATCGTCACCCAGGTCGTCCCGGTTCTCGACGCGCGACATCCGACCGTCGCCGAATACCTGTCCGACCTGAGAGCCCATGCCCCCGAGGCTCGCCCAGGCATGGTGTCCTTCGAGGGCTACCTCGTCGCGCGCTTGCTCGGTCGAGCGCTGGATCGGCCCGGCGTCCGCTTCACGCGAGCGGGGCTCCTCGACGCCGCCGCCGACATCGACGTGGGCTCCCTCGGCCTGGGCGAGCCGGGACCCGTCCGCGTCTGGCCGACGATCGTGCGTGACGGTCGCTTCCAACCTCTCCGGTGGAACGACCTGCGCGAGACCACGCGCGCGGACTGAGCCCTGCTCGAAGCCCGTGCGTCACAGACGCTCGATGCGCGGCGTCAGCTTCGTCGCACCCCGCAAGGGATGTCCCTTTTCGAAAGTCGCGAAGGTGTCGCATCCAGAGCTGGAAGACAGATGGAGCGCTCGTGAGAAGTCCATGCCCTCCTCGTGCCAGTCCAGCGCCTGCACGACTTGCGAGCGGTCTTCCATCATCAAGGTCTCCAGGCCGAGAAGACGTCGGAAGGCGGCGTTGACCCGATCTCTCGGGAGGCCGTAGAGACAACGCAGCACGCGCTCGGCCTCGAGCAAGGTGCTCTTGGCGACGTGAAGCGCCGGACGCGCCATCACCTCCGCCGCCTGCCGCCCCTGCTCCGGATCGTCTTGCACGAGAGCTCGCACGATCACGTCGGCATCGAGCGCGGTCACTTCGTCTCGGATGACTCTTCTCCTCGCCGCACCCTTCCGATCGCCTCGATCGATCGAGGCGCTCCCTCGTGACGCAGGCAGCCGATCACGTCTTCGAGCTCAGCCCGCTCGACGTCACTCGCGAGTCGCAAGACGATCTCGTCGCCCCTTGTTTCGACCACGAGCTCGGTCCCGGCCCCCCAACCGAAATGCTCGCGAACTTCCTTGGGAATGATGAGCTGTCCCTTCGTGGACAGCCTGGTCGTCGTCATCGACAGTTCCGGTAAGAAAGAGGTAAGACGGGGCAACATGCCCAAGCCCATCACTTGCTTGAGTAGCAACTAAGGCCACTGGCATCGAGTTGCAAGTTGCAGAATAATCAATCCCTTGGGGTGCGGGCATTGAAGGTCACTGGCGGGATCGCCATCACCTGCGGCAGCAGGACGGGCACGGCAGGAGTCGTGGTGCGGCACGGCACGACTCGTCTGCTCTACACGGCAGGCCACGTGGTCGGTAGCGCAGGTGACTCGGTTCAAGCCGAAGGAAAGCGGATCGGCCGTGTCGAGATCAACTTTCTTCCAGTGACCGACGTCGCATTGGTCCGTCTCGACGATCACGTCGACTGCAACGTGAACGAAGTGCGAGTCGGCAAGTCGGTGTACGCGGACGTGCGTCTCGCCAACATCTTGCCTCGTGAGGAGGAGGTCGTCGTCGCGAGCTCGACGACCGCATCACACGGCCTGGTTCTCGATCCGCAAGCCGCCGTCACGTGGCACTCGCAACCACGCCCTGGAGTGAGCTTGGCCAACTACTTCAGTGAGTCAGGCGACGGCGGGGCCGCCGTCCTGTCCGAGGACGGCGACGCGTCGACCATGTTGTGGGGGCTGCACGGTGGACGCACGACGGTCGCGGGGCTCGACTGCGCGTGGTTCACGCCGATGGCGAGCGTGCCGACCTGGGAAGAGAGCGACGACGGTTCGAGCTAGGAGCCGTCCGACTCCGTCTTCCGGGAGTGCCGGAGAGGCACCTCGAAGTCGATGCGGATCGGCAGCATGACCGACACCGCCTGCCCTCGCAGGTCGGCCGGCTCGTACTCCCGCTGCCAGAGCGCCTCCATCACCGCTTCGTCGAAGCCGTAGCGACCGATTCTTTTCGTGAGCTGTACATTGGCGACCTGCCCCTCCTCGTCGACGAGGACCTCGGCCAGGACCCGACCACCGCGGTGATGACGCAGGGCATCGAGCGGATACTCCGGCTCGACGCTGTCCAACAAGACGGGGAGACGCAGCCCGATGGTGTCGACCGACAGCACCGTCCCCTCGGGGACGAGCTTGTCTTCACCCGGGATCTCGGAGCGATCCCTCGGCACCACCCAGGTGCGATAGACCTGATCGTCGCGGAGGTACCAGACCTCGAACTCGCGGCCGAGCTCCGCCCGTGAGATCAGTCGGATGAGCGTGTCGTTGGAGTCGACCCACAGGCCGGCCACCTGCACGATGACGTCACCGGCCTGGAGCCAGGCGGCATCGGCCGGCGAGCCCGCATGCACCTTGAGGAGAGCGGCGCCGTAGCCGTCCCAGTCCTCGAGTTGGGCCTTGGCGTTCGGGCTGAGGTTGGTCGCCCGCCGCACCTGCCGCTTGTTTCCGAGGTTGACGCCGAGCATCGCCGGACCGCCGTACTGCTCGCCTCCCCGGTCGGGAAGCCGCTCGAGCTGTTGACGGAATCGCCGAAAGACGAGGGTCTCGGGGGTGACGGCCAGGGCCTCACCCTCCTCGAACGAGCGGTCGCCCGGGTCGAGGACGACCACCTGCCCGTCGGGAAGGTTCTCGTTGGGGAAGAGCTCCTCACCGGTCAGGAGGTCGGTGGGGCCGATCACCGTCTCGACGCTCGGATCGGTGTCCTGCGTATCTCCCTGGGCGAGAGCCGTGCCGAGCCCGAGAACGGCACAGGTGGGGATCAGCAACGCGGCCAGGCTGAGTCGGTGCATCGGATCGGGCTCCTCGTGCGTTGAAGCTACGTGACGCCAGAGAACGCTGCAAGCACGGCGGGGGGCCGTTTTCGGCCCATCGTCACGTCTCAGCCACGGCCGGGCCAGCACGCCTGGCGACAGCTACACTGGGGGCCGACGTGGAATTCGTGAGGAGGCGAACAGCGAGGAGAAGCGGACGAGGAGCCGCGAGGACCGGTCGGCGCCGACCGGCCCGCTGGCTCCCGTTCTTGGCCTCCTGCACCCTGCTCACGGCCTGCGAAAGGACTCGTGAGCCGACCGATCCGGAGCCGTCGGCCTCCCTCCGCCGTGGCGTCTTCGAGCATCGCCTCCTCCTCTCCGGCACCCTCGAGGCCACCGAACGCGCGGAGGTCCGGGTCCCCAGGGCGGCAGCCTGGCGGGCCCCGATTCGCTGGATGGCCGAGGAGGGACGGCAGGTCGAGAAGGGCCAGCCGATCTGCGAGTTCGACAATCAGCAGCTCCTCACGCGGCTCGAGGAGACCGAGCTCCGCCTGCTTCAGGTGCAAGGCGAGTACATCAGCCGTCGGGCCGAGGGGGTTGGCGAGCTCGAGACCAAGCATCTCGAGGTCGTCCGACGCCGTGCAGCCAGCGAGCGGGCGGCCCTCGAGGCCTCGGTGCCGGAGCACCTGCTCGCCAGGCGAGAGGCTCAGGATCGAAAGCTCCGTCTCCGGGAGGCCGAGCTCGGGCTCGAGAAGGCCGTCGAGGACCTGGCAGCCGCTGAGGCCGCCCTCGAGGCCGACCTCGAGAGCAGCCGCGTGAAGATTGAGAAGACCGAGCGCGAGGTCGACCGGGTGCAGCGACGGCTGGAGACCCTCACCCTCCACGCCCCGCGGGACGGCCTCCTCCTCATCTCGAACCACCCCTGGGAGGGCCGCAAGCTCCAGGTCGGTGACACCTCGTTTGCCGGGCTCACGGTCATGACCATCCCGGTGCTCGACCGCATGAAGGTCGACGCCCAGCTCTCGGACGTGGACGACGGAGTCCTCGCGGTGGGTCAGACCGCCCGCTGCGTGGTCGACGCCTACCCCGACCGGAGCTTCATGGGACGCGTGAGCTCGGTGTCCGCCATCGCCGAGGAGGCCCGCGACAACTCGCTGCGTCGGTCCTTCGCCGTGACGATCACCCTCGAAGAGAACGCCCCGGACCTCCTCATCCCCGGCATGTCCGTGCGCGCCGAGGTCGAGCTCGAGCGTCGCGACGACGCCCTCCTCGCTCCCCGTCAGGCCCTGGTCACCGCCGACGATGGCCGCACGCTCTTCCGTCAGGAAGGCGGCGAGCTCCTCCCCGTCGAGCTGGGTCCCTGCAACGCCCTCGACTGCCTGGTCCTCGAGAACGGGCAAGACGGGAGCGGTCTCTTCGCCCGCATCGGTGACTCGGACGGACGGTCCGGATGAGGACGCTCCTCCTCCTCCTCCTGCTGACGGGCGTCGTCTTCTCCGTGCGCCACGCCTTGACCACCGACGACGTCGAGGCGAGTTGGACCGTGTCGCGGGGTGAGCTCGTGCTGACCGTCGAGGCCGACGGCGAGCTGGAGGCGGTGCGCCGCACGCTCATCGGTCCCCCGGGCGTGCCCAACGTCTGGAACTACAAGATCGCTTGGATGGCCGACGAGGGCGCGTCCGTCGAGCAGGGCGAACGCATCCTGTCCTTCGACACGACCGAGCTCCAGCGACGCCTCCTCGACGCCCAGGTTCGGCGGGATCGCGCCGAGGCCCATCTCGAGAAGCAGCTCGTCGCCAACAAGCGCCGTGAGGCCGGCGACGCGCTCGAGCTCACGGAAGCCCGAGGCAAGCAGGAGAAGGCCCGGCTCAAGGTGCAGGTCCCCGGACAGCTCTCCTCCAGCCAGGCCCTGGAGCTGGCGCGCATCGACCTGAAGCTCGCCGACGACGAGCTCGACTACCTCACCCGCCGCGCCGCCGCCCGGAAGCGGGCTCGCGACGCGACCACCGAGCTCCTCCGTGGTGAGTTCGAGCGAGCCAAGGAGCGCGTCATCGAGATCGAGACCTCCGTGTCGAAGATGACCATCAACGCCCCCCAGGCTGGCACGGTCATCCACGTCAGCGATCAGAACGGCCAGAAGAAGAAGCTCGGCGATCAGATCTGGCGCGGCGGCAAGGTGCTCGACATCCCCGACCTCACCCAAATGCGAGCCGAGGTGAAGGTGCAGGAGGCCCAGGCCGGCCAAGTGCGCGTGGGACAGCGCGTGCGGCTCCGGCTCGAGTCCAATCCCGACCGCGAGATCCTGGGCCGGGTGGACGAGATTCGCCGCACGGTGAGCCAGGCCGGCGGCTCGGACCAGGGCAAGGTCGTCCGGCTCCGGGTGTCGCTCGACGAGACCGACTCGACCATGCGTCCTGGCATGCGTCTCCGGGGCGTGGTGGAGGTGGATCGAGACGAGTCCGTGCTGCTCCTGCCGCTCTCGGCCCTGGACGTGCGGCCCACCGGCCCGGTGGCTCATCGTCTCGTCGACGGCAAGCGCGAGCCGGTCTCGCTGGAGCTCGGTCGTCGCAATGCCGACCACGTCGAGGTGCTCGGCGGCCTCGCCGAGGGCGACGCGCTCGCCGCACCGGTGGAATCGTCGTGATAACGATCCGCGCCGTCATGAGTCTCGCGCTGCTCGTGCTCGCCGACGACGTGAGCGCCGAGCAGGTCGAGCGTCACGGAATCGCCTGGCATCGGGTCGAGTCCGGAGCCTTCCAGCACTCGGTCACCGCCGAGGGTCACCTGGAAGCCAAGAACAGCACGACCGTCACGGTCCCGGTGACCAGCCAGCGAAACTACACGATCGACTGGATCGCCACCGACGGCCAACCCGTCAAGAAGGGTGAAGTCGTCGTCCGCTTCGACCGCACCGATCTCGAGCGCGCCCTGGCCGACGGCGAAGCCGATCTCTACACGGCGGAGAACGCGCTGCTGAAGTCCAACTCCCTGTCGTCCGCAGCGCTCGCCAACCTCGCCCGCGATCACGAGCTGGCAGGCCGCACGCTGCAAGCCGCCGAGATCTTCGCCCCCCACGACGAGGGCATCTTCTCGCGTCAGGAGCTCGTCGAGAGCCGGGTGGACGCGGGCCTCGCACGCGAGAAGCTCGATCACCTCGGAGAGGAGAAAGTCCGACGTCGAGCCGAGGCGAAGGAAGAGGTCGGCCTCCTGTCGGTCGACGAGCGCAAGGCCAAGACGTCGATCGATCGCGCCACCGACGGCCTGTCCGCCATCGAGGTGGCCGCACCTCACGACGGCATCCTCCTGCTGCAGCGGGACTGGGGCGGCAACACCCCCCGCGCTGGCCAGACGGTGTGGCAGGGTCAGTCCATCGGCAAGCTCCCCGACGTCACGGTCATGGAAGCCAAGGTCCACGTGCTCGAAGCCGACGCCGGGAGCCTGAAGGAAGGCCTCTCGGCCGAGCTCGTGGTCGAGGCCCATCCCGGCACGGGGCACGCCGCCAGCGTGAGCCACGTGGACCACCTGGCCAAGCCCCGCGTGCGCGGCGTCCCCGTGCACTACTTCGGCGTGACTCTCGACCTCGAGACCACCGACCCGGCGACCATGAAGCCGGGGCAGCGGGTCCGCGCCGAGCTCGCCGTCATCGACCTCGACGACGTCATCGTCATCCCCCGGCAGGCCGTCGTGCAGGCCGAGGGCGGCCCCACCGCCTGGGTGCTCGAAGGTGAGCGAGCGGTGAAGCGACGTCTCGAGCTGGGAGCAGGCAGCCCGGGACGGGTCGTGGTCGAGTCGGGGCTCGCAGCGGGTGAGCTCGTCGCGCTCGAGGAGCCGCCGCAGGAGCTCGCTCGGTGACCGTCGGCGAGGCCCTGGGGAGCGCGTTTTCGAGCCTGGCCGCCCACTCCCTCCGCTCGGCCCTGACCATGCTCGGGATGATCTTCGGCGTCGGCGCGGTCATCTCCATGCTCTCCATCGGCGCGGGGGCCGAGCGCGACGCCCTGGCCGAGATCGAGCGCATGGGCCTGCGCAACCTCATCGTGCAGGCCAGCGACTTCAAGCCGGAGGAGCTGGCGGAGATCCGCAAGAAGTCACTGGGGCTGTCGCTGCGCGACCTCGAAGCCATCGAGGAGGCCATCCCGACGGTCGAGCGTGCACTCGGCCGCATCGAGGTCAAGGCGCGCAAGGTCCTGGCCGGAACGAACCGGCTCGAAGCCAAGGTGTTCGGGGTCTCGGAGCATCACGCCCAGACCTTCCACCTCGATCTCGCCGAGGGGCGCTACCTCGACGAGCGCGACCAGACTCACCACTCGCAGAGCTGCGTCATCGGCCACGACCTCCGTCAGGCCCTCTTCGCCGGGGAGCCAGCGCTCGGAAGAGTGGTCAAGGTCGAGAATCTCTGGTTCGAGGTGGTGGGCGTCCTGGCCCGCATCAGCGAGACTGATGGCGGCGAAGGAGTGGGCCTGGGCTGGGAAGTCCACGTGCCCATGTCGACGGCCCGCCGCAAGCTGGCGCAAGATCCCCTGGAGTCCCCCCTCTCGGAGATCGTCGTGCGGCTGCGGGAAGGGGCCGACGCCGTGCGAACGGCGTCGGTGCTGGACGGGCTGCTCGAACGACTGCACGGAGGCGAGGACGACTACGAGCTCATCGTGCCCGAGACGCTCATGGCGCAAGCGCGCCGCACTCAGCGTCTCTTCAGCATCGTCATGGGCTGCATCGCGTCGATCTCGCTGCTGGTCGGAGGCATCGGCATCATGAACATCATGTTGGCCACGGTCCTCGAACGGACCCAGGAGATCGGACTGCGTCGCGCGGTCGGAGCGCGTCGGACGGACATCCGACGTCAGTTCCTCTTCGAGGCCTTCACCATCAGCGCGGTGGGGGGCCTGACCGGGGTCGGCGTGGGTGTCGGCATCGCCGAGCTCGTCGCGGCCTCCGCAGGTTGGCCGACGGTGGTCACCGCGAGCTCCGTCCTCCTGTCCACCGGAGTGGCGGTGGCAGTGGGCCTGGCGTCCGGTCTCTATCCGGCCGTGCGCGCCGCCCGCCTCGATCCGATCGACGCCCTGCGCAGCGAGTGAGCGAGCTCCTCTTCCATCTCCTGCTGGGCGCGGTCGACCTGCTCGGCCTGGCGCTCATCGCTCGTCGTCCCGGACGACGGAGCCTCCTCATCGTGCTGGGCCTCGGCGTGATCGCCGTGATCGTGCTGTCGGCCTTCTTCGGCGGCGGGAGCTTCAGCACGCTCCGGCTGCTCGCCTGGGGCATCTTCGGGCACGGCTTGCTCGGGTTGATCGCGGCCGCAGTCGTCATGTGGAAGAAGCGACGGAAGTGCGCGATCGCCGCCGCCGCGACGGCCGGGTTCATCGCGCTGATCGCCATCGACGCCTTCCTCATCGAGCCTCGCTGGCTGGAGGTGTCGCGGCATCAGCTCACCAGCGCGGAGATCAGCGAGCCCGTGCGGATCGTGGTCGTGGCGGACTTCCAGGCCGAGGAGATCGGGGCGCACGAGCGCCGAGCTCTCACGGCAGCCCGTGACGCCGAGCCCGACTTGCTCCTCTTCCTCGGCGACTACGTCCAGGTCGAAAGTGACGAGCGGCGCGCCGAGCTGCGGGGTGAGCTCCGAGTCCTGCTGGAGGAGCTGTCGTTCCAGCCACGGCTCGGAGCCATCGCCGTGCGGGGCAACGTCGATCGCGACGGCTGGGAGGAGAGCTTCCCCGAGCCCTTCGTCACCGTTCACGACCGGCAGCGGTTCACGTGGGGGCCGGTGACGGTCACGGCGCTCTCGCTGTTCGAGTCGCTGCGGGGTCAGACGCGGGTCGATGACGCCCCCGGTCTCCACGTGACCTGTGGTCACCTCCCGAACTTCGCGACCGGCAAGGTCGAGGCCGACCTGCTGCTGGCCGGGCACGTGCACGGCGGTCAGGTCCGCCTGCCCTTCATCGGACCGCTGCTCACCGCATCGACGGTGCCCCGCTCCTGGGCGGTCGGTCGGACCGAGCTACCGGAGGGCCGAACGCTGCTGGTGTCGCGCGGCATCGGCATGGAGCGCCTGGGTGCGCCGCCGCTGCGCTTCTTGTGTCGACCCGAGGTGGTGGTGATCGACGTCGTGCCGGGGGCTTCAGCGCAGCAGGGCTGAGCGGATCGCCTGGCTCACTCCTCGCTCGAGTCGGGCGGAAGATGTTTCGCGATCCGGGCGTCGTCGTCCTCGCGGATGCCGAGCTCCCGCCCTCTCGCAATCACTTCGAAGAGCTCAGTCCGCTCGATGTTGTCCGGCAGCTTGAAGAGTCTGAGCTGGATCGACGCCAGTATCGCTGCGGAGGTTCGAACATGAATGCACGGCTTCTCTACCGCCGTTCTCAGGGCGGAGAGAAACGAGCGTCCGCCGTCGGCGTAGCGGAGAAGCATGATCACCCAGAGGAGGTTGCAGAGATGATCCGGCTTGCCCTCGAACTCGGAGCCCTCGAACATCTCTCCGGCCGCCTCGAGATAGTCGAGGGGCCAATCCTTCACGAGCTGATCCACGGCATGGGTCGTGAGGACGTGGGGCTGCCGTGACTGAATCAGGTTCACGAGTCGATTGCGCTGCTTCCTCGTGAGCACCGTGACCTCCCTCCTGACCGACTTCGGGCGTGCCTAGAATACCTCTCCCGCTCAACGTGCTCATTAGAGAACGGTCAGCCTGGACGCAGCTTGACACCCCCCAGGCCGAGTGCGAGCGTTGGGCTCATCGTCGGGCGATTCGTGGGCTTCCGTCTCAGGGCCATTCCTCGTCCGGCCAGGAGCTGCCTCATGGCCTCGCGACGTCCTCTCGGTACCGCCCTGCTCGCCCTGCTCGTCCTCGGCAGCATCGGCTGCGCGAGCATCAACTACCGGAAGGTTCCGACGCCCACCCAGTACGACGAGTGGACCGACGAGGACCAGCGCAAGGCCGACGAGATGAAGGGCGTGCGGTACTACTTGCCGCGTCCCTACCTCAACCTCAAGCAGTCCATCCCCGTCGCTCAGCGCGTGGCCTTCGTCAGCTTCGAGCGGGACGAGCGCAACGGCGGCTACCGTCTCGTCCTCCCCCAGAATCCGCCGACCTGGCTGCGACGCGTGGCGCCCGAGCGCCTGTCGATCACCCAGGCTCTCGCCATCTCGCTGGCCTCGCCCGCTCCCGAGTCCGCCGACGACGACGGCCCTGCGCTCCAGTCCGGTGGCGCCGATGCTGCCGACGCGGACATGGACGGCGGCGACTCCGCCGACTCGCCGAGCTCACTCACGGCGACGACCGGCTTCATCAACGCCACCGACCCCGTCACCGCTCTCGGCGACAAGTTCGACGTCGTCTACCTCCCCGACTTCGAGGAGCAGTACGTCATCCAGCCCCGGGCGGGGCTCGGCAAGGCCGACATCGAGACGCGGCTGCGCAACGGCTGGGCGGCCGAGGTCTTCACCCAGCAGGTCGACAACTCGAACCTCATCCCCTACGTGCTGCGTCAGGTCGAGCAGGCCAGCGAGACCGCCTCGGGCATCGCCACCGCCTG
>JBCCFW010000004.1:0-112284 GCA_039029535.1 Acidobacteriota bacterium
GAGGACCTTTCGGGCGGGGTCGGGGCGGACGTCCAGGCGGGTACACGCTGGTGGGGGACCGATCATGCCCCATCGAGGACGACCTCGTTTTTTCTGTATATGTCGGATCACGCAACGTAGCGTGAGGTTCTCGCGTTGCGATCGGATGAGGGCCGGGTCATCTCGGGACGGCGTCGACGGACGGACGGCATGATGCCGCGACCGGTCGTCGGTCTCCGAGCGGCGACGCGGGGGAGCGACTGCATGACTCAGGACCGACAGCCCAGTGGGGAGGACGTGCCGAGCTCGTGAGACGTCTCGTCGAGGCTCTCCTGGCCCGACCGGCCATGGGCGTGGCGCTGGTGGCCGTCGTGGCGCTGGTGTTCTCGCTGCTCGTCGTTCAGGCGGCCTGGCCGCCGGGCTTCTTCGTCAAGTACCAGCAAGCCGCCGCCGACCCCGAGCTGGCCGCGCAGCGTCTCGGCGACTACAGCCCGCTGTACCTCGGGCTGGTCCAGGCCGTCGGAGGAGTCCTCGGTCATCGTGGGTTGCTGTTGCTGAACTGCGTGCTGCACGCGGTGGTGGCGGTGGCCGTGACCGCTCTCGTCGGCCGGCTGGCGGGAGGAGCCTGGGGCTTGCTGGGCGGGCTGCTGGTGGCGACCTACCGGCCCCTGGTCGTTCACGCCGGCATCCACGAGCCTGAGCTGCTGCTCGCGGCGTGTCTCGCCCTCGCGCTGGCGGCAGGACACGAGACCCGACATCGGCTGCGGGTGGGTGAGCCCGGAGCCGCGCGCTTGACCCTTCTCGCAGCGACGCTCGCGCTCACGCTGGCCGGTCTCTGCCGACCCCAGTGGCTCGTGCTGCTCGTGCTCGCGCTGCCGTGGTGGACGGCCCCGGCGATGGACCGCGCGATGCGTCGGCGTCTCGTGCTGTTGGCCGGCGCGACGGCGCTGCTCGTGCTCGGTCCGGTCGTCTCGTCTCGCTTCGTGGTGACCGGCTCTCCGCTGATCATGAACCCGGGACCCGTGTTCTACGAGGGCAATGGACCGGCTGCCACCGGGCTCACGCGGCACGCGCCGCACTTCGTCCGCTGGCTCGAGCGTCGTCATCCCGAGAGCCCCGACTACGGCCACGTCGCGTATCGACGCATCGCCTCGCACGTGCAGGGGCGTGAGCTGGGGCCGGGTGAGTCCAACGAGTACTGGACCGGGCTCGCCCTGGACGGCCTGCGCACCGAGCCGGCGCAGGGCCTGCGTCGCGTCCTGCATCGAGCCGCGCTCTCTGTCGGGCCGCACGAGTTTCACGACCTGGTCGTCACCGAGGACCTCGACCGTCGGGCTCGGGCGCGCTGGCCGCTCGGCTTCGGGCTGTTGCTGCTCGTCGTCCCGTTGCTCGGGCTCGTCGATCGCGCGACGCGGCTCGAGCTCGTGGCGCCGCTGACCGTCGGGCTCGTGGCCATCGGCGTGCAGGTCGTGTTCTACGTGTCGGCACGTCAGCGTCTCCCGCTCGCGTTGGCCTTGCTCGTCGTCACGCCAGCAGTCCTGGCGGCGCTACATCGTCGTTGGCCCGAGCTCTCGTCTTGGAAGAAGTGGGGGAGTCTCGGGGCTGGTCTTCTCCTGATGGTGTCGATGACGGGGCTCGGCAGTCGCGCGGCGACGCTCGACCAGGTCGGTTGGGATGAAGCGCTCGAGCGGGTCGAGACGACGACGCCCATGACCGCGTTCTGGCGTGCTCACGACGGCATCGCCTGGGCTGCGGACGAGTTGATCGCGGAGCGGACCGTGCTCGCCGAGGCGCAGCGGTCGCTCGGGGCCGGCTCGGCGGACGACTGGGAGCCACTACTGGTCGCGCTCGCGGGACAGGACGATGACCTCACCATCGACGATCGCTTCGTGGGCGTGCCGGCCTTCTGGCGGGCGGTGCTCGAGCTTCGTCTCGGCCGACGTGAGGAGGCAGCAGCCGCGCTCGTCGAGTCGGAGCTGACCGGTGACGAGCCCGTGCTCGTGCGCGCGTTGGCCCATCGCCTGCACGGGGCTCCCTTCGACGAGGACTGGTGTCCTGCCGGGATCGACCCCGTGAGCGCTCGCTGGAGTCTCGTGCGGGCCGCTCTCCTGGAGGGCGATGTGGCCACGGCGCGCGAGCTCATCCGACCGCTGGTCGAGAGCTTCCCGGAGTTGCGCGGGACCATCGACGGCGTCTTGCCCTAGGAGTCCGTTTCACGGGTCGGCGTGGTCGCTTCAACCCTCGAGCCGTCCGGAGCGTCAGACGAAGTGGGGGAGGGGAGAGACCCATGTCGCTCGTGCGTTCCACCTGGCTGCACCTGATGCTCGTCGTCCTCGGCGTGCTGCTCGTTCGCCCCGAGGCCCGAGCGGCCGACGTCGAGCTGGTCCGTCACCTCCTCGACCGCACGGGCTTCGAGGTCGATCCCGACCAGCTCGCCAGCCTGTCGCGCTTGCCTTACGAGAAGGCCGTCGACCGGCTGCTCGCCGGCGTGCGCACGGAGGCCATGACGTCGGCTCCGGCCTCGATGAGCACGAAGCCCCCGGGACCGGCCGAGCGACGTCGTCGTTCGGAAGAAGAGCAACGTCGGTTCCGTCGCGAGCGTCGGGAGATGGGGCTCGAGCTCAAGGCCTGGTGGCTCGGCGAGATGATCGCGACCGACTCACCGCTGACCGAGCGGATGACCCTGTTCTGGCACGGCCACTTCACGTCGAGCCTACGCAAGGTCAAGTGGGCGCCGGCGCTGCACCGGCAGAACGAGCTGTTGCGTCGTCACGCGCTCGGCAACTTCGGCGAGCTGCTGCACGCGCTCCTGCGCGACCCCGCGATGATCGCCTACCTGGACAATCGCACCAATCGCGTCGGACGACCGAACGAGAACTTCGCGCGAGAGCTCATGGAGCTCTTCACGCTGGGGGAGGGGCACTACAGCGAAGACGACGTCAAGGAAGCAGCCCGCGCCTTCACCGGCTGGACGATCGATCCGAGACGAGCCCGCTTCCGCTTCGTTCCCGACCGCCACGACTATGGTGAGAAGACCGTCCTCGGCGTGACCGGTCGTCTCGATGGTGACGACGTCGTCCGCATCCTCCTCGCGCAGCCTCAGACCGCACGGCACGTCACCCTGAAGCTCTGGAACGAGCTCGTGTCGACGCCGCCCCCGTCACGCACGCTCGAGCGCATCGCCGATCGCTTCCGCGGCTCCGGCTACGAGACCTCGGTCTTGCTCCGTGAGATCCTTCTTTCTTCCGAGTTCCGCTCCGACACCGAGCGCGGACGTCGCGTGCGCTCGCCCGTCGACCTGGTCGTCGGGACCCTGCGCCTGCTCGATGCCTGGCCCGAGGAGCCGTCGCCGCAGGTGCAGCGACAGGCCGTGCGAGTCCTTCGTGATCTCGGCCAGGACCTCTTCGATCCGCCCAACGTGAAGGGCTGGCCGGGCGGCACGTCCTGGGTGAGCACGACGACCCTCCTGGCACGCCGCGGCTTCCTCGAGACCGCGCTCGAGCGCAGCCCCAGCTCACTGAGTTCCGCGAGGGCACGACTCGCCGCGTTGCCCTCCTCGGAGCTCGAACGCCTGGTCCTGCCGGTGCCGCCGACGCAGGAGCTCGTCCGGCGAGACCGCGTGGCCGCCCTGCTCCTCGATCCCGCCCATCAGCTCGAGTAGGAGCGACCCATGAGACGACGTGAGCTTCTTCGACTCTCCGCCGCGGCCGGTCTCGGCCTGTGGCTTCCCCGTGCGACGCGCGCTGCCGGCAGCTCTGCTTGGCCTGGACGACACCTCGTGCTCGTGCAACTCGATGGCGGCAACGACGGGCTCAACACCGTCGTGCCCTTCGCCGACCCGGCGTATCGACGACTCCGTCCGCGTCTCGGCCTGAGCACCGACGAGGTCCTCCGGCTCGACGAGCGGCTGGGCCTGCACTCGGCGCTGGAGCCCTTGATGACGTCTTGGGAGAAGCGCGACCTCGCGATCGCTCTCGGCGTGGGTTATCCGGAGCCGAACCGCTCGCACTTCCGTTCCACCGACATCGTCGAGAGCGGCTCGGGGAGCGAGACGACGCTCAGCGAGGGTTGGCTCACGCGTCTTCTCGCCGACGAGCCGGCGCCGAGCTCCGCCATCGCCTCGGGCATCTTGCTCGGTGGCGATCGCCCTGGCGTGCTCACCGGGGCACCCGATCCCGTGGCACTGTCTCGACCGCAGAGGTTGACCCGACGCGCGAAACGTCTCGAAGAGCCGGGTGACGCCCCTGGCGGCAACCCGGCCCTGGCGCACCTGCTCGGCGTGCAGGACCGCCTCCGCTCGGCGGCGGGTCGGGTCGAGGCCTTGCTCGGCAAGGCGCCCGCCGCGCTGTCCGGCTTCCCGCGCTCCCGCTTCGCGACCCAGCTCGAGCTGGCGGCGCGCCTGCTCGGGGCCGGTCTCGATGCGCCGGTGCTCGTCGCACGTCTCGGTGGCTTCGACACCCACGCCAACCAGGCGGGGACGCACCGTCGTCTCCTCGGTGAGCTGGCCGAAGGGCTGGCCGCGTTCCGCGCGAGCCTCATCGCTCAGGGCACGTGGGACCGCGTCCTCGTCATGACGTACTCCGAGTTCGGTCGTCGGGCGAAGGAGAACGGCAGCGGCGGCACCGACCACGGCACGGCGGCCCCATGGCTGCTCATGGGCGGCCGGGTGCGAGGTGGGCTCGTGGGCACGCAGCCGTCGCTGATCGAGCTCGACGGCGGCGACCTGCGCCATGGCCTCGACTTCCGTCGGCTCCACGCGACGGCCGCTCGCGGGTTCTTCGGTCTGGAGGCACCGTCGATCGACCGTCGCTTCCGAGCGCTGGACGTGCTGAAGGTCTGAGCGACCGACCTACTGAGCGCCTTCCTGGCCCGGACGATTCATGAGTCTCCTGCTGCGTGACCAGATCTGCTGCCTGCGAAGGGCGTACTCGCCTCTCGGTCCTCAACGCACCGTCAAGTGCGCTTCCGGGCCTCGCGGCTACGTTCGCCCTTCTCGGCTAGCATCTCCGGCCACTCGCCACGAACACTCATGAATGTTCCGGGCTAGGTCGCGGCTTGCTCGGTGTCCGGGAGCCACATGGTGCCCAGCTCCAGCTCGACCTCCTCAAAGGGCGGACAACGCACGACATCGTCCTCGGCGTGGACCGAGCTGAGCACCCAGCGATTGCCGTCGAGGGTGAAGGCTTCCAGCGTTCGAGCGCGCGGGTCGACGACCCAGGCGTGAGCGACTCCCTCACGGGCGTAGAGCGGAAGCTTCTTGACGCGGTCGAGGGCGGCGGTGGAAGGCGAGAGGATCTCGCAGACCCAATCGGGTGCGAGGTCGACGTGGGGGCCGGCGGGGTAGACGGGCAGACGGCTCTTTCGCCAACCAGCGAGGTCCGGGACCAGGATGTTCGAGCCGAGGTGGAGCTCGGGCTCATCGATGATCCACCAACCGCCGGGTCCTCCGCGTCCGCGCATGAAGGGTGTTCCCAGGTCCGAGCCGAGGGACGAGGAGAAGACCCCGTGATCGCCAGCGGGCCTGGGAGTGGCGTGCAGCTCTCCCTCAATGATCTGGCCGGTCACGTGCGGAGGCAGTGCCCGGAAGGCGGCGAGGAGATCTCTCGGACGTGCTGGATCGGCCACGGCGCGGTCTCGGAGGCGGAGCGCAAGAACGACGAAAGTCTAGCAGCTAGGGCAGCACCGTGCCGCGTGTCAGAATGCTGACCACCCCCCGGAGGGGCCGGAGACTTCCCGATGCGTCGTTCGAGCCGCGGTGTCCTTCTCACTCTCGTCCTGACGGTGTTCGCGGCGCACGCCGTCGCCCAACGCGAGAGCGCGACCGCGCTTTCCGAACACCTGGACGCTCTTTCCCAGCTCGAGGCCGAGGGTGTCTTGAGCCCCGGCGAGGCGGCGAAGCTCGAGAAGTCACTCCGTCGCGGCGGCGTGCGGGCGGAGAAGGCCGCTCGGCGGTTGGCCAGGCACGGCGGGGCCGTGGCGAGCGAGGACCTGCGGGTCGCGTCGGCCGAGTCTGAGCAGGCTCTCGGCCTCGATCCGTCGCGGCGGGTCCTCGGAGGGATCTCCGAGGACCAATGCCCGAACGCTCTCTCCGTCAACTGTGGCACCACCCTGAATCGCAGCAGCGTCGGAGCCAGCTTCGGTGGTGGACACGATTGCGATCACGGCCAGATCAACAACGCCTGGTACTACTTCGTCGGCACGGGTGACGCCGTCACCGTGAGTCTCTGCGACAGCAACTTCGACACCGAGCTCGCGATCCTGCGAGGCGGGTGTGGAGACCTGGTCTGCCTCATCAGCGGAGATGACGTCGGCAACTGCGACGGAGACTCCGAGGCGCTCAGCTTCTGCTCCGAGCTTGGGCAGGACTACCACTTCGTGGTCGGGGGCTTCGGTGGTGAGACGGGCGACATCACGCTCGAGGTGACGTGCACCGCGGGTGCCTGCGATCCTCCCGACAACGACGACTGTGCCGACGCCACCACCATCGGACCCGGGACTTGGTCCGGCTCCACCCTCGCCGCCGAGAGCTCGTTCTTCGAGCAGAGCGCCGAGTGCCAAGACGCCGGTAGTGACCATCCCGACCGCGCCGGTGTCTGGTACCACCTCACGGGAACGGGCACCGAGCTGCGCCTGAGCCTCTGCGAGGGCACCCTCTTCGACACCGAGCTCTTGGTCTTCACCGGCTCCTGTGCCGAGGGCTTGGCCTGCGTCGCCGGTCATGACGACTCGGACCCTTGTGACCACGCGAACGAGGAGATCACCTTCTGCGCGGGCGAAGGGTTCGACTACTACGTGCTCGTCACGGGATTCGAAGAGACACGCGGTCTCTTCGAGCTCGAGGTCGAGGTTCTCGGCACCCCTTGCACTCCCGAGGTCGTGCCCACTCTCCCCGAGTGGGGCTTGATGGCCTTGATGGCCGCCCTCGGCGGCCTGGGCGTCGTGATCCTCCGGAGGGGTTGATCGATCGGCTCCCGTGCGGAATGCTGACCGCACGCCGTCACGTCCGCGGGCGTGGATGGCGAACGAGGACCATGATCCTCGCCGGGAGTCCGTGGCAGTCCGTCTAAACGTCTGAAAATGAGACGATTGCGAGTCTTGCCCTGCTCCCCGCCGGATGGGGGACCACGCTCTTGGGCAGTGCTGGCAGTCAGCCTGGACGGAGCCCGCGCGACGACCGTGACGAGGTCGTCCGGCTCCTCGACGCCTGTGCCGAGCTGAGGCTCGACGACGGCCAGGCGGCGCTGGGCCTGGTCGCCGAGGCGAGAGAGACCTGCCGACGTCTTCCCCTGTCGCCTGATCGAGAAGGGCTCGCGCTGCGCGTGCAAGCGGCGGAGGCGGCCTGCTGCCGCAGCCTGGGTCGCGATGACGAAGCCCTCGGCCTGGCCCGCGACGTGCTGAGCTCGGCTGGCGATCGACACGGGCACGCCGCAGCAGCGGCCCACGTCGTTCTCGCGGCGACGCACCTGGCCCGCGGTGAGCACCAGCCGGCGCGGGAGCACCTCGGCCATGGTCTCGAGCTCATCGAGCGGGAGGACCTCGAGGATCCGCCGCTCGAGGCCAACCTTCATTCGCAGCTCGGCCTCTCGTTTCAAGCCACCGGTGACTGGGGGAAGGCGCGCACCGAGCTGACCCACGCGCTCCGCTTGCTGCCGACGGACTCCCTCGCCGCGGGTCTCGTCGGCAGCGCGCTGGGTTCGGTGCTCGCACGGCTCGGCGACCACGCGGGTGCCTTGCAGCTCTATCGTCAGGCGCTGACCACCCAGCGGGAAGCCGGTCACTGGCGTGGCGCGGCCTGGTCGCTGCACAACATCGCCACCGCGCTGGCCTCGCTCGGCCGATTCGACGATGCGCTCGCGACCAACGACGAGTGCCTCGAGCACCTCGAGGGTCGGGGAGAGCGTGCGAAGGTCGAGGATGCGCAGCTCATCGGGATGGCGTGGCTCCGACGAGGTCGGGTCCAGCAGGAGATCGGTGACGTCACCGCCGCTCGCGAGAGTCTCGAACGTGCGCTGGCCCTGTCGGGTCCCAACCCGGCTCGGATCGGCAGCCTGCTCTCGCATCTCGGTGACTGCAGCCGAGCCGAGGGAGATGACGCCACGGCTCGCCGTCACTACCACGAGTCGCTCGAGCACCTGGCGGACACGGAGGGGCAACTTCGCGCCAGCCCCCTGCTCGGCCTGGCGCGAGTGGAGTGCTCGCGAGGTCGTCACGTCGAAGCACGGGCGGCACTCGACGAGGCGCTCGGACTGGCAGAGAGCTCGGGCGACCCGCAGCTCCAACGCGAAGCGCTCGAAGCTGCCGTCGACATCCACGAGGGAGCCGGGCGGCATGCCGACGTCATCGCCGCGCTCCGCCGCTTGCGAGAGGTCGAGCGGCAGGAGTCGACGATGGCGACGGCCGCACGCGTCGAGCACCTGCGTCTGGGCTACGAGCTCGAGCGAGCACGTCACCGGGAGAGCGTGCTGGCGGAGTCGCGTCAGCAGCTCGAAGGGCGGGTCCACGAGAGAACACGTGAGCTCGAGGAGTCGAATCGTCGGCTCGAGACCGAGGCGGCCGAGCGCGCCCGGGCCGAGGCCGAGCGGGCCGACGCCGAGGAGCAGCTCAGACAGTCGCGGGCACTGGAGGCCGTCGGTCGGCTCGCCGGGCGCGTGGCGCACGACATCAACAACGTTCTCGTCGTCATCGTCGGAGCCTGCGAGCTAGCTCGTGAGGATGCCGAGGACCCGGAAGGGGAGGCGGCGCTGAGCATGGCGCTGGATGCCGTCGATCGGGCCACCGACCTGACCTCACGGCTGCTCGCCTTCTGCCGGAGCAAGCCGCTGGAGCGTCACGTGCTGTCCATCGACGAGCTCATCGTCGATCACGCCGACGCCCTGCGCGGGCTCCTGCCGGAGACGGTGCATCTCGAGCTCGACTTGCAGGCCGCCGACGCTCGCGTGCGTGGCGATGCCGAGCGGCTCGTCGAGGCGCTCGAGAGCCTCATCGCCAACGCGGGGGAGGCCCTCGCCGGCCATGGCTCGGTGACGTTGACGACGCGGGCGCCCGAGGACGTCCGGCAGCTTCGGGGGCACGAGCTCGTGAAGGTGCGCGTGGAAGACGACGGACCCGGCATCGACTCCGAGGTGCTCCCCCACGTGCTGGAGCCCTTCTTCTCGACCAAGGGCAAGGGGCTCGGCACGGGTCTCGGCCTGTCGACGGCGTACGGCATCGTGAGGCAACACTCTGGGCAGCTCCGGATCCGCAGCGAGGTCGGGGTGGGCACGCAGGTCGACCTCTTGATCCCACGCACCGAGGATCCGGAGACGTCCTTGCCCATCGGTCGGAGGCGGCCACCACCCCGCTCGGGTCAGCGGCGGCGGATGCTGCTCGTGGAAGACGAGGACGCCGTGCGCTCGGTCGTCGGTCGCACGCTGCGTCGTGCCGGCCACGAGGTCGTCGAGGCGGTCGACGGACGCCAGGCGCTGGCGGTGCTTCGAGAACGGCACGAGGAGTTCGAGCTGATCGTCAGCGACGTCGTCATGCCGGGGATGAGCGGGCTGGAGCTCCTCCACGAGATCCGACGATGCTGGCCGAGCCTCAAGGTGCTGTTCGCGTCGGGTCAGACCGGCTCGGAGCCCGGCTTCGACGACCTTCCCGACGACTGCGGCTTCCTCGCCAAGCCCTTCCGGGCCGAGGAGCTCGAGGCCGCGATCGAGCGCCTGCTCGCGCCACCGCGCGATCGACCCTCGGCCTGAGTTCGCCGGGTCGCTCGGGAGCCTGAGCTCAGGTCACCCAGGCCCGGGCGCGGAGCACCGCGGCCTGCTGTTCCTCCTGCTCGAGCTTGCTGGCGGCGCTGTCGAGGTCGGAGCAGGCCTCGCTGGTCCACGGTGCCGGCGCCTTCGCGGTCTTGACCATCGTCCACGAGCGGACCAGGAAGTAGTGCTCGCGGCAGGTGTAGGGAACCTCGTTGTCGAGGTGGTGCACGACGCTCGCGCCGAGGTCGGCCAGGAGCTGGAGGTCGTCGAGACCGCTGCGCTCGCGGACCCCGCGCAGGGCCGCGTCGGCATCGTCCTCGCCGGGCTTCAGGTGAACCAACGGCAAGGTGACCTGCTGGTGGCGACGGCGACTCTCGTACCACTCCCTGCGCAGGAGGAGGATCTGGCCGCCCCCGTCGATGACGACGGCACCGGCGGCATCCTCCCGTCGGCTGCGGGGAGGGACGGTGGTCATCCGAAGCCTCCTCCTCTCACGGGTCGGCGGCAGCCCCGTCGTCGGGTCGCAGCGGCCAGGGGTTGGTACCCCACTCCCAGGGCGGCGAGCCCGCGTAGGCCTCGGCCGGCGAGCCCACCGTTCGGTCGGCCGACGCCTGGTGCGAAGCGGCCAGCTCGTTCTTCGGGTAGGTCACCGAAGCGGAGGGGGAGCGGCTGCCCATCATGAGGAGGGCGCAGGGACCCTCGCCCGCACCGATGAAGACGTGGGGCACGCCGGGCGGGCAGAAGACGAAGTCCCAGCGCGAGAGACGACGCTCCTCACCGTCGACGAGCAGCAGGGCCTCGCCCTCGAGAACCAGGAAGGCCTCTTCCTGCGACTCGGCGTGGTAGAGGCAGGCGGCCTGCTCCGGTTGGAGCACGTGCACGTTCACGCCGAGCTGCTGGAAGCGCTGGGGCCCTTCGAGCAGCGCGTACGTGCCGAAGCGCTCGTTCTTCTTCCAGGCGCACTGGGCCAGGTTGAGGACGTGCCAGCCGCGTTCGGCGGGGATGAGTCCATGTTGGGTTGGCTCGATACGGGCTTCGGGCACGGGTCACCTCACAGTCGACGGAATCTTGGCACTCCTCGTGGTTCAGGTCATCCCCCGGAGGGGGTGGGCATGCCATGATGACGCGCCCGAAGCGCCCGAAATGCTGCGTTTCGGGGCAGGAGATGCCATGGCCACCGCTCCTCTGCCTGGCGGGCACGTCAACGGACTGGGCTCCACGCACCGCACCGATCGCTGGTGGGTCGGACCCCTGTTGACCGTGCTCGGCTTGGGCGGATTCGCCGTCTACTCGACCTGGGCTGCCTTCCAGGGCAACCACTACTTCCACGAGAGCTACCTGTCGCCGTTCTACTCGCCGGTGCTCTTCGTGGACCAGGCGCACTGGACGGCCAATGGTCTGATGAGCCACGCCTGGTTCGGCAAGTGGCCCGAGTGGCTCTCGAGCATCTGGCCGCCCTTCATCCCGCACTCGCCGGCCTTCCTCATTCTCATCTTCCCCGGCAGCTTCCGGCTCACTTGCTACTACTACCGGAAGGCGTACTACCGCTCGTTCATGGCGACGCCTCCGGGCTGCGCGGTGGGCGGCATCTCCGGTCTGGCGAAGTACCGCGGTGAGACCTTCCTGTTCATCTTCCAGAACCTCCACCGTTACGCGCTGTACTTCGCGGTCATCTTCATCGGCATCCTCTACTACGACGCCTTCATCGCCTTCTTCCGCGATGGGAAGTTCGGGGTGGGGGTCGGCTCGATCGTGCTGCTCGTCAACGCGACCTTGCTGGCCTGCTACACCTTCGGCTGCCACTCCTGGCGTCACCTCATCGGCGGGAAGCTCGACTGCTTCACCTGTGATGCGAGGGCCCGGGTGCAGCACGGTGCCTGGAAGAAGGTCTCCTGGCTCAACGCCCGTCACATGCAGTTCGCCTGGATGAGTCTCTTCTGGGTGGGTTTCTCCGATCTCTACGTCCGGCTGGTGTCCATGGGCATCTGGACGGACTACAACACCTGGAACTGACATGGCCTCCGAGATTCAAACCATCGAGCACGACGTCCTGGTGGTCGGAGCCGGCGGTGCCGGTCTCCGCGCGGCCATCGAGTGCGGCATGTCCGGGCTCGACACCGGGATGGTGACCAAGTCGCTGCTGGGCAAGGCCCACACGGTCATGGCCGAGGGCGGCATGGCGGCGGCCCTCGGCTACGTCGACGACCGCGACAACTGGAAGGTCCACTTCCGCGACACGATGCGTGGCGGGAAGTTCCTCAACAACTGGCGGATGGCCGAGCACCACGCCCGGAACGCGCCGGAGCGGGTCAAGGAGCTCGAGGAGTGGGGCGCCGTCTTCGACCGGACGAAGGACGGGCTCATCAACCAGCGCAACTTCGGCGGTCATCGCTTCCCGCGTCTGGCCCACGTCGGAGACCGCACCGGCCTGGAGATGATCCGCAGCCTCCAGGACCACGGCATCCACTCGAACGTGAACGTCCACGCCGAGTGCACGGGCATCGACGTCCTCAAGGACGGCGACAAGGTGTCCGGGCTCCTCGCCTACTGGAAGCACAGCGGTCGCTTCGTCATCTTCAAGGCGAAGGCGGTCATCTTCGCCACCGGCGGCGGCGGCAAGTGCTGGCGCGTCACGAGCAACTCCTGGGAGTACACCGGTGACGGCTACGGCATGGCCTACCGCGCCGGAGCCGAGCTCATCGACATGGAGTTCTGCCAGTTCCACCCGACGGGGATGGTCTGGCCGCCGTCGGTGCGCGGCATCCTCGTGACCGAGGGCGTGCGCGGCGAGGGCGGGATCCTCAAGAACAGCGACGGCGAGCGCTTCATGTTCAACGCGATCCCCGAGCGCTTCGCGCCGGAGACCGCAGACACCGAGGAGGAAGCGGCTCGCTGGCTCGAAGGTGACCGCGAGGCTCGCCGACCGCCGGAGCTGCTGACCCGCGACGTCGTCGCCCGGGCCATCCGGGCGCAGGTGCTCGCGGGCAAGGGCTCGCCCCACGGCGGTGCCTTCCTCGACGTCGCGGTCGCGCGGGACGCCGAGTACATCAAGAAGAAGCTGCCCTCGATGTACCACCAGTTCAAGGAGCTGGCGGAGCTCGACATCACCAAGGAGCCCATGGAGGTCGGGCCGACCCTCCATTACTTCATGGGCGGGATCCTGGTCGATGCGGACTCGCAGCAGAGCCCGACCGTGCCGGGGCTCTTCGCATGCGGTGAGGCCTCGGGCGGCATGCACGGTGCCAACCGTCTCGGCGGCAACTCGCTGTCCGACCTTCTCGTGTTCGGTCAGCTCGCCGGTGCGGGTGCCAAGGCCTACATCGAGAGCCTGGGCAGTGACCCCGAGGTGCGTCAGGACCAGCTCGACGCCGTGCTGAGTCAGGCGCGAGCGCCGCTCAACCGCGAGAGCGGGACCAACCCCTTCGTCGTCCACGAGGACCTCCAGGACATGATGCAGGCCAAGGTCGGCATCGTGCGTGAGGGACCCGAGCTCGAGGAAGCGGTCACCGAGCTCGAGCGCATCGGCAAGGACGTCGCGCAGGTCAAGGCGCACTCGAGCTCGCAGTACAACGCGAGCTGGCACGAGAGCCTGGACCTGCCGAACATGATGGTCACCTCCGAGGCCGTGGCCCGAGCCGCCCTCATGCGTGAGGAGAGCCGTGGCGGCCACACGCGCGAGGACTTCGAGGGCGAGCGGGACGAGTGGCTCCAGTACAACATCATCATCCGCCAGGCGGCGGACGGCTCCATGGACGTGGAGAAGGTGCAACGACCCGATCCGCCCGAGGAGCTGGCCAAGATCGCGCACGCGAAGATCGAAGACCTGGAGGCCGGCAATGTCTGAGCGTCACTTCCGAGTTTGGCGAGGGGACAGCAGCGGCGGCGAGTTCGTCGACTACGAGGTCGGCGTCGACCCCGGCATGGTCGTGCTCGACGTCATCCATCGCATCCAGGCGCATCAGGCCAACGACATGGCCGTGCGCTGGAACTGCAAGGCCGGCAAGTGCGGGTCCTGCTCGATGGAGATCAACGGCAAGCCGCGCCTGGCCTGCATGACGCGGATGAACGTCTTCGAGGCGGACGAGACCATCACGGTCCAACCGGTGAAGACCTTCCCGGTCATCAAGGACCTGGTCACCGACGTCTCCTGGAACTATGAGCAGAACAAGAAGATCCCGAAGTTCAAGCCGAAGCCCCGGGAGGCGGACGGCACCTACCGGATGATGCAGGAGGACGTCGACCGGGTGCAGGAGTTCCGCAAGTGCATCGAGTGCTACCTCTGCCAGGACGTCTGTCACGTCCTGCGTGATCAAGATCGCCAGGACGCCTTCATCGGTCCGCGCTTCATGATCCGCCTGGCCAGCCTCGAGATGCACCCCCTCGACACCGAGGACCGGATCCCCAAGATCAAGGAGGAGTTCGGCTCGGGCTACTGCAACATCACGCGCTGCTGCACCGAGGTCTGCCCGGAGAGCATCGGCATCACCGACAACGGCATCATCCCGCTCAAGGAGCGGGTGGTGGACCGCTTCTACGACCCGGTCAAGATGCTCTTCCGCGTGCTGACCGGCGCCGGGAAGTAGCGTCGGCCTCGGGCCGACGACACCGAGGAGGGGATGATGGGATGATGGGCGAGGCCAACCTGCTGGGGGCCTCGCCCTTCTTGATCGTGTCGGAGCTCTCGGCAGCGTTGGACTGCTACCGCGATCGTCTCGGCTTCGAGGTCGAGCTCGAGCTGCCGCCGGGTGCCCCCTTCTTCGCCATCGTTCGACGCGAGGGAGCCTCCTTCCTGCTCAAGGAGGTGGGCATGGCTCCGGAGCCCAACCCCCGGCGTCACCCCGATGCCCGCTGGGACGTCTTCGTCGCGACCCGCGATCCGGACGCGTTGCACGAAGAGCTGGTCAGCCGGGGTGCGACGATCCACCGAGACCTCGCCGATACCGACGACGGCCTCCGCTGCTTCGAGGTCGAAGACGCGGACGGGCACGTCCTCTGCTTCGGCCGACCGCGCACCTGAGCTCATGGCGAATCGATGACCTCACCTGACGTCCGCAAGAACCTCCGCTGCTGGAACGCCATCGCGGCCGACTACCAGGAGCGCCATGGCGAGCAGCTCCTCTCCGACGAGCCGCTGTGGGGGGCCTTCGGCATCCGCGACGACGAGCTCGGCCTGTTGGGTGACGTCGAAGGACTCGACGTTCTCGAGCTCGGCTCGGGGGCCGCGCAGCTCGGACGGACGCTCTCGGCGCGCGGAGCGCGGGTCGTCGCGATCGACGTCTCGCGTGAGCAGATCGCGGCAGGTCGGGTCGAGGGGCCGCCGGTCACTTTCGTCTGCGGTGACGCCGAAGAGCTTCCCTTCGCCAGCGAGAGCTTCGACCTCATCGTCTCCGACCACGCCTTCGCCTTCCTCGAGCCTGCCGCCGCGCTGTCCGAGGCATCGCGCGTGCTGCGACCGGGAGGACGGCTCGTCACCTGCTTCATGAGCACCTGGGCCTACTGCTGCTGGAGTGACGAGGCGGGCAAGACGATCCCCGAGCTCCTGCGGTCCTACTTCGAGCTCTCGAGGCTCGAAGACGACGACCACGTCCAGTTCCCGCAGCCCTTGGGGAGGTTCGCGACCCTGGCCCTCGAGCGTGACCTCGATCTCGACGCGCTGGTCGAATTGCAGGCGCCCGAGGAGGGCGAGACGAGCTTCGGCGAGTTCGTCGACCGCGAGTGGGCGAGCCGCTGGCCGGCGGAGATGGTCTGGGCCTTCCGCAAGCGGGGTGGTCCAGCTCGTGACGAGGAGCCGCCGTGGCGAGTCGGTCCTCCGGGTGACGAGCTGGACGACGCCCGGGCGAACCGGCAGTCGTGGAACGCGGCGAGCGTCGAGTATCAGGAGCAGCACGGTCCGCAGATCGACGACCGAGAACGGGTCTGGGGGCTTTGGTCCTTGCCGGAGACCGAGCTCGGCGTGCTCGGTGACCTCGAGGGAAAGAGGGTGCTCGAGCTCGGCTGTGGGGGAGGCCAGTGGTCGTCGTTCCTCTCCCGCGACGGCATCGACATCGTGGGGATGGACAACTCCATCGCCCAGCTCCGGCACGCCCCGGCGGTCATGGAGCGGATCGGCGGACGCTTCTCGCGGGTCAATGCGTCGGGTGAGGCGTTGCCGTTCGCCGACGAGAGCTTCGACGTCGTCTTCTGCGATCACGGCGCCATGAGCTTCGCGGATCCGTACCGGACGGTGCCGGAGGTCGCGCGGATCCTGCGGCTCGACGGTCGGCTCGTGTTCAATGCCGTGAGCCCGTTCCTGTTCTGTTGTTACTGGGACGAGGAGACGGAGCGGCCGAACGAGAGGCTCACGCGCAACTACTTCGAGCTCGGCGCGGACCGCTGGGAAGGACAGGTCGATTACCAGCTCGCCTACGGCAAGTGGATCGCCTTGTTCAAGCGCTGCGGGCTGAAGGTGGAGCGTTGGCTCGAGCCTCGGCCGGGGCCCGACGACGAGACGACCTACACGACCGCGCCGCACTCCTGGGCGCGACGCTTCCCGGCGGAGCTGCTCTGGGTGACGAGGAAGTTACGCTGAGGGCTTGGGGGCGGGAGTAGCAGCGTGGGAGGATTCCCCGCTGCAGCACCCTCCGGAGAGCCTCCCATGATCCCCGCCAAGTTCAGTGGTCACGTCCATTCCCTCTTCCGCTTCATCGCCGGCTTCCTGTTCTTCTGGCACGGGACGCAGAAGCTCTTCGGCTGGCCGCCCTCCAGCCACGGTGAGGCCCCGGCGTTCGTCAAGTACGTCGGCGGTGGCCTCGAGCTGGTCGGGGGCGTGCTCTTGATGATCGGGTTCATGACCCGGTCGACCGCCTTCGTCTGCAGCGGTCTCATGGCCGCCGCCTACTGGATGGCTCATGGCACCAAGAGCTTCCTGCCCATCATGAATGGCGGTGAGCTGGCAGTGCTCTACTGCTTCGCGTTCCTGTGGCTCGCGGCCGTCGGCGGTGGTCCGTTCAGCGTCGACGCCATGAAGGGCAAGAAGGGCTAGACGCACCAAGGAGCGTCGTTCGGTCGCGGAGGAGGGCAGCCCGGCGTCAGCCCGGTGCTCTCTTCCTCCGTGGCCGGGAACGAGCTCGGCCGCAGGCCCCCGGAGTCTTCCCACGACCGACCGGGGATGCCCAGCCAGCGAGTCATCCGCGGCAAGTGCAGCGGGGGGGCGTCGATGGCAGCTTCCGCCGGATGCTCTCGGAGGAGCGCCTCGGGTCGCGAGGCCAGGCCGTGCCATCCGTCCAGACGGTGAAGCCCGTCGTGGTCTCCAGGCTCGACGATTGCGGTTCGTCGACTCCGACTAGACATGGTCGGCCGGGAAGATGTCGAGCACCTGCACGTCGTGCCCCTCGCCGTCGTTGAGTGAGGCGACTGCCGCTGCGCCCGCGTCGGTCCACCGGTACGAGTTGCCGTCGAGCCCCATTGCCTGCTGGAAGGCCTCGGCCGTTCCGGCTGGTCCGCCGTCGAAGAGCTCGGTGTTGTTCTCGTCGACCTTGAGCGTGAAGCCGCCGGCGTCTTGGAGGGTGTGGAAGACCCGGTAGAACGTGACGTAGCCGTGGATGTTGCCGGCGCCGACCGCCTTCACGGCGAACTCCGGGAAGACCGGTGCGGCTTGCCTGGCCTGCATGCCGGCCGTGTCGAAGTACGGCGTGGTCGTGGAGCAGAGGTAGAGCTTCACGCGGTCGACGAACTTCAGCATGAGGACGTAGCCCTCATCCGATTGACCGACCACGGCCGAGAGGATCTCGTTGCGAAGGAAGCGTCGGTTCTGTTCCTCGAGCAGGGTGAGGGGAAGGGCGGGGTCCCCGAAGCGCAGCGTGTCGATGAGTGGGAAGGTGCAGCCCGTCTGCGCGGCCGGGGTCAGGCTCACGACCGTGTAGAGGTCGTTGTCCCTCATGTTCCGGCGGTACCAGTAGGGAAGCCGCCGATTGGCATTGTTGTACGGGTTCCAGGCCTGGCGCATGTTGCGGGGGGCGGCGTAGACGTTCACGTCGGCCTTGGCCTGGAAGCCGGCTCCCTGGATCTGCGGCCAGGTTCGGTTGTCACCGCGCCAAGCGAACACGCGAGCGGGTGGGTCGACCATGCTCGCGGTCATGTCCGCGTTCGGGGCCCCGTTGACGACGGCACCGACGAGATCGCCCGTGTGGTAGAAGCCGATGTCCATCAGCCCGCTGAAGTAGGTGGTCAGGTGGACAGCGACGGCGGCGTCCGTCCAGCCATGTCCGCCCTGTCGCACCAGCCACTGGCCACCGGGTAGCGGCTGCGGGATGTCTTGGTCCCACGCGTCGGGCAGCCGGAACAAGTAGTTGAAGACTCCCAGCAGGGCTGCCTGGAAGGCGTTCCATTGCCCGGCGTTGCTACGGCCTTCCTGCCAGAAGTAGCTGTTCCAGCCGGGTGCCGTGAACTGAAACTCGACGGGCTGGACTCCTTGCACGTAGACGAGCCGATCCGCCTCGACGACCTGAGGTGCCTGAAGGGCACGCAGCACGTTGAGGTGCTTCTGCTCGAACGGGCTGTCGTTGTTGCTGGGAGCGGGGGGCATGACGAGGCTCCACCTGCGCGAGGAGTCGGGGCAGGTCGAGTTGAGAGTAGGGAGCGGTGCTCGGTCGCGGCTTGGACCGCTCGCTCCTTCTCACTGGTCTCGCCGTCCGGCCGCGATCCGATTCATGGCTTGGCCTGCCCGACTCAGGGACGGTTCCCGGTAAGTGTCGGAACCCCCGACGTGACCGCTGCGTAGGGTCCTCGGCGTCGCCTTGGACTAAGGTCTTCACTGCTGCGACGTCTCCTGCTCGAACGTCTCCCGGTCGTCCCTCTCAGCCTCACCGGAGTCTTCAGCCCATGACCTCGTCTCCCCGAACGTGTCCCCGGCTCGTCTCCCGCCTCCTCGCCACCGCTCTCGTCGCCTGCGTCTCGGGCGGAGCCTTCGCGGCACCGCCGACTGCCTGGGAGCCCCGTGGCATCGGTGGCGGCGGCGCGCTCTTCGAGCCGTCGTGGAGCCCGCATCTCCCCGACGAGCTGTGGATCGCCTGCGACGTCACCCAGCCCTTCCACACCACCGACGCCGGCCGGAGCTGGGTGCGCGCCGACTTCCGTCAGCTTCTCGGCGGCTACCAGACCGGCGTGCGGTTCTCGTCCGACCCTCAACGTCTCTACGCATTGGCCAGCTCACCCGACACCGGCTCCGGTCATCCCCAACGCAGCCTCGACGGAGGCGCGACCTGGGACGACCTGCCCGCCAACCCGGTCGGAGAAGCCGCCTGGTCGCTTCATGTCGATCCCCGCGCCCCGGGAAGATTGATCACCACGAGTTACACGCGTCTCTACTACTCGGCCGACGGTGGAGACAGCTTCACCGAGCACCACGAAGATGGTGGAGGCGCTCACGTCGCGGGCGTCCACTGGGACGGTGACGACATCGTCATCGGTCTTCGGGCAGAGGCCCTCGTCTCCGACGACGGCGGCACGAGCTTCACGTCTCGTGCGCTCACGGGCATCCCCGGTGACGAGAACGTCGTGTCCTTCGCAGGCGCATCCGACGGCGTGACGACGCGACTCTTTGCCGTGACCCTGGGAGCCGGTGACGTCTTCCCCGGCGTGCGGGGCAGCGACCACTGGCTCTACCGCAACGTGTACGTGTCCACCGATCTCGGGCTGACCTGGACGGCCTCGAGCACTGGCATCGGCGGGGGCGACCATCCGTTCTTCGTGGCGACGACCCCCGACGCTCCCGGCATCGCCTGGCTGGCCGGTGGCAGCGATCGCAGTGAGCCTGTCGTCTACCGCACGACCGACGGCGGTGCTTCGTGGCAGTCCACGTTCGACACGGTCGACAACGCCAACATCCGCACGGGCTGGAGCGGGGCCGGCGGTGACCGCGGCTGGGGCTATGGCGAGCTGGCCTTCGGCTTCGCCGTGTCACCCATCGATTCGAACCGCGCCGTCTTCACCGACTTCGGCTTCGCGCACCTCACCACCGACGGTGGCGTGAGCTGGTCCCAGGCCTACGTGGACCCGGCCGACGAGAACCCTGCCGGGAGCCGCACGCCGCAGCGACGCTCCTACGCCTCGGTCGGGCTCGAGAACACGACGCACTGGCACGTGACCTGGTCGAGCCCCGACGACGTCTTCGTCTCCACGACCGACATCCGCGGCATCCGCTCGACCGACGGCGGCGAGCGCTGGTCGTTCGACTACACCGGTCACACCCTCAACACGATGTACCACGTCGTTCGACAGGAGAGCACCGGCACGCTCTTCGGCGCGACCGGCAGCGTGCACGACATGTACCAGTCGACCTACCTGCTCGACTCGCGGATCGACCGCGGCACTGGCGAAGTGCTGTCGTCGACCGACGCTGGCGCGACCTGGGAGCTCGTCCACGACTTCGGTCACCCGGTCGTGTGGCTCGCGCTCGACCCGACCGACGACGACCGCGCCTGGGCCTCGGTCGTCCACTCCTTCGAGGGCGGGATCTGGACGACGGACAACCTGTCGGCCGGTGCTGCCTCCAACTGGGTGCCGCTGAGCGCGCCGCCCCGAACGGAGGGTCACCCCTTCAACATCTTCCGGCTCGACGACGGCACGCTCGTGACGACCTTCTGCGGACGCCGCGATCCTGGCGGGGCCTTCACCGAGAGCTCGGGCGTGTTCGTCTCGGAGGACGGTGGCGTGACCTGGCTCGACCGCAGCGACGGCGACATGCGCTGGTGGACCAAGGACATCACCGTCGATCCTCATGATCCCACGCAGTCGACCTGGTACGCCGGGGTGTGGAGCGGCTGGGGAGGGCCGCCCAACGATCGTGGCGGTCTCTTCCGGACGACCGATCGAGGCGTGACCTGGACACGGATCGTCACGAGCCATCGCATCAGCGGTGCCTACCTGAACCCGAACGTGGCGGGGGAGGGCTGGTACACCACCGAGGTCGAGGGGCTGTGGTTCAGCGAGAACCTCGGAGACCCCGTCCCGACGTGGACGGAGGTGAACCTCGACATTCCCCACCCCGAGCGGGTCATCTACAACCCGCACGACCCAGCGGAGGTCTGGGTGACCACCTTCGGTAGCGGGCTCTTCGTCGGTCGCACCGACGCGGTCGCGCCGGTGCTGTTGCGCAACGCCGAGGTCACGTCGCTGGCTCCGTTGACGCCGGCCCTGGCCACGGTGCTCCCTCTCGATCCGGTCGAGGACCTGCACGTCGCGTCGTTCACCGTCGGTGAGCTCGACCCCGAGACGAGGGTCGTCGACGACGCGACGCGTCCGCTGGTGTTCTACTCCGTCGATGCCGACGTGACGATCCGCCTGACCATCACGCCGGAGCGACGGCTGCGCATCGACTGGTAGCGCATCGCGGCTAACCGGCCATCGCCCGCTCGCCGACCTCGGCGCGGTCGATGGCCATGACCGACTCGATCCACGCGCGCGTCGAGGGGAAGCGCTCGTCCAGGCTCAGGCGCGACGCGACGTAGTGACCGGGCGAGCCCTCGGGCAAGGTGGCCGGGTCGGTGGCGGCGTAGCCGAGGAAGGGCGCCACGGTCAGGTCGGCGGCGTTGAGGGCGTCGCCACCGAGGAAGGGGACATCGGCGAGAGCCTCCTCGACCTTGGTGGCGAACTCGTCGAAGCGGGCCTGGATGCGGGCGTTCGCGTCGGCGTCGTCCTGGCCTTCGAGGAAGAGCCCGAGGAACTCGCCCAGGGTCGGCGCGACCTCGTTGACCACCCAGCGCTCCCAGACCTGAATGGCCTGCTGGGCTTCGCGGGTGGGGCCGAAGAGCCGGGGCTCGGGCCAGTTCGCGTCGAGGTAGCGCACGATGCCGAAGGAGTCGTAGACCACGCGGTCGCCGTGCTCGAGGACGGGCGTCAGCGGCTGCCCGGACTTCTCCACGACGACGTCGCGGTCGTCGAAGCCGGCGAGCTCGACCGTCTCGTAGCTCAGGCCCTTGAGCTTGAGGGCGAGGCGGACCTTGATGTTGTGCGGAGACGGCGGGAGGGTGAAGAGCGTCAGGTCACTCATGGGAAACTCCGGGTCCGGCACGGCGCCGGCTGAAGACGAACAATCGACTTGCGAAATGCAAGTTATTCAGATTGCTTGCGAAATGCAAGTGAATTGGCGACGATTGCGCGATGAGCGACTCCGACCGGCGAGGCCACTGCTCCGGCTGCCCCCTGGCCTACGCCCTCGACATCCTCGGCGACCGCTGGACCCTGCTGGTCCTGCGCGACCTGCTCCTGATGGGGAAGAGGCGCTTCTCGGAGTTCGCCGCCTCCTCCGAGGGCATCGCGACCAACGTCCTCTCGGACCGGCTCAAGCGGCTCCAGGAGCGCGGGCTCATCGAGAGCGAGCCCGACCCCGAGGACCGGCGGCGCGTGGTCTACCGGCCGACCGAAGCCGGTGACGACTTGCTGCCGGCGATGGTCGAGATCATCCGCTGGGGCATCCGCCACGATGACGACACCCGGGCGCCGAAGGTCTTCGCTGATCGGGTCGAGGAGGATCGCGAGGCGCTGCTCGACGACATCCGGTCCGGGCGTTGGCCACCCGGCTGAGGTCTTAGACTGCTGGGATGTCCGACGACCTCGACGCTGCGTCCCCCGAGCCTTCCTCCCCTCCAGGCCCCTGGCGGCGCCGCCTGCTGAGGGGCCTGCTCGGGCTCCTCGCCCTGGCGCTGGTGGTCGTGCTCATCGCCGCCGGCGTCCTCGCGCGGCGCTTGCATCGCAGCCTGCCGCAGCTCGAGGGCGAACGGGTGGTCGCCGGGCTCGCTGGTGAGGTGCGCATCGAGCGAGATGCTCTGGGCGTCGTGACGCTGAAAGGGAGCGACCGCGCTGCGGTGCTGTTCGGGCTCGGCTTTGCCCATGCTCAGGACCGGTACTTCCAAATGGACCTCGGTCGTCGTCTCGCTGCGGGCGAGCTGGCCGAGCTCCTGGGTGAGGTGGCGCTCCCGGCCGATCGCGAGAACCGCGTGCACCGCTTCCGGTCCGTGGCTCGCGAGGTGGTCGCGGCGGCTTCGCCTGAAGAGCGCGCGCAGGTCGATGCCTACGTCGCTGGCGTCAACGCCGGTCTCGAGGCTCTCGAGGCGCCACCCTTCGAGTACCTCGTGTTCCGTGGCGAGCCGACGCCGTGGACGGCCGAGGACGTCGTGCTCGTCGCGCACGCGATGTTCCTCGGTCTCCAGGACTCGCAGGCGTCGACGGACTCGTCCTGGGGGCTGGTCGCCGAGATCCTGCCGCTGGAGCTCGCGGCCTTCCTCGATCGACCCGGCACCGAGTGGGACGCACCGCTGACCGGCGCGCCAGTCCCGGCGCCGGCCGTGCCAGGTCCCGAGGTCTTCGACCTCAGCAAGCAGGCCGAAGCCGAGGCGAGCGACGAGGCCGATGCGGCGGCGAGCCCGGGGAGCAACAACTGGGCGCTGGCCGGCTCACGCACGAAGGACGGTCGGGCGCTGCTGGCCAACGACATGCACCTCGGGCTGTCGGTGCCCAACACCTGGTACCGCGCGAGCTTCGTGTTCACCGAGGACGGCGAGGACCATCGCATCGACGGAGCGACCCTACCGGGCAACCCCATGATGGTGGTCGGCAGCAACGGCCGCGTGGCCTGGGGGCTGACCAACAGCTACGCCGACTTCCACGACCTCGTGGAGCTCGAGCTCGATCCCGATGACGAGACGCGCTACCGCACGCCGGACGGCTACGTCGCGCTCGAGCGTCACGTCGAGACTCTCGCCGTGCGTGGTGGTGATGCGGAGGAGCTGGTCGTCGAGTCCACGCGCTGGGGTCCCGTGGTCGGTGAGGACCATCAGGGGCGACGACGTGCCCTCGCCTGGTCGGCCCATCGGCCGGGGGCGACGAACTTCGCGTCCTTGGGCATCCTCGACCTCCAGGACGTCGACGACGCGGTCGCGCTGGCGACACGCATCGGCAGCCCTGGTCTCAACGTCGTCCTCGCCGACTCGGGCGGTCGCATCGCCTGGACGATCATGGGGCGCGTGCCACGACGCTTCGGCTTCGACGGTCGTCATCCGTCGTCGTGGGCGGACGGCACGAGGGGCTGGGATGGCTGGTTGCCGCCGGAGGAGCATCCGCGAGTCGTCGATCCGGCGGACGGTCAGCTTTGGACTGCGAACTCGCGCACGGTGTCCGGCGAGGACCTGCGCGTGCTCGGTGACGGTGGCTTGCCGCTGGGTGCGCGGGCACTTCAGATCCGCGACGTGCTGACCGGCCTCGAGCAGGCGACCGAGGCCGACATGCTCGCCCTGCAGCTCGACGACCGCGCGCTGTTCGTGGAGCGCTGGCGTGAGCTCTTGTTGTCGGTGCTCGATGACGAGGCGGTGGCGAGCTCGCCGCTGCGCGCGGAGGCACGACGCCTGGTCGAAGGCTCGGACGGACGGGCCTCGGCGACGTCAGTCGCGCATCGCATCGTGCGCTTCTATCGCTTCGCCGTGGAGCGGGCCACGCTCGACCCGCTGCTGGAGCCCTGTCGCGAGGCCGACGAGGGTTTCCGGCGCTCTCATCTCCAGCATCGCGAGGGCGCGATCTGGGACCTCGTCACGCAGCGCCCTCCTCACCTGCTCGACCCCGAGCACGAGGACTGGGACGCCCTGTTGCTGGCGAGCGCCGATCAGGCGCTGGAATGGCTCACCGACGACGGCGAGGTCTTGGCCGAGCAGACCTGGGGGAAGCGCAACGCCCTGCGTGGGCGTCATCCCATCAGCCGCGGAGCGCCTGTCGTGGGGCGCTGGCTCGACCTGCCGAAGGACGAGCTGCCGGGTGACTCCTTCATGCCCCGCGTGCAGTCGGCTGGCTTCGGTGCGTCGCAGCGGATGGTCGTGTCACCGGGCCGCGAGGAGGAGGGCATCTACCACCAGCCCGGTGGTCAGAGCGGTCATCCGGGATCGCCGTACTACCTCGCAGGTCACGAAGCCTGGGTGGACGGCGAGGCGACTCCCTTCCTGCCGGGTGCGACGGAGAAGGTGTTGGTCTTGCGGGGTGGTGAGTGAAGAAGCTCAGCGCGGCCGAGGTCGTCGAGCTCACTCGTCGTCACGAGCTCTCGGTCATCCACTTCGACTGCGACTGGGATGGGTACCGCCTGGAGCTGGGGGCCCTGCTCCGGGAGCTCGAGGCTCGGTTCCAAGGCGAGGTCGGATTCGGCTACGTCGACCCGGATCAGGAGACCGAGTACTGCGCCCAGGTGCAGCTCCTGAACGTGCCGGCGGTGGGCTACTACCGAGGGACCGAGCTTCAGACGATCGTCATCGGCAAGGAGCAGGACGTCGCGGGGAACATCGACAGGCTCAGGGCCGGACGACCCATCGTCGTGGCCTGAGTCGTCGCGGCCGACGAAGGTCGGACTCCTACTCTTCACGTGACTTCAATGTTACGGGTCCAGGGCATCCGTGGGACTTAGCCTTTGATCGACGACCGAGCCACTCTCGGTCGCGACAGGGGAAGTCATGGGAACTCGAGGACACCGTCTCCGTCACGTGATCGTCACGCTGCTCTTGACGGCAGCTACCACCGCCAGCGCCCGACCGGTCGATGTCGTCGTCTGCCTCGACACCTCGAGAAGCATGGAGGGCCTCATCGACTCGGCGCGGAGCCGACTCTGGGACATCGTCACGACCCTGTCCAAGGTCGAGCCACGTCCCGAGCTTCGTGTTGGCTTGCTGAGCTACGGCAGCCCGACGGGCTCCTCGGAGGAGGACGGCTGGGTCATCGTGCGAACCGATCTCACCTCGGACCTCGACCACGTCTACGCCCAGCTCATGGGCCTCGCCACGGATGGGGGCGACGAGCTGGTGGGGCGGGTCGTGCACGAGGCGGTCAACACCATGAGCTGGGCTCCGGACCCCGAGGGCTTGCGTCTGGTCTTCGTCGCGGGCAACGAGTCGGCCGACCAGGGCGTCGACACCTACGACTTCCGGGCGGCGACCGAGCTCGGCCGTCGGGCCGACGTCGTCGTCAACGCGATCTTCGTCGGTAGTCGAGACATCGCGGTCACGTCTCATTGGGATGAGCTGGCTCGGGCAGGCCGGGGGAGTTTCTCGTCGATCGACCCCGAGCTCGGGCGGATCCAGGTGGAGACACCGCAGGACGAGGCACTTCTCACCCTGAATGCCAGCCTCAATGAGACCTATCTTCCCTACGGACCCGACGGTGCTGCCGGCCTGGCCAACCAGACGGCCCAGGACGGCAACGCCACGCGCCTGGGCGTGCAGTCTTGCAGCAGTCGGATCGTCGCGAAGGGGACGGCGCTCTACACCAACGCCTCGTGGGATCTCGTCGACGCCCTTCAGGAGGACGGCTTCCAGTGGGCGAGCCTGACCGACGACGACTTGCCTCCCGCGCTTCGAGGCATGAGCATCGAGGCTCGCGAGGCGCACGTGGCCGCGCTCAGGGAGCGACGTGAGTCGATCCAGGAGAAGATTCAGGATCTCTCGAACGAGCGCGAGGAGTTCCTTCGTGCCGAGTTGAAGAGGCGTCAGCTCGCTCAGCCAGGGCTCGATGACGCCCTGCGCGACGCCTTGCTCGCTCAGGCGAGAAAGAAGGGCTTCAACACCGACGGCTGCTGACGCGTCCGACGGTTCATGAGGGCGTCACTCCACCCTGAGCGTCCGCAAGCGATTCAACGCTCCCGCGATCTCGAAGCGCCGGGGTCGTGCGTGATCGCCGGGATGCTCTCCCTCGCGATGATGCGGGTCGAGCACGTCGAGTCCTTCGCGATCGAGCAGGTCGTCGAGAGCCTCGAGAGCTGCGCTCAGGGTGACGTCGTCGCCGAGGAAGCGTCGGCGGAGCAGCTCGAGGGCGCAGCCGAGGCTCCAGGTCTGGCTTCGGTCGACGAGCTGCTCGAGTCCGTGCAGGTCGAGTCGGCTCGTGCCGAGCTCGAGACGGTGCAGGTCGCGCAGGGTGATCTTGACGCCCTTGCGCCCCTTGCTCGCGTCGATGCTGCTCACGTGGGGATGACGTTCCCTTGGTGAAGCGAGCGGCGTGTCAGTCTCGGCCCGACGCCCGGAGGGGTGGCGCTCCGCGACCGACCGTGCCTCGCTCGTCACGTCCTCTGGAATGAAGTCCTTCATGAGCAGCACGCGGTCGGCGACGTCGAAGTAGTCGCCGCAGCCGCCCATGACGAGGATCGTCGAGACGTCGAGCTCGTCGTGTAGCTCACGCACGCGGTCGACGAGGGGCGTGATCGGCTCGTGCTCCTTCGCGACCAGCTCCTGCATCCGCGCGTCGCGCACGAGGAAGTTCGTGGCCGAGCTGTCTTCGTCGAGCAGCAGCACGCGCGTGCCGACCTCCACCGCCTCGACGATGGAGGCGGCCTGGGACGTGCTCCCCGAGGCGTCGTCGGTGCGGAAGTCGCTCGTGTTGCGGCCGCCCGGCAGGTCGGCGATGAAGGGCGAGATGTCGACGCCCTCCACGCGGCGACCGTCCTCGGCACGCACCTTCAGTGCCGACGGGTCGGTCACCACGAGCTCCCGACCGTCGCTGGGCACGTGCGGGTAGACGCCGCGCTCCAGCGCCGAGAGCAAGGTGGACTTGCCGTGATACCCCCCGCCGACGATGAGCGTGACGCCGGGCGAGAGTCCTGTCCCGCGAACACGACGGCGTCCGTCGGGCAGCGGGTGCAGCAGCTCGACCTCGACCGCCAGGGACTCAGGGCCCATCCAGGGCACGACCGCGTCGCCGGCGAGTGGTCGGTCGGACGCGCCGCTGCGCCGGGGCAGCACGGACCCGTCGGCGACGAAGGCGATCAGGCCCAGCTCGGGAAGACGGCGTCGGAGGTCTTCCTGGTCTTCCACGCAGCGGACGTGGTCTTCGAGCTCGTCGACCTCGGCGTCGGTCAGGAGGAGGGCGCGGCGAGCGAGACGCGGCAGCTCGTCGACGAGGAGTCGCTCGGCGGCCCGACCGAGGATGCGTCGACCGGCAGCGGGGAGCCCGACCTGGAGCCGGGCGTCGAGGACGTCGCCCTCGAGCACGACGGCGCTGCGCTCGAGGACTTCCTGGCCGCCGGCGTCGACCAGCACGACGCCGCTCTTGCCGCTCCCGCTCCGTCCGAGCTCGATGCGCGAGGCGTGCTGAGCCAGTCTTCGGGCGAGGCCGTCGCGCACCGCGACGCGACCGGCCCGAGTGGCGAGGAGGCGGTCGGGAAGGTCGACGTCGTCGAGGGGAATGCGGAGCCGGACCTTCGACGGCGCGGCGAAGGGATCGCCCTGCACGTGGTCGATGCAGAGCTCGACCTCGTCGTCGTGGTAGCGGCCTCGGAGCTGCTTGTAGGCCGGGTAGCCACGACCGTCGATGCGGGAGAGGAGCTGGCGGAGGCGATTCACGCGGCGATTCTGGCAGAGAGGAGCCCGTGTCACGGGTCTGCTTGCCGTTTGCCAAGGCGACGGCCATGCCGCCATGCTCGCGGGCATGAACACGACCTTCGGCCCCCGTCTCGTCCTCGCTCTCGCGTTCTCCGTCCTCCTGACCGACCTGGCCAGCGCCGCCGGTCGGGACCGTCCGGGCCGTCGCCGCGCCCGCGACCAGGCCGCGCGTCCGGCTGCCGCGGCCAACGACGCCGGTGCGCGTCTCCACGCCTTGTTCGAGGAGGACTGGGATTGGCGGATGGCCGACTCGCCCGTGTGGGCGTCCATGCTGGGCGACCGTCGCTTCGACGACCAGTGGGGCCAGTCGACCGAGGCGGCCTCGGCCGCTCGTGACGCGCACCAGCAGCGGATGCTGGAGAAGCTGAGCCAGATCCCACGCGGCAAGCTCTCCGAGGCCGACAAGGTGAACGCGGCGCTGTTCGAGCGTGAGCTGCGTGACGACATGAAGGAGCGGAGCTTCCGCACCTGGCTCATGCCGTTGAACCAGCGAGGGGGCATCCAGACGGCGAACGAGACGGCGCAGTCGCTCCGGCTGACGAAAGTCTCCGACTTCGAGGGCTGGCTGGCTCGCTTGGACGCCCTGCCGGCGCGCATCGACCAGATCATCGGTCTCATGCGGACCGGTTTGGCCGAGGGAGTCACGCAGCCTCGCGTCATCATGGAACGAGTGCCGGCGCAGATCGCCAACCAGCTCGTGAACGACCCAGAGGACAGCCCGTTCTGGCAGCCCTTCTCGGAGCTACCGGAGTCGTGGAGCGAGGCGGACCGTCAGCGCATCCGGTCAGCGGCCCTGGAGGTCATCGAGACCAAGGTCGTGCCGGCTTATGGTGAGTTTCATCGCTTCTTCACCGACGAGTACCTCCCGGGCTGCCGCACGAGCGTGGGGTCATCGGAGCTGCCGAACGGGCAGGCGTTCTATCAGCATCGCGTGGAGCAATACACGACCACGAAGATGACGGCCGACGAAGTCCATGCCCTCGGCCACGTGGAGGTCGCGCGGGTTCGGGGCGAGATGGAGAAGATCATCGATCGCGTCGGCTTCCGCGGAAGCTTCGCCGACTTCCTCCGCTACCTGCGCACCGACCCGAAGTTCCACACGACCGATCCGGATGAGCTGCTCATGCGCTATCGCGCCTTCGGGAAGCTGGTCGACCCCATGATGGTGGAGCTCTTCACGTACCAGCCGCGGATGCCCTACGGCATCAAGCCCATCCCGGCCGAGAGCGCACCCGACACGACGACGGCTTACTACAGCCGCCCGGCCCCCGATGGCTCGCGAGCCGGCACGTACTACGTGAATCTCTACAAGCCGGAGACCCGCTACTTCTGGGAGATCCCCGCGCTCTCGCTCCACGAGGCGGTGCCGGGTCATCACTTCCAGATCGCGGTGGCGCAGGAGCTGGGCGAGATCCCGAAGTTCCGCCGCTTCGGTGGTTACACGGCCTACGTCGAGGGCTGGGGCCTGTACGCGGAGAGCCTGGGTGAGGAGATCGGCGTCTACGACGACCCGTACGACAAGTTCGGTCAGCTCACCTACGAGATGTGGCGCGCGGTGCGGCTGGTGGTTGACACGGGCCTGCACTCGAAGGGCTGGAGTCGTCAGCGGGCCATCGACTTCTTCGCGGCCAACGCACCCAAGAGCGAGCACGACATCATCAACGAGATCGACCGCTACATCGCCTGGCCGGGTCAGGCGCTCGCGTACAAGATCGGCGAGCTCAAGATCAAGGAGCTGCGTCGTCGGGCCACCGAGGCCCTCGGCGAGAGCTTCGACCTCCGCCGCTTCCACGACATGTTGCTCAGCCACGGTGCCGTGCCGCTCGACGTGCTGTAGACGGTCGTGGACGACTGGATCGCGAAGGAGCGCTCGGGGAAGCGGGACTCGGCCGAGACCAGGCCACGCGGTGGTCTTCGTCGGGCAGCTCCGTGCTGCCCGTGAGTCGTTCGGCGTGGAGCTGACGAGCTGACAGCTGGCTTCGCTTGGATCACGAAGGAGCGTTCAAGGCGCAGCTGAGCCCAGCCCGCTATCATTGGACGTAGGAGGGCCGATGTTGACGCCGAGAACGCAGGTGACATCGGCGAAGCCGCCAGGACTCTTCCGGCGTCTGTGGCTTCGCCAGCGGGCGCGACGCGAAGCTCAGCGTGAGAGGCAGCGCATCGCGGAGCTGCCTTCGTGGGAGAAGTATCGCCTCGACCAGGACGAGCACGGCCTGACCTGGCGTCCCCAGTATCCGCACCTCGGTGAGCCGATCCGCATCCTCTGGCGCGATGTCGAAAAGGTCGAGGCCTACAAGCTCGACCTCTACGCGTTCGATCGGGTCTGCCTCCTGTTCACCACGCCGGGCTTCTGCTTGGAGGTCTCGGAGGACGAGGCCGGTTTCGAGGACCTCACGGAGGTCTTGCCCCGTCGCCTGCCCGACTTCCCGAGCCCCGTCGGCTGGGTCCACGACGTGATGGTGGATCCCTTCGAGACGAACCACGCGGTGCTCTTCGATCGGACGATCGCGGTGTAGCTCGCCTGTCATTCGCGCACGGGCGGCGGTTGGAGCGAGGGGGAGAGGTGGAGAGAGCGGAGGCGACGAGGATCCTCGAAGAGGCTCTTCTGAAGACGCTCACGCCGGAGGAGAGGGGCGAGCGGCTGGCTTCGCTCTGGTCCGAGTGCAGCGACGAGCACTGGTTCGACGACGAAGATCCTGCGGTCTACACCGACGACATTCGCGCCGACATGCTGGCGAACGAGAGTCCGCAACATCCCGGGCACCCGCGCTACGACCCCGTCCTCCGTGACCTGCTCCAGGGAAGTTTCCGGGGCGTCGTCAACGCCTACTTGCTCCGAGAGCTCTCGAGACTCGGCGTCGAGGCAGAGTCCATCATCGGTGAGCCCGAGCGGATGGTGGCCTGCCCGTGCTGTCGCTACCTGACGATTCCTCCTGGCGACGACGGGTTCTGCGCGATCTGCATGGCTTGTTTCTGGCAGGACTCGCCGGGAGGCAACCACGTCTCGCTTCGGCAGGCCCGCGAGAACTTCGAGAAGCATGGTGCGATGGAGCCGAGATTCCTGGGTTCGGTCGATCCGGATGCCCGAGAGAAGTACGCGCGGAAGCTCTAATCCCGGGCCACGCCGAACACCCGCTCTCCCTCCACCCAGGTCTCCTTCACCTTCAGCTCCCAGAGCTCCTGCTCGTTCACCGCGAGCGGGTCCCGGTCGAGCACCACGAAGTCACCCCGCTTCCCCGACGACCACGAGCCGAGCTCATCTTCCAGGAACGCTGCCCATGCCGCGTCCGAGGTGAAGCCCGCGATGGCTTCGTCGAGGTTCAGCGCCTCTTCCGTGCGCCAGCCCCCGGCTGGTGCACCGTCACGACGCCGCCGGGTCACCGCAGCGTGCACGCCGTACAGCGGCTCGACCGGCTCGATGGGGAAGTCGCTCCCCAAGCACAACGGAGCACCGGACCGCGCCAACGAGCGCCAGGCGTGTGCCGTCTCGATGCGTCGCTCGCCCAGGCGCTGCTCGGTCATTCCCAGGTCACTCGTCGCGTGCGTGGGCTGCACCGACGCGATGAGACCCAGGTCGCCGAAGCGGGCGATGTCGTCACCGGTCACCACCTGCGCGTGCTCGATCCGGAAGCGGTGGTCGCCCGCGTTCTTGCCGAGCGCTGCTTCGCACGCGTCGAGCACGAGCCGGTTGGCGGCGTCACCGATCGCGTGAATCGCCGCCTGAAACCCGGCGCGGTGGACGTGACGCAGGCGAGCCTCGAGCTGCGCGTGGTCGACTTGAAGGAGCCCGCTGGTCTCCGGCCGGTCGGCATACGGCTCGAGGAGGGCAGCCCCCCTTGATCCGAGCGCGCCGTCGGAGAAGAGCTTGACCGTCCCGATGCTCAGTCGACCCGAGCCACCCAAGCGCTCGGGACCACGGGCGAGGCGTTCGGCCAGCCACGGTCGTGGTCGATTGTCGGCGTCGAACTGACCACCCAGCCAGACGTTGACCCGAAGCTTCAGCTCACCCGAGGCCGCAAGCTCCTCCAAGACACTGAGCGTCGGCTCGTCGACCCAGGCGTCTGAGACCATCGTGAGCCCCGCGCGCAGGCAGGCGTCTTGCGCGGCGAGCAAGCGGGTCGCGAGCTGCTCGCGAGACGGCGGCGGCGGTGACGGCAGCAACGACTCGGCCGTGTCGACGAACACGCCGGTCGGCTCTCCTTCGCGATCGCGCAGGATCGCACCTCCTGGCGGAACCACGTGATCCGGCGTGATGGCAGCGAGACGGAGCGTCGCGGCGTTCACCAAGGTCGCGTGGCTGTCGATGCGGGTGAGCAACACCGGATGGTCCGGTACCGCCGCCGACAAGGCGTGATGGTCGGGGAGGGCTCCTTCGGGCCAGTCCTCCTGATTCCAGCCCCAACCCTCGACGAAGGTGCCGGGCGGGCGCTCGGCCGCCGCCTGTCGCACGCGCTCGACCAGCTCGTCCTCGGAGGCACAACCCCGCAGGTCGACCTGCTCCGAGAACGCACCGAGCATGCCGAGGTGGGCGTGAGCGTCGTGCAGTCCCGGCAGCACGCAGGCACCCGAGAGCCTCTCGGTCGTGGTCCCCTCCGTCACGAGCTCCGCCGCTGGGCCGGTGGCTTCGAGCCGGCCATTCGGACCCAGTCGGAGCGCGTCGTCTCCGGGGCCTGCTCCTGGACCTCGCAGCGTCGCACCGGTGATCACGCGGGACGGTAGGTCAGTCACGGGGAGAGCTCCGGGCGATGGCGAGAGGGCATGCCGTCTCGGCGAGACCCGAGATCATGCCGGAGACCGATGAAGGGCGTGGCTTTTCGCCGCGTGGCCGTCGAGAGAGTGGGGCTCGCCGGATCGCGGGACGGCGGCTGGGACTAACATCCAGCCTAGAAATCGTCTCGCCTCTTGCCTCGGTCGAAGGAGGCGGTCTCGGTGAGTCGTCTTGGACGATTCATCCGACCACGTCCGAGTCCGGCGAGTCTCGTGGCCAACGTCTTTTCGGGGAAGACGTGGGCTCAGTCTTCGTCTACTCGGGTTCCATCATGATGCATGCACGCTGGTCGGCACCGTTTCTCTCCCTGCTCCTCGTCGTGGGCGCGACCCCTGTCCTTGGTCAAGACGCTCCCGCCACGAGTCGGGTTCCGCTGGCAGAGATCCAGCAACTCATCCTCCCGCCCCTCGACGCCGAAGCTCTGCTCGAGGAGGACCGCCGCGTGGAGCTCGAAGGACCGGCCCCACGACGTTTTGCCCAGCCGGTCGAGGTCCTGACGACCCTCGACACCGACGGCACCTGGGAGACCCTCGCCGACGGCAGCCGGCTCTGGCGGATGCGCATCCAGTCGCCTGGCGCCACCGACCTCAACTTCGGCTTCGAGCGCTTCCGCGTCCCCGCTGGCGCGACCCTGGAGGTCGTCTCCGAGCTCAACGGCTTCCGGCAAGGCCCGTACACCATCGAGAACGTCCACGATCACGGTGAGCTCTGGACCGCGATGGTCCCCGGTGACCGGGCGGTGCTCGAGCTCCACGTCCCGGCCGGTGCAGCGCCCGCTCCCGAGCTGCGGCTCAAGCAGGTGTCGCACGGCTACCGCGACATGTTCGACCTCTTCGACGACCCGCTCGTGCCGCACCAGGGCGCCTGCAACATCGACGTCATCTGCCCCCAGGGCGACCCGTGGAGGGACCAGATCCAGTCCGTCGGTGTCTACTCTTTCGGCGGCGGCACGCTCTGCACCGGCACGATGATCATGGACGTCCCCGGCACGCTGAGGAGCTGGTTCCTCACTGCCGATCACTGTGGGGTCACCGCGGGCAATGCGGCCTCGATGGTCGTCTACTGGAACTTCGAGAGCCCCACCTGCGGTGCGCTCAGCGGTGGCACCCTCGACGAGAATCAGACCGGCGCGACCCTCCGAGCGACCTGGGCGGGGAGCGACTTCTCGCTGGTCGAGCTCGCCGGTCCGCCGCCGGACGAGTCCAACGTCTACTGGGCCGGCTGGGATCGCACCGACGTCATCCCCCCCGGCTCCGTCGCCATCCATCACCCCAACACCGACGAGATGGCGATCAGCTTCAACACCGACCCGCTCACCTACTCACCGACCTGCATCGGCGGCGGTGGTGCCGACACGCATTGGGAAGTCGACAACTGGGAAGAGGGCACCACCGAGCCCGGCTCGTCCGGCTCCGCTCTCTTCGATCCCGACAACCAGCTCCTCATCGGCACCCTGTCGGGCGGCCTGGCCTCCTGCACGCTCATCGACTACGACTGCTACGGACGCTTCGCGGTCTCCTGGACCGGCAACGGTACCGATGCGACGCGGCTCTCCAACTGGCTCGATCCGGCCGACGAGGGCGTCATGACGGTCGACGGCAGCTATGCCAACGCCCGCGTCTTCTACGCGAGCCACCGCCTCGTCGACGCCTGTGCGGTCGGGGCGGGCGGTGGCAACGGCATCCTCGAGCCGGGGGAGAGCGTCGAGGTCTGGGTGTCGCTGCGTTCGACCGGTGACCTCACGGGGGTCGAGGCCACGCTCTCGTCCGCGTCTCCCGGCGTGACCGTGACCTCTGGCACGCTGAGCTGGGGAGCCCTCGGCTCGGCCGAGACCCGCGAGGGAGCGCAGCCCTTCACCGTGATGCTGGCCGAGGACGCGCCCTGCTACGACGAGATCGACTTCCAGCTCGAGCTGGGCTGGACCGACGTCGACCCGATGACCGGCAATGCGGTGTTCTCCGAGGTGCTCGGCGTCCCGCTGGAGCCCGAGCTCCCGCTCGCCTTCCCCAACAATGGCGAGGCCGGCAGCGACCTCGCGGTGGTCGACTCCGTCACGCTCACCGACGTGAACGTCCGCGTGCGGCTCAGCCACACGCGCATCGGCGACGTCGGCTTCCGCCTGCGCGCTCCCGACGGGACCGAGGTCGTCCTCCTCGACCGGCCGGGCGTGCCCGCGACCGGTCGCGGCTGCCCCGACAACAACATGGACGTGACCTTCGACGACGACGCGGTGATGCTCCTCGAGGACCACTGCGACGGCACCGACCCCTGGTACGTCGGCACGGCGGTGCCCACCGAAGCGCTCAGCACCTTGGTCGGGCGCGACAGCGCCGGGACCTGGACGCTCATTGCCTCCGACGGCCGTGGCGGTCCGACCGGCGTCGTCGACGAGTGGGAGCTCATCACCCAGCCGCCCCTGGGCGGCGCCTGCCAGCCTTGCGTGGACGTCGTGGACTGTCCCGGTCAGGTCACCTCGCCTGACGCCCTGCGTCTGCGCAAGGGGCTTGGGGGCCAGGTCATCCTGAGCTTCGATGACCCGCCCTCGGCCTGTGCGCTCGGCACCTCGGTGTTCGTTTCCGCGAGCGCCCGGCCAGCCATGGGGGTCGGGGACTTCCCGCGAGATCCGATGTTCATCGACAGGACCGGTGAGGACGTCGATCCCGGCGCCGAGTTTGCCCACGTGCCGCCGGCCGAGTCGTCCTACTACCTCGTGGTGGAAAGCCTGCCCGCGGGCGGATACGGTCCTTCTGGACACTACGGACCCTGATGGGTCCTCCCCGAGCCCGGAGCCTCACTTGAAGCGCGCCCGCGTCACGTCGTGTCTCGTCGTCCTCGGCAGCCTGTTCCTGGCCTTCTCGGCCCAGGCCGGCTGCCCCGAACCGTCCGCGGAGGGTGGGGCGACCCCCCTGCAAGTCTCCCGGCCGAGCCTCGGTGAGGTCAGGCTCGACTGGGAGACCGGAGCCGGGGACGAGCATCGCGTGAACGTGGGCTCGCTGGACGCGCTGCGCTCGGGCTACGACCACCTCGTCGTCGCTCAGCTCGATCCCGCCGACGGCACCACCACCCTGTCGCTCACGTCGAGCAGTCAGTACTTCCTCGTCGGAGCGGCCTGTGGCGTGACGCCGTCGTCGCTCGGTCGGGACAGCAGCGGGATGGAACGACCGGTTGCGGGGCAGGGAGAGTTCACCATCCACGCTGACGGCATGGGCGACATCGACGGCCAGCAGCTCGAGCTGAGCTTCCCGACCTCCGTCGTCGTGACGGCGGATGGCGTGAGCTTCGAGGGCGGTCTCTTCGAGGGAGACCTCTGTGCGGTCAACGACACTCAGGCAGGCTCCCTTCGCGTGGCCTGTGCACAGTTCACCCTCGAGCCCCTGCCGGCCGACACCGAGCGCATCCTCTTCGGCTACTACGGCCCGGCGCCGATGGCCTCCGACTTCAGCTTCGTCGAGTGTCTCCACACTGGCGCGTCGGGTGATCCGGTGACGTCGACCTGCGAGATTCGCAACTTCACGATCTCGTTCTGAGCTCGTTCCTCAGGGGCAAGCCGTGAAGAGCCGACGCCTGCACCGCGTGCTCGGGCTGCTGCTCGTGCTGCCCATCCTCGGGTGGGTCGTCACTGGCTTCCTCTTCCACGTGAAGCCCGGCTGGAGCGAGGCCTACGACCTGCCTCGGGTCCAGACGCTCTCGCTCGCCGGGATGGCGCTGCCTGAGCTTCGCGACGACTGGCACGAGCTGCGGTTGCTGAGGACCGTGCTCGGTGACCACCTCCTGGTTCGCACCGACGACGGCTGGCAGCATCTCGAGCCGACCACTCTCGAGCCTCGGCCCGAGCCGAGCCCGGAGGACCTGCGACGTCTGCTGGACGCCAGCCTCGCCGAGCAGCCGCGCTACGGGACGGTGAGGGAGGTCGATGGGCTCAGCGCCGTGATGGAGACGGGCGTGCGCGTTCGGCTGAGCTGGTCGCGGCTGTCGCTCTCGCAGCGTGGCGACGACACCGACCTCATCGACCGGCTCTACGAGATCCACTACCTCCGCTGGACCGGGATCACGATGGTCGATCGGGTGCTGAGCGTGCTCGGACTCGTGAGCCTGCTCGCGCTCAGCGTGCTCGGGGTGATGCTGGCGCTGCGGCGCCCCCGCTCGAGCTGAGGACCCCCTCCGTCGTCATGCTGGCGTGACGAGCGTGAAAGCTGCGAGACTGTCGCGTCCTCCGATCCCCGCCGTGGATGGACACGAAGATGATCCTCGCGCTGCTCTCCGGCTGGCTTCTCATTGGAGGCGTGGTCACCGCCACGCCGCCCCGACTCACCACCGAGCAGGTCGTCACGCTCACCGCACCGCACGAGCCCTGCCTGGTCGTGCGGGAGCTCGGTGACTCGCCGGAAGACGACGTCACCCTGTCCTGGGGAGGCGACACCTGCGACGCAGCCGTCTCGCCCTGCTCGACCTTCAAGATCCCGCACGCCCTCATCGCGCTCTCCTCCGGCGTGATCGCGGACCAGCATGAGGTCATTCCCTGGGACGGCAAGAAACGTTGGGCCAGGTCCTGGAATCGTGATCACGACCTGAGCACCGCGATCCCGAATTCGGTCTTCTGGTTCTTCCAGGTGACGGCCCGGCGTCTCGGACCCGAACGGATGCAGCAGCATCTCGATCGCTTGACGTATGGCAACCGCGATCGCAGCAGCGGTCTCGACGACTTCTGGCTCGACGGTTCCTTGCTGATCACGAATCATGATCAGGTCGACTTCTTGACCCGCCTGGCGCGGCGACGGCTGCCCTACCCGGCCCCGCTTCAGCGGCGAGTCGCCGACCTCCTCGTGATCGAGCGAGGGAAGGCTCATGTTCTCCGCGGCAAGACGGGCTCGGGTCGACCGGCGCCCGGACGTCTCCGGGGTTGGCACGTCGGCTGGCTGGAACGCAGCGATCGATCGACGGTGGTCTACGCGCTGAGGCTCGAGGGAGGAGAGGGGGCTTGGGGGCCGGAAGCCCAACGTCGCTCGCGCGCTCTCCTCGTCGAAGGGGGCTGGCTGCCAGGCATCGCCGAGGCGACCGCGAGGGAGGACTGAGCCCGTCGCCTCAGTCGGAGGAGACCACCGAGCCGCCGTGGAGGGCCTGGTCGATCGCCGAGACCCAGTCCTCGTGGGGGAGCGGTAGCTCGGGATGGGCGCTGGTGGCGAGACCACCCCAGCGACCGCCGTGCCGCTCGGTCAACCGTGTCAACGAGGAGGCCAGGCGCTCGAGCTCGGGTGGGCCCCAGCCCCAGCCGATGACGTGAGAGAGCATCACGCGCTCCGCCGCCAGGGGATGGCCGGTGAGACGTCCCGAGACCAGCTCGGCGTGGGCGGTGACCGGGCAGTTGCCGGACACGTGCTCGAGGGCAAGCCAGTCGAGACGCTCGACGAGTCGTGACCAGGTGGCGGGCAGGGCGCGGAGGGACTCGAGCTGGTCCGAGCTGAGCACCTGTGAGAGCAAGAACGGCGAGCGCTCGGCGTGGTTGGCGAGACGGGTCGTGAGCTCGGTGAGGACATCGGTGGGAACGTCCGGAGCGGGTTCCAGGTCGATGCCGGTGAGCGGCTGTGGGCCCACGGCCAGGTCGAACAGGCGTCGAGCAGCCGATTCGACGTCCTGAGCCATCCACTTCCAGCTCCGCCGTGAGCCCCGTCCGAGGCGACCGATCACCACCTTGGGGTGTTCACCGGTGCTCAGCCGGTCCACCGCGGACCAGATCGACTCGGGGACGTCCCGCAAGGGAACTCCCGACCAGCACAGCTCCGCGGTCGTGCCCGAACCCGGCGAGAAGTGCAGCGGGCCGAGCGCGACGTGAGAGTAGTGCTGACTCGATCTCAGCTCGTCGAGGGTCGCTTCGACGACGTCGAGACGACGAGGCAGGTGGAGCAGGTGGCGGGGCATGGGCTCGCTCGACGTCTCAGTCGAAGGAGGCGGGCTGGCTCGCTCGCACCTTGCGGCGTCCCTTGTTCTTGCGCTGGCCGCCCTTGGTGCGGGAAGCAGTGCCACCAGACGTTCGCGAGTTGCCGCTCGGCGTGGTCGTGTCGAGCTCGCTTGGTTCGAGGTCATTGACCAGACGTGTCGCGCGTTCGTAGGCGGCGATCACCGATTCGTCGAGGAGACCGAATGGGAGACCGGCACACACCGAAGGCACGATGCGCTCGAGCTCGCGAGCAAGCGAGTCGAGGTCGGCGTGGAAGGCGCTGGAGCACGAGCGACCACGCGAACGATGACGTCCACGGGCACGCACGCGGGCTCCGAAGCCGCCGTCGTGCGTGCGCCAAAGGGTCGTCGTGCAACGCCAGGTGTCCCGGCGAGCGGTTCCCAGAACGAGCTTCGATTGGCCCTGACCTCTCATGGTGATGACGCTCCCTTCACCGGATGGCGCGCACGTTGTTCATGCTGCGCACGGCACGGTCGGCGCTATCGCGAGGACGTGCGCCGAGGCCCGTGCGAGAGCGCGTCGGAGCTCGTCCCACGGAGCCGAAGCCCGCCTCGGCGAGGCCTGCCTCGAGAAGGAGGCGGACCGCGTCCGTCCGGTTGACGGAGAGGCCAGGGTTGGCCTCGGTCGCGTGGAGTGCGTAGGCGTCGAGTCGCGCGATGAGATCGGGGTCGAGTCGGAACGTGATCTGCTTCAAGGGAAACCTCGGAGAGCCACGTCGCATGTCGGCATGACAGTCAGCGACTGTCGAGAAGCTAGTGCCGCTCCTGAGGCCAGTCGAACGGGCGTGGACGGAAAGCGGAACACTCTCTCGTTTCACTTTGAGACGGGCTTGGGCCTGGTACGAAAGGCGCTTTAGAGGGGGCTCCGGAGACTTAGGTGACGCTGTTCCGGGTTCCGTCCACCCGGCTTTGACGATGCTTCGGCACAAGAGTGACTGTCTCCGCGACAGTCACTGCATGTCTCCGAGGGGTCGGTCACGCCGGACCGACGTCCTGCTTGAAATCGCTCCCCACGGTGGGGAGAAGGGCCCTCGTGCGTGCAGTGCCAGGGGTGACACGCGATGCTCAGGAACTGCTCGTTGGCGCTCGGTCTGATCTTCTGTTCCCTCCTTGCTCCGACCGTGTCGGCCTCCGACGAGGTGACCGTAACCAGCAAGGCCCATGCACTCCAGGCCGCCTATGGCGACCTGGCAAGCAAGATAAACGCCTGTTCGGACGCTTCCTGCTCCGAGGCGGCCGGCCTGGCGGCCGAGCTCGCGACGCTGGGGGCTCAGCTCGCGTCGCTACAGGCCGAGCGCAACGGCCTGAATGACTGCCATTGCCAGTCCGCGGACGACATCCTGGCGGGGCTCGGGATCCTGGACGACGACTTGAACGTCACGGTCGACGACTGGATCTTCGACCAGTAACGGGCGGTCTCATCTCAGGGTCCAAGAGACCGCATGGCTGAAGCCGACCATGGGGCGCTGGAAGGTGAGATGGATGGCGAGTCGCTCCCCACGCCGGGAGCGACGGACCTTGTGACGCGAGACGTGATGACAGGCCATCAGGCCCTCATCAGGAACGTATCCCAGCGGCCAAACGTGGGCGCGGAAGTCGAGAGGGGCGAAGCCCAATGGGAAGACCAGCGTGAGACGGCAGCGCTGCGCGGGAGCTGGTAGGCCGAGCGCAGCTCCTTGCCGGTGAACGCGGTCGTCTCCCTCGCGAGCTCGAATCTCTGCGAGAGTCCGGCTGAGCCCTACCCTTTCTTCCGCTCGACGGGAGAAGCTCACTCCCTGTCCCCCGCGGACATTCGAAAACCGGAAATGGTAAAGGTCGTGGTCGGCGCTCAAGCGAACACGCTTGGTCGTGAGCTCTTGGTCGCCGGCTTCGATTTCCTTCAGTAGCTTGGGGGCCTCGGTCATGACCGATCGGCGGCGCCCACCCTGGATCTCGAGCACCTCACGCTCGCGCAAGTCACGAAGCTGTCGCGTGCGGACTTGAGAACGGCGACCAGCATCGCTGATGTCGACCGTCATCGTGTGCTCGAGCGCCTCCTGCCCGAACAGTCGGACCTGATAGCCCCAGAGCTCGTCACTGGAGCACGCGGGAGGCATGCGTGGACCGAGCACGTCTTGAGGACGGAGCTCGGGTAGACCGACCAGCAGCGCCTGCAACGTCGTGACCTTGGGGTCCGAGCCGGCTTCGAGCTCTCGGATCGTGCTGTGCCGCAGCCCTGTCTTCAGCCCGAGGCCGCGGGCGCTGAGCTCGTGGGTCCGACGCAGGGTCGTGAGGATGCGAGCGAGGTCGCGACGCCGTCGTCGCTCGGCGCCGCCCTTCTCCTCGTCGTTCGAGACGATGTAGCGCAGCCAGGTCACCGGTCGGGGAACGACCACGGTCGCGCGCTCTCGCCCCGCCGCTTTCACGACCACGCCGTCGGGATGCAGGGCGCGAGCGATGTTGTTCTCCGGCGCGTGACTCTGCCCCGTGGGAATGACGTCGAGGCGCACCGCCCGCGCCGACGGGGCGGGTGCGATGAGGACCAGACGCTGGATGGGGTACTCCACCAAGAGCTCGGCCGGCCGACCGGTCGACAGCTCGCAGCGATAGTCGAAGCTGTCGTCGGTCCGAGCTCGATACGAGTGCCGATACTCGCCGTCCTCGATGGTCGTCCCGATCGAGTCGAGGTCGAGCGTGCGCACGACGGGGGCGCTCCCCATGCAGACGGCACGGAGCGCCGCCAGGCGCAGCGCCGGCAGGGGCTCGCCGAGGATGCGCACGCCCTGCGCTTCGAGCACGAAGCGATCCGGGGAGAAGTCGACACGCACCTCGTCGACGGCGAAGCGATAGATCGCGGCGGTCGTCTCCCAGGCCGCATCCCACGCAGCCTCGGGGGCTTGCGACTCCGGCACGAGCAGGCGGCGGGGTGTCGCGCCCGGGAGCTGAGCGACGTACTTGCGCAAGGTGGAGAGACGCGGCTGACGACCGGCCTCGATGGAGGAGATGGTCGCGACGCCGACCTTCATCCGCCGGGCGAGCTCGCGCTGGGACAGGCCGGCCGACTCTCGCAGCTCTTCGAGCAGGCGGCAGACCTCGTCCCGCGACGCCGATGCCATCTCAGCCTCCAGCCGCCAGGAGTCGTCGAGCTTCGTCGACCTGCTGATCGAGCGAGCCTTGGAGCAGGCCACGCACGTGCTCGAGCTCGTCCGCGTCGGCCCGGAGCGGCACTTCGATCGGTTCGCCGATGGTGATCGCCACCCGACTGCCTGGCTTGGGGACGAGAAGACGATCCCAGGAGCGCAGCGTCCAGGCCGAGGTCAGGGCGGCTCCCATGGGCAGGAGCGGGGCGCCGCTCACTTGAGCCAGCACCACGGCGCCGAGCTGGGCCTCGTGGGCCGGACCGCGGGGACCGTCCGGTGCCAGGAAGACGGCCTGCCCGTCTTCCTTCAATCGACGTCGGAGCTTGGTGAGGGCCTGACGCCCGCCCCGCGAGGTCGAGCCACGGACAGAGTCGGCTCCCCAGGACCTCAGCACGGACGAGCCCAGCTCGCCGTCGCGGGAAAGGCTCACGAGGAAGGTCGGTCGCACTCCTCGTTCACGGAGACGGGAGATGAGGAAGGCCGACACCGGCAACACCCGTCGGTGCCAAGAGCAGGGGATGAACGACCGCTGGTCGTCGAGGAGCGCGGCGAGCGCCTCCTCACCGGACCGATGCGCCGGTCGTCGGCTGGTGCGCAGCAGCACGCGCGTCATCAGGGACGCGGGCCAGGCTGCACAGCGCATGGCGAGTCGTTCGAGCCGGGGACTCATCACCCCGAATCATGACAGTTCTAGCCCGAACGGTTGATGAGTGTTCGTCGCGAGCGGCCGGAGACGCCAGCCGAGAAGGGTGAAACGTAGCGACGAGGCCCGCGGCTCAATCCGGTGGGAACCGGGGAATGAGAGTCGGAAGCGCACTTGGCGGTGCGTTGAGGAGCCGAGGGGCGAAAGCACGCCCTTCGGAGGCAGCGGATCTGGTCGCGCAGCAGGAGACTCATCAACCGTCCGGGCCGCTCAAGGACTGGCGAGTCCGTCCACGAGGGCGAGCAGCGCGCCGACGGTCGCGATGTCGTCGTCCAGGTCCTCGGGCATCTCCAGCTCGAGCTCGTCCTCCAGCTCTGCGATGAGCTGCACGGACTTGAGCGAGTCGATCCCCAGGTCGGCGACCAGCTCGAGCTCGTCGGTGAGCTCGCTCTCGGCCCGACCGGTGAGTCGAGCGAGGGCAGCCAGGACGGCTGCGCGTGGCGTCGGGCTGCTCACGAAGACTCCTCCGAAGGCAGCTCGAAGCGGTCGAGCTGCTGCGCCAGGTAGAGACGACGGAGCTCCGCACGGCGGACCTTGCCGCTGCTCGTCTTGGGGACCTGACCCCGTCGGACGAAGACCAGGTCCGCCAGCGGCAGGCCCAGGGCACGTCCGAGGCGACTGCGGACCTCGGAGTCGAGAGCGCGGAGCGCCGCGTCGTCGCGGCCGGAGACCTCCATGACCAGCACGGGCTCCTCACCGGAGCCGTCGCGGGCGACGGCGAACGCGCCACAGCGCTCGCTGCCGCCACCGCCCGCGGCCTCGTCGGCGAGCCACTCGAGCTCGTGCGGCATGACATTGTGACCGCGGAGAACGAGGATCTCCTTGTGGCGACCCACCGGGTAGAGCTCGCCATCGTGGAGAAAGGCGAGGTCGCCGGTGTCGAGCCAGCCGTCGTCGAAGGACTCGTAGGTGCCGTTCGGATCGTCGTAGTAGCCGTCGCAGAGGCTGGGTGCCTTGACCCACAGCCGACCGACCTTGTCCTCGCCGAGCACCGTGCCGTCGGGTGCGCGGACTTCCAGCTCCGTGTCGGCCACCGGTCGACCATTGCAGGTGACCTCTTCGAGCTCCCAGCCCTCGGTGCTGCCTTCCGGCGGTCGTCGGAAGCGCGGCCCCTCGCCGCGGTCGTCGAAGGTCACCGCGAGGGTCGCCTCCGCCAGGCCATAGCAGGGACGTAGGCTCGAGGCGGAGAATCCGCAGGACTCGAAGCGTTCGAGGAAGCCACGGACCGTCTCGGGTCGGACCATCTCGGCGCCCACCAAGGCAGCCTTCCAGCCCGAGAGGTCGAGGCCGGTCAGCTCCTCGTCGCGCACGCGCTCGGCGCAGAGCTGGTAGGCGAAGTTGGGGGCCGGCGAGAGGCTGGGGGCGCCGGTGGCCAGGGCCTGCAGCCAGGCGCGGGGCCGTGCCAGGAAGGCTTCGGGCGCCATGAGCGTGAGGTCGAAGCCGCAGCGCAGTGAGAACAGCAGGCCGCCGACCAGGCCCATGTCGTGGTGCATGGGCAGCCAGGACACCATCCGCTCGAGCGACTCGGCCGCCGTCGAGCCCAGGGGCTGACCGATGGAGAGGTTCGAGGCATAGGTGTCGTGGAGGATCGCGCGGTGGCTGATGACCCCCGCGCGACGCTTCCCGGTGGAGCCGCTGGTGAGTTGGAGGAAGGCCGTCTGGTCAGGGTGGATGTCCGGCAGAGCACCGGTGACCGGCGTGAGCTCCTCCAGCTCTTCGGGAGTGACGACACGCTCGGCGATGGCCCTGTCGCCGCGCTCGGTCAGCTGCTCGCGCAGGTGAGTCGAGCCCACGATGACCCGGGGCGTGAGGGCCTCGGCCGCGTGGACGACTTGGGCCAGGGCCTGCTCCTTCCCCCCGAGCACGCCCGCCGGTGCGACGGCCGCGGGCCAGGCACCCCGGAGCACGGAGCCGAGCCAGCAGTCGAGGAGCGAGAAGCCCAGCGGCAGGCAGAGGAGGACGCGGTCCTCCGGCTGGACCCCGTGACGATGGAGACGGCCGGCCTGCGCCTCGGCGATCTCTCCCAGCTCACGCCAGCTCCGCGCTCCGATGCTGCGGCCGCGGCGGTCGAGGATCTCCAGGCCGCGGTCGGGGCGCGGAGGAGCGAGCAGCAGTTCCTTGAGGCTGAGGGGCGAGTCGGGTGTCATGAGGTGGCGCAGTTTCGGCGGGCGCCACCGTCAGTGTCAACGACGTTGCGCGCCGCCGGGGCTCGGCGTACCGGCCGTGCCACCCCCGCCGGTCCACGGGTCGCCGTGACCGGGCTGGAGCACGGCGGCCGGTGGGGCGATGAGGTCGACGAAGTACGGGGGGAGGAGGAAGAGGCAACCCGTCGCCGTGTTCTGCACGGGGATCTCGCCGCTCTCGACGGGGGCGCCGACGCGGATCTCGGCGGGGGCTCCCTCGCGGGGGTGGAGGCGGAGCCGGGCGATCGGCCGGTCCATTCCGAGCTCGCTGGCCTGGGTCGGGTCGACGGCCACCGACCAGGGGATGCGGCCGATGAAGCGGGCGAAGGACTCGACTTGGCTACCGGTGTCCTGACGGTGGCTCCCGCGCTCGATCTTCCACGCGTGACCAGGGAGACCGGCCCTCAACTCCTGCGGCGTGCGCTCGAGGCTCACGCGGACCAAGGTGTGCGGCGATCCCGAGGCCGGCGCGACCTCGATGCGATCGACGCGTCCGCCGGGTCCGGGCCAGGACTGGGGGATGACGTGCGGATCGAGCAGCGGCAGCCGGCGCTCGCCCGCCGACAGAGGTGACCAGGGATCAGTGTCAATCGACCAGATCTCGCGAGCGTCGACCGCGCGGACGTAGCCACCGGCACCGGGCGTCGGCTTGCCCAGCTCCATGGCGTGCAGGACGTCGCGCCCCGGGTCCTTCATCATGTTCGGGCCGTGGAAGCGCACGCGCCAGGTCCGGCCGAAGAAGCCGAAGTCAGCCGCACGGCGCGGGTCGGTGCTCCGCACGACGCCCTCACCGCCGAGCAAGGCGTTGACCAGGGCACCGCGAGCACCCTCGTCGACGATGACGCCGTGATAGCTCAGGCAGCGCCACTGAGCGCCGTCGTTGGCGTAGTAGACCGTGCGTCCGTCGGGGGTCTCGACCGACAGTCCGGCCAAGGTCCAGCTCTCGCTCGTCTCCTTTGGAATGGGGTGGCCGATGGCCGACGCCGCCCGACTCTGCCGGGCGGAGCTCTGCAGCCGGGAGTGCCCTGCCACGAGGGCGACGATGACGAGGAGCAGGACGAGCCAGCTCTTCCAGGGCCAGGGCTTCATCGCAGCTCCGGGATGGGCCGAGCCAGGCCCAGGCGCCGCAGCACGGCGAGACCGATGAGAAGCACGGGCAGGGAGAGCAGGGCGGCGAGCCGCCAGCGGAGCCGCGCCCCGTCGTCGACGCTCTCGAAACCACGGCCGGCCGAACGTCGGGAGAGCACCTCGGCCAGGCCCTCGTCGAGGGTGAGGCTCGCGACCGCGTTGAGGAGGAGGTGGTCACCGCGGAAGCGGGGCGCGAGGCTGGGGAGCCGTTCGTCCTTGAACAGCTCCGAGCACGACAGCAGCAACAGCCGGCCGGGAGCCGCGCCGTCCGCGGGCTCTGAGCGCGGGTAGGGAGGAGTGACCATGACCGGCTCGCCACCGTCGGGCGGGGTCTCCGGCCGCGGACGCTCGAAGCCCTGCGTGGGCCAGGGGAACTGCCCCTCCACCAGCACGGCGAGGGGCACGGCGCCGACGCGCGTCGTCTCGCTCGGGCCCTCGAGGACCTCGCGAGGAATCCAGCCGCCCTCCCACTTGAAGGTCCAGGCGTCCTCGGAGGTGGTCATGAGCGTGCGGGCGGTCAGGCCCAGCTCGTCGAGACGCTCCTGGTCGAGTCGGAACCAGGCCGCGTTGGGGAAGGCCTGGTCGCCGAGGTGACGGGTGACGACCGAGTCCGTGTCGAAGTTCTCGGCCACCGCCCGCAGGTAGAACGGCTCGGCGAGATCCATGGTGGTGAACTCGCGACGCTGCGTGCGGTGGACCTGGCTCTCGAGCTCGAGCCGGAACGACTGACGGTCGAAGAGCAGCTCGCGCACCATCTCGATGCCCAGGTCCGGGAGGTAGTGATGCTCGAGGTCGGGCCACTGCGGCTGGGGCCAGTAGACGAACTCGTAGTCGGTGCCGGCGTACTGCCGCGACTGCACGGAGAAGTGCTGCGCGGCGATGAGCACGTTCCCGCCGCGGTAGAGCGACTCGACCGCCGGCTCGAGCAACGGATGCACGTTGCGACGCGGCTGCAGCCAGCAGAGCAGGTCGTAGGAGCGCGGGAGCTGGGCCTTCTTGGGATCGACGTGCGTCACGCGGAAGCCGAGCTCCTCGAGACGTCGACGGGAGATGCTGAAGACGTCCTTGCCCGAGGGCGCGATGAGCCCCTTCTCCTGGTAGTAGTGGTAGGCCTCGGCGGGCGAGAGCCGGGGCAGGTCGGAGGCGAAGGCGACGTGGGGACGACGGTCCTCCTTCAGACGCCAGAGCGCGAACGCCAGCTTGAACTCGAGGTCGTCGAAGGAGGCCTCGTCCGGGAACACCAGGCTCTCGGTGCGGCCGAAGGCGTGGAGTCGCAGCACCGACCAAGTCTTGCGAACGTGGGTCTGCTCCTCCTCACGGCTGCTCACGTGCAGCGGCTTCAGGCCGTCCTCAGCGAGAGCTTCGCGCTCCGCGTCGGTCAGCTCCTCGGGGCGTCGGGTGACGACGGTGAGGTCGGCGCCCGCCGCGTCGAGCTCGGCGAGGGTGCCCCGCACGCTGCGCCAGCCCCGTCGCAGCTCGGGTGGCAGGAGGGCCGGTGGCGAGACGAGCAGCTCGGCTTCGAGCGCGCCGTCGCCTCGGCAGCTCCACGCGAGCTCGCGGGTGCGCGGGGCGAGGCGGTTGAGGTCGGCGTCGGTGAGGTCGGCGCGGAGCCGCGGGCCGGCGAGGAGCCCGGCGACGAGGCAGGCGAGCACCAGGCCGCCGAGCAGGCGTCCGGCCAAGGCGGGCTCCCAGCGACGTCGCGGCGCGCCCGTGCTCCGACCGCGACGGAGATGCAGCCAGGTGAGCACCATGACGATGGCGGGAAGGAGGACGACGCAGGCGATGCGCCAGCCGAGCCGGCTGCCGGCGGAGAGGGCGGGCAGGGGCTCGGGTCGGTCGAGGCCGCTGCGAGCGACGACCAGGGCCTGGTCCGAGGCGAGCGTGTCGAGCAAGGCATCGAGGAGGTTGCGCGAGCTGCGCGCGGGACCGCCGAGGAGCTGATCGCCGAAGGGACCGCCGCTACTGAGCAGGATCACCGAGCCGGCGAGCGGGTCGGCGCGGCGGAGCCAGGTGACCAGCGGCTGCTTGGGGACCTCGTCCCCGTACATGTTGACGAGTCGCTCGACCGGCCAGGTCCCGGGCTCGAGCGGGACCAGCGAGCTCTTCGCCGAGCTCGTCGCGAGGACGTCGGCGTGCAGGCCGGCGGCCGCCAGGGCGTCACCGTCCAGCGCGATGGGGACGGGCATTGGGAAGACCAGGGCACCCTGCATCTCGCGGGCGAGGGAGTGGAAGTCCTGGTCGATGGGCGAGCAGGTGATGAGGAAGGGCAGGTGCGTGTCGCGTCCCGAGACCTTCACGGGCGCAGGGGTCTGGTCGAAGACGAGGCCGGACTGCGGGCGGATGCCGAGGGGGACGAGGAGCCCCTCGAGCGCGTTGAGGTCGTCGTGGAGGAGCAGCGACGCCGTGCCGTCGTCCTCGCGCCAGCTCGCGCGGGGAGCCAGGCCGATGATGGCCCGGCCGCCACGATCGAGGAAGCGCTCGAGCCGGGCGAGAAGGGCCGCGTCGGCGCCCGGCGCGTTCATCCAGACGAGGACGTCGACGTCGTCGGCGAGGGCATCGCCTCGGCCGAGCTGGATGCGTTGCACGTCACCTCGCTCGTCGAGGAGCTCGGCGAGCCGATCGTGACCGGGGCCCGCGTCGAGGGCGAAGACGGCGTCGCGCGGAGCGAGGAGCTGCTCGAGCTGAGCGGTGAGGAGATCCTGCAGCCGCGGGAGGTGCTCGGGTCCGACGGCGTCGAGCCGGGTGGGCTTGCGGGCGCCGAGCTCGAGGGTGAGCGTCGACCAGACCTCCGTCTCGCTGTAGGCGTCGCGGCTGACCTGCCGCATGCGGATGGGAGCGACGCGACGACGGGAGGCGTAGCGGGTGAGCTCGGGGGAGTCGTCGGGGTCGACGATGCGGTAGTCGACCTGGTCCGGGTTCTCGCGGCGGAGCGTCTCGAGCAGCCCGGCAACCTCACCCTCGAGCTGCTTGGCGTGGGACGGGAGCTTCTCGCGTGCGCTCACGTAGTAGGTGAAGAACACCGGCTCGGTGAGCGACTCGAGGAGGCGGCTGAGCTCGTCGGAGACTTGGAGAAGACGCGTGCGTCCGAGCTCGACCCGACCACCGCTCCACGCACCGGTCGTGCGCTGGAGCCAGGCGGCCGCGGTCAGCGCGAGCAGCAGGCTGACCGTCAAGACGAGGAGGCTGCGGGGCTTCACTCGCGGTTCCAGTCCAGGGCCAGCGCGCAGGCCCAGAGGAAGGCTGCCGCCACGCCGAGGTAGTAGCAGAGACCGGAGAGGCTCACGATGCCGCGGCTGAAGGCGGCGTGATGCGGGGCGATGGAGACCCAGTCGTGAAGCAAGGTTCCCAGCGACAATGACGGCGCCATCCCGTCGAGGACGGGCACGACCCTCTCGTTGCCGGCGAGCACGAAGAGGAAGGAGAGCACCGCGGCGCTCACGAACGAGACGATCTGGTCGGCGGTGAGGGCAGAGACGAAGGAGCCGAGGCCGAGCAGCATGGCGCCGAGCAGGAAGGAGCCCAGGTAGCCGGCGGCGATGCGACCGAGGTCGGGGTCACCGAGCACGATGAGCATGACCACGATCGGCAGGGTGCCGAGGAGCATGACCGCGAGCAGCACGAGCCCGGCGAGGAACTTGCCGAGCACCGCTTCGACCGAGCGAATGGGGAGGGTCAGCAGCAGCTCGATGCTGCGGACGCGTCGCTCCTCGGACCAGGAGCGCATGCTGATGGCGGGCACGAAGAGCGGGAGCAGGAGGGGGAGCAGCTCGAAGAAGCCGCTCATGTCGACGAGCCCGGTGAGGAAGAACTCGTTCATGAAGATCGAGCTGGCGAGCACGACGAAGGCGATGCCGCAGACGTGGACGATCTTCGAGTCGAAGATGGCGGCGACCTCCCGCTCGGCGACGAGCAGGACGGGACGCCAGGACGGCAGGTGGTCGGCCAGGCTGCTCATGCCTTCGCTCCTTCGCCGGCCGTGGCGGTCTTGCGACCGGCCTGCACGATGTCGAGCAGCACGCGCTCGAGGTCCTGGTCGCCGGCCTCCTTGCGGAGCTCGTCGACGGGGGTGTCGGCGAGGAGTTGGCCCTCGTTGATGACGAGGAGTCGGTCGGAGACCGCGACGACCTCGGCGAGAATGTGGCTGGAGAAGAGGATGGCCCGGTCCTCGCGGAGGTCGCGGAGGAAGTCGCGGAAGGCGACGACCTGGACGGGGTCGAGCCCGTGGGTCGGCTCGTCGAGGAGGAGCACGGGCGGGTCGTGGATGAGGGCAGCCGCCACGCCGATGCGCTGGCGATAGCCCTTCGAGCACTCCCGGCACCACTTCGCGAGGACGGCCTTCAGGTCACAGGCGTCGATGCACCACTCGAGCCGCTCCTGGAGCCGGTCGCCGGAGAGGCCGCGCATCCGCCCCATGAAGCGGAGGAAGCGGTCGACCTTCATCCCCTCGTAGAGGGCGGAGTGCTCGGGCAGGTAGCCGAGGAGCCGACGGACGGCGAGAGGCTCGCGGACGACGTCGTGACCGTCGATGGCGATTCGGCCCGCCGTGGGGAGGAGCCAGGTCACCATCATCTTCAGGAGGGTGGACTTCCCGGCGCCGTTGGGGCCGAGGAAGCCGACGATCTCGCCCGGGTCCATCCGGAAGGAGACCTGGTCGACGGCCTTCACCGGACCGAAGTGCTTGCTGACCTCAGAGACCTCAATCATGAGCTTCCGTTCCCACCGTGCGGACGGTCGAGACAGAGAACCTGGATCAGGAGGGGGCCGAGGTCAAGGTTTGGGCGGATCCTCGAAGGCAGACGAGCGGTGAACGAGAGTTCCGGAGATGTCGACGTGTCCTCCCTCTCTCATCAATGGCTGGTCGCTCCGCTGCTGCTCAGTCGCTCCGGTAGAATCCTCGCTTGCCTCGCACGCTCGGGGTGGAGGGGGCTGATGACACTACCGACGAAGGGGAGCCGGCGGCTCGTGCATGACGGCACGGCCTATCGCTGGTTGCTGACCTCGCGACAGGACCTGCTCCACCTGACCGTCGAGCTCGACGAGGAGCCCGGTCAGGTTCTGCGGGCCTTCTTCGAGCCTCATGACCAGTACCGGCGTGGCGAGGACAGGCGATGGTCCTTTCATCGTCAAGGACGTGAGGTCACGCCGTCGCTCGTGAGCCGGGTCGTCGGCCACGGGCTTGCCAACGGCTGGGAGCCGGCGGTGAGAGGGAAACCGCCGCTCGAGATCTACACCTGGCAGGTCGAGGACCTCCCGAAGGTTGAGACCTCCGAGGACGAAGTGGCCCTGCGGGAGATCGCCGCCGCCGAGGTCACCGACCTGCTGTTCGACATCAGCACCGATGCGGCATGGCGTCAGCGTCTCTTCGACGCGCCCGTGCATCAGCGAATCTCCATCCCCGAGGAGGAGCTGTCGAGGCGCGTTCGCGGTCTCGGCCTGCGCTTCGCGGTCTTCAATGACGGGTGGTTGGGCGACGGCTTCGTCGTGTTCGGCATCGAGTCGGTCGACTTCTCCCACGTGGTCATGTACACCACCAACAACGCCAGCATCATCTGACGGAGATGCCCGATGAACGTGACACTCCGAGAAATCACCGCCGACACCGTCGTGAGCATCATCAAGCTCACCGTTGCCGAGAGCCAGAAGGGCTACGTCGCGAGCAACTCCGTGTCGCTCGCCCAGGCGCTCTTCCAGGAGGAGGCGTGGTACCGCGCGGTCTACCTCGACGACGAGCCGGTCGGCTTCGTGATGCTCGAGGATGACTCCCTGGCCTCGGAGCCTCCCGACGAGCCGGGCGTCTACCTCTGGCGCTTCATGATCGACGAGAAGTTCCAGGGCCGTGGGATCGGCAAGGCCGCGCTGGAGCTCGTCATCGAGCACGTCCGCACGAACCGCACGGCACCGAAGCTCACGCTGTCGTACGTGCCCGGACCCGGTGAGCCCGCCGACTTCTACCGGGGTTTCGGCTTCGAGCCCACCGGTGAGGTCGACGAGGGTGAGATCGTCATGGCCCTGGAGATCGCTCGTTAGCTGAGCGCCGTTCGCGGCTCACTTGCCCTTTGCGACGCTCCCGACCACGAGGTACTGGTCCAGGTCGAAGCCGAGCGTGTCGTCGAAGGTCAGCTCGGACTCCAGCTCGGGGTGAGCGGTCACCGGCTCGAGCGTGAGCAGCTCCACCCGACCCTCGCCCCAGGTGTTGCTCTCGGGGAGCTGCTTCTTGTCGAGGTGGCTCCAGCGGAGCAGGCTCACCTGCTCGTCGTCGAGCTCACCCGACACCACGTCGAGCACGTCGGCGACCTGCACGACCAGCGCCCGTCGGTAGGTCTCGAGCTGCTCGATCGTCGGCACCTCGGTGATCTCGGAGATCCGACAGCGCACCTGCACGCGAGGAGCCGGCGTGCGGGAGGCGATCGCGGTCGTCACGAGCGACGCCCGCTGAGCGACCTTCTCGTCCGGAAGACGACGCGCCAGGAGCATGAGCTTCTCGAGACGACCCGACCACGAGTCGCGTCCGTCGGCGAGGCTGCCGATCGAGAGCTCGGCCTCGGTGAACCCACCGAAGGGATGACCGGCCGGGATGGCACGGACGTTTTCGCCGTTCACGAACACCGCACCTTCCGCACCGTCGAGAGTGACGATCAGGTGCGCTGGCGAGGCCCCGCCGCCCGGCAAGGGCGCCAGCGTGACGAAGTCCTTCCGGCCGGGCCAGAGCCCTCTCAGGTCAGCGCCGCTCTGCTTCAACACGAGCCCGGACCACGACAGCAGCACGCCGTCCTGAGGACCGTCCGGCGTGATCGTCATCTCCACCGTGAGCGCTTCCTTCGTGGCCACGTGATCGACCAGCGGCGACGGAACCGTGCCGAAGAAGCGGCCGCGTCCGAGCTGCATGTCATGACGCGAGCCGTAGCGGGCCCGACCCGCCGGGGTGAGCCGACAGTCGAGGCCTCGACCATCGGGCCCCGGCACCTGGTTCGACGCCGTCGCGACGTCCCAGCCGAACACCGCGTCGGTCTCGTCGGGCGGCCAGGTCGTTCGCGTCGCCTTCGTGGAGCCGCCATCGGCGGGGTCCTTCGGTCGCGTGCGTGCCACCGTGCCGGCCGGCCGCTCGTGGTTGGTGGCGACGAAGAGGTCCGGGTAGCTGGCGAAGCCACCGCCGGTGCTCAGGCGGAAGCAGCGGCTCGTCGAGACCTGAACGACGTAAGCCTCACGCTTCGACTCCTTCTTCGAGTCCCCCTGGGCGGCGATCCAGTCGTCGTCGTTGCTCCAGTGGTGGTTGTCCCAGCGCCGATCGGGCAGGCAGCCGCTGGCCCAGACGCTGACGAGCTCACCACCGCCCCAGGGCTGGAGCTGGAGCTCCTCGTGGCTGCCCACGTTGTTCATGATCCGCGAGCCGTCGGGAGAGGTGCCCGACGAGCAGCCGCGTGCGTACTTGCGATGGCTGCGCTGCACGAGGTCGATGGCGTAGAGGTCGTGACCCCAGCGCATGGCCAGGCGCGTGCCGTCCGCGGAGATGCCCGGCTCGCCCGTGTACTGACCCGGCAGCTCGAGCGAGCGCTGGACGCCCGTCTCGACATTCACCGCCCAGACACGATCTTCCTCGGGCTTCATGAAGACGATCTCGCGACCGTTGGCGTGGAACTCGAGCGCGCAGCCGTGCTTCTCCCAGGCACCTTCGACCAGGGGCTTGCGCTCCTGCCCCTCGGCATCCCACAGCTCGATGCGACCGGCTCCCTCGCCGGTCCGGACGAAGACGGCGAGACGCGTACCGTCGGGGCTCCAGCGGGCGTAGTCGCCCGCGCCGAGCTCGCGCTCGCCTTCGGTCCCGACGTCGACCCGGAGGACGCGACCTTGTCGGGTGAACACCACCGAGCCCTCGATGAGTGTCGAGAGGCCGCCGTGGGCGGCGTCGGGCTCCGGCAGGGGAGGCGGCGCGGGGGCGCTCGAACACGATGCGGTGGCTAGCCAGAGGAGCACCGCTACGAGGAGGAGACGCATGAGAGCTATCCGGGTTCGGAGCTGGGGGGAGGCGGCACGGGGACCTTCCGCCAGCCGCTGGCCTGCGTCAGCTCGCGGGCGGTGAAGCACCACACGACGGCGCGCTTGCCGGCCAGCCACGACGGATCGCGGCGTGCCTTGCGGAACAGGCTGATCCGCGCCGGCGTCGCACCGGAGCCCCGCACGCCGAGGACGTCGACCCGACGACCGAGACGCCGCGCGAGCTGCTCGGGGAGACCGGCACCCTTGGCGTGAAGGTCGGCCCCGACCGAGAACACGAGCACGTGCGAGTCGCCCAACACGAGGACGGGGCTCTCGGGGTCGCTCGCGAGCGGCTCGAAGCCCGCGTCGGTCTTCGTGCCGATGAAGTCGAGCGTGAGCTGCTCCTGCGCCGGTCGTTCTTCCAGCTCGCGCCAGAGGTCGCCCTCGATGGTGATCGTCCGCGGCTCGGCGACGAATCCACCCGGTCCGGCTTCGAGCGCCTTCGTGTCCAGCAGTTGCTTGGCGGTCTGCTCGGCGGCGAGCTCGATGGCCGGCCCCGCCCAGTGCGTGTCGCTGCGACAGTAGGGCGCGCGCTTCGGGTCGGCCCGGAGGGACTCGAGCTCGGGCAGCAGGTCGAGCACGGTGAGGCCGGACTCGCGGAGGAGCTTCAGGAACTCGAGGTGCGTCGCGCGGGCGGCGGTGGGGTCGGTCGCGGTCTCACCCGGTAGCTTCGCGTGATGGACCAGCGCCTTCGGCGGCACCGGCACGAGGACGAGCTCGATGTCGTGCGCGGCCAGCCCTTCGCGGAAGTCGAGGATGGCCGGGAGAGGGTCGGCCTCGGCAGGCTTGCGCGCTCGCGAGACCTTCGCGGCGTTCTCCCCCCAGAACGGACCCGCCGCCACGTGGCGCAGGTCGGAGGGGAGGAACAGCCAGTCGTCCTTGCCGCGGATGACCGACTCGTCGCGGGACTTGGCCTCCTCGACCAGACGCGCGCAGCGGTCGACGAGCTCCTCGGCTGACGCCGACACGGCGAGGCCCGCGGCCACGATGAGCAGCAGCCGAGCGAGGCTCATCGCAGGACCTCGAGGTCTTCGATCCACAGCGGTTCTTCGAACAAGAGATCCTCGTCGTCGAGCTCGCTGCGAGAGAGACCGCCGAGCTCGTCTTCCACCTCGGCCCAGGGCCGGAGCGTCATCTTCACGCGTTGACCCGGTCGCAGCCTCGCGGCCGGCGTCCAGCGATGATCTCTCATCCCGTGAACGTGCGCGAGCAGCTCGGTCGCCGGTTCGTCGTTCATGAGATCCGTCGAGACCGGGTCGGCCAGGTGGAGCGTCATGACGTGGTCGGCGTAGGGCACGCTGCGGGGGCGGGGCACCACCGAGGCGGCGAGCACCGTCGCCTCGACCACGCCGCTCCAGCCGTCGGGCGCGGTGACGAAGCGCGAGGGGCGCGGCTCACCGAGCACCAGCGGCAGGACTTCCCAGTCGCCGAACGACAGCTCGCGTTCGGCGAGCTCCCAGACGACGACCTTCTTGTCGGCCAAGCGATCGCGACCCGAAGCGAGCTCGCGGTGCAGCACGCGGCGGCTCTCCACCGCACCACCCGCGTTGACGGCGATGCGATCGACGGGGGCCTCGAGCTCGAGCGCGAGTTGCTCGGCGAGCCCCGCGTCCTCGCCCCAGCCCAGTGACGGCAGCGAGAAGACGTTGGTGAAGCTGTCGCCGAGCAGGAGAACCTCGGCCTCGCGCGACGGACGCCAGGTCTCGGACGCTGCGGTGCTCACGCGGCGGAGCTCGATTCGCTGCGCCGGAAAGCGGTCCTGCTCCTCGGGCAGCGACAGCATCCGCACGATGTCGCCTTCACCGTCGACCGTCGCGGCGTCACCACGCAGGCGAGCGGTGCCCGTGCGGACGCCGAGATCGCGGAGCGTCGTGGCCAAGCGAGCCGCCGCCAGCTCGACGGCAATCGGTGACCAGTGGCTGTCGGTGCGGAGGAACACCTCGTCTCCACGAGCCAGCGCGAAGAGCTCCGCCCGCAGGTCGACGACGGTGACGCCCGACTCGGCCAAGGTGGCGAGCAGGTCGCTGGTCGACGGGTTCTGCAGCGCCGCGTCGAAGCTGCCGCTGGCGAGCTGCTCGGGATGGATGGCGGCCTTGCCGGGAACCGGCAGCACGACGAGCGCGATGTCGCGTTCGGCGAGGTCACGGTGGAGCTGAAGGATGGCCGGCGTCGGATCGATGCCGGGGACCGCATCCCAGCTCGGAGCGGCGTCGCGTCGGGACTCGACGTGGCGAGCGTCGTGGAAGGCCGGACCGGTGAGGTGGTCGACCCCCGGTCGAAAGAACAGCCAGCCCGGGCGGCCGAGGTAGCTGTCTTCGGTCCCTTGACGCAGTGCTCCCGACATCAAGAGACGGACGGGCGAGACCAGCCCCGCATTCAGGAAAGACGCGTCTTCGAGGGAGCGCTCGTGAGCGGTCATCCCCGCCAGGAGGCGCCGATTGGCCGCGAGGAGCCCTCTGAGCCCACCACCGGCTTCCCGATGCGCGGCGGGTAGGCCGGGCAGCACGTGCAGCAGGTCGAGCACCGAGGGCAGGGCGGAGCTTCGTTCGCCACGTCGGTGGGACGCGAGGTCGAGTCCTGCCTGCACGAGTGGGACGACCAGCAGCAGGAGCACGAAGCCGAGGCTCAGCGCGCGTGCGACGCTGGGCTCGACCTCGGTGTGCCCGATCTCGACGTGGGCCTGGGCCTCGCGGTCGGTGGTCCGGTTGGGGGCGGACATGCAACCCGGACTCTTCATGAGTGTTCGTTGCGAGTGGCTAGCCGAGAAGGGCGCACGTAGCCGCGAAGCCCGTGGCTCAATCCGGTGGGAACCGCGGAATGAGAGCCGGAGGCGCACTTGATGGTGCGTTGAGGACCGAGGGGCGAGTACGCCCTTCGCAGGCAGCACATCTGGTCACGCAGCAGGAGACTCATGGAGTGTCCGGGTTTCGTCACTCGACGGGGAGGAGGTCGAAGCACGGCACGGGCCTGCCGCGAAGGTCGCGGACGAAGTCGCGATCGGGGTCGCGAGTCTGACAGTAGCTCGCTGTGGTCGGGAGCGCGAGGGGCGTGGCGGTCTCGACCCGGACCGTGGTGCCGAAGCCGACGATGGAGATGGCGGTGGCCTCAGGCCCGGCGCCGTCGTCGTAGTAGAAGAGGTTGGCGTGAAGACCGCCGCCGTCGAAGCTGACGAAGCCGTCGAAGACGTAGTCGACGTACGAGCCTCCCGGTCCCGGCTCGATGCGCACGAGCTCGACGAGCGAGTCGACGGGCTCGCCGAAGAGGTGCTCGCGCACGGCGTCGGCGAAGCGCACGCCGAGCCTCTTGTACGACGCCGTGTCGAAGTGGAAGTCGTCGATGCGCGCCGAGTCCATGGTCGTGACGAGATGGGCGTTGACGTCCTCCTCCACGATCAAGCGCTGAGCCTCGCGTATGCGGTTCATCTCGGTGCGGCTCGGTCCGTCCGAGGTCGCGAGCTGGGCGATGAAGAACGGGAGCTGCGACTGACGGAGGTCGAAGCGGACGAGGGCGAGGAAGTCACGGAGGAAGTCCGCGTACTCGGTGGTCGAGAGAGCGCCGGCATCGGACTCACCTTGGAACCAGAGCACGGCGGTCAGGCCGTTGCCGTCCTGCTCGAGCACGCGTCGGAGGGCGTTGCCGTAGAGGCTGCCGTGTCCGAAGGGCGCGTCGTCGTCCCGTTGCCAGTCCGTGCGGATGTTCGTCCCACCCCTTGGTGCCGGGATGATGCCGACGGGAAAGCCGGTGCTGGCGTGGATCTCCTTGCCGAAGCGCAGCATGAGGGAATGGGTGGCCTGAGCATCGCCACCGCCGTCGTCGGCCGCCACCGCCTCGCGCTCGTTCACCGGGTCGTCCATGGGCTCCTGGCCCCGCTTCCAGAGACCGTCGGCGTGGAAGACGTGGACCTCGTCATCGGGTGACTCGATCGGCGAGAACGGATCCATCAGGTCGCCGCGGCCCGACATGTTGCTCTGACCCGCGCAAAGGAAGACATCGCCCACGCCCACCTCGAGCAGGGTGTCGTTGCCGAGCAGGGTGAAGTCGGACTGACGAACGAGCTGCACCTCGATGTCGTAGTTGCCGCCGGCCGGCACGTCGAGGAGCTCGAAGTCGAGCCAGGCGCCGTCGGGCTCCGCCCCGGTCAGAGTGAGCCGATGGTCTGCGAAGCCGTGCCCTGGCACGAGCGCTCCGCTGTCGCTCTCCAGAACGCGGGCCTGGAGCCAGGCGGGACCGTCATGACGCAGGTGCAGCCGCAGCGGAATGGTCGCTTCGTCGAATTCGTCGCGCTGGAAGACCTTCCAGTCGTCGGACCACTCGTGATGCCGTCCGATCACCAGACCATCCGGTCCCGGCTCCTGGCAGGCGGTGATCCGCTTGATCGGGCGGAGGCCACCGCCCCAGTCACTCATCGCCGAGTGGATGCCCGTGAACTGCGTGTCGCCGGCGATGTCGAAGATCGCCTGGTCGTCGAGCCAGGTGCTGCTCATGTCGTCGAAGAAGTCGACATGCAGCCGCGAGGTCGTGCCGGCTCCCTTGCGGAGTCGGAGACGCAGCCGGCGCGAGTCGGGTCCGGTGGGTCCGGCGACCGAGGTCGTCGTCGCGTCGCGTCGTCGCTCGATGAAGTGGAGATCGCCAGCGTCGCGCACCTGGAGGATCACGCCGGCGCCGGACTGCCACGAGCGGACACCGTCGCTCCAGAGCTCCAGCGAGAAACGACCCATGCCGGGTCCGTAGTCGACCCACACCGTGGTGTCGAGCTGACGACCGCGGGCGGCGACACGCGAGAACTGCTCGTTCGTGCCCCCATCTCCCGATCCGAACGCGACGACGAGATCGGGATCCGGATCGTCGATGACGCCGACCTGGAAAGACATGTTTTCGCTACCGCGCGTCCGCATGTCGGCGGGACGCATCATCGTGATGTCGTCCTCGAAGGTGTAGGTCTTCGGGTCGCAGGCGTCGCCGATGCCGTCCTCGTTCTGGTCCGCCTGGTCGGGGTTCGCCACGTCGGGGCAGTTGTCGAGCGCACCCTCGACGCCGTCGGCGTCCGGGTCGAGGTCGACGACGCAAGGAACGCGGTTCGGTCGCGTCACTCCCTGGCTGGTCGTGCCCAGGGTGCCCTCGCCCGCCGTGTCGAAGGCGGTGACGAACACGTAGGTCAGCCCGCTCGGACGCGGCCAGTCCGGGGGGACGACCGAGGTCCCCATGACGTCGGGGAGCCGGCACTCGTGGTCGAAGGGCCGGAGGCTGTCTCCCGCGTGGACGGCGTAGCCGAGCGCACCGGGGACGGGGTCCCAGGTCAGCGTGTCGGCGACCCAGCGGAGGTTGGTGACCTCACCCGGCTGCGCGCGTGCCGTGTCGAGGCCGGTGGCCAGCAACACGACGACGAGCGCGCAGCGGGCGAGCCGGCTCAAGGATCGATGGGCCGGAGGTCGAAGCAGGGCACCGGCGTGCCCCGGAGGTCGCGGAGGAAGTCGTCTTCCTCTCGCTGCGTGAAGCCGTAGCTGGCGGTGGCCGGGAGCGTGAGGGCGCGGGAGAGCGTCACGCGCACGGTGTTGCCGCCCATGACGGTCACGCCGGTGGCGGTGGGGCCCGTGTCGTCGTTGAAGCGGAAGAGCTCGGGATCGAGACCACCGTCGACGAACTCGACCTCGCCGTCGAAGGTGAAGTCCACCGAGGAGCCACCCGGGCCGACCTGGACGCTCGTGAGGTGCACGAGGGCGTCGAGGGGCTCGCCGAGCAGGTGCTCGCGGACGGCGTCGGCGAAGCGCACGCCGAGCATCTTGTAGCTGTCCGCGAAGAAGTGGTAGTTGTCGAAGCGCAGGGCGTCGATGGCCGTGATGAGGTACGCGTCGGCGTCACGCTCCACGACCTGGAGCTGAGCTTCGCGGATGCGCAGGAACTGTCGGTTGCCGACGGCGGTCGAGGTCGCGAGCTGGGCGATGAAGAACGGCAGGTCCGGCTGACTCAGGTCCGATCGGAGCTGGGAGATGAGCCGCTCCAGGTCGTCGCGATACTGCTCGAGTGTCCTGTTGTCGGCGGCGTCGGACTCGCCCTGGAACCAGAGCACGCCGGCGAAGCCGTTGGGATCGTTCTGATCCCGCGCCCGACGCATGGCGTTGCCGTAGAGCGACTCGTGGGAGTCGGGGTCGTCGACGTCGCGCTGCCACTCGTCCCAGATGGCGGTGCCGCCTCGAGGCGAGGGGATGATGCCGACGGGCAGGCCCGTGCTCGCGTGGACCTCCTTGCCGAAGCGGAGCATGGGGCTGTGACCGGCGTCGCGGGCACCGCCTCCGTTGTCGGCTGCCACCTGCTCGCGCTCTCCGGTCGCGTCGTCCATGGGCTCCTGGCCCATCTTCCAGAGACCGTCGGCGTGGTAGACGTGGACCTCGTCGATCGGGGTCTCCGCGTCGGCCATGTCGCCGCGTCCGGACATGTTGCTCTGACCCGTGCAGAGGAAGACGTCGCCCACGCCGAGCTCGACGAGCATGTCGCTGCCCAGGAGGGCCATGTCCGAGCTGCGCACGAGCTGGACTTCGACGTCGTAGTTGCCGCCGGCCGGCACGCGGTCGAGATCGAAGGACACCGTCGCCCCATTCGGTGCGGGGTCGGAGAGGTCGAGCTGATGGTCCGACCAGTCGTGGTCGGGGACGACCGTGCCGGTGTCGCTCATGACGACGCGGGCTTGCAAGAAGGCCGGCTCGGCGTGACGGACCTGGAGCTGCAAGGGGATGGTCGCTTCGTCGAAGTCGTCACGCTGGAAGACCTTCCAGTCGTCGGACCACTCGTGATGACGCCCGATGGTCAGGTCGGTCGGACCGGGCTCCGGACAGACCGTGATGCGCTTGATCGAGCGACGTCCCTGGCTGAAGTCGGCCATGGCGGTGTCGACGCCGATGAGCGCGCTGTCGTCGACGACGTCGAAGATAGCTTCGTCCTCGGACCAGCTCCCGGCGATGAAGTAGTCGACGTGGAGCCGTGAGGTCGTGCCGGCGCCCTTGCGCAACCGGAGCCGCAGCCGACGCGAGTCGGGGCCGCGGGGGCCGGCGACCGGCGTGGCGACGCCCTGATTCTGGAAGCGCTCGATGAAGTAGAGGTCGTTGCGGTCGTCGACCTGGAGCATCAGGCCGGCGCCGGACTCCCAGCGGAAGGCGCTGTCGCTCCACATCTCGAGGGAGAGCCGGCCGTTGAACGGGCCGTAGTCGAGCCAGACCGTCGTGTCCTGACGGTGGCCGCTGGCGCGCACGCGGGTGAACTGGTCGTTGGTGCCGTCACGGTCGGAGCGGTACGACGCGGCGAGCTCGCCCTCGACCATCCGCACGAGCAGGGTCTCGTCGAGACCTCCGTAGGACAACATGTCGGCGGGGCGGCCGTCGATGAGGTCGTCCTCGAAGGTGTAGGTCTTCGGGTCGCAGGGGTCACCGATGCCGTCGTCGTTGTGGTCCTCCTGGTCGAGGTTCGACGCGAACGGGCAGTTGTCGCAGGCATTGCCGAGGGTGTCGGCGTCGTCGTCGAGCTGCTCGGGGTTGGCGAGACCGAGACAGTTGTCGCAGTCGTTGCCGGCGTCGTCCACGTCGTCGTCGGCCTGGTCGGCGTTGCTCAGGCCCGGGCAGTTGTCGCAGGCCTCGTTCGTGCCGTCGCCGTCGCTGTCTTCCTGGAACGGGTCGAAGTCGTCGGGGCAACCGTCGCAGGCGGTGCCGACGTCGTCGGCGTCTGGGTCCTCTTGCATGGGGTTGGCGAGACCGGGGCAGTTGTCGCAGGCCTCGCCGGTGCCGTCGCCGTCGGTGTCTTCCTGGAGGGGATCGGCGTCGTCGGGGCAGATGTCGCAGGCACTGCCGAGCCCATCGACGTCGGGGTCGTCCTGCGTGGGGTTGGCGAGACCGGGACAGTTGTCGCAAGCCTCGCCCGTGCCGTCGACGTCGTCGTCGGCCTGGTCGTCGTTGTCGAGGGCCGGGCAGTTGTCGCAGGCGTCACCGTGGGTGTCGGCGTCGGAGTTCTGCTGGTCCTCGTTCGAGAACGTCGGGCAGTTGTCGCAGGCACTGCCCAGGGTGTCGAAGTCGAGGTTCTGCTGGTCCTCGTTGTCCACCGTCGGACAGTTGTCGCAGGCGTCGCCGAAGCTGTCGGTGTCGGAGTTCGCCTGGTCCGCGTTGGCGACCATCGGGCAGTTGTCGTCGGGGTCGCCGATGCCGTCGAGGTCGAAGTCGGGAATGCAGGGCGCGAGGTTGGGGGTCGGGTTGCCCAGGCTGTCGGTCCCGAGGGTGCCCTCGCCCTCGCTGTTGACGGCGGTGACCAGGACGTAGGTGAAGCCCGTCGGACGCGGCCAGTCGGGGGGGACGACCGAGGTCTCGGTGATGCCCGAGATCCGGCAGTCGTGGTTGTACATCCACGGGGTCTCGCCGGCGTGGACCGTGTAGCTGGTCGCGCCGGGCACGGGATCCCAGGTCAGCGTGTCCGCGACCCATCGCAGGCCGGTGACCTCACCGGGTTGGGCCTGGGCGAGGCTCGTCCCGAGGGTCAGCGCCAGGAGGAGCAGCAGGCCTCTTGAGTGAAGGGTCCGTGGTGAGCGCACGACGTCATCCCGCGAGCGCGGCGGCAGCCGCACTCCGTCCTTTTTCTACATTTACCTGAAGGAAACCTAGGCGGCCGAGTCAGGGGCTGTCAACCGGCCTGGAGCGGGTCTTGGAACACCGACGAGACGGAGCTCCGAGATCTCCGCCGACATCGGGTCCTATCGGCACGGAGGGGGAACGGAATCAGTGAATTCCGGGAGCCTGGGGCCCCGGGCCCAGGTCGGGTCCGGGGCGCTCGTGGGGAGGTCAGGAGCCCGCGACGCAGGCTTCTAGGCCGGGTCGGGCTCGGGGGCGCCCTCCTTGCGGAAGGCATAGACCACGCCGCCGAGGAGCCCGTAGCTCAAGAAGAGCAGGTACTCGAGCCAGGCGAAGGCGACGGCCTGGGCCTGCTCGACCCCGGCGTAGGCGGTGAGCAGCGCGACGCAGGCGGCTTCGCGGACGCCGATGCCGTTGATGGAGACGGGCACCAGCATGATGAAGAGGAAGATCGGGACGATGAGATAGAAGTCCGCGTAGTCGATCGGCAGCGAGAGCGACTGGGCGATGAGCCAGTAGAACGTCACCACGTTCACCTGGAGCAGCACCGACAGCACGAAGGCGCGACCGAGCTGACCGGTCTTGCCCTGGAAGCTGGTGAGGGCGCGGAGGACCTTCTCGAAGGGTGAGCGGAGCTTCTTCGGGAAGCGATCGAGGATCCCGTTGACGAAGCTCATGAGCCGCGGCGTGGGGAAGAAGACGATCCACGTGCCGAAGAGCAGACAGGCGGTCCCGAGAACGACCCAGGGTCGCAGGAGCGGGAAGCGCTCGTTGAGGGCCGGCGAGAACATCAGCGCGCCGAGCGCGAAGCAGATGAGCGCGAGGAAGCCGACGAGTCGGTCGATGACGAGGATGGCGAGGGAGAGCGCCTTGGGCGTGCCGGCCCGCCAGGTGTCCCAGCCGCGGAGGGCGTCGCCGCCAATGGTGGTCGGCAGGAACTGACCGACGAAGCGGGCGACCACGCAGGATTGAAACAGGTAGAAGACGGACATCCGGTGACCGTGGGCAGCGAGCAGGCCGCGCCAGCGGGTGGCGGTCACGAGGGAGCCGACGAACACGAGGGAGAAGGCGGCGAGGAGCCAGGGGAGCTTCGCGCCCTTCATCGCGTCGATGACCTTGCCGAACTCGGCGTTCTTGACGGTCCAGGCGATGAGCAGGCCGGAGATGACGACCTTGATCAGCGTGAGCGGGAGCTTCTTCTTCTTGCGCTTGGCGCCGAAGGTCTCGCCGGGCGGAGGGCCGGCGTCGTCGCCGACTGCATCCGGGACGTCGGGGCCGTCCTCGGGGCCGCTCATGGCTTGCGCGACTTGAGGATCTTGGCGGGGACGCCCGCGACGATGGAGTAGTCCGGGACGTCCTTGGTCACCACCGCGCCCGAGGCGACGATGCAGCCCTCGCCCACGGTCACGCCGTCGACCACCGCGGCCTGCGCGCCGATCCACGTGCCGTTTCCGATGGTGATCCCGCCGCGCAGGTCATGACCCTGCTGGCTGATGGGCACGTCGAGCCGGTCGTGGTTGTACATCGTGCCACCGAGGTAGACGTACGGCCCGAGCATGACGTCGTCACCGAGGACGAGCCGGTTGCCGTGGACAGCGTAGAGACCGCAGTAGGCGCCGATGCCGATGCGGCTGCCGTAGCTCATCGTGCCGTTCTTGCAGAGCATCAGCGTGCGCTGCCCGACGGTGACGTCGTCGCCGATCTCGATGGCCAGGTCGCCGTCGTTGCGCGCGTCGACGATGCAACCGTCGGAAATGATCAGGTTGCGGCCGGCGTGGATCTTGTTGGGGCTACGCAGGGTGACGCCGGGGCCGAACAGCGCTCCCTTGCCCACGCGACCGAGGAGGCCGGGGAAGAGCTTCTTCCGGAACATGAGACCGACCGCGCCGGGCATGTTCGCGCCGAGACCGTGGATGAGCTCGTACTTGATCATCGAGCCCAGGCCGGTCGAGCCGACGATCAGCGCCTGGTACTTGGCCAGGGCCGACTTGGACTCGTCGTGGATCTGCGCGTGAACCTTCCGACTCTTCGCCGGCGGCGCCTCGGCCGGAGCGGTCTCGGTGGGCGGGTTGGCGGGCAGCTCGGGAGGTCCAGACATGGGCGGAGTCCTGAGTAGAAAAATCGTTCGCGGAGTGTACCGCATCGACCCGGTCAGTATTCCGAGAGTTTCCGTTGACCCCCTGAGGGGCCTTCGGTAGGGTCGCTCGACACCCAGGGCCGGGGACTGGCACCCCAGCCGAGAGCGCATCACGGCCTCTCGGTCAGGCTCACCTGAAGAGGGACACGACCATGATGCGACCTCTCGTCCGATTCGTCACGCCGGTGCTCCTCTCGGTCTTCGTCGTCGCGGCTGTCCCGGCCGCTGCGGGGAGCTTCTTCTTCCAGCCCGAGGTCACCTACCTCGACTTCGACGACGCCGACCTCGTGTTCGCCGTTGACGGTGAGGTGGGCGACACCATCAGCACCGGGCGGGCCAACCGTCTCGATCCCGACCACGAGATCGGCTACCGACTCGCCCTCGGTTACCGCTGGGAGAACGCCTGGGACGTCGCCTTCCGCTACGGGATGATCGACAGCGACGACTCCGGCAGCGTGACCAACTCGCGCGGCGTCCTCTTCCCGACGCTGACTCACGCGGCCGACACGATGGGCTTCGGCACCGCGGCCGTTGCGACCTCGGGCCTCGACACGGAGCTCTCCACCGTCGACCTCGAGGCCGGCTACTTCTGGGGCGACCGCAAGCGCAACCACGGCCGCGTGTTCTTCGGCGTGCGGGCGGCGTGGTTCGAGCAGGAGCAGCTCACCAGCTACTTCTCGGCGTCGACCTCACCCTTCGACCTCTACACCGTGGACACCGATGCGGACTGGTCGGCCTACGGCCTGCGTGTCGGCGTCGAGGGTGTCGCGGCGCTGCGTGGGAGCGACCACTGGCGCTTCCTCGGCAGCCTCTCGGTGTCGGGTCTCGATGGCGACACCGACGTCGACCACCACGAGATCTTCACGAGCACGTCGGCGTCCACCCTGGTGGACCTGCACGGTGACTACAGCGAGACGCACTTCGTCGTGGAAGCCTCGCTGGGCGTGGGCTTCGTCGTGGAGCGCGCGACCTCGACCTTCGCCTTCGAGTTCGGCTACGAGTACGCGAGCTGGGGAGACCTGGTGACCGCGCAGGGTTTCAACGTCGATGCCAACGACTCCGCTCTCGGCAACCAGGGGCAAGAGGACGTCACGCTGCAGGGTGCGTTCCTTCGCTTCCGCTGGGAGTGGTGAGCCGGGCCGTCACGGGCTGAAGCTCTGAGCCGGGGAGCTTGCTGAGGGCAACCCGGAGGAGGCTCGCCAGGAATGGGGCCGGTGAAACGGTCCTCCTGGCGAGCCTTCCCTCTTCACGACGAGGTGCTGCCGATGAGGCCTCGCGTGACCTGACCGAGGAGGCTCCGTCGCTCGACCACCAGCGAGACGGTCCCCGTCATGCCCGTGGTGAGCTCCAGGCTCGCGGGCACGGGACCGAGCGACAGGTGGGCGCGGTAGTGGCCGGTCTCGTCGTCGACGCTGCTCACGGCGACGAGCGTGGCGGAGAGCGAGCCCTGGTCGAGCAGCGAGTCGGCATCGAGCCGGAGTCGGCCCTCTCCGAGCACGCGCTGGAGGAGCCCCACCTGTCGAGGCGCGATCGTCGCCGTCGCGTGGAAGACCGCGGTCGACTGGCCCTCGGCGGAGTCCGACACCAGCGCGTGCAGCAAGGTCCCCGCCGGAGCGCGGGAGCCGAAGGACAGGTGAGCGACCCGACCGGCCGTGGCCGCCGTGACGTCGAGGTGCGCGTCACCCTCGCTCACCGCAGCATGAGGGCCGTAGCGCTCCCGCAGCAGCGCCTCGGCGCGGGCCAGCTCGAAGCCGAGGCGTCGGCGTCGAGCCTGCTGCTCGGTGCTCTCGGCCTCCAGCCAGGCGAGCTCGGCTCGTGCGGCGTGCAGGCGAGCCAGTGCTTCGGAGAGCTCGGCTGATCGAAGCCGAAGCAGCGGCTGGCCGAGGTCGACGCGGTCTCCGATGACGACGTGTCGTGCGTCGATCACGACGTCCTCGAAGAGCGAGTAGCGGTGCTCTCCCTCCACGCGGACGAGCTCGACGGGGAGCTCGACCGTCCAGTCGAGGGGGATGAGGGAGCCACCGGCGACCAGCGCCACGGCGAGGAGCAGGCCCAGGCGGAGGGCGACGCGTCGGGCGCCCTGCGTGACGTCGAGGAGAGGGGAGTCCTCCTCGCGGTAGAGCTCGGTCGACTGGAGCGCGGTGAGCTCTCCCTCGGGTCGGACCTCGCCCGGAGGCGGCGGCCCCTTGCGGAGTCGGTCCGTGAGATCGACGACGGTCGATCCGGTGCCGTTCGGCGGCGAGACGGGCTCAGGCATGGGCGAGATACGCGTTGGTGAGGCTGGCATAGATGCCGTCGTGGGAGAGGAGCTGCTCGTGAGTGCCGTCCTCGACGATGCGACCGTCGTCGAGCACGACGATGCGGTCGGCCCCGCGGACCGTGGACATGCGGTGGGCGATCGTGATGATGGTGGCCTTGGGGAAGCGCTCGTGCAGCCGGGCGGTGATCCTCTGCTCCGACTCGGTGTCCAGGACGCTGGTCGCTTCATCCAGGAGGATGATCTCCGGGTCGGTGAGGAAGAGCCTTGCGAAGGCCAGCTTCAAGCGCTGCCCGCTCGACAGGTTCCTTCCACCGTCGCTGAGGACGAAGTTGAAGCCCAGGAAGTTGCGACGCAGGAAGTCGCCGAGCTCGGCGTCCTCCATCGCCTGCTCGAGCTGCTCGAGGCTGGCGTCGGGTCTCACCTGCTGGAGGTTCGAGCGGATGGTCCCGTGGAAGATGTAGATGTCCTGCGGCAGCATCACGACCGACTGCCGGAGGAGCTGGGGGTGGTACTGCCGGAGCTCCGTGTCGCCGAGGAAGATGTTGCCCTCGTACGGATGGAGCTGGAGCAGCAGCTTGGCGAGCGTCGACTTGCCCGAGCCGTTGCGGCCCACGATGGCGAGGTGGGTGCCGGCCTCGACCTCCAGGTCGACCTCGTCGAGCACGCGGTCCGCCTCCTTCTCGGAGTAGCGGAAGGAGAGCCCCTCGATCCTCAGGTCGCCGTCCGGTCGGGTCGTGCGCTGGCTGCCGACGTCGCGAAACTCCGGCTCCTGGCCGATGAGGTCGTTCAGACGCTCGAAGGTCACGCTGAGCCCCAGCAACATCAGCCAGAGGTCGCCGAGGCTTCCCGCGCGGCTCACGACCATCATGAAGATGCTCGTGAAGGCCACGTACTGTCCGATCGTGAGCTCGCCCTGGACGGTGAGGTACGCACCGATCCAGTACACGGAAACCTGGCTCGCCACGATCAGGCCGGACTGGAGGAGCCCGAGGCGGAGCGTGGACGTCTCCAACTCCATCGTCGAGTTCAGCGAGCGCGTGAAGAGGTGTCTCCAGTTCCAGAGACGCTGTTGCTCGATCCCGAGGATCTTGACGGTGTTGATGCCGTAGAGCGTCTCGGTGAAGCTGCCCATCGCGTGAACGTTCGAGTGAAAGACCTTGTTTTCCAGGCTCCGAAGGCGAGGCGTGAAGACTGCCGACACGATGGTGATCACCAACACGGCCGCCAGCGCCACCGTGGCGAGGAGGGGGCTGTAGAAGAAGAGGAAGGCCGAGTAGGCGACGACCAGGAGGATGTCGAGCAGGGACTCGAGCACCGCCGGTGACAAGATGCCGGAGACCGACGACGCCTCCTGCAGGCGGTTGATGAAGTCCTCCTTCGGGTGGTCGTCGAAGTAGGACTGCCGCAGCCGCACGAAGCGATCCATGACCGCTCCGAAGAACGATCGCTCGTAGCGAGCCTTGAGCTGGATCATGAGGACGTTGCGCAGGTACTTCAGCAGGAGCTGCGTCGAGTAGACGAGGACGAGACCGAGGAGGATGGCGTGCAACAGGCGCAGGTCGTCGTCGACCAGGACTCGGTCGATGATGCCCTGGGTCATGACCGGGAGCCCGAGCCCCAGCAACTGCAGGACGACAGTGGCGAGCAGGAGCTCGGCGAGGACCTTGCGAGCGGCGAGCAGGGGCGGCAGGTAGAACTCGCGGAGGAGACCCCACTTGCGACCACGTCGCTCCTCGATGAGCTCGAGCAGGTCGGGGTTGCGGAAGGCGTCCTCCGTCGGATCGACGGTGAACACGACGCCGTTCCAGCGAGCATGGAAACGATCCTTGCTCAGCTCATGCTCGCCGCTTCCCGGATCGATGAAGGTGATGGTGTCGTCGCCGACTCGCGTGACGACGATGAAGTGATCTCCCTGGTAGTGGGCGATGAACGGTGCCTGCAGGTCCTGCATGCCCTCCCAGGAGGCGTGGTAACCCATGGCCTCGAAGCCGAACTTCTGAACGACTTCGGCCGCGAGGTAGAGGTTGGTGCCCTGGGCGTCGACCTGCGCGAGCTCGCGCAGCAGGTCCTGCACGTTGGTCATGCCCCAGTAGCGGAAGATCATCGCCAGGCAGGTGGTCAGACACTCGGAGCCGTCCCGCTGGAGGATCACCGGTACCGAACGTCGAGGCTTGAGCTTCGGTCTCATGGTGCGGGTACTTCGGCGGTGACGAGTGGACGTGGTGCCTGCTCTGCGCGTGAGCGGGCGGCTCGGGAGACGTGGAGTCGATCGAGGAAGTCGTGCAAGACCAACTCGTGGGCACGCTCATGCGAGCGGACGAGACGGTTCACGAACATGTGGAGGTAACTGACCGCCAGCTCGGTCATGGACAGGTGGCCGGCCTGCTCGTGCGCTCGCAGGCTCGGCACGATCTCGGCGAGGGCGCGCGACCTCTCCTGGAACACGGCCATCGCATCCTTGCCCACGGTGAGCTCGGGTGCATCCAGCGCGTGCTGGACGTGCCGGCGCTCCGAGCGGTAGCGGGCCCCGAGGGGCACCCGCAACGCCCGCTCACCACCGTGCTCTCGGAGGTAACCGGCCCGCATCGAGCGGATGACGTGGTGGCGGTCCTCGATGTCAGGTAGGAGGTCTTCGAGGAGTTGCTGGATGCCGACGAGAGCGAGGCGCCAGCGCAGGTCGGCTCCCGAGCTTCCGCGGGAGAGGGCGACGAGACGCAGCACGGCGTCCGAGTCGGCATGGAAGAGCCGTTCGGACAGCTCCATCCCGTGTCGGCCACCGTAGCGTTCGAGCTCACGCTCATAGGTGTCGAGCTGCACGCGCCAGGCCAGCCCGTTCCGCAGCGGCTCGCGGAGGGCGGCGTGGAGCTGAGGGACGACGTCCGTGAGCAGGCGTCCCGGCTCACCGTGGACGCGGAGACGCACGGTGGGGTCGGGGTCCTGGAGTCGGATGAAGAACCAGCGGTCCACGACACCGTCATGCATCCAGCGTTCGACCAGAGGTCGGACGACGTCGCAGAGGAGGTCGTCGGCGCTCGCCGGCCCCGTGAAGATCCGTGCGTAGAGCCACTCGGAACCGGGAGCGAAGGTCCGCTCGCAGCCCGACAGCTCGACGCGGGGGAGCGAGGGCTCGGGTGTCGGTTCGCGACGCAGTGTCATCGGTACGAAGAGCTCGTGAACGAAGTCACCCTCCGGTCCGGTGACGGGGAGGTCGTCGAAGCCCCCCCAGTGCTCGCGAAGAACGGCTTCGTCTTCGCGCAGTAGCAAGTCGAGCAAGCTGTCGACCATCAGCTCGTTGTCGAGATCGACGAGCAGCTCGGAGTCACCACTGCCGAAGACCACGAAGCGCGGCCAGGCGTGTCGGCGACGCCACTTCGTCAACAGTCGCGGTCGCTCGTCGGGTGCGGACGTCGAGAGTCGCCGCAGGTCGTGTTGGCTCAGGCGCCAGCGAGCGAGGGAGAGAACGGTGTTCCCGAGGCACACGCGGGGCAGCGATGGCTGGGCCTCGAGCGAGCCCCAGTTCCACTGGAGCCAGCCGGCGACTCCCTGGAACTGCAGGTCGCTGAGGAAGCGATAGACACCGAGCGTGTGCGAGTCGGCAGAGTGCGCCGTGGTCAATCGAGGGACGACTTCCTTTCCGAAACGTGCCGACCGCAGGACCACGCGGTCGTCGACGACGCTCACGAGCAGGTCATCGAGCGGAATCTGATCCTGGACCGGGGCCCCGGAACGCCCGAGGAAGGGAATCTCGTGCTTCCGAAACTGCGGGCGGTGCACGACGTTGCCGTCGCGTCCCTCGGGCACGTGAACGACCTCGGCGAAGGCGGCGTCGGGGCGGAGAGCCTCCTCGCGTGCGAGGTGCTCGGCGACGTGCTCTCGCAGCGTTGCATCCCCCGTGCAGAATCGACCGAGGAGCTGGGCTCCGGACGGGCCGACGGCCCCCTCGAACAGGAACCGGGCGTGGTCGTCCTGCCCCGAGGGAGCGAGCCGGATGCCTGCGGTGAGCGCGTCGGGGAAGGGCGGGCTCTCGGGTCGACGCAAGGCGGCGACGTCCGCGTCGCTCAGCACGAGCTCGTCCGCTCCGGAGCGTCGCCAGCGTTCGAGGATCTCGTGCAGGACGATGTCACGCGAGCCCATCTCGAGCGCCGCTCGCCCCGTGCCCGCTTCGTCATCGAGAGGCAGCCCGGCCAGTAGCGGCGAACCCGAGCTGCTCGTGGAGGAGGAGTTGCCGTAGCCGATGCCGGCCTCTTCGTCGAGCGCCTGGACCAGGGGGATCTCTCGCTCTCCGTAGCGCTCGACGAACGCGTCCCGGAAGCGGCCTAGCTCGCGATCGTGATCGAAGTCGGAGGCACCACGCAGGAACTCGAGGACGTCGGCAAGCTGGCTCGTGACGTTTTCGGAGAGCGTGGCCTCAGGTGCCGACTTGATGAGCTCGAGGTGGACGAGCGCTCGGCCGGGCGTGGGCACCGAGAGCGTTTCCAGCGTGGGCGTTAGACGGGACAGGAGCAGGCCCGGGGACGGCGTGCCGTCCCTGCCGAGCTCCCCCAGCGCGTGGTTGAGGTCGACGAGGGCCTCGTGCCAGCGTCCGCCGCCCGCGTGTTCACCGACCTGAGCGGTCAGCTCATCGAGTGAGCTAGGACCGGTCAAGCAAGGACGGAGGTCCGGGACGAGGAGCTGCTCCCTCGCCAGCTCCTCGACGTACTCTTCCGCTTCCTCCAGGTCGACGTCGGCCTCCCGTGCGAGCGAGCGCGCGAGTCGTTCTCGGGTCTCACCACCGCGCGCGTGCTCGAGCGCGGCGTCGAGGAACGGGGACGGCTCGAAACGGACGAGATGATGGGCGCGGTTGCGGTCGCTGCCCTGGGCCTGAATGACACCGAGCTTGCCCGCGACGCGATGGAGGGTGGAGCTCGGCCGCAGCTTCGTCGTGGACACGAGCTCTGGAGCAGTGGCGAGCGCCTCGGCGATCTCCTGCACGACTGCTGCGTCGAGACGGACGTGGAGACGATGACGCGACGTCTCCGCAAGACGCAGGTTCGTTTCATCGCCGACGCGGACGACGGCGTGACCCGCGAAGAGTCCGAAGGGTGTCGCCCGCGAGGTCATGCGGGTCAGGTAGCGGACCAGCGAGCGCTCCACGGCGCGACCCTGACGACTGTCCGGAGCGCGACGCCAACCTGGCAGCTCCGCGTGCAGGCTCGGCGAGGCAAGTGCGATCGCCGTGTCCACGTCTTCGCGATCGATGAACGCCGCGAGTCGATCTCGGAGCTCGCTTCGGTCGGATGAAGGAGCGTCGCCGCACCACTCCCTGAGCTCCCGGAGCGCATGTGCTGGCGTCCTCAGCACGGCGAAGCCCGAGCTTTCGAGGACGGGAGAGCGTTCCGAGGTCTTCATGACGTCGCCTCAGCGCACGGAGAAGACAGGAGCAGGATCGCGTCCCAGGCTGGTGCGATCGAAGTCGTCGCCGCGAGAAGGGCGAGCGCGATGCCGGAGGCTCCGTTGAGGAAGCCGCTGTCGTCGTGCCATGCGAGTCGGCCGTCATCGCCTCGGTCCCAGGCGCGGTAGCCAGCAACGCCGGTTCCCGGGTGCTGCATGTCGAGTGCGAGCTCGAACCAGCGTCGTGCCGCGTCGGCCATCACGTCGTCGCCCGTTGCATGCCAGAGGCGGTTGAACACGTGGCCGATGCCGGAAGCACCGTGGCACAGGGCGGCGTCCTCCACGCCGCTGCTCTCGCGGGTCCGCGCTGCCGCGCGTCGAGCGATCACACGCGCCTCGAGCTCCCAGTCCTGCCGGCCCGTGGCGCGCGCTGCCTGGAGCAGGACCACGCTGATGCCGAGCTCGCCGTGGCACCAGGCGAGACGAGCTGGGAGCTCATCCCTGCCGTCTCCCATGTCGTAGGGGAACACGGCGTCGGCATCGTCTTCGAGCTTGCGAGCGAGCAACCAGCTCACCGCTCCGTCGAGCAGGACGAGGGCACGGTCGCGCTCGATGTCGGCACGCACCAGCGCGCTCAGCAGGGCGGCGATTCCGGCGACGCCGTGGGCGACTCCGACACAATAGGTACCGCCGTTCGCGACGGCGTGTTCTGATGGCACCAGGTCGTTGCTCGTGAACCAGGCGAGGCCGTCGCCATGCTCCACGGCGAGCGTCTCGAGGTGGCCGAGCATCGAGCGCAGGCACGAGAACGCGCTCTCTCGAGGAAGTCGCGACAGCGCGTGGGCGCCGAAGCCGACGAGGCCTTCCACGAGGTCGTGATGATGGGGCCATGTCTCTCGCGAGAGATGTTCCGCCAGCGCGAGGTCGACGACCTCGCCGGGATCCGGAATGTCATCGAGACCCGAGACGCGGTGAGCGAGCTGGCTCATGACGTGATCGCGGGCCCAGGCAACACCGACGAAGCCACAGTAGAGGGAGGCGGACATGGGGGTCTCGGCGAGCGCCACCACCGAACGCTCGAGTCTCGTCGCGACGGCATCTCCTGCCACCAGGCCGGGTCGAGCTGCCGAGAGATACGCGAGGGTGAGCGCGCGACCTGCATTGCCGTCGGCCAGTGATTCGTCATCGGGACGCAATGTCGGCTCGGACAGGAGGGCGTCTGCGAGGTCACCGAGGGCGACGTTGGCTCGGACGGCGAGGTCGCCCTCCAGGACGGGAGTCCACGTGGCTGGAGTCGGGGTCGTTCGCGTTCGGCTAGCGCTGAGTGAGGTCATGCCCGGTCTCCTGGTTGGTCGGGGTGAGTGGTGCATGGAGCGTCCGGACCGGCATCGTCGGTCCGGACGCGTCCACCGCGTTCGGACTAGAGCCCGAAGTCCTCGCCGGTCTCGGCCTGGCGTGCGCTACCGCATCCCCGCTTCTTGCACTTCGTGCAGCCACAGGTGCTCTTGCGCTTGCTCTTCGGGACCGCCACGCCGCCCTGCACGTCCTGCAGCTCGTCGGCGTCGAGCTGGCGGAGGGTGTCCTTGTTCAGCACGAGCTTCTTCACGTTGTTCTTGGTCATGGTCAGGCTTCCTCTCATTGATTGATTCGGTCTTCGGTAGGCACGGCCGACTGAGTGCGGGTGGTGGTGCGCGTGAGCGGCCGTCGTCTCCCTGTACAGCTCCTCGTGCGGGACCTGACACGCCACCAAGCTAGTCCCGCTCGTCTCCTCGTCCTGGGAGGAGTGAGCGGAGACGCAACGCTCGGACCGCGGCCGCCGGTCCGAGCGCCACCGAGCTCACTCGATCAGGCGCCGCCGCGGCAGAACCGCGACTTGCCCTTCTGGCAGCTGCAGGTCGACTTCCGCTTGGTCCCCTTGCGCTTCGGGACCGCCTCGCCTCCCTGCACGTCCTGCAGGTCGTCGGCGTCGAGCTGGCGGAGGGTGTCCTTGTTCAGGCTGAGCTTCTTCACGTCGTTGTTGCTCATGATCAGTTCCTTCTGAGTGGATTGGCATTGCTGTGTTGGGGACGACGACCCACGACGGGTGCGCGGACCATCGGCCGTCACCCCCCTGTACAGTCAGCCGTTCGGAACCTGACGCAGAGTTGTCAGGGCGTGACCGTCGCTCGGTGCTGTCCGCTTCGTGTCGCTGGCTGATCGAGGAAGCAACGAAGGAAGTACGGAGCACCATCGCGCAGCTCCCAGCGCGACGTTGGCACGCAGCGCTTCAGCTCTCGCCAGCGGCCGATGGCGAGATGCAGCGGTGCCAGCCACTCGGCGAGACGGAGGGTCTCGGCCAACTCCTCCGGTGTCGCGAACCCTCGCCAAGGCCCCAGGTAGGCTGCAAGCACTCGCGCTCGCAACTCCGGCGGCTCGCCATCGAGCAGGCCGGTGAAGGGGGTGAGGAAAGGATGGCTGAGCGTCGCGTCGGTCCAGTCGAGGATCGCGGGCTGACCATCGCGCTCGCAGAGATTGCCCAGATGAAAGTCGCCGTGCTCGAGCCCGCTGGGTCCGAGGAGTGCCAGGCGCCTACAAGCGTCGACGAGGTCTCCGCGGAGAGACGCGAACACGTCGAGCTCGGTTGCGGTGAGCCCGAATCGACCGAAGGTGACGGTCTCGGTTTCGTGCAGCAGTGAGTCGACTTGCTCTGGGAGTAGGTCGATGGCGGCTTCCGGCAGCCTGAGCGTGCGGAGCTCGTGTTCGTTCTCCAGGAGCGCGCGTTGCATCGTCGCGAGCGTGGCGGCCGCCTGGCAGGCGGCGTCTGTTCGAGAGAGTGTCGAGACGAGCGGATCGCCGAGCGAGCGTGTCAAGAACCAACCCCGGGATCGGTCATGGGCGATCAGCTCGGGAACGCGCCCGGGGCAGCGTGCGGCGAGGCAGCGGAGGAGAGCGGCCTCGCGTGTCGAGCTTGGCCCGACCATCTTGAGGTACGTGGTGCCGGCGTCGGTCTCCAACATGACGACGGCACCACCGGAGTCGGACTTGAGCGACTGAGCCTCGAGCACCGGCCGTTCCAGAGCGACCTCGGCCCAGTCGATGGCCTCGTCCAGCCAACCTCGTCGCTGCCACGGCGCGAGGGTGACCGCTTCTCGCTCCGCCTCTTGGAGGCATTGACTCACGACTGCGACGTGAGTTTCGTCGGCGAGATCCGCTCGAGCCAGCTCCTCCTCGGCCCACCATCGACTCTCGGCGGTGGCTCCGGTGCGGTGCCCGACGACGTGGTACACGTGGAACCGTTCGCCGGTCTGCAAGAACTCCGTTCCGGCTGCCACGACCTCCCGTGAGAACTGAGAGCGGACGCCGTGCCGTACCAGAAGCCAGTCCGTGACGTCCTGGACCTCGGGCTCGTCGTCGTTGTCGAACTCCACGGCAGGAAGGGTCCAGCCCTCACCGCTTCGGACGAGCAAGACCCTTGGCAGCGTGTCGTGGAGCAGGAGTGAGCAGAGTCGGGTGCGCCTTGCTCGCGGGCTACTCACGACGCGATCCCGTTCAGTGAACCTGCTGGCCGGCGTCTCGCTGGAGCGCGCCTTCCTTCAGCAGGTAGGCGAGGGTGAGCTCGACGAGATCCGGCGCGACGCTCGAGCACGCCGCGCGGGCGTCCTGAGCGGTGAAGGCGCTCGGGCGGTCGACGAGCCACTGCACCAACGGGAGCAGCTCGGTGTCGACCTCGATCTCCGCCCCCGCGTTCGGACGCCTGACACGGAGCTTCCAGTTGCTTCCTCGAACGCCCTCGTCCCGCAGCGACTTCGACGCGTCTGCCGGCCAGTGGAAGCGCTCGCCCGAGACGCTGGCGCTCTGCAGCAGTGACTCGGCGTCGAGCCCATCGACCACCCGAGCGAGATCGGGAAGCAAGGTGGCGAGCTCGCGCGCGAGCCGTGCCCGGGAGCGCTCGTCTCCGGCGAGTCCGAGGGGGTAGGCCCGCCACTCCGCCAGGTTTCCGAGGCGGCGGTCGAGCTCCTCGAGCACGACGTTCTTCCAGGTCGGAGGTTGCACGGTGAAGTTGAGCGCGAAGGACTCACCGGCGACACCGGTCTCGTGCCAGACCCCGCGAGGGAGGAACATGACGCTTCCCTCCCTCAGCTCGACGGTCTCGGAGTTGCGTGGCATCCGACGAGGGAGCGGCCGACGTGCGTGCGGTGGGCCGTGGTCGTCCGTGGCCTTCGCGTGGTAGCTCTCGGTCGGGTTCACGACGTGGTGATTCGGCGCGAGACGCCAGGTCTTGGTTCCCCTGAGCTGCACGTTGAAGTTCACGTCGAAGTCGTAGTGCATCGGCACGCCCAGGCTGCGCTTCGAGGCAAATGCCTCGATGGAGACGTGGTCTGGATGGACTCCGAGGTCGGCGGCGAGCTCGGCCCGGGGGGAGCGCAGCTCGGGCACCGCGTTCTCGACGTTCGTGATGTAGAGCGTGTCGCCGCGCTCGTAGAGGTCGCGAGCGGTCGCGGCAGGGACCTCGGTCTGGAATCCCTTGTCGCCGAAGATGGTCACGGGCTTGCGGAGTCTTCCGAGCAGGACTCCGAGGTCGCGCATGGCGGGTAGGGTCGCGAGCAACCCGAGGCGGTCGACGGCGCCGTGGCCCACGTGACTGACTTCGGGCCAGTGCTGCCGGAGGAAGTCACGCTTGGGCATGCCGAAGAGGGTCCGCAGTCCGAGCTTCTTGTCAGTCGAGCCGTCTCGTCTCATGTCTCTTCTCCGTCGTGTGGTTCGTGGCGCTTCAGGACGCGATGTCGGATTGGTCGAGGTGGATGACGCCGGCACGCGAGGCTGCGTGGCGACCGAGGTCCCGGCGGAGCTCGATGGGGTCGAAGGCGGAGCTCTGGCGACCGTCTCGCATGCCGCGAGGCCGCCGGTCCCACCAGTTGACGAGGAAGGTCACGCGGATGGAGCCGGCGACGTCACCGGGGTAGATCGCGTGATAGAGATGACCCGGGAACACGGTGTAGTGATTCGAGCGGGGGAGCACGGCGACGCCGCGTGTCGGGCTGGGCGGCGAGAGCGTCTTGCCAGAGGGGTCACAGCCTTGATCGACGATGAGCGTCGGGCCGCCGTTGCGACCCAGGTAGAACACGGACGCGACGAGCGGGTGCACCATCCGTCCCGTGTCTTCGAAGAGCTGTTCGTCCTTGTCGAAGTGAAAGCTCTTTCCGTCGGTCGTGTCTCGAACCTGGAACCACCACTCCGCTCCGATGCAACTCGGTCCCGGCCGCGCCAGCCGTCGAAGCCGTCGAATGGCGTGCTCGGGCAGGGTCGACGGTGCGCGGTCGAGCGGGTACCAACCACCCGCCCGTGAGAGCTCGTTCCGCGCGCCCCGGCGGAGGGTGCGACGGACGTGCTCGGCGAAGCGGCGATACAGGGTCGACGGCAGCGCCGAGCGGAAGCAGCGCGTGCTCGTCACGTCGGCTCGGTGACGGGAGCGGGGCTTTTCGGCGAGGGCTCGTGACGACATGGCGAACTCCGTTGGCGAGCCAGGGATGGCTCGTCGGTAGTTGCCTGTACAGCGCAGCGGTCCAGCTCTGACATCGGGCGGTCAAGCCGACGGAGCGATGGGCATGAGCAACGCTTCGTCCCAGGTGGGCTCGTCGAGGCTGACGGCCGAGAGCAACCCGAGAACGACGCCCGAGCGTCCATCGAGCAGGCCGTTGCCGCTCAGACGTGGAGGCGTGTCGTCGGTGGGCAGGGCGAGGGTCACGGCGTGGTCGAGCCACGTTCGCGCTGCCTGCTCGAGTGAGGGGTGACCGAGGGCTCGATGCAGGCGATTGAGGGCCTGGGCGACGCCGATGGCTCCGTGGCAGGCAGAGGCCGTGTCGATGCCGGCCGACTCCGCCGAACGAGTGGCGGCGTGGAGCGCGATGTCGAGGGCGAGAATCTCCCAGCTCGACTCTCCGATCGAGCGAGCAGCCGAGAGCAGTGCGAGCGCGATCCCGAGGTCTCCCGAACACCACGATGGGCGCGACGGGGTCGGTGTCGCCCAGCCGACGAATGACGGGAATCGAGACGCCGAGCCCGGAGGAAGCTCCCGGTCGAGGAGCCACTCGATGCTCTCGAACAACAGCTCCCGTGCGGAGCCCGGTGGCTCGTCGAGCGCGCAGGCCCGGGAGAGCAGTGCGACGACGCCCGCCATCCCGTGCAGCACGCCGAGGTCGCGACGTCCCCCGCGGAAGACATGAGGTGCCTCGGGTGCGTGGCGCATGAGCGCGAGAGACCAGTCCCGCGAGCCGTTCACGAGCGAGGCCTGGTCGAGCCGCTCGATCACGTCCTCAATGAGGCTTCGTGCCGACGCACGTGACCGGCGCTCGAGGGCATGAACGCCGATCCCGACGAGCCCGCCGCGGAGATCCAACCGCCCGGTCCAAGCCTGTGAGGCGAGCGTGTCCGCGAGGGTGGCGTCGACGTCCTCCAGGCCGTCGGCTTCGTGCAGGCTCGCTTCCGAGAACCGCGAGGCGACCCACGCGACACCGGTGAAGCCGTCGTGGAGACCGATGCCCAGCGGACGCTCGGCGACTGCTTCGAGCGCGACATCGAGCCATCGCGACGCCAGGTCGTCGTGAGCCGAGTCGATGCCGGCGCGCGCCAGCTCGAGATGGCAGAGCGCACGGCCGGCCGCACCGGTCGCCAGGGAAGCGTCGACGGACCCGGCGTCGACCGAGACGTCGGGCTCGGAGACCAGCTCGTCGGACAAGCGGGCGATCGCGTCCCAGGTCGTCTCTGCTTCCTGGCCGACGAGGAGTGGTTGCCACCCTGAGACGGGAGAGGGGCTCATCGCAGCCGGGGATGGCACGACGTCGAGCCGGGCTGCGCCGTCGCTTGGGCCTCTCGCCGTCGGTTCGAGCTCGAGCACGTGGAAGGCCCGGCAGGCGATCGGCTCGGCGCCCAGCCGCTCTGCAAGACGGAGGGTGTGTCGGTAACCGGAGAGGTGGCAGTTGGTGTCGAACCACGTGCGGGTCGCGCCTTGCTCCGCCGCACGCTCGGCGACCGCCGAAAGGAGGAGCGCGTGAATTCCCGTCCTCCTCATGTCCGGCAGGATCTCCTCGTACTCGGCGTGAACGTGCGGCCCCTTCCGGAACGCGAGCAGCACGCCGACGGCGCGGTCGTTCACGCGTGCGACGACCGAGAGGTCGCGGAGCGCGCGGTAGTCCTCGCTCAGGAGCCAGGTGCGGAAGTCGTCGCCCTTCCGGCCCAGCACGACGTGAAACAGCGACTCGAGCGAGGCGTCGGGGTCGTCCGGGAGTGGGCCGAGGCTCAGGCCGTCCGGGAGCGTTCGCCGACGGGCGATGCGCTCGCACAGCGTCGCGACGTGGGCACGGAAGTCTCCGAGGTCCACGTCGAAGCTGGCTTGCTCGAGGTCGCGGGAGAAGCCCTGCTCACGGAGGAAGGCGACGGCTCCGGGCTCCGTCGGCTGCGTCACTTCGAGAGACGTGACTCCGGCGGCCCGACCGTCCTCGCGCAGCCGCTCGAGGAGGATGCTGCCGACACCGCGCCGACGGGCGCCCTCGGCGACACGCAGCAACAGGGGCACGCGCTCGCCGACGTCGCCCCAGTAGCGAACACCGCGCGCCGCGGCGCCGACCGGTCGGCCCCCTGCTTCCGCGATGAGCAGGCCCGGCGCCCACGGGCCCAGCGGTCCGAGGTGCTCCGCGAGTTGGGCCCAGTCGGGTCGTTCCTCGAAGAGCTCCGGCAGGAGCTCTCGGAGAACGTCGGAATCGGAGCCGGTGGCTTGCCGGACTCGAATCCCCGGTTCGGCCGGTGGGATCGAGTCCGACCACGTGGTCGCTGCCTGCGTCTCGGACCTGCCCTGCATGGTTCCTCCGTCGGGAGCAGCCGCGCCAGGACGGAGCCCGGCGTTCGTCTCGCAGCGTCAGGACAGTGCAGGGCCAAGAACCTGACTCCAGCGTCGCGGATCCGAAATCCGCGTGCGGCACGTTCCTCTCGGAATCGTGACCACCCTCTCGGCCGGCTGACCGCGACCAAACGACGCGCGGCAATCCCGCTCAGAGGGGAAAATTCAGCCGTCTCAGCCCTTCCTGAATTGCTGATTCACCAAATTCCAACTCTCGCTTGACCGGTCGGCTGGGTGAGCGCAATTTGTTTAGAAATTCAGTCAGGAAGGTTCAGGGGCCTGGGGCTCACGGGGTGTTGCCAGCATCCCGACACGGACGACCCCCAACGCCGGGGGTCGTCCTGCGTCTCATGCGGACTCCCGCCCGTCGTGAGCACGCAGGATTCCGGGTCTCGAACGCAGAAAGACGAAAAGGGCGTGGAGTCGCCAACTCCACGCCCTTTTCATTTTTCGATCGGCTGGTCAGCCGTTGCTCGCCTCAACGGGCGGGCAACGAGAGGACTAGTTCATCCACTTGTCGAGCCAACCGGTGTCGATGCTGACCGAACCGGAGGCCGAGCCGCCGACGGTGCCGGGCTTCGTGCCGCTGACGCCGGTGTTGTTGCGGTTGGCCGCCTGGCCGGGGGCCGAGCCGCCGCCGCCCATGCCGCTGCCGACACCCATGGTGTTGCCGGCCGAGCGACGACGAACCGCGTCGTAGACGGCGGAGGCGTCGATGGTGCCGCCACGGATGTTGCCGACCGTGCCGCCCACGCCGCCGGCGACCTGCTCGAGCATGTCGTCGGAGAGCTCTTCCGCGCTGGCCATGCGGGCCTTCAGGGCCTCACGGAGACCGGACGCGTCCTCGGCCGAGAAGGCGAAACCGTGCTTGCCAGCGACCTCGGCGACGGAGGTGTCGACGTCCGCCGCCTCCTCGAGGGTGCGGTTCAGCTCATCCCGCAGGCCTTCGTCCTGACAGGCTTTGTTGAAGAACTCCAGGGCCTTTTCCGTGCTCATCGCGCTTCCTCCGCGGCGTGTTCCTTGGGTGGTTCGTAAACCGTGAACCAGGAGAGTACACGCTCTTCGTCACGCTGAAAAGACCTGGTCTCCAGAACGTCGTTCTTGACCGAAATCGACCACCTAGGCACCCTGAGACGGTCCTGAAGCGCCTCGAACGGGGGTCCCCTGCGCACCGGATTGCTCCTCCTCATCGGCCTGAGCCTCCTCGGCTCGACCACCCGGCCCGACCTGATCCGGGGCCGCTGCGTCCGTGTTCTCGATGGCGACAGCCTCGAGATGGAGGGCCCCACGGGGCCCTTCACGGTGCGTCTCTCCGGCGTGGACGCCCCCGAGTGGGACCAGCCCTGGGGCCGCGCCGCCCGGGCCTGGGTCGAGGAGCTATGCGAGGGGCGGATGCTGACCCTGGACGTCGTCGACCGCGACCGGCACGGACGGCTCGTCGCGCGGGTGCGGTCGGGCCGCATCGACGTCTCCCGCAGCCTGGCCGACGCCGGCCTGGCCTGGCACGACGAGCGGTACTCGCGCGACGGCCAGCTCCGGGACCTGGCGCGCTCGGCGCGTCGCGCCGGACGCGGGTTGTGGTCGACCTCGAAGCCGGTGGCGCCCTGGGACCATCGGGCACGTCGCTCGGCCGATGCGAGCGAGGTGGCCGAGAAGGACGCGACCACCCCGTCGGTCTTCGTTGCCAACACGCGCAGCGGTGTCTTTCACTCCGCTTCCTGTCGGAACGCGGGCTGCCGGAACTGCCGGCGTCACTACGCCCGTCGTGCGGACGCGCTGGCTGCCGGTCATCGGCCGGCCGGCTGCTGTCGACCATGATGACGGTGCGGCCTCACCCCGCGCCGGCGAAGGATTGAACGTGCTCGGTCAAGGTCGCGCGCCCCTGGTGGTCCTCGGTGTCACGGTGATGTCCGTGATCGGAGCTCGGCTCATGGGGGCCTCACCATCGCTGCTGATCGCAGCCGGCGTCATCGGGGCGCTCCTGGGGCTCGCGATCGTCTTCGTCCGGCGCAAGCTGCGCGAAGGTCTCACTCGCAACCTTCCCGCCGATCACCCCGAAGTCGTCGCGCTCTGCTCGCGGCTCCCGCTGCGGGAGCCCTGGCCGCGCTTCGGTGGTTGGGCGATCCTCCCGGACTTCGCCGAGCTCCTCCTCGAGCTCACGAAGGAGCGTCCCCACGCGTGCATCCTCGAGCTCGGTGGCGGTGCCTCGACTCAGGTGTTGGCGGCCGCCCTCGGCGACTCGACCCGCATCGTGTCGGTGGAAGCCGAGAAGCGCTTCGCCGACGATCTCCGCGACGCGCTCACGCACCAGGAGCTCACCGACCACGTGGAGGTCCTCGACGCAGCCATGAGCGGCACGCCGCCCTGGTACGACCGCGAGCGCGTGCAGTCGGCGGCGGAGCGACTCGGCCCCATCGACCTGCTCGTCGTCGATGGTCCCTCCACCGCGCTCGACGCGCGAGCACGTGAGCCGGCCATGCCCGAGCTGCTGAGCCGTCTGGCTCCCGACGCGACGGTCGTCCTCGACGACACGGTGCGCGAGGGTGAGCAGGCCATCGTCGAGGCGTGGCGTGAGCAGGGCCTGCTCGAAGGGTTCGAGGTGGAGCAGCGCCCGCTCGGTCGCGGGGCCATCGTGCTCCGACGTCAGTCGACCTAGCCCGCTGCGTCTTCCATCATCCCGCGCCAGCGCTCGATCTCCTCGCGCAGCGACGCTCGCTCGGCTCGCATCTGTTGCAGGTGGCGAGGATGACGCAGGCGCAAGCGCCACTCCCGACGCCAGGAGCGCAGCGCGAGCACGCCCCGTCGCGTGATCAGCCCGAGGAAGGGAGCGACGAGCAGGCTGAGCACCGCCGGCACCGGCCCGAGCCAGGCATGCAGTCCCAGGGCGAGCAGGCCCCAGTACAGCGGGAAGAGCAAGGTGCCGCTGAGCAGCGCATGCCAGGCCTGAGACGGAGCGCCGGTGACCAGCGCGCGCCGACGAGCTCGACGGCCGGCCAGCCAGTACGGCGGTCCCGACTGAAGGAGCCCGAGCAGGAGCACGGGCAGGCCGAGGAGCGACAGCGCACGTCCTGTGATCCTCCGGTGGCTCGTGCGGAGGTCGAGCGAGGCGGCGGAGATCCCCTGGAGGTCGAGCTGCTCGGCGAGGGCGACCAGCCGCTGACGGAAGTCGTCGAGACGCTCGGGCTCCTCCTTCGAGAAGCGACGGATGGCGCGGGCCACCGCCAGGTCGAGGGCGTGACGCTCGCCCGGATCGTCGGCCCCGATGCGGTCGGCCAGCTCGCTCCGTTCGATGACGCGGAAGGCCGTGAGCAGCTCCTCGTGCTCGCCATCGTCGACGGCGACGAGCTGTTCCGACAGTCGCTCCTCGAGCACGCTCATGAAGGCATCGGACTCGAGCTCGGCGTCCACGGCGATCGGCTCGCCGATCACGATGGCAGCCTCGCTGCGGAAGCGTGCGCGGTCAGGGAAGTGCAAGACGACCGGCAGGACCTGAACGGGCTCACCCGACAGCTCGGCAGCGCGGCGCGCGACGTGAGCGACCCCCTTGCGGAGTCGCTTGAGCCGTGGCTCGAGGTGCGTGAGGCCCTCGGGGAAGATGCCGAGCACGGTGCCTTCGGCGACGGCTTCGGCAGCCGTCTCGATGGCCGGGTTGGTGCCGCGGCTCTCACGTCCCTCGTGACGACGTCGCACGGGGATGACCCCGAACGAGGAGAGCATCTTCGCGGCGAGGGGATGCTCGAAGAGTGGTGCCTTGGCGAGCCAGCGGATGGGGCGGGGGAACCAGGCCGACAGCAGGAGCGGGTCGATGATGCTGTTGGGATGGTTCGCGGCGACCACGAGGGGACCGTCGGGCACGCGGCCGAGACCGGTGATCGAGAGATCCGGGTAGAAGGAGTGGAGGAGCAGACGCGCGAGACGGCGGATGGGCCGGTGCAGTCGCGTGCCGCCGGCGGTCGAGCTCACGGTCCGGCCGCCCACCAGAGGAAGAGGCTCTCGGCCGCCCCGACGGCGAAGCCGAGGACGCCACCGAGGATCTCCACGTGTTTCAGCTCGCGAGCGGCGATGCGGTAGACGACGCGCTCGAGATGCGCGACGTCGAAGCCTTCGATGCGCTCGCGGACCATCTCGCGCACGTCGATCTGTCGCTCGATGCCGGCGTGCATCTGCTCGGACAGGCCCGTGAACACGGCGAGGATCTCTTCCTCCAAGCGAGCCTTGAGGTCGTCGGTGAGCCCACCGGCGAAGCTCCGGACCATCGGGCCCATCTTGTTGAGCTGCTCCTCGACCATGACGTCGAGACGCTCGCGCAGGCTGGCGCGGAGACTCTCGTCCTCGGTCAGCCCCTTCACGACGTCCTGGATGTCCTTGGCCGAGAGCAGCTCTTGCTCGACGGTGTCGGCGACCGAGGCGGCGAGCTCGGAGCGGCGCTTCGGCAAGACGCCCTGCACCTTGAAGCCCAGCACCGACACGGGCTCGCGCGGGCGGAAGATCATCTTCACCGCCAGGGTGTTGGTCACCCAGCCGATGAGCGCGCCGATGAAGGGCAGCGCGAGCAGGGTCAGCGTGGTCGGGCTCATCGGAGGATCCTAGCGGGGGGCGTCGGGGTATCGGGTCGCTCGATGACGATGCGACGGTCGTCGGGACCGAGCTCGGACAGGGTCACGCGACAGGCTGCGCCCGCCTCGTGACCGGCCAGGCGCTCGGGCCACTCCACCGCCGCGATGGCGTCGGAACCGGGCAGCTCGTCGAGCCCGAGCTCGGTCAGCTCCTCGGGACCGTCGATGCGGTAGAGGTCGACGTGGACCAGGCCGAGTCGGGGCTCGTCGTCGTCGGTGACGGCTGGACGGTGAACGTTGACGATCGTGAAGGTCGGCGAGCAGACGTCGTCGGGAGAGAGGCCGAGGCCCTCGGCCAGGCCCTTGGCGAAGTGGGTCTTGCCCACGCCGAGATCACCGACGAGGTGGATCACCGAGCCACCGGGCAGGGAGGCCGCGAGCTCGGCCGCGATCTCCATCGTCTCGGAGACGTCGTGGCTCTCGAAGGAACGCGTGGTCGTCACGAGTCGGAGTCGTCTCCCTCGTCCTGCTCGTCGGCGAGCCGGTGCACGGCCAGGGGCCAAGCGTCGACGAGGTCACCCGCGCAGGTCGACAGCACGCCGCGACGCTCCTCGGCCACCTCGCCGGCCAGCCCATGGCTGACCACCCCCAGGGCCGCGGCCGCGCGGGGCGTGAGGTCCTGGGCGAGCAGGCCGCCGATCAGGCCGGCGAGGACGTCACCGGAGCCGGCGGTCGCCAACGCCGGACCGCCGTCGAGGGAGACGAGGGCCGGCTCATCGGGCTCGACGACGAGGGTGCGGTAGCCCTTGGCGACGATCGTTGCCTCGAGCTCGGTGGCCAGCTTGCGGGTCGGTGCGAGTCGTTCGTCCGCTCGATGACCTCGTGGCAGCGGCTCGTGACCGAAGCCGGTCAGGAGTCGACCCAGCTCGCCGGGGTGGGGCGTGAGGACGAGCGGGCAGCCCTCGCCGTCAGGCGAGGGAACCTCACCGAGGCTCGCGAGCAGGTTGAGCGCGTCGGCGTCGAGGACGGTGGGGACCTCGGTCTTCGCGAGCAGCGTCGCGAGCAGCTCGGCTGCGGCTTCGCCCGTGCCCCAGCCGGGGCCGATCACGAGCACGCTCGCCCGTTCGAGGATCGCCTCGACGTCGGCGCCGTCGGCGAGCTGGCCGTCGTCGGTGGACGGCAATGGCAGGGCCATGAGCTCGGGGTGGGCGGCCAGGGCGGGGACCGCGACGTCGGGTAGCGCGATCGTGCAGAGCCCGGCTCCGGCGGTCATGGCGGCCCGACCGGCGAGCACGGTGGCGCCGGCGCTGCCGAGGCGTCCGCCCACGATGACGACGTGTCCGTTCTCGCCCTTGTGGGTGTCGGCCGGTCGGTCCTCCAGCTCGTCGAGGATCTCGGCCAGCTCGTCGTGCTCGATGGTCTCGAGTCGGGCCTCGGCGCGGTCGAGGCTCATCTCCGGGATGCCGATGTCGGCGACGACGAGGTCGCCACAGAGCTCGCCGGCGGGCGCGAACACGTGACAGTACTTCGCGGCCGCGAAGGTCACCGTGGCCGAGGCGGCGATCACCGGACCCGGCAGGCCGCCGTGGTCACCGCAGAGACCCGACGGCACGTCGACGGCCAGCACCGGGAGGTTCGAGGCGTTGAGGTCGGTGGCGACTCGGGCGAGCAGGCCCTCGAGGCGACCGTCGAAGCCAGTGCCGAGCAGGGCGTCGATGGCGAGGTCGTAGCCCTCGAGCGAGTAAGCCAGCTCGGACCAGCGTTCCTCGTCGCAGGGCTCGAGCGGGAGGCCGAGTCGCTCCAGGATGGCCGCCTGGGCGTTGGCATCCTCCGACAGGCGGCCGCTGCGCGAGAGCAGCAGGGGAGTGACGTCGGCGCCGCGGTCACTGGCACGTCGGGCGATGACCATGCCGTCGCCGCCGTTGTTGCCCGACCCGCAGAGGACGAGGAGCCGTCGCCCTTCCAAGCCGCCGAGGCGTTCGTGGGCTTCTTCCACCACGGAGAGACCGGCCGACTCCATGAGGACGGCTGACGGGAGGCCCAGCTCCTCGATGGCGTGGGCGTCGGCGGAGCGCATCTGCCAGGCGTCGAGGACTCTCATCTGTTTCCCTCGTCAGGGCATGGGTTCGAGGCGGGCGTGCTCGCAGACGAGCTTCACGCGGCCGCGACCGGCGAAGTACACGTTGATCTTGGCAGTCTTGCCCCCGCCTTCGAAACCCAGAACCGTGCCGACGCCGAAGCGTCCGTGACGGACGAGGTCGCCCTTCTTGAGCTTCCGAGGATCGACGGGACCGGCCGCAGCTGGTGCCGGAGCAGCGGGTGCAGCGACGGGCTCCGGAGCGGTCATCTCCGGCTCGTCGTCGACCTGGCGGGCGGGGACCTCGTCCTCCTCCGCCGGAGCCGACTCGGTCTCGAACTCGTCGTCGGGGGATTCCTGGGAGTAATCCTCGGTGGGGACCTGCTCGTCGCCGAAGAAGCTCGCCAGCGCCTGCTGCTGCGAGCTGCCCAGGCGACGCTTGCGTCGCGGCGTCGAGCCACGACCACCGCCGCCGATCGCCTCGTGCTTCAGGAGCTCGGGCGGGAGCTCGTCGAGGAAGCGCGACGGGTCCTGGAGCTTGAGCTCACCGAAGACCCGACGCATCCGGGCGTGGGTGATCCAGAGTCGCTTCTTGGCGCGAGTCACGCCGACGTAGCAGAGACGCCGCTCTTCTTCGAGCGCGGCGAGCTCGTCGAGGCTGCCGCCGTGGGGGAGCAGGCCCTCCTCGAGACCGGTGAGGAAGACGCAGTCGAACTCGAGACCCTTGGCGGCGTGCAAGGTCATGAGCTGGGCCTTCTCGCCGCCGAGCTCGTCGGTCTCGCTCGACAGGGCGACGTCGGCGAGGAAGCCGGCGAGCCCGCCCTCGTCTTCCGAGTCGGGATCCTGCATGGCGATCTCGGCGCGCCGCTCGTGATCGGTGGCGGCGGCGACGAGCTCCTGCAGGTGGGAGGCCCGCTCCTTGGCGATGGCCTCACCTTCCTTCTCCAGGTAGGCAATGTAGTTGGACTCGTCGATCACCAGCTCGATGAGCTCGGCGACCCGCAGCTCGGGTGCCTGCTTGCGGAGGCTCTCGACCAGGTCGATGAAGCGATCGAGCGCCCGCTCGACACGCGGCGGGTAGGCGGAGTCCTGGACGCCCCGCTGGATGGCGTCGTAGAGGGAGCAGCGGCGCTCTCGGGCCAACGTGAAGATGGCCTCCCGCGCGCCGCGGCCGATGCCGCGGGGGGGGACGTTGAGCACGCGATCGACCGCGAGGTCGTCGTTGGGGTTGAGCGAGAGTCGGAGGTAGGACAGCAGGTCCTTGATCTCGCGTCGCTCGTAGAAGCGCATCCCGCCCACGACCACGTGGGGGATGCCGCGCCGGGTGAAGGCCTCCTCGAACTGTCGCGACTGGACGTTCGTGCGGTAGGTGACCGCGACCTCGCCCAGGCCGTGCTCCTGACTCCAGCGCTGCGCCAGGTCTGCGACCCACTCGGCTTCGTCGACGCCGCTCTCGGCCACCGCGAGGGTGATGGGCTCGCCCTCCTCGGCGTCGGTCCACAGCCGCTTGCCCTTGCGCTCGCGGTTGCACGCGACGAGAGCGTTGGCGGCTTCGAGGATGTTCCCGGAGCTGCGGTAGTTGCGCTCGACGCGATAGACGGTCGTGCCGGCGAAGTCCTTCTCGAAGGAGAGGATGTTCTGGATGTCCGCCCCGCGGAAGCGGTAGATGCTCTGGTCCTCGTCACCGACGGCGCAGGGGGTGGTGTTCTCACCGCAGAGCAACTTGATGAGGCGGTACTGGATCGGGTTGGTGTCCTGGTACTCGTCGATGAGCAGGTGCGACAACCGCTCGCGGTACTTGTCCCGAATGTCCTCGCGGACCTCGAACAGCCGCACGCAGCGCATGAGCAGGTCGTCGAAGTCGCAGGCGTTCGACTGGACGAGACGCTCTTGATAGAGCGGGTAGACCTTCGCTGCGGCCTCGTCGAGCTCGTCGCCACCATCGACCTTGCGCGCGAAGGCCTTGGGGTCGAGACAGTCGGCCTTGGCCCGGGAGATGCGGGAGAGCACCCGGCGCGGAAGCCAGGTGCGATCGTCGACGCCGAGCTCGCGCTGGCAGGCCTTCACCAGGGCGCGGGCGTCGTCTTGATCGAGGACGACGAAGCCGGGGGTCAGCTCGATCTCGTCGACCTCCGCCCGCAGCAGTCGGAGACAGCAGCCGTGGAAGGTGCCCATCCACGGAGCGGGGAGGTCGTAGCCGGCTCGGTCGAGCAGGGCGAGGACTCGCTCGCGCATCTCCCGCGCCGCCTTGTTCGTGAAGGTGAGGGCGAGGATGGAGCCCGGGTGCGCGCCGGAGGCCAGGAGGTGGGCGATCCGGTAGGTGATGACCCGGGTCTTGCCCGAGCCGGCACCGGCCAGGATCAGCATGGGACCGCCCTCGTGGGCGGCGGCGGCACGCTGCTCGGGATTGAGCTCGTCGAGCCAGGTCATGAGGGCCATCAAGAGGATGGAGGGGGAAGAAGCGCGGCATCATGTCATGAGGCCGGGAGTCGACGGATCGCGGTGGTCCGCGAGTCTCGCGGGCGAGCCGGAGCGGTCCTCCGAAGTCGTGCATCGGGCCAGGCTCGCGGTACTCTTGTCGTGCTTCCGTCAACCCGGGAGACCGCTGCCATGACGTGCTCGAGCCCCCGCTGCTGCTTCCTGCAAACCCTTCACCTGCCGTCGCTTCTCGCCGTCACCGCCCTCGTGGCGGTCCCCGCCGCTGCGAGCGGTGCGGCCGGGCTGCGCGCCGAGCTGGCGTCCGCGCTCCGGACCAACGAGCAGCTCACCCAGGACCTGCTCCGTCAGCGTGAGCACGCACGACGTCTCAGCAGCGAGCTGGCTGCCGCCCGACGCGAGGTCGAGCAGCTCCGCAACGCGGGTGCTCGTCGCTCGGCGCAGGAGCGTCGGTTCCGGAGTGACCAGCGTTGGCAGGTCGACCAGGCGGTGAGTGAGGCCCTGCGTCAGCGCGACGCGGAGCACGACGCCGCGCTCGCCGCGCTCCAGTTGAAGCAGCGACGCGAGCTGGACGCCGCTCGCATCGAGGAGCGGCAGCGTCGCTCCGAGCTGGCCGACGAGCAGCAGACGGTGCAGCAGCAGTTCGTCGTCAACTGCGCTGAGCTCCACGAGCGGGCGCTGGCCGATCAGGAGACCTTCCTGCGGGCGGAGTTCGATCGCGAGAAGGCCGAGCTCCTCAAGCAGCACGAGAAGAAGCTGCGCGCGGTGGGCAAGGAGTCCGGCTGGGAGCAGGAGTTCGACCGCGAGCTCCGGGCGCAGGTCCGCGAGCAGCTCGAGCTCCAGCTCGGTGAGCAGCGCGAGCGCAACAAGGCCAAGATTCGTGGCCGCGATGCCGACATGGACCGACGCATTCGACGTCTCGAAGACGACGCCGAACGCGACTGCGACAGTCGGCTGGCCATTCAGAAGGAAGAGGACGCGCAGGCGCACCGACGTCAGCTCGAGCAGGAGCGGCAGAAGGCGGAGCAGCTCGTCGTGAGCGCGCGCACCGAAGAGCGGCAGACTTGCCTGCGTGGTCTCGAGACGGCGCTGCGACGGTGCTCGGAGGGCGCGAGCGTCGACGAGGTTCGATCGGAGCTGCGCTCGGGCAGCATTGGGCAGTGAGCGACCCGCTCTGGACGGCGCTCAAGCCGCTGGTCTTCTCCCTCGACGCCGAGCTGGCTCACGAGCTGGGGCTCGGCTTCCTGGCCGCGGTCTCACGCTCTCGCTCGGCCCGGGGTTGGCTGGAGGGCTCGTGTCGCTTCGGTCGTGAGGACGATGCGGCGTCCCCCGTCGAGGTCTTCGGTCTTCGCTTCCCCAACCGCTTCGGTCTCGCCGCGGGCTGTGACAAGGACGGTCGCGCGGTGCCGGCGCTGTTCGCCCTGGGCTTCGGCTTCGTGGAGGTCGGGACGGTCACTCCTCGTCCGCAATCCGGCAATCCCCGACCACGGATGTTCCGCGCGCCGGGGCCGGGGGCCCTGGTCAATCGCCTGGGCTTCAACAGCCGCGGGGCCGAGGTCGTGGCGGCAGCGCTGTCGGCGCTCGACGACGACGTCCGCTCGCAGGGCGTGCTCGGCATCAACCTCGGCAAGAACAAGCTGACCTCGGCCGAGGATGCGGCCGCCGACTACGCCGTCGCGCTGCGCGCCTTGCACGGCCTGGGCGACTACTTCGTCGTCAACGTGTCGAGCCCCAACACGCCGGGCCTGCGCGACCTGCAGTCGGAGCAGGCGCTCGAGCCGCTCTTGCGCGAGGTCGTGCGGGTCGAGGCCGAGCTGGCCGAGGCGAGCGGCACGCCATCGAAGCCGGTGCTCCTCAAGCTCGCGCCCGACCTGAGCGACGAGGGCCTGGAGGCGGCGCTGGCGGTAGCGGAGTCGGTAGGCATCACCGGGCTCATCGCGACCAACACGACGCTCGCACGCCCCGAGTGCCTGCCGCCCGAGATCGCGGCGGAAGCGGGGGGACTCTCCGGAGCGCCCTTGCTCGAGAGAGCGCTGGAGGTCGTCGCTCGCATCCATGCACGCGTCGGCGACAGCTTGCCTGTCATCGGCGTCGGTGGCGTGAGCGCGCCGGACGACGCACGTCGCATGCTCGACGCGGGTGCGAGCCTCGTGCAGGCCTATACCGGCTTCGTGTACGGCGGTCCGCGGTGGGTGGGGGACGTGGTGGGAGCGCTGGGCGAAGGCCGTTAGGCCGTCCTGCGATCAGCTCACCGGTGCTTCCACCTGCGTCAGGAACTCCTCCATGGCGGGCACGTGCCAGGAGGGGAGGTCCATGAACTGGAGCCCGTGAGACCAGGTGCCCGAGGCGCTCTCGCTGCGGACGATCTTGCCGAGCGCGATGATGTCTTCGTTGGAGCCGGGCAGCGCCAGCTTGAGCCGAAGGATCTCGTTCTCGGTGAGCCGCCGCGTCGACTCGAAGCGCACGCCACCCATCGACATGTCGACGATGCGGACGGGGAAGTCGGTGTCACCGACCGTGCCGGTGGCGTCGAGCTCGATGAGCGAGCGTTCGTGCTGACGGAGGCCGACGCCGAGGTGCTGGCAGATCTTGGCGGTGAGCTCGGTCGTGCAGGTGGGGCGGCGGACGATGTCGGCGGCCCCGGCCGAGAGCAGCTCGGCGGCGCGCTCGTCGGCGTCGCGGTCGACCACGACGAGGACGGCTCCCGTGCCGCCCTGCTCGACGAGCTTCTCCATGAACTCCTCGGCGGTGGAGCCGGGGAGGTCCGAGTCGACGAGGAAGGCGTCCACGCGGTCGGCCGCGTCGACGTCGAGGGCCTCGCGATACGAGGACGCCACGCCCAGGACGCACTCCCGCCGTCGGAACAGCGAGCCGGACAGCCCTTCGATGGGTCGGTGGCCTTCCACCACGAGGATCTTCTTCATCGGGTCTCCTCAGGAGTCTCCTGAACGGACCATCGGCCCGCTCCCGGGGGGACCTGAGCAGAACTTGCGCCCGAGCTCGACCGGACCTAGATTGTGATCGTGAGCATGCACACCGGTCCTCGCGAGCCGCTTCGGCTGAGTGAGGCCACGGGCGTGCCGTTCTACCGGCAGATCGTCCAGCAGCTCAGCGACCAGATCCGCAGCGGTGGGCTCCAGCCCGGCGAGCGCTTGCCGTCGGTGCGGGAGCTGGCGGCCGAGCTGGTCGTGTCGCTCATCACGACACGACGGGCCTACGCGGAGCTGGAAGCGGAGGGGCTGATCGTCCGCCGGCAGGGGCAGGGCACGTTCGTGAGGGAGGCGGTCGAGCAGGCCAGTCGACGTCAAGCACGTCGAGAGGTCGAGCGTTCGCTCGGCGAGGCCTTGCAGCGCGGACGTCACCTCGGTTTCGACGACGACCAGCTTCGCGAGCTGGTCGACGAGATCCTGAAAGGAGGGGAAGCGTGAGCGACGAGGAGGTCATTCGGCTCGAGAACGTGGAGGTGCGTCGTGGGAGCTTCCGGCTTCGCGTTCCGAGCTGGTCGGTGCCCAGCGGCTGCGTGGTGGGGGTGATCGGAGCGAGCGGCGCGGGGAAGACGACCCTGCTGCGTCTGCTGCCAGGGCTCGATCCCGTCCATGGCGGCTCCGTGCGCGTGTTCGGGCTGGATCCGCGAAGGGCTCCCGAGGACGTCCGGTCGGCGCTGGGCTACATGACCGACGACCTGCCCGTCTTCTCGATGCAGCTCGACGAGCTCTTCCGCTTCGTGTCGGGCTACTACCCGTCCTGGGATGCGACGCTCGTCGACGAGCTCCTCCAGCGGTTCCCGCTCGAACTGGACAAGCAGGCGAGTGAGCTCTCGAAGGGCGAGGCGACGAAGCTGCGGTTGATCCTCGCGATGGCGTTCCGTCCACGCGTGCTCGTGCTGGACGAACCGGCGACCGGGCTCGATCTCATGAGTCGGCGGAACCTCCTCACGACCGTGCTCGAGGTGGTCAAGGAGCCCGAGCGCACGGTGATCGTGAGCTCTCATGCCATCGTCGATCTCGAACGCATCGCCGATCACTTGCTGGTCCTGCGCGAAGGGGAGGTCGTGCAACAGGGCGCGACCGATGAGCTGGTCGGCGAAGGACGGAGTCTCGAGGAGGCCTTCCTCGAGTGGAGCGGCGAACGCACGTGAGCTGGCAGCACCTGTGGACCTACCTCTTCGGATGCTTGGCGAGCGAGAAGGAGAGACCTGGCCGCTTGTTCAAGCTCGGCGACGGTTGTGGGATGTTCCTCGGCGTCGTCGTCTTCGGTGGGTTCTTCGCCCTTCTCTCACGCATCGCTGTCGGGATTGGCGAGATGGGCCCCATCGGCTTGGGTTTCATCGTGCTCGTCTTGGCCGCGACTGGCGCCATTGGCGAGTACGAGATGCCGACCCTGCCGTTGGCGCCGCGAACGAGAGCGCTCACCGAGGTCACCACTCTCCTGATGCTCCTGGGCGCATGTGCGTTCCCCGCCTGCTTGCTCTGGGAGTTGCTGTCGGCCTCCGGCTTCGGGGAGGCCGAGCCGAGGGCTCTCCCGGCAGTGGAGCAGTGGGTCTGGCTGTCGCTTGGCATCGACGGACGACTGGCGTGGCTCGTGGCCGTGCTCTGCCTGTTCTGGCCAGTGATGCTGATGGGGCGCATCGCCGTCCACGAAGGTCACGGCTTCTCCTTCATGGCGACCCTGCCAGTGGCAGTCCTCGTCGTCGTCCTCGCACGCTTCGTCGGGACGGGAGGTCCGACAGGCCCGATGTTGATCGGACTGACCGTTGCCGTGCTCGTGTTCGTGACGGCGCCGTTCGAGCTCCTGCCGCGATCGCGCAGAGCGGACCGCAGTGAGTCGGTTCTTGACGTGCCGCCCTCAGCTGGAGAAGACCGGAGCGAGTTGGTTCCCGACGCGTTGCCCTCTGCGGGAGAGGACCGGAGAGAGTCGATTCCTCGACTGCCTTCCCCCTTCCGAGAAGGGCTGCCGGCCGGTGAGGCGTTGCTGCGCGACTCTCGGGCGAGGCTCTTGCCCGAGCTCCTGCCGAGGGCCGCACTGGGTGCGTGCGTCATCTTCTCCATCGCGCTGCTTGGTTCGCTGTTCGGTGAGTCCTGGGCCCCGCACGCTCAGGTTGTCAGCCTGGCTGTCTACTTCGCGATGCGGAGCTGGTACCTGGCAGACTCTCGCTTGTGCCAGGAGGCGACTGGCGCGAGCTCCATCATGATGAAAGTCGGACGGGATCGGGAGGCCTGGTCCGTCTTGCCTGTCGCACCCAGGAGGCTCGCTGCGGCCGTGGTGGAAGAGACCAGGGGGCCCCTGTACGTGCAGGCCGGCCTCGCGTGCCTTGCCGCCTTGCTCGTGTTCCTCCCGCTACCCGGCAGCCTGGCCGTCCGGGGGACTCTCGGTTGGCTCGGAGTGTTCGCCTGGCTGACCGCATTGCGTCAGTTCTTGGGACCCGTCCTCTGGGGTATGAGCAGCGCGGCGGAAGAGGGGCCTGGCCGAATGCCGGGTTGCTTCGGCGGCATCTTCTACGGAGTCGCGATCCTCGCGGCCGTGTACTGGACGCCGTGGTGGGGAGTGATCGCTGTCGTGGTCACCATCGTGACCCATGTCGGAGTGGTGCGGTGGCTGTCCGAGAACCTTCGACACGAGCTCTGTGGTTGATCAAGTCGATGCAGTTTCGAATGGAAGACGACACCTGATGGTCGATGGAGGGAGAGCGTGATGAGTCGCGACGAGTTGATCGTGTTCGAGGACGTCGAGGTACGGAGGGGCGGCTTTCGCCTCAACGTGCCTCGGTGGTCGGTGCGTGCCGGTGGCGTGATCGGAGTCGTGGGCGCGAACGGAGCCGGCAAGACCACGTTGCTGCGTCTCTTGCCTGGTCTCGATCCCGTCGATGGCGGCAGCATTCGCGTGTTCGGGCACGACCCCTGGCAAGAGCCGGTCGAGGTTCGGACGCAGCTCGGGTTCATGACGGACGACATGCCCGTCTTCGCCCTACGGCTGGCCGAGCTCTTGCGCTTCGTTTCCGGCTACTACCCCTCCTGGGATGCCGGGCTCGTCGACGAGTTGATCAGGCGATTCGAGCTCGACCTGAGCAAGCACGCCGCAGTGCTCTCGAAGGGGGAGGCCACGCGCCTGCGTCTGGTCCTCGCGATGGCCATCCGGCCGCGGGTGTTGGTGCTCGACGAGCCGGCGACCGGTCTCGACCTCATGGGTCGGAGAACGTTGCTCGAGACCGTGCTCGAGTTCGTGCAAGACCCGCAGCGCACGGTCATCGTGAGCTCCCACGCCATCGCCGACGTCGAGCGGATCGCCGATCAGCTCCTCGTGTTGAAGGGTGGGGAGGTCTTGCAAGACGGACCGACGGATGAGCTCGTCGGTGAAGGCCGGAGCCTGGAGGAGGCGTTCCTTCAGTGGAACGAGGCGAGCTGATGGTCGTGCGTCAGTTGGTCGCTCACTGGCGAACCTGCGTGGGTCTCTTGCGATGCGAGACGCGACAGGAGGTGCCGGCGACCCTCGCGGGCTTCGAGGAGATGGCGCCCAGAACCAAGCTTGCTCTCGCGCTGTGCGCCATCGGGTTCTTCGTGACCTGCCTGGGACGTGGCGTGGCCGAGCTCGGGACGTTGGGGTGGCTGGGATGTGCATTGCTGGCCCTCGGGCTCGGTCTGACCTGCTCGCTTCTCTCGGTCAGCCTCCGAGCCACGACACATTGGCCGGCCGTCGTGCCGCCGATGCCCGTTCTTCCACTGCACGTGAAGCATCGCGCTGTGGTCGAGGCGGTCGTCGTCATCATCTTGGGGCTCGTTGGCAGCCTGCCGTTTGCCCTGCTTTGGGAGGTCATCGCCGCGCGCGTCGACGCCATGCAAGTTGCTCCCGAGGAGAGCTCTCCACTCTTCGAGTTGATGTACTTGCCGACGGGGCTCGGCTGGCGCTTCGGCTCGTTGTTCGTGACGGCGGCCTTGATGCTGCCCGTGCAGGTCGCAGCCTGCTTCATCGGGAGTGAGTACCGCTTGGCGACCTACACTCGAGCGCTTGCCGTGGCGTTCGTCGTGGTCGGGGTTGCTCGCACGGTCGCGCCTCACTCGGCGTTGCTCACCCTGGTGCTGCCTCTCCTCCTCACGCCCTTCGTGATGAAGGTCGTCCCGCGTGATCGACCGGCTCGCTCGCAATCGAGCGGCAGCACGTGGCCGCCCTTGCCCGAGCCTCGGCGCGATGGCTTGCCTTCCGTAGCGGCCTTGAGGCGGGACTCACGCGATCAGATCGTGCGTCATCTTCCAGCGGAGTCTGCGTTGCTCCTGGGGATGGGCGCCGTCTCGCTCTGGCGTGGGCCGGGAAGTGAGTACGTTCACTTCCTGACGCTTCCGGTCTTGATCTTCTTCCTCGCCTTTCGAGGGATGAAGCCAGCCTTGCGCACTCTCTCCGTGGGCAGCGGTAGCCGATTCCCAGCCACGGGATGTGCAGCGTGGAGCTGGATGCCGGTCGTGCCGAGGGCCCTCTGCCGTGCGGTGGACGAAGAAGTGTGGCTTCCCTTCATTCTTCGAGCGGGAGTCGTGCTCGTCGGGGCTCTCCTGGCGGCCCTCGTGGCTCCGGGACGAGAAGGGATGGCTTCCTCTGCCGCACAGCTAGGTGCTCTCATCCTCATCATGACGATGGCCGACTGCATCGCCACTCAGCAGTGGGTCGGCGAGAGCATCGCTTCCGTGGGGAAGCTCATGGGGACCTGTGCCCTGGGCGTCGTCGGAGTGGCGTTCTCGCTGATTGCCGGCGCTGGTCTCGCCTGGTTTCCGAAGGTCTCCCTGGTGCTGGTTGCCGTGGCGTTGGTCGCCATCGTGGGCCTCGCGCGACAGCACTCACGGTCGCTCCTACGAGCGCTGGTGCCGCGAAGCCAGGAACGGGTCGGCTGAGCGCTCACTCCTCCCCGACCAGCTCCTCCCAGATCTCCAGCACCCTCGCTCGCAAGGCCTCCAGGTCACCGGAGTTGTCCACCACCCAGTCGGCGCGCGCGGCCTTCTCGGCCTGAGGCATCTGTGCCTCCATCCGAGCCCGCGCCGCCGCGACGGCCTTTTCGCGCGCTTCACCTTCGGCCTGGTCGTCACCCGATCGCGACAAGACTCGGGCGAGCTGCACGTCCTCGTCGCAGGTCACGACCAGCAGCTTGTCGAAGCGGTCGAGCGAGCTCTCACCCGAGCTGCCCGACAAGGCCGACTCGAGCAGGAGCGCCGCCTCGGTCACCGCGACGACGACACCTTCACCACGGAAGCGATCGAGCCGGGCCCAGTTCTCCGCGATGACCAACGGATGAAGGAGATGCTCGAGCTGCTTGCGAGCTTCGTCGTCGGCGAACACCACGCCGCCGAGCGCCTGGCGGTCGACGCAACGTGCGCCGTCGTCATCGCTCCCTTCAGCCGACGGGAACGCGGTGAGCACCGGCTCGACGCCGGCACCACCCGCCGCGAGCAGCTCGTGGACGATGACGTCGGCGTCGATGAGGGCGGCGCCGAGACGACCGAGCTCAGCGGCCACCGTCGACTTGCCACAGCCGATGTTGCCGGTGAGCCCGACCGAGATCACTTCTCGTCGATCCCGGCTCGACGGAAGGCCGCGTCCACCGTGTTCGCCATGAGCATGGCGATGGTGAGTGGTCCGACCCCGCCCGGCACGGGCGTGAGCAGGCCGGCCTTCTTGCGGGCCTCGACGTGGTTCACGTCGCCGACCAGCGCGTGACCCTTCTCCTCGAAGCGCGCCAGCCGCTTGGGGCCGAGCACCTTCTTGGCGATCTCGAGGTCACGCGGGTGCTCGATGCGGTTGATGCCGACATCCACCACGACCGCGCCTTGCCTGATGCAGGAGCCGTCGATGAAGCCCGGTCGACCCACCGCCGCCACGAGGACGTCCGCCTGAGAGCAGACCTCGGGGAGGTTCTTCGTGCGCGAGTGGCAGGTGGTCACCGTCGCGTTGGCCGACAGCAGCAGCGCGCCCATGGGCTTGCCGACGATGTTGCTGCGACCGACCACCACCGCGTGCGCACCCGAGAGGTTCACGTCCGCGTCGGCCAGCGCTTCCATGACACCAGCCGGCGTGCAGGGCGCGCAGGTGGGCAGGCCGGAGTGGAGACGACCCACGCTCTCGGGATGGAAGCCGTCGACGTCCTTGGCAGGTGAGATGGTCTCGAGAACGACCTGCTCGTCGATCTGATCCGGCAAGGGAAGCTGCACGAGGATGCCGTCGACCTCGTCGTCCGCGTTGAGCCGCTCCACCGTCGCGAGGACCTCGTCGTGGGGCGTGTCGGCCGACAAGCGGATCGACTTCGAGCTCATGCCGAGCTCGCCCGCCGTGCGCTCCTTGCTGCCGACGTACACCGCCGAGGCGGGATCGTCACCGACCAGGACGACGGTCAGGCCCGGGGCCCGGCCGGCGGCCTCGGTGAACGCACGCACGCGTCCGGCCACGCGATCTTGAATGCGACCCGCGATCGCCTTGCCGTCCAACTTGGTCGCCACGCTACCTTCACTCACGGTTGCTCCTTGGTGCTCCAGGACCGTCCGGACCTGGCCCGTTGTTCCTTGCTGGGTCGTTCTTCGTAGTTGCGCAGGGGCATGACCGGGCTGAAGTGCTGAAGCCCGACCTGCAGCGGTCCCAGCTCCAAGATGAGGCGCTCCATCCGGTGCGTTCGGCTGTCGAAGACGAGCAGGCGGGTGGCCCGCTCACCGTTCTCGAGCACGAGCCGCTCGTGATGGAACACCGACAGTCCCGCCAGCGCCTTGCGCTCGGTCTCCTGGCTCCACTGCGTGATGTCCGGTCCACCGTGGCAGATGCGCAACATCTCGAAGTACTTGTCTGCATGCCACGGCAGCAGCTCCTTGCCGCCGGGCACCTTGCACGCCGCCAGGTTGGGCGTGAACGACAGTCGCTGACCCGAGCGATTGTCGAACGAGACCTCGAACACCGTCAGGCCCTTGGGCCGCTCGTAGAGACAGGTGAAGGGATCGTGTCCGAGCTGCGTCCGTAGCTGGAAGAAGGTGCTCCGCTCGCCCGGCGTGAGGGGGGCCAGGCGCACGTGGACCCCGTGCGACTGGAGCTCGAAGGCGCCGTCGATGATGGTCAGCGGCGGGCGCGTGTGCTCCACGTCGGGCTCGATTCCGGCGACAGCCGGGCCCGAGAGGGTGCCGATCACGAAGAGGAGAAGGAGGACGATGACTCTCGACATGGGACGATATCCTCGCATCATGACGCCCCAAACGACGAGCGCTTCGCGCGTCCCCGCCCCCTGGCTGGCGCTGGTGCTGGCCTGCGGCCTCGCCCTGCCGGCCCTCGCCGAGACCGAGGTCATCGACCAGATCGACGCCAGCGCGAGCGTCGAGGCGGTGACGATCGGCAAGAAGAAGGGATTCAAGCACTTGCGCAAGGCGCTCGGCGGCGGGATCGCCGAGAGCACCGCCCGCCAGCAGGCCCACGAGGCCCTCGAGCTCCGACGGGCGTTCCGCGAGATGCTCGACGAGGGGGGCGACTACCGCCTGACCCTCGTCACCGCCTCCGTGGAGACCGATCAGCGGCGGCTCAAGGACTACCAGTCCAAGCGCAGCTACCACGTCTTCAAGGGCGAGTTCGCCTACCAGTGGCGGACGGGGGACGAGCTGCTGCACGAGGGGCGCTTCACGGTCGAGGGGCGCACGGAGTACGACGACAAGCCTCACCTCAAGGACATCGAGCTCGGCGCTCGCCGCCTCATCGAGACCGCCGCCATCGAGGCCTTCGCTCAGGGTTGGGAAGCAGGAGTGTTCGGCAATCGTCCGACGATCGACGGCACGCGCTGGATTCCCTGAGTAGGACGCATGATTGCGTCACGTTCTGTCCCATGGCGTGTGCATTAGCTGTGGAAATCGGGACCCTCGCGTGAGATGATCCGTTTCCTCAGGGAGGGCCCTCGGAAGAGCAAGTGCTTCATTGCAAGTGACTTGTGGGGGCGCCCGGAAAGGGACGAATCTCGGTGCTGCGCCTAGACGGTCTGAGTCTCAGTGGCTTCAAGTCCTTCGCCTCGCGGGCGGACATGACGCTTCCCGAGGGCATCACCTGCGTCGTGGGGCCCAATGGCTGTGGCAAGTCCAACATCGTGGACGCCATCACCTGGGTGCTCGGCGAGACGCGGGCCAAGTCGCTCCGCGGCGCCAAGATGGAAGACGTCATCTTCGCCGGGTCCCGCAGCCGCAAGCCGGGTGGCCTCGCCGAGGTGTCGCTCCGCTTCAGCCCCCGGCCTGGCGGCCCCATCGCCGTCAGCCTGGCCGAGGCGCCGGACCAGGAAGTCCTCATCCAGCCCGACCCCGCCTTCGACGCCAGCTCGGAGGAGGCGGACGCCAGCGCCGAGGCTGATGCCGACGCGCCAGAGGCCGGGGAGGAGGCCGCCGACGCTGAGGACACCGAGGCCGCCGCTGAGGCCGCCGCCGAGGACGGCGAGGCCAGCACGGAGGCGAGCGAGGGCGACGACGCCGGCAAGACGCCGGCCCCGCTCCCGCCCGAGACCTTCGACTCGAGGCTTCAGGAGTCGCTCGAGATCACTCGTCGTCTCTACCGCAACGGTGACTCCGAGTACCTCATCAATGGTCAGAAGGCGCGCCTGAAGGACGTCAAGGAGCTCCTCATGGGCACGGGCCTGACCACCCGCGCCTACTCGATCATCGGGCAGGGTCGGGTCGATCAGATCCTCAACTCGAAGCCCACCGACCGCCGGATGCTCCTGGAAGAGGCCGCGGGCATCGCCGGCTACCGCGCCAAGCGTCGCAGCGCGAAGATCAAGCTCGACGACTCCGAGCAGGATCTCCTCCGCGTCACCGACATCATCTCGGAGATCGAGAAGCAGCTCCGCTCGCTCAAGCGTCAGGCTGCTGCGGCTCGCCGCTACCGCAAGCACGCGGGTCGGCTCCGCATCCTCCAGCGAGCTCTCTACGCGGTTCAGCACGCCAAGCTCGGCGAGCAGCTCGACGCCGCGCGCAACGAGCTCGCCGCCCTGCGGATGAGCGAAGACGAGAGCCGAGCGGCCCTCGCTGCGCACGAAGAGTCCGCTCGCGGCGCCCGCGAGACGGTCGCGAGCCTCGAAGAGGCACGAGACGTCGTCGCCCAGCGGCAGCAGGCGCTCGAGCTCGAGCTCGAGCGAGCCCGCGGCCAGCTCTCGGCCTGTCGTGAGCGCCTGGCCGACAACGCCGAGCAGAGTCGTCGCAACGAGCGCGCGCGTCAGGTCGCCGAGGAGGACCTCGGTCGGGTGAAGGAGCGGCTCCAGGAGCAGGAAGAGCGACTCGAGCGACTCGAGGTCGAGCTCTCCCAGGCCCAAGAAGCCCTTGCCAACTCGAAGGAAGCGTCTTCGGAGAGTCGCGAGAAGCTCGAGTCGGCACACCGCGTCGTCGCCGAGACCAAGGAGACGATCTTCGAGGTCATGAGCGAGGCGGCCGGCCTCCGCAACCGTCGCGCTGAGGCGGAGGCGGCCCTCGAGCGACTCGAAGTGCAGCACGCCCGTCTCACCGAGTCGTTCACTGAGGCCGAGGCCGAGGCCGCGCGGCTCGAGGCCGAGCGCGAGGCCGGTGAGGAGACGCTTCGCCTGGCGCGTGAGCGCGAGGCGTCGTTGAAGGATGAGTTCGGCGAGGCCAAGACGGCGCTCCACGCCCAGACCACCGAGATCGAGGCGGCCTCGGCGAAGGTCGACGAGCATCGTCGGCTGCTCAACGACGCCGAGTGGCAGCTCGCCGCGGTCGAAGAGCTCATCAAGACGCGCTCATCGTTCGGCGAGGGCGTGCGTCGCTTCCTCGAGAGTGATGACGGCACGGCCCTCGGCACGGTCTCCGACTTCGTCACCAGCGACGAGGCGGACGCCACGGCGTGCGAGAAGGCGCTCGGCCCGCTGCTCCAGTCCGTCGTCTTCGCCGACCGCGACACGGCCGAGTCGGTCGTGCGTCGGCTCGCTCCCGGCGACGAGCCCGAGCTGGCCTTCGTCTTCCCCGAGACGCCGCCGGTTCCGTCAGCGGAGCTCGCCTCCGAGCTCACCGGGCTGCCCTCGCTGCGGCAGGCGCTGCGCGTGGCGCCCGAGGTCTCGTGGCTCGAAGGGCTCGTGCCCGACGCGGTCCTCGTCGACACGCGGGACGAAGCCATCGACCTCTCCCGTCGTCACCCCGGCCTGCTGCTCGTCTCCCGCGACGGCGCCCTGCTCGGGCCCTGGGGTCGGGGCAGCGCGGGCCGTCCGCTCGGCGACGGTGAGGGCATCCTCGAGACGCAGAGTCGCCGCGATCGTCTCGCAGGCGAGGTGCGTGAGCATGGCGCCGCCGTCGAGGAGGCCGAGTCGGCCCGCGCGGTCCTCGACGAGCGACGCGAGGAGCTGGCCGCCACGGTCGGTCGTCTTCGCGACGAGCTCAGCGACGCCGAGAAGGCCGCCCTCTCGGCGCGCCATGCTCAGGACCGCCTCACGCAGGGTGTCGACACGGCACAGGCTCAGCTGTCCACCTTGACCTTCGAGCACCAGGCCGTCGGTGGCGAGCTCGAGGGTGCGCGCACGCGCATCAGCGAGTACGCGGAGCGGCTGCAGGCGGGAATGGAGCGTCGCGAGACGCTGGATGCCACGCTCACCGACGCTCAGGGCCTGGTGACCGAGCTGGAGAGCGAGGTCGGCAGCGCGGACGCCGAGCGCACGCGTCTCTCACAGGAAGCCGCCATCCGCCAGGATCGCCGGCAAGGTCTGGCCTCCGAGCTGGAGCCCATCCGCGCGCAGGTGGCGCAGGCCACGGAGCGTGTCGAGCTCCTCGGTGAGGAGTCCGAGGCCCTCACGCATCAGAAGGGCCAGCTCGAAGAGATCATCACCACGTCGCAGACGACGCTCGACGAGGGTCATCCGCGGGGTGAGGAGCTCCAGTCCGAGCTCGGCGTCGCCGAGGAGAAGCTCAACGAGCACCGCGACGGGATGATGCAGGAGGCCAACCGGCTCCGCGACCTGCGGCTGTCTCACGAGGAGCGCTCGAAGGCGGCCAACGGTGTCGACCTCCGGCGTGAGCGGCTCAGCTCGCAGCTCGAGCACCTCGTGGCTGACTGCGAGTCGCAGCTCGGCATGCTGCCCACCGAGCTCGAGATTCCCACGCCTCCGCAGCCCGAGGCCGAGGTCGAAGAAGAGACCGACGCCGAGGTCGCGGCGGAAGCCGATGCCGACGAGCCGACCGAGACCGAGGACACCGAAGCCAGCGCCGAAGGCGACTCCGAGAGTGAAGAGAGCGCCGAGGGTGACGCTGACGACTCCGAGGAGACCGACGAGGACGTCGACTCCGAGGCGGATGAGGAAGGCGAAGGCTCCACGACCGCCGAAGACGATGAGCCCATCGACGAGAACCTCCCGTGGACGGAGGACGGGGAGCTCGAGCTCGACCTGGTCGCCACCGAGGTGGCGGACGTCAAGCGCAAGATCAAGAACATCGGCCCGGTGAACCTGGTCGCCATCGAGGAGTGCGACGAGCAGGAGGAGCGGCTGTCCTTCCTGACGAAGGAGCGCGACGACCTGGTCACCTCGATCGAGCGTCTCAAGGAGACCATCGAGCAGATCGACCACACCTCGCGCGAGCGCTTCCTCGCGTGCTTCGAGCAGGTCAAGGAGACCTTCAACACCTCCTTCACCAAGCTCTTCCGCGGCGGTCGCGCCGAGCTTCGGCTTCAGGACGAGGAAGACGTCCTCGAGTCGGGCATCGAGATCATCGCCCAGCCTCCGGGCAAGCGGCTGCAGAACATGCTGCTGCTCTCCGGTGGCGAGAAGGCGCTGACCGCCATCGCCCTGCTCGTGGCGCTCTTCCGCTACAAGCCCTCGCCCTTCTGCGTCCTCGACGAGGTCGATGCGCCGCTCGACGAGGCCAACGTCGTTCGCTTCATCGACCTGGTGAACTCGATGTCGAAGGACACGCAGTTCATCGTCGTCACGCACAACCGCCGCTCGATGGAGCAGGGCAAGGTGCTGTACGGCGTCACGATGGAGGAGCAGGGCTGCAGCAAGCTCGTCTCCGTGCGCTTCGACGGCATGACCGAGAACGTCGCCTGAGGGAGGGAGCGCTGTCGTGAGTTTCAAGGCCGGATTCCGAAGACTGCTGCGGCGGTTGGCGGGTGAGCCGGTCGAACGCTCGGCGGCCGACGATTTCGGCGACACCGCTCGCGACATCGAGGCGAAGGCGGCGAGTCTCCGCACCCGCAGCGACGGTCAGCTCCGCGAGCGTGCCGAGACGCTGCGAGAGCAGGCTCAGCACCAAGGACGCGTCGATGTCGTCGATGGCCTGTCCCTCGTGCGCGAGGCAGGTGAGCGGGTCCTCGGCTTGCGTCTCCACGACGCGCAGGTGCTCGCAGCAGTCGCCCTGCATCACGGTCGGGTGGTCGAGCTGGCGACCGGTGAAGGCAAGACGCTCGCGGCGGTCGGGCCGGCCTGGCTCGGCGCCTTGGCGGGACGGGGCTCCCACGTCCTGACCTTCAACGACTATCTCGCGCGTCGCGACGCCGAGTGGATGGGGCCGGTCTACCAGCTTCTCGGAGCCAGCCTCGGCTGCGTGCAGGAAGGGGACTCACCCGAGCAGCGACGAGAAGCCTGGGCCAGTGACGTCACCTACGCGACGGCGAAGCAGTCGGGCTTCGACTACCTGCGTGACTCGCGAGTGCTGGCGCTCGAAGACCGCGTTCACCGTCCCTTCCATCAGGCCATCGTCGACGAGGCCGACTCGCTCATGGTCGACGAGGCCCGGGTGCCGCTGGTGCTGGCGGGTGGGGAAGACGAGCCGCCGGTCGACCGAGCGAAGCTCGCCGAGCTGGCCGCCAAGCTGGAAGACCAGCACTTCGAGGTCGAGGACAATGCGCGCCACGTGGCGCTCACGCCGTCGGGCATCCGGATGGTCGAGGCGAGTCTCGACCTCCGCAACCTCCACGAGGACTTCAACCGCGAGGTCCACGCCGGCCTGAACCTCGCCCTGCATGCGCGCACCTTGCTGCACCGCGACGTCGACTACGTCGTCGCCGACGAGCGCGTCCAGGTCATCGACGAGTTCACGGGTCGTGTCGTCCCCGACCGACGCTGGCCCGACGGCCTGCACCCGGCGCTCGAGGCGAAGGAGGAGCTGCCGCACAGGAAGGAAGGGCGCGTGCTGGCGTCCATCCCCTTGCAGCACTTCTTCCCGCTCTATCCACGCCTGGCGGGGATGACCGGCACGGCGGTGGCGGCCGCCGACGAGCTCGACGCGTTCTATGGCCTCGAGGTGGCGGTCGTGCCTTCGCACCGAGCCTGCGTCCGTGAGGACCGACCCGACCGGGTCTTCTCCGACCGCGAGGCGAAGCTCACGGCGGTCATCGAGGAGATCCGCTCCGAGCACGAGCTGGGTCGGCCCATCCTCGTGGGCACGGCGAACATCATCGAGTCCGAGGCGCTCGCGGCACGTCTTCGGGACGCGGGCGTGGAGTGTCGGGTCCTCAACGCGAAGAACGACGAGGAAGAGGCGGTCATAGTCGCCGACGCGGGTCGCAAGGGGGCCGTCACCATCTCGACCAACCTCGCCGGTCGGGGCACGGACATTCGCCTGGGCGGCCACGAGGGAGTCGGTCACGACGAGGTCGCCGCCGTCGGTGGCCTGCACGTCATCGGCACGAACAAGCACGAGAGCTCCCGCGTCGACGACCAGCTTCGGGGACGCGCCGGTCGTCAGGGCGACCCCGGATCGTCGCGCTTCTTCGTGAGCCTCGAGGACGACCTCGTCGAGCGCTACGGCCTGGCCGAGATGATCGACGAGCTCTCCTCGGAGGGCGGGGACGGCGGCTCGTGGGAGTCGCGTGCAGCGGCGGAGATCGACCGGGCGCAGCGCATCGTCGAGGGGCAGAACTTCGACATCCGCAAGACCCTGTGGAAGTACAGCCGGATGGTCCGCCAGCAGCGGGAGCGCATCGACTCCTGGCGGGCGCGGGCTCTCGATGCCCATGCGGAGCTCGGCTTCTTCGAGGAGGGCAGCGCGGAGCGTCGTGCCGAGCTGTTGGGGCGGCTGGGAGAAGAGGAAGTCTCAGCGATCGAGCACCGGCTCGTGCTCATCGAGGTCGACGAGGCCTGGTGTCGTCACCTCGTCCGCATCGCCGACGTGCGGGAAGGGATCCACCTCCAGCAGATGGGCAACCAGGACTGGTTCGGTGGCCTGTGGAGCATGCGCAAGGGCCCCTTCGACGTCTTCCACGAGATGGCGATCGAGGCCTTCGAGGAGACCTGGAAGGAGCTCGAAGAGACCCTGCGCGTTCGCTATCAGACCTTGGAGGTCGGGAGTGTCGCCGAGCTGACCCGGCCGGGTCTGACGGGACCGGAGTCCACCTGGACCTACCTCGTGACCGACACGCCCTTTGAGACGACGATCATCCGGCTGTATCGGGGCGTGCGGAAGAAGATGGAGGAGTGAGGGCCAGCGTGCTCGATCAACTCAAGACGCTGTAGCCAAGCACGGTAGCACCGGCGATCAGCACGAGGTCGATGAGGGCGAGCACGCGGAGGGGGTCATTCGCGGCACCACGGAGACGGATGCCGACGAGCAGGGCGAGACAAGGGCCCAGCAACACGATCGAGAGCCAGGCCAGGCCCTCTCCCTTCGAGGCAGCACGGACTCCTCCTCCGAGCAGGAAGGCGAGGACGCCCAGGAACAGCGAGGCCTGGAAGTACTCGACCCATCGGGAGAGCCGAGTGAAGGCGCTGGGTGGCGGTCGAGTGACAGGCTCGGCCAGTGCGGCTCGGAGCTCGTCTGGATCGTGGCGTGTCAGCAGGCCGACGAACACGTCCGCATCGCTCGGTTCCAACCAGATGCGGGCCGGGCGGCGAGTCTTCGAGCGAATCTCGACGGCCTCGACACCGAGCGAGACTTCGTTCTCGTCGCCTCCGTCACGCAGGCCGAACTCGATGTCCGTGACGGTCGCCAGTGGAATGCGCAGGCGGCGAAGTGGTCCTCTGAGCTGAATCTCGTCCTCGGTGAGCGAGACGGAGTGCAGGAACTGGCGGGTCAGCACGGCGAAGCTCAGCAGGAAGCCGAAGACGATGCCGGAGCACCAGAAGACCAGCGCCGAGTTGCCTCGCATCGGTCCTGGCCCCTGACCGAGGGCGTCCAGCACCACCAGGGGGAGCAAGAGGAGCAAGGGCCCACCGAAGACGCCGATGAGCGTCGAAATCAAGATCGAGGCCGCCATCGAGACCCAGCGCTGTCGCGCCGGTGTCCGCCACTCCCAGTCCGTTCCGAGTCCGAGCCATGTCGACATGTCGGGTCCCTCCTCCGATGCCGTCTCGCTCAGTCGAAGCGAGTCGTTGAATCGAGCGGCGTCAAGATAGCAGCTCGTGGCCGAGGACCAGACCCGCGAGGAACAACGCCAGGTCGAGCAGAACGAGCCAGCGCGTGAAGCGACTCGTGGCCGTGCCGAAGCGAATCCAGAGCAGGAGCAAGGTGCTGAGAACGGCGGCCACGAGAGCGACCCAGGCGAGAGGCTCTCCGGCCAGCACTTCCCAGAGCGCGACTCCGGTCGCCACTCCGAGGCCGTTGAAGAAGAGGCTGCCGCCGAGATGGGCTCCGAGCGCGCAGACCTTTCCGGCGAGACCCGGCTCGCTCACCGGAGAGAGGGTCTGGAGACGAGCGCGGACGGCACCTGGGTCGCGGTGGGTGAGGACGTCGACCACGACTCGTGCGTCCTCAGGCTCGAGCCAGATGATGTTCGTCCCGCGTGCTCGTGATTGGATCGTGATGCCTTCGACGTCGAGAGAGGGTCCTCCTGGGGCTCGAGCATCTCGGAGGCCGCCCGTGATGGTCGTCTCGGCACTCAGGGGAAAGCGCAGCAAGCGAAGGGGGGCCCGGAGCCAGACCTCGTCATCGGTCAGCAGGAGTGCGTGATGGGCGTGTCGACTCGTGTACCAGAACAGCACGAGTGACAGCAGGAGAGCCCCCGTTCCCCAACTGAGCAGGATGAAGACCCCGCTCACGCGATCGGGCGCTCGTCCGAGAGCGTCCAGGAGCAGGAACGACGCTCCCAGGAGAATGGGGCTACCGACGGCGCCGAGCAGGCCGGACGCCAGCACGGCGGCTGCGCGCGAAGTCCAGCGTTGACGCGCCGGCGTTCGCCACTCGTGATGAGCCCGGTCGTTCACGTTCCCTCCGACGACGTGGTAGAAGCTGGCCCGGAGAGCGTGCGCAGGTCCGTGCATCGTCCGTCGAGTCATGACACGGGTCCCTGACCCGACTCGACCATCCGTGCTCGGACAGGGGTTCTCGTTCGTGGTGACGGAGCGTCTCGCGGTCCGATTACTGGGAGACGGTGCCCTGAGCGGCTGTTGCTAGCAGCAGCCCGGCTTGCAGCTACCCCCGGAGAGCATCACCCCGGCGGTCACCAGCTTCTCGACCGGCGCGTCGCTTGGCGTCTTGCCGGTCGGCTGGTCCGCCAGCTCGCAGAGCTCACCCCAGGTCTCGACGGTGCGCGACATGGAGTGCAGCACTTCGATGGTCTTGGAGTTGGACGGGCAGTAGTAGTCGTAGGTCGGCATCCCGGGAGTCTACTCCGTCGCCACGCGGGCTGCTCGTGAGAGATGTCAGCACTCCCACGTGTCGAGCCAACTGGTCCGCGCTGCCTGAGCGCGACCTCAGTCGTAGGCGGGAAGCGTCTGGATGCGGGGATCCAGGACGGCGCGACCCACCGCCGTGCCGTACAGCATGCGGAATCGACCGTCAGTGAGCCCGACGAGGTCGTGAATGGCGTGGTCGAAGAAGCATCCGATGCCGGTGGCCGAGAGAGACAGTGCTTCCGCCTCCAGATAGAGCAGGTGGCCGAGGGCTCCGGCCTCCCAGTGAAGGTGCCGGTAGGCGGCGGGCCCGAAGCTCGCCAGCTCATCGTCGAAGGAGGTGAGCATCGAGACGACCAGCGTTCCGTCTGCGCCGATGTCTTGGTGACAGTGCGCGATGCGGCCAGCATTCCGCGTGTCGCCCGACGCGAGCCTGAACAGAGGAAGCTCGTCAGGACAACCCGGGAGAGGACTCCATTCCTCGACTCGTGAGAGCGCTTGCCGGAGCAAGGGCTCTGCGCCCGGATCGCGAACCAGGATCGCCAGGCCAGGGTCCAGACCATCGATTCGATGAAGGAACACGAGCGGATGGATCCGGGGACGATGTGGAAAGGCAGTCCACGTGGACGGAGTGAGCGCTGGCACCAGGGTGGCGAGCATCCGATAGAGCTGGTCGCGCTCCATGGTGGTCTCCCCGTCGAAGTCGACGGCGCTGCGTCTCTTGCGGACCAGGACTCGGGCCGGGCTCGACGGGGACTCGGCTTCGAAAGTCGTCCCGGGGCCGCGCTCTTCGACGTCGCCTTGCGGTGACCCGTCGTCCCTCGTGGCCTGCTCCACCTCTTGCAGGATCGGCCAGTCGTGATGCCTTGATGAGAGCTGATTCGGGGTGCCTTCAGCCGGAGGCGAGAGCGCGTCCAGCGCCTGTTCCGAGAGCTGCACGCGAAGTGGCCCGCAGGCTGGAGTCGGAGTCGTCTCGATCGCGAGGAGGACGTCAGCGCGCTCGGCTTCGGGCCCACTGCTGCCATCGAGCGCGATAAGACGATCCAGTTGTTCGGCTGTGAGTCCCTCGATTCGACGTGCTCGCCAACCCAGGATGCGCGCAGCGATGGCAACACCCTCCATGGCGTGCCCCACGTCGTGCATGCAGTAGCGGAAGGCGCGCTCGCCATACTTCCAGGCCTCACGCCACGCCACGCTGGACAGTCCCAAGACGAAGGCGCCTTCAGGAAGTTGACAGCTCAGCTCTTCGAGCGCGCTCGGAGACAGTGACCTCCGGATCTCGACCGCATGGTCCTTCGGCGCGTAGTGGAGCAGGGCCGGGGCTTCGATGAGCTCGCGAACTGCGTCCACGATGAAATAGGCCTCGGTCGGGTGGAGGTTGCCGCTCGAAGGATTGCAGCGGAGGGCCCACTTGGAGGGCCCGGCCTGCTTCCAGGCGGAGATGGCCAGCGAGTCGTAAAGGAGCTGAGAGAAAGAGCGGGAGTCGAGGGGAGCAGGTGCCGGCGCTGAGTCCGAGCGAATCGAGGCCCAGTCGGGACCCTCCGACTCGTCAGGCTCCCTGCGTGGCAGCTCGATGAGCTCCGCTCCGTCATGACAACGAAACGGGTCAGGCTGGGTCGCCCACTCGAGATGACCGAGGGAGCGGGCGAAACGGTTCGGTAGGCGGTGCTCCGTGCGCGAGTGATACCGAGCAGCGATGCCGGCGCCGTCTTCATGGTCGGTCATGGTCGGCTGCCTCCTTCGTGCGCACCGTCTCTTCTGATATTGGAACGTTGCCTGGCTCGAACGCAATGCTGGGCGTGCTCGTCCTGGTGAGTGCAGGTGCCGAGTGGCGTGCGGGGACGTCGTGCTAGCCTGAGGTCATGTCAGAGCCTCAGTTTCCAGCCTTGCTCAGCGCGCTCCATCAGTTGGAGTTCGAGTACGCCGATGGCGACGGCTACGACTTCGAGCCCTATCAGGACTTCCTGTCGGCGGACGAGACTCGAGACTGGCTCCGTGCCTGGACCGGGAACCCCGAAGTGACCGGCGAGGAGTACCTGGTCTTCGGTCAAGACGGCAGCGGAGGCCATGCAGCAATCTGGAGGGCTCGGAGTGGCGCACCGCTCGAAGAGCAACCGATCGTCTTCCTCGGTTCAGAGGGAGAGGTCGGAGTCCTCGCGACCGATCTCGCCGACTACGTGCGCCTCCTGGGTGCAGGAGTCGGACCCTGCGAGGCGGTCCAGGGCCTGGGTCCCGTGATCGATGGCGCCGCTCAGCCCTTCCGGGCCTTCGCAGCGGCCAACGTCCCCGCCTCCGAGCGAGGCTGGGAGCAGATCCTGGAGGCGGCGCGGAACGAGTTCCCGGACTTCACGAGTCACGTCGAATCGACGTGTCGCTGAGCGCGGGACTCTCAATTCTCGCTGACCCCTCCGCACTCGTTCTCCGCGAAGACCTTGAAAAACCAGACTTCGGGACGCTCAGCGGGCGCTGGTGAGATGTCGACCCAGGTGGTGTCCGTGTAGCCCTCGGTGCCGGGGATCTGCCTGAGCATGCTGGCATCGTTCCGGCTGCGGATGAGGCGATAGGTCACCCCGTCCGGACGCGGCCGACCCTCGTCGCCGCGCCAGGTGAAGGTCCCCTCGATGAGGGCCGCCGTCGGATCGCCGTGGTCGATGCCGAAGAGCACCGGCCCAACGTCGGCTGGCACCGTCGTCGCGAAGCTCCCCGACACCATCGCCTCGGCGAGGCAACCCTGGGCATCGGTGATGAACACCCACGCCGACCAGTCGTCGCCACCGAAGAACGGGCAGGGCTCGGGGCCGTCGACCACCGGCGGCGCATCGTCGAAGATCCACTCGTAGGTGTATGGCTCGATCCCGCCCGACACCGTCGCGACCAGGCAGCCCCGACGTTCATCACAGGTGGGACCGCCGGTCAGCTCGACGACCAACGGTTCCGCGATGTCCACGGGGAGCACGGCCTCCCGCGTGCAGCCGGCTGCGTCTTCGAGGTAGGCGCGGATGAGGTAGCGGCCGGCCGCGGCGTAGAGATGACAGGGCGCGACGTCGACGACCGGCTCGCTGCCGTCGCCGAAGTCCCAGGTCACCGTCACCGGCTGCACCGCGTTGGCCCAGCTGCTCGTCACGCAGGCCGTCATGGTGCCGCAGGGGAGGTCGACGAGGCTGATGGTCAGCTCGGGACCGTCGCACTCGGCGCAGGTCTCCTGACCGCGGAAGTCGAGCCCGTTGATCCAGCGGGGTGCCGGGTCGGTGACCGGCGTGCCGTCCTCGTTCACGTGCGTGACGGTGTAGTTCTCCTGGTTCCAGATCGTGCGGGCCGGCGCCCAGCGAGGATTGCCGAAGCTCTTGATGATCGATCGATTGCCCGACAAGTTCTGGTGCACGAGGATCTCGGCGCTGCCGTCGCGGTCGAGGTCGGCGATGACCGGGCACTCGTAGAGGGTCTGCGAGCTCACCGGTGCCGACCACAGC
>JBCCFW010000005.1:0-104624 GCA_039029535.1 Acidobacteriota bacterium
CGCCCGACATGGACGCCGACGACGCCGACGACCGCGAGGGCGAGGGCGAGGGCGAGGGCGACGCCATGCTCTCGGACCTCGCCGACGCCGCGGCCGACGCGCTCTCGCCACCCGCGAGCTCCACGGTCCCCGGGAAGCTGCCGCCGCCCTGCATGAGCGCACCGCTGCCCGCGTTGCCGTCGAGGTCGAAGCCGAAGGCCGCGCCGAGACCGGCGATGGTGAACTCCACGCGGTCCGCCGTGCGGGTGATGTCCTGGAGCGGCAGGCCCGACACGCCTTGCAGCGGGATCTCGATGGTGCCGACCCAGCCACCGCCCTCGGCCTCCGCGAGCTTCGCCGTGAAGCCCAGCTCCTGCGGACCCACCGTCACCTTGCCCGTCCACGTCTCCTCGACGCCACCGGCCTTGGCCTCTGTCTTCGGCGGCGCCGCCACGCCACCGTCAGCCACGTCGGGCCCACGCATGATGGTGCCGGGGAAGGTCATGCCGCTCTGGTCGAGCTGGCCGTTGCCGTTGGCGCCGTCATGGGTGAACGAGAAGCGCGCGCCGACCGCCGCGATCTCGAAGGACAGCCCCGTGCCCGTGCGAGTGATGTTCGAGAGACCGAGACCCGAGGCTCCCTGCGCGGGGATGTCGATGCTCCCGATCCAGCCGTCATCGCCCGATTCGAGGGTCACCGAGAAGTCGAGGGCCTGACCCCCGGGGAGCTGCATGGTGCCCGACCAGCGCTCAGCAGCGCTCGCGAGGCCGGCGGCCGTGGACAGGACGAAAACGAGGATGGAACGGGCCGCACGGGTGATGTCGCGCATGGGCGGAGCCTCCGGGGTGAAGACGCGCCTACGCGTGGTCCGATGGCGGGTTTCACCCGAATGCGGTGAGAATCTCGGCGCACGCCCGAACCGCCCCGGATCCCGCCCGATGTCCCCTTCCCCCGCTGACACCCACGCCGAGCTGCTCGCCCTCCACGACGAGGTCGACGCCGAGTCCGCGCGTCTCGCCGAGACCCTCGGACCCCGGCTCCGCTGCGGTCGGGGCTGCCACGACTGCTGCGCCGACGAGCTGAGCGTCTTCGCCGTCGAAGCCGAGCTCATCCGCGAGCGCCACGCCGACCTCCTCGCCACCGGCACGCCCCACCCGGTCGGCGCCTGTGCCTTCCTCGACGACGAGGGCTCCTGCCGCGTCTACGAGAGCCGCCCTTACCGCTGCCGGAGTCACGGCCTCCCCCTGCGCTGGATCGAGCCCGGCCCGGACGACATCCCCGTCGAGCATCGCGACATCTGCCCGCTCAATGAGGATGGCGACCCACCGCTGGTCGAGCTGGACGAGACGAGCTGCTGGACGCTCGGTCCCGTCGAGGGACGCCTGGCCGCCCTCCAGCACGAGACCACCGGCGACCTCCGTCGCGTCGCGCTGCGATCGCTGTTCGCGAACGAGGCTGACTAGCTTGAGCGGCCGTTCACGATTCCGTGTCAGGAATGGTCGTCTCCCCCACTAGTCCTCCGTCGCACCACCACGCGCTCGCTTCACCCGTCGCTCGCCGACAGGAGGACTCCCCGTGCGTCTCACGATTCTCGTTTTCGCATTGCTCACCGGACTCGCCACGAACAGCGCTCTCGCCTACCCGGACACGAAGGCCGAGTGCGACGAAGCAGGAGGCGCCTGGGTAGGAAGCAGCAGCACCGAGGGCTTCTGCTTCATGAAGCTCGAGCCCATGGAAGTCGCCGTCACCGGCACGACCGACGGCCGCATCGTCGGCATCGTCCTCGACGACGGACCGGGCTGTCTCGTCGGACCGCGCACGATCCAACACGTCGGCGGACTCACGGAGTCCTGCTCCGGCGACTCCTCGCTGTTCGGCGAAGCCACTCATCTCGTGGAAGTGACCCTTCCGAAGGGCGAGATCGCACGCGTCCCGGGTGGCAAGGTCACCGCCGAGATGCGCGAACCGTCCGATCCCACTCCGCCACCGCCTCCCCCGCCCCCCGGCGCGCTCATCAGCGCCACCGTTCACTCACATCCCACCAGGGGAGCCGTCCTCATCGGCCATCGCGTGATCGGCCAAGCCACTCACCTGCAGGCCCGCCGCCCCGGCGATGTCGTGGCCCGCGATCTCGTGGTCGGTCCGGGTGAGACCGTCCTCGTGGGGACCGACGCCGTCGTGAGCGGTGACCTCCACGTCGACGACGGTCGCGTGCTGTTCCTCCCCGGCTCACGACTGCTCGGCGCCGCCGTGGTCCGGGGAGCCGCCGTCCTCGTCCTGGACGGAGCAACGGTCGAGGGCGACCTTCAGGCAAGCAGCCGTGGTGATTTCGAGGGACACGTCGCCGCACGCGGCTCCAACCTCCTCGGGACGGTCACGACCGGAGGCCTGGAGCTGCTGAGCCTCGAGGGTTGCAGCGTCGGCGCGCTCTCCTCCACCGACGACCTCGAGGTCGAGCTCAACGACAACAACGTGCAACATGACTTGACGGTGACGAATGGACAGGTCATGACGCTCACCGGCAACGTTGCCGCCGGCTCACTCTCATTCGTTCGCGGCGAGCAGACCCGTAGTCTTCTCGTGCAGTGATCCGTGCCGGATGATTCCGAATTGCCCGAAGCGCTTGCGGTTCGGGTCAGGGCGCGGCGGGCCGTCCTCCAGCGGCTCGCCGCGCCCGCCTGTCATCGTCGAGCCACCTCCGCCGGCGACCCCTCCTGACGCGACTCCGCCTCGAACAGCTTCGACAGCTCCTCCTCCAAGCCCTCTCCACGCAACGATCGACCGGCCGCCACGAGACGACCTTCGCGATCGACCAGGAACAACGAGGGGATGCCCACGACACCGAAGGCCCTCGCTATCCGACTCGGACGCGGCTCGTTGACGTGAACCTGTGGCCAGGTGACCTCGTGGCCCTCGCACCAGCTCTTGAAGTCCCCGCGGTAGAGACCGTGCGGTCCCTCCGTCGCAATGCCCAACACCTGGAAGCCGCGATGCCGATGACGCTTCAGCACCTCGACCACGCCCGGTAGCTCCGCGCGACACGGTGGACACCACGTCGCCCAGAAGTCGATGAGCGTGACCTGGCCCTTCAGGTCCTCGTCGGTGAAGCGGCCACCGTCGATCGTCTCGAGGTCGAGGCTCGGAAGGCCCTCGCGCTCGAAGTACGGCAGCGGCGCCACGCGGCGGGTCTCGAGGAGCAGCTCCTCCCCATCGTCGAGCTCGTCGGCCAACTCGAAGAGACGGTCGACGAAGGTCCGCGCATGGCGCGGAGACGGGTCGAGCGCGAGCCGTCCCAGAAGGACCTGCGCCAGCGTTTCCCCCTCCGCCAGCGGATGCGCTGCCCGGAGCGACTCCTCCCGCTCGCGACGACCGCGCTCTTGCACCCTCGGGTTCTGAGCGCGCTGCAAGGAGAGGGTCTGCTCGGCCTTCACTCGCAGCGTCCGTGCCCAGAGACGATCGCGCTCGGGTCCTGACTGAAGGTCGAGCCGATGCAAGAGCGCCTGCGAGTCCTCCAGCCCGGCCATGCCAACCGACGGCGGCCAGAATGCGGGTGGCCACTCATCGTTGATCCAGATCGACTCCAGTCGGACGAGCTCGGCCTCGTCGGCGGTGGCTCCCTCCTCCACCGCACGCTGCGCGAGACACGCCGCCTTCCAGCGCACCACGTCGTGACGGGCGACGAGCTGAAGGTGATGGTCACGACTGCGGCGTGCCGCCTGCTCGATGGCGTCGATGCGAACCTGAATCTCGTCGTCGGAGAGTGCGGAGGGAGGAACGGTCACCTCCAGAGGGGAGATCCACGGCTCGGTCTCGAGCTCGGCGATCCAGATGTCGAACCAGCCATCGTGCGACTCCCAGCTCGCATCGGCGTGCGGCGCTCGGTAGAAGAAGACGTGACCCAGCTCCCAGGCCCTGCGTAGGGCAGCTCGGGACTCAGGCAACTCCCCCTGCCAGACGAGGCTGCGCGCGAGCATGAGCCAACCCTGAGCCGACTCGCGGTGCTCGAGGGATTCTCGGGCCAAGGTCTCGGAGCGTTCCAAGCGCGTGTGCCGGAGCGCCTCCCCGGCCTCCGTGAGCAGGTGTTGCGTCGGATCGTCCGTGGTGGGGGCTGAACCCGGCAGCGCGAAGACGAGATCGGTGCCGTCGTTCGTCGCGAAGCGGGGTCCGCGCGGCACGAGCTCGAGCAGGACCCAGGCGAGAACGCCGATGGCCACGGCGGCGGCCATGACGAGAACCGAGTGTGGCCAGGGCTTCCAGCTCATGCAGCTCCTCCAGTGCGGGATGCCCCTGATGAAACGCAACAGACGTGCCAAGGTTCTCGACGGCCGTTTCAGGCCGAACTGCGAGAGAAACGACGTCGAAGGGCGACGTGGAGCGTCAGGGCTGACGCAGGTCGTCACTCTCGCGGGCGGGACCGCTCGGCTCGACAGGGGCGCGGCGGGACGCCACACTCCAGGTCAACGTCCCCGTCTTCGGAGGTGCCCCGTGCCGGCCATCGAGATCCGCTACTGCCACTCCTGAAACTACGAGCCTTGGGCCGCCCGGGTGGCGACCCTCATCAAGGAGAAGCTCGGCCAGGACGTGACGACCACCGCCTCGAAGAAGGCCGGTGAGTTCTCCGTCTGGGTCGACGAGAAGCGCGTGCTCAACAAGTTCCTCGTCTTCAAGCCCAGCGACGAGAAGGTCCTGGCCGCCGTGGAGGCCGCCGTCGCGTAGCACGCAAAAAAAGTGAGCCCGGCCGTCAGGTCCCGTGACGGAGCCCTCTAGTCCCCCTGGTGCAACGACCCACCATCGGACTGGAGCTCCCCATGCGTCACGACACTGCCGCTCGCCTGTTCGCCTGCCTCCTCCTCACGGCCCTCCTGGCCACGAACGCTCAGGCGTATCCGAGCAACAAGTCCGAGTGTGACGACGCCGGGGGCACTTGGGTCGGCAGCAGCGACGATTCGGGCTTCTGCTACATGTTCCTCAAGCCCGACTCGCTCAGCATCGCCGTCGACAACACGGGCGGCAGCGGCCTCACCGAGGGCATCGTGCTCGGCCACGGACCCGACTGCGCCGATGGCCCCGTCACCGTGCAGCAGTCCGGACACGTCACCGAAGGTTGCTACGCCGATGGCTCCCTCTCGGCCACCGTCACCGACCTCGTCGCGGTGACCGACGCGAAGGGCGAGACCTACCTCGTGCCGCGTCCCGCCGCCGGCACGCGCCTGACGAGCCTCGTCGACAGCAGCGCCTTCCCGACCGGCGCCATCCTCCAGGCCACCGTCGCCTCGCATCCGACGGAGGGCTCGATCTTCGTGAACCCGCGCCGCGTCGGCAGCGCGACCTACCTCGAAGCGCGACGTCCCGGTGACGTGGTCGCCGAGGGGCTGAGCATCGGCCGGGGCGAGACCGTGATGATCGGACGCGAGGCCGCGGTCAACGCCGACCTCGACGTGGGCGGCGGCAACGTCGTGTTCCTCCCCGGCTCGTCGCTGGAGCGACACGCCCGCGCTCGCGGCTCGTTCTTGCTCGTCTTCGAGGGTGCGACAGTCGGCGGCGACGTCACCGCCACGAGCTTCGGTCGCGACAAGGGCATCGTCGTGGCCACGAGCCGGTCGGTCCTGGATGGTGGCATCACCTCCGATCAGCTCACGGCCATCCGATTCACCGACAGTCAGGCCGACCGACTGAGCTCCACCGACGACGACCAGGTCGTTCTCATCAACAGCACCGTGTCCGGTGACCTGACCGTGACGAACGGTCGCACGGTGACCTCATCGGGCAACGCCGTCGGCGGCACGCTCACCCTCATGCCGGGCAGCCAGACCCGCAGCCTGCTCATGCAGTAGGCACGGGTCGGACCTACGAATGCCGTTATCCCTTTAGCGGCTCCATCAACTCGATGCGGTTGCCGAAGGGGTCGGCCGTGAACGCGCGGCGTCGGCCCTCGAGCACTTCCCCTTCCTTCGCCTCGTGTCCCGCCTCGCTCAGGCGCGCGACGACCGCGTCGAGGTCGCCGACGATGAGGCAGGGGTGCGCCTTCTTTGCCGGCCGGAAGTCCTTCTCGACACCGAGGTGGAGTTGGAGGGAGCCACAGCGGAACCACAGCCCGCCGCGACCGGCCAGGGGCTCGGGCTTGGGGAGCTCTTCGAGGCCCAGGAGCTCGCCATAGAACGCTCGGCCCTGGTCCTCCCCACCCTCCGGCTGGGCGAGCTGCACGTGATCGAGTCCAAGAACGATGGTCATCGAGGTAGCATGCCCCAGGAGGACTGGTGGAGCACGGGGCAGACACGCCGGGGGGGACCGAGCCACGGAACCTGTACGCCACGCCGGAGGCACGTCCTCCTGGCGTGAGCGAGCCGCCACCTCCGCTCGTCGGGCGTCGGCTGGTCGCGCACGTCCTCGACTGGCTCGCGTGCTACCCGTGGACCCAGTTTCTGAGTAGCGTCATCGCGACGTGGACTCCCCTACCTGGGCCTTGGCTCGCCTGGCCGATGGGGATCTTCACCGGCCTGATCTGCTTCGAGACTCTCTGCGGCCGCAGCTTCGGCAAGTGGGTGACGGGTCTTCGCCTGGAGCCGAGCCGAGGCTTCCTGCTTCGGCGCTTCGCTCGGGCGACGTGCAAGTACGGGCTGGCCCCGCTGTCGCTGCTGGCCTGGCCGATGCTCGGCAAGCCCCTACACGAGTGGCTCCTCGGTGGGGTGGTCACTCGGGAGCAACGAGCGAGCTCTCCCGTCAGTCGGTGGTCCTTGGGCATCGGCACGCTGTTGGTGATGCTGCTGGCAGCAGCCTGGTTCGTTCTCGTGGCGACTGGCTTGCAGTTGAACCACGAGAAGCTCGAGGGCACCGGGCTCACCCGCGAGCATCTCGTGGCGGAGGAGCAGCCGTTCCCACCGGCGCCGGATGGCGCTGGGGTTCGAGTCTGGATCGACAACTTCGAGTTCCAGGTTCCGAGCAGCATCGATGGCGAGCCAGCGTGGCAATGGAAGCTCATCGTCGGCTACGGCCGACCGCGCACCGAAGCCGGCGTGCCTGAGCGCGCCTTCCTGGTGAACGGCCTTCACCTCACGTTGCCGGCCCACCGCAGCCAGCTCAAGGAGCTCGTCTTCAAGGGCTGGTCGCCGCGCCGACAACAGGAGTGGTCGACACGTGATGACCCGACGACCCTGGCGTGGTCGCCCCTCGATGCCGGCCGGAGCGTGATCGCCACCGACAACAAGCGGCGCACCCTCGGTAGCGAGGGGCTCTTCCTCCTGCATCACCATCACGTGGGGGAACGCATCCACGTCCACCGGACGGCGGTCCGGAACCCGAAGCACGAGGGCCACCGTCTCGAGTTCCTGCAGGTCGCCAACGAAGAGGACCACGCTGGCATCTGGATTGCCGTGCCGGACGACTTCCCGGACTCGATCGTTCACGACGTCATCGGCAGCCTCCGCCACGCCCCCGTCACCGAGGACGACGTCCTCGCGATCGACCCGACCTCGCTCTCAGCAAACGAGCTCGCCAACCTCTATCGCCAGGAGCTGCTTCACGACGTCCGACGCCTCGAGACCGTCGCCGCCGTCATCGCTCAGGCGGAGGTCGATGGCTCGCCGTGGATGAAGCACGTGCTCGCGCGTCACCTCGCCTCGGCAGCCAAGGATGACGAGCGCTTCGCCGACCAGGCGGCATCGGTCGCCCACTGGATCCACCCGGAGCTCGGTCCGGCCGAGTGAGCGACCCACCATCCAGTTGGCTGAGCCGCGCCTCATCCAACTCTGAAAACGAAAATCATCGGAGAAGGTGACACGGACAGCAGGTTGCGCCCGTCGGGAGCGCGGCATATGCTCTAGCATATGTCTTCGATCGAAGGAGACGGGGAGGAGACACTCGTGTCCGAAGTCACCGCTAAAGTCTTTCGAAACGGTCGAAATCAAGCCATCCGCATCCCAGTCGAGTTCAGCTTCGACACGGACACGGTCGTCATCGAAAAGAAGGGCGACACGCTCGTGGTGCGTCCGAAACCAGCAACCGGTTGGGATCAGTTCCTGGCTGATGAGTCGCTCACCCTGCCCGAGGACTTCGACACGGGTGAGGACCCCCCGCCTCAAGATCGGCCGAGCCTGTGAGCTCGCCCACGTACCTGCTGGACACGGACACGTGCAGCTACATCATGAAGCGCACTCATCCGACCTTGCTCGACCGAATTCGGGAGTTCGCACCAGGCGAGCTCAAGCTGTCTTCCATTTCCGTCTACGAGTTGGAGTACGGCGTCCGACGCAGCAATCGACACGAACAATTGACGCGCGTGGTCGAAGGCTTCCTGGCAAACGTCGAAGTCCTACCACTGGATGCCGCGGCGGCGCTGGAGGCAGGAGCCATCAGGGCGGAGCTCGCCGCCGCCGGCTCTCCCATTGGGGCTTACGACTTGCTCATCGCCGGACACTGCCGAGCGCTCGGTGCAACGCTCATCACCAACAACGTGCGCGAGTTCTCGCGAGTCGACGCCCTCACGGTGGAGAGCTGGACCACGACGTCATCATGAGATTGCTCGGAGAACGCCGCGACTGATCGTTCGGCGGAGGGTAAGACCACACTTGCAGTGCTTGGCCTAGACCTCCCCAACAGCTTCGACCGTTCACTCCACCAAACACCAACCACCCCACCGCCACCCAATCCCCTCGCCCCACCCCGCCTCCCGCTCCATCTTCACGGCGAGACGGTCGCGACGCATCGCGGCCGGGGAGGTACTCCATGTCGGTTGGGCGCGTGTTCTCGCTGGTGTTCTTGCTGGCCCTGATGGGCTGCGGTGTTGCCAACGCCGCGACCTACCAGGTCTTTCTCACTGACGGCACCGTTCGGGAGGCTCGGTCTCATCCCGCCATGGCCTTCGGACAGGTCGCCTTCATCAACGCGTCCAACCGCATGGAGGTCCTCCCCGCTGACTCGGTCGATCACGAGGCGACCCGCCGCGCCTGGGGCTGGACCGGCCCGGTGACGGTCCCCCAGCACGCCCTCACCCAGCGCGGCTCCGGCCGCCGCGTGAGCGTCGTGGCCAGCGGCACCGGCATCCCGGAGCTCGACGCGCTCGTCGCCGATCTCGAGGCCCTCGAGCGTGACCCCGTGCGGATGCGCGAGTTCCAACGCGGCTTCAAGCGGGGCTTCCTCGGCGAGATCCGCAAGCAGGATCCCGCCCTCGCCCGCGAGCTGAAACGCCAGCTCGAACGCGAGGGCTGGTGACGGACTTTCTCGGCGTCCGCTGGCAGGAGAACGAGGACATGATTGTCGGATGTCCCGACAGAGCCCCCGAGCCCTCGTCCCCCTCGCCAGCGGCGCCGAGGAGATGGAAACGACGGCCATCGTCGACGTCCTCCGGCGCGCCGAGGTGGAGGTCGTCCTCGCCGGCCTGACCGGCACCGACCCCGTGACCTGCAGCCGCGGGCTGCGGCTCCAACCTGACACCGCGCTCAGTGACGTCACGGGCGACTTCGACCTCATCGCCCTCCCCGGTGGCGCGGAGGGCGCTCGGCTCCTCTCAGAGGACGAGCGCGTCCTCGACCGACTCCGCCAGCAGGACGCCGCCGGCCGGCTCGTCGCCGCGATCTGCGCCGCCCCCATCGTGCTCGTTGCTGCCGGCGTGGGCGCTGACAAGGAGATGACGTCGCACCCTAGTGTCGTGACATGGAAGTTCCTTGTCTTGGATCGGCGATGGATCGTCGTTCCTGGCGAGGCCCGACGACCGAGCGGACCGGAGCGTAGCCGTAGCTACGTGAGGATTCGCGAGCGGAGGAGAACGACGCCAGGGACGACGAGGCGCGCCGAGACTGCAAGCGAACTTCCGTGTCACGACACCAGCGCGCGGCCGCTCGTGTCGACGCACGGTCGCTACGTCGAAGACCCCGTCGTGCGCGACGGTCACCTCATCACGAGCCGCGGTCCAGGCACGGCGATCGAGTTCGCTCTCGCGCTCGTCGAGGCGACCTGCGGTCCGGAGCGCGCCGCCGAAGTGCGGTCGCCCATGATGATTCCGAGCTGACGTGCGCGCCGAGGTCGACAGCCTGGTCGCTCGCTTCACGTCGGAGTTCCCCTCCGTCACGCGACGCCACGGACGCGCGCTGCACGAGGCCGCCGAGTACGACTGCCAACCCTTCGGCGGCGTCGGGCTCGAGGCCCTGTTCTCCGACGGCACCGTCACGACCCTGGCCTGGCTGCCGGTGGACGAGGACTGGGAGCTCACCTGCGACTGCGACGTCGAATGCGAGCACCTCTGGGCCCTCGTGCTCGAGGCCGACGCGCTCGGTCTCGGCTCACGCACCCGCGGCGACGCCGGCTCGGTCTCGCCGCCCACCGACTACCAGCGGCGGCTGAGACGTCTGCCCGTCGGCAGCAGCGGTGGCAGCGATCCCTGGCGATCGGTGCAGGCGCCCACCGAGCACCGCGTGCTGCACCTCCTCGACCTCGAAGGGCAGCCTCAGGACGGCACTCTCCGTCTCACGACCGTCGTGCAGCGTCGTCGCAAGGACGGGCAATGGGGACAGATGAAGCCCATGTCGTCCACTGGCGCGAGCGCTTCACTCCTGGACGAGACCGACCGCCGCCTGCTGACCACGCTGGAGAGCTTCGGCACCGGGCCGGATCCGAGCGGCACGCGCACGAGCCACTCGATCCCGGCTCGCGTCTGGGAGCTCGTGCTGCCCGAGCTCTGTCGGACGGGACGTCTTCATCGTCGTCACGAGAACGAGCTCGGTCGACCGCTCGACTTCGATGGCGGTCCGCCCTGGCGCTTCGTCGTGCGCCTGGAGCGCGATGCCATCGTCGACGAAGTTCGCGTCGAGGGCGAGCTCCAGCGTCCCAACGATGAGGTGCTCGACCTGAAGGCGCCGAAGCATCTCGAAGAAGCCGGCTTCCTGCTGGTCGGCGATCGTCTCGCTCGCTTCGATCCCGCCGGTGCCTTCTCGCTCGCCATGGAGCTGCGCACCGGTGGCCCCATCGTCGCCAAGCTCCATGAGGAGATCGGCCTGCGCGAAGCCTTGCTTCCCGTCGTCGGTCAGGCGCTCGAAGAAGCGACGGCGCCGACGACTCGGCAGGGTGAGCCCGTGCCGCGGCTCGTCGCCTCACGCCCGTGGGAGGAAGCCAAGAGACTCGACTGCCGGCTCTCCTTCGTCTACGACGGCTTCGCCATGCCCATCGACTTCGCGGGCGAGGTCGTGCCCGGCACCTCCGGCGCGACGCTGCGACGCAACCGCGACGCGGAGCGAGCGGCGCTCAGCCTGTTCTTGCAGCTCGGCGGCGAGAACCGTACGGACGATCGCGGTCATCAGGCCACTCTCGAGCTCGACCGCCTGGCGTCGGTCGTGCGACGGCTCGTGACCGATGGCTGGGTCGTCGAGGCAGAGGGCGAGCTCGTCCGACGTGCCAGCTCGTCGCGCTTCTCGGTGCGCTCGGACCTGGACTGGTTCGAGCTCGACGGCACCGTGCGCTTCGACGAGCACGAGCTCACCTTGCCCGACATCCTCGCCCGTCGCGGTCATGGCCACGGCCACGACACGGTTCGACTCGACGACGGCAGCCAGGGGCTTCTCCCCCGCGACTGGCTCACGCGCCTGAAGCTGTTCGAGGAGCTCGGCGACAGCAACGAGGGCCGACTGCGCTTCGGGCCGAGCCAGGCCCTGCTGCTCGACGTGTTGCTGAGCTCGCGCGACGACGTCCGCACCGACGAGGCCTTCGAACGCCTGCGTCAGCGTCTCGCGACTGCGGCGTCGCCCGAACCCGTGACCGAGCCCGAGGGCTTCGTCGGGGAGCTGCGTCCGTACCAGCGCGAGGGTCTGAGCTGGATGCGCGAGCTCGACTCGCTCGGACTCGGCGGTTGCCTGGCCGACGACATGGGTCTCGGCAAGACCGTGCAGGTGCTCGCCGCCATCCAGGCCCGCAAGCTCGACCAGGACGGCGACCAGCCGCTGCCGACGTTGGTCGTCGCGCCGCGCTCGCTCGTCTTCAACTGGCTGGACGAGGCGAACCGCTTCACGCCGGGACTCAAGACCTTCGAGCACGTCGGCGCCGATCGCCACGAGCGCTGGGAGAAGGCCGGACCCATCGACCTCGTCGTGACGACCTACGGCACCCTGCGTCGCGACATCGACGAGCTGTGGCAGCGTCGCTTCGACCTGGTCGTCCTCGACGAAGCGCACGCCATCAAGAACGAGGCGAGTCAGGTGAGCAAGGCCGTGCGCCTGCTCCAGGCCGAACAGCGTCTCGCGCTCACCGGCACGCCGGTGGAGAACAGCCTGCGCGATCTCTGGTCGCTGTTCGAGTTCCTCAACCCCGGCCTGCTCGGACGCTCGTCCCGCTTCTCGAAGCTGCTCGGCACGCGTCTGAGCGAGGCCGAGGATGCACAAGACGACATCCAACTCCTTCGTCGGGCGCTGCGTCCGGTCATGCTGCGACGCACGAAGGAAGAGGTCCTCCCCGAGCTTCCGCGTCTGAGCGAGCTCATCCTGCGCTGCCCCATGATGGACGAGCAGCGCGAGGAGTACGACGAGCTGCGACGGCACTACCGCGCCCAACTCCTCTCGCGGCGCGGCCACGGAGCGCAGTCGGGTCCGCCGCTGGCCGTGCTCGAAGCGTTGCTTCGACTGCGGCAGCTCTCCTGTCATCCCGGCCTGCTCGACTCGAGCCGACGCGAGGAGGGCTCAGCCAAGCTCGACGTCCTCATGCCTCGGCTCGTCGAGAGCACGAACGCTGGTCACGCCGCGCTGGTCTTCTCGCAGTTCACGAGCTTCCTCGAGATCGTGAGCGAGCGACTGACCGAGCTCGGCCTCGATCACGAGCTGCTCACCGGGGCCACGCGCGACCGCGAAGCGAGAGTGCGTCGCTTCCGAGACGACCCGAGTTGTCGGCTCTTCCTCATCAGCCTCAAGGCCGGGGGCTTCGGTCTCAACCTCACGAAGGCCGACTATGTCTTCCTGCTCGACCCGTGGTGGAACCCGGCGGCCGAGGCGCAGGCCATCGACCGCTCGCACCGCTTCGGTCAGCAGCGGCCGGTGCTCGCGTACCGCTTGGCCTGCGAGGGCACCGTGGAAGACAAGGTCCTGGCGCTGCAGGAGAGCAAGCGAACGCTCGCCGACGCGGTGTTGGAGCGCGACGAGGGCGGCCTGTCCGGGCTCACGCCCGAGGAGCTCGACCTCATCCTGAGCTGACCCGCCTGCTGGTCACTCTTCGCCGGATGGAGTAGCTTCGGATCGGGACGCTGGACACCTGCGAGGGACGAGGTGAGGACGCTCCATGCGACGACCGTGCGCCGTGACCATGATCACCGCTCGACTTTCCGCCCGCCTTCCCTTGCTCGGCCTCACCGCCTTGCTGTGCTCGATGCCAGCAGCAGCCGGTACTTTCGAGGTCGGCCCGGGTTCCTTCTTCACCAACGTCTCCGACGTGCCCTGGGAGAACCTCGGCCCCGGTGACCTGGTCCTCATCCACCACCGTCCCACTCCCTACCGAGAGAAGTTCGTCCTCGGCACGAGCGGAACGGCGGCCGAGCCCATCGTCGTTCGCGGCGTCCCCGACCCCGACACCGGCGCCCTGCCGATCATCGATGGCGAGAACGCGACCACGCGGCTCGCTCTCGACTACTGGAACGAGAACCGCAGCGTGATCAAGGTCGGTGGGAGCAGCATTCCCTCCGACGACTTCGCCGAGCACGTCGTCATCGAGAACCTCGACATCCGCGGCGCCTACGAGGCCTACTCCTTCACCGACGACCGCGGGAACCCGGCCAGCTACCGCGGCAACGCCTCGGCGATCCACATCGAGAGGGGCCGCAACATCACCATCCGCGGCTGCATCCTCCGTGACTCGGGCAACGGCCTCTTCGTCAGCTCCGGGACCGACTACTACTCGAGTGACATCCTCATCGAGGGCTGCCATCTCCACGGCAACGGCAACGTCGGCAGCATCTTCGAGCACAACAACTACACCGAGGCCCTGGACATCACCTTCCAGTACAACCGCTTCGGACCCCTCCGCCCCGGCGCCGGCGGCAACAACCTCAAGGACCGCTCCGCCGGCCTCATCGTGCGCTACAACTGGATCGAGGCCGGCAACCGCCAGCTCGACCTCGTCGAAGCCATCGGTCACGACCTGCTCAACGGGCACCCGCGCTACCGCGAGACCTTCGTCTACGGCAACGTCCTCGTGGAGACCGAAGGCGAAGGCAACCGTCAGGTCATCCACTATGGCGGTGACTCCGGTTCGACAGGCGACTACCGCAAGGGGACTCTGTACTTCCACAACAACACGGTGATCTCCACGCGCACCGACCGCACCACCCTCATGCGGCTCTCGACCAACGACGAGCGCTGCGACGCCCGCAACAACATCATTCACCTCACTGCGGCGGGTGGCGACACGCTGTCCATGCTCGACTCCAGCGGCATCCTCGACTGGAGCCACGGGTGGACCAACGGTGGCTGGCGCGACTCCTTCTCCGGAGGCTTCGAGGGCGCGGTCAACGACGACGGCACCTCCCTGACCGGCGCCGAGCCCGGCTTCGTCGACATCGCCGGTGACGACCTCTCCCTGCGCTCCGACTCAGACTGCGTCGATGCCGGCACCATGCTCGCCGCCGCGGTGCTCCCGGAGCACGAGCCCGTCCACGCCTACGTCGTGCATCAGGGCCAGGCGCCTCGCGGTGACGACGCCGTCCTCGACGTCGGTGCCTACGCCGCGGCCTGTGCGCTGGCTCCTCCGGGTCGAGTCAACGGCCTGGGCTGGAGCGATCCGAGCACCCTGACGTGGCCAGCCGCCTCCGGGGCCACCGGCCATGACGTCCTGCGCGGAGAGATCGCGACGCTCGGCGCCGTCGGCCTCGCTGGCTCGCTCACGGACTGTCTCGCAGCCGACACCGCGGCGCTGAGCCTGAGCCTCACCATGCCCGAGCCGGGGCGCGGTAGCTGGTTCCTCGTCCGCGGTCGGACTTGCGGCGGACCGGGCAGCTACGACCCCAGCGGCAGCACCCGTGACGCGGCCCTCTCCGGAGCAGGGCTCGCCTGCCCGTAGCGTCGAGACACGAGTCGCCAATTCTCGGTCGGTGGCTCAGCACGTTCAGCCTAAAATGGCCGCTCCTCTATCAGATGGAGCGAGACCGCGATGGCCGACTTCGAGAAGCTGGGTGCGTTCTACCTCGGGAAGCGTCACGAGGTGGAGCAGGGTGAGACGACCGACGAGCTGCTGCTCTACGACTCCCGCGACCTGACCACGCATGCGGTCTGCGTCGGGATGACCGGAAGCGGCAAGACCGGTCTCTGCGTGACCCTCATCGAGGAGGCGGCCATCGACGGCATCCCCGCCATCCTCATCGACCCCAAGGGCGACCTGGGCAACCTCCTCCTCCAGTTCCCCGGGCTCAGCGCGCAGGAGTTCCGGCCCTGGATCGACGAGGACGAAGCCACCCGCAAGGGCCGCACGCCCGACGAGCACGCCAAGGCGACGGCCAAGCTCTGGCGCGACGGCCTGAAGTCCTGGGGGCAGGACGGCGACCGCATCCGTCGTCTCCAGAACGCGGCCAGCATCGAGATCTACACGCCCGGCAGCCAGGGTGGTCGGCCGCTCCAGGTGCTGCGCTCCTTCGACGCGCCGCCGCCGGCGGTCATGCAAGACGGCGACGCGCTCCGCGACCGCATCCAGGGAGCCGTCTCGGGCCTGCTCACCTTGATCGGCCTCAACGCCGACCCGCTGCAGAGTCGAGAGCACGTCTTCCTGTCGAGTCTCCTCGACCACCACTGGCGTCAGGGCAAGGGGCTGAGCCTGGCGCAGCTCATCCGGCAGGTGCAGGCACCGCCCTTCGAGCAGGTGGGCGTCTTCGACCTGGAGAGCTTCTTCCCCGCCGGCGATCGCATGTCGCTGGCGCTGCGCCTGAACAACGTGCTGGCATCGCCGGGCTTCGCGTCGTGGATGAAGGGCGAGCCGCTCGACGTCAACCGACTGCTGCACGGCGAAGACGGCCGACCTAAGATCTCCATCCTCTCCATCGCGCACCTCAACGACAGCGAGCGGATGTTCTTCGTGACGACGCTCCTCAACGAGGTCGTCGCGTGGATGCGTGCTCAGCAGGGCAGCTCGAGCTTGCGCGCCCTGCTCTATCTCGACGAGGTCTTCGGCTACCTGCCGCCGACCGCCAACCCGCCGTCCAAGCAGCCCATGCTCACGTTGCTCAAGCAGGCGCGGGCCTTCGGGCTGGGCGTCGTGCTCGCCACGCAGAACCCGGTCGACCTCGACTACAAGGCGCTGAGCAACGCGGGCACGTGGTTCCTCGGACGCTTGCAGACCGAGCGAGACAAGATGCGCGTCCTCGACGGGCTCGAGGGTGCAGCGCTGGGTGAGGGTTTCGACCGCGCGGCCATGGAGCGCACGCTCGCCGGCCTGTCGAGCCGCGTGTTCCTCATGCACGACGTCCACGAAGATGGTCCGGTCACCTTCCACGTGCGCTGGGCCATGTCGTACCTGCGTGGGCCCATGAGCCGGGGCCAGCTCAACTCGCTGTGTCGTCGTGATGTCGCTGCGGCCGCCGGTAGCGCGGCCAAGGGCAAGAAGAAGGCCGCGGCCCCTGCGACGGTGGGCGTGGCGGCTCCGGTCGTCGGCACCGTGTCCGAACCGGCGCCGGCGGAGTCGGCCATCCCTGACGACCGTCCGACACCGCCGGTGGAAGCCGACGAGATCTTCATCCAACCCGACGACGCGCTGCCTCCGGGATCGCGTCTGGTGTACCGGCCGGCCTTGCTGGCATCGGCGGAGCTGCACTTCGCGAACCGCTCGGGTCTCGATGAGTGGCAGCGCGTGCAGTTGCTGGCGAAGCCGCCGACGGGTCGTTCGAGTCGGGTGGACTGGAGCGAGGCGCGTCGTCTCACCAATGAGCCCGACTTGGCGCGTGAGCCCGAGGGGGCCGGTCGCTTCGAGACGCTGAGCGGTGCGGCGACCAAGGCGAAGAGCTATGCCTCGTGGAAGAAGGCGTTGGTGGCGGCGCTTTACCGAGACGAAGCCATGACCACCTGGAAGTCCAAGCCCTACAAGCTCGTGTCGGAGCCGGGCGAGAGCGAGGGTGACTTCCGGGCACGGGTCGCGGTGGCTGCGCGCGAGAAGCGCGACGTCGCCATCGGCAAGCTGCGTCGCAAGTACGCGCCGAAGCTCGACCGCTTGCAGGACCGCATTCGCCGGGCGGAGGAGAAGGTCGAGCGCGAGTCGGATCAGGCCAAGCACGCGGCGTTGAACACGGCGGTGTCCATCGGCGCGACGGTGCTCGGCGCGATCTTCGGTCGCAAGAAGCTGGGCGTCGGCACCATGCGTCGAGCTGGCACGGCGGTGCGTGGTGCGAGCCGCACGGCCCGGCAGCGCGGCGACATCGCCCACGCCCAGGCCGAGCTCGAGAACCTGCAGGGCGACCTGGAGACGATGGAGGCCCAGTTCCAGGACGAGCTGTCCGTGCTGGAGGAAGCCATCGTGCCCGCCGAGCTCGACTTGCAGGAAGTTCGAACGCGTCCGCGAAAGTCCGACCTGCGCGTCGACTCGCTCCAGCTCGCGTGGACGCCGTGGGGCGTGTCGAGCGAGGGGATCGCGGAGCCGTTGTTCTGAGCTCGATCCTGGCCTGAGAATCCCGGCTGGGCAGCCCGATTTGAACATTATGCGGCACAGCATTATGCTGTTCTGCATAATGTTGTTCCTGGGTCGAAACGACGAAATCGAGCGTCTTGCCGCCCTGGCGACCTCCGAGGAGGGAGGCCTCGCCGTCCTGCACGGACGTCGGCGCATCGGCAAGACCCGCCTGCTCCTGGAGTGGGCCAACCGTCACGACGGTCTCTACACCGTCGCCGATCAGTCGGCTCCCGAGATTCAGCGCCGCTACCTGGCCCAGTCCATCGCCAGCCGTTTCCCTGGCTTCGCCGACGTCACGTACCCGGACTGGTCCAGTCTCTTCGATCGGCTGGGCACCGAGGCGCAGTCCCAGGAGTGGCGAGGTCCTCTCATCCTGGACGAGCTGCCCTACCTCGTTGCAACGTCCCCGGAGGTGCCCAGCGTTCTCCAGCGCTTCGTCGATCACCACGCTCGCCAGAGCCGTCTCGTGTTGGCCGTAGCCGGCTCGAGCCAACGGATGATGCAGGGCATCGTCCTGTCGGCAAACGCACCGCTCTACGGGCGTGCTCGCGTGCTCTTGAAGCTCGGCCCACTGGAGCCCGGATGGGTTCTTCGCGTCTGGGGTGAAACCGCTCGTGATGCTGCCGAGTTTCACGCCGCTTGGGGAGGAGTGCCGCGTCATTGGGAGTTGGCGGTCGCGGAAGAGGGCTCGGTGCCGCAGCAAGTCGAACACCTCGTTCTCGATCCCCTCGGCCCCCTGCACTCAGAGCCCGACCGACTCTTGGTGGAGGAGATCCCGACCAGCCGCGAGTTCCGCCCGCTTCTCGACGCCATCGGTTCAGGCGCCCATCGAGTCTCCGAGATCGCCGGTCGCCTCGGCCGACCAGCCACCTCCCTCGCCCGCCCGCTCGATCGACTGCAGGAGATGGATCTCATCCGGCGGGAGGTTCCCTTCGGCGAGGATGAACGCAAGTCGAAGCGCAGCGTGTATCGGATGAACGACCCTTTCGTCCGACTTTGGTTTCGCGTGGTCGCCCCTCATCGGGCAGCACTGGCCAGTGGTACGAGCACCAGTCGTCGACGGCATCTCGAGCAGTCGTGGAAGGGGCTGCTCGGTTCCAGTTGGGAAGATCTCACATGCGATCGTCTCCCCCATGTCGACGGACCACTCAGCAAGCTCGGCGCCTGGGAGCCCGGCCGCCGATGGTGGCAGGGAGCGGCTCCCGAGTGGGATGTCGTGAGCCGTTCTGACAGCGGTGACCTGCTGCTCGGCGAAGCGAAGTGGAGCTCGCGCCCCGTGAGCAAGTCAGCGCTCGAGCGCATGGTGCGAGCGCTCGAGTCTCGTGACCCCCCTTCTCTCGGACGCGCGAACGAGACTGCCGAGGCTCAGCGCGTGCTCTTCGTGCCCGAGCTTGCGAAGGGCGTGCGCAAGAGGGTGCGTGACGTCTTGGTCGTGACCGCCGCAGAGCTCATCGGCAAGGTGGGACGACGCTGAGCCCGAGCCGCTTCACGGCGTCTCCCCCTCCCGCACCGCCCGCAGCAGCACCTCCCCCACGTCGAATCCCACTCCCAGCAACGCGGCGAGCTCGGCCTGATGGACCTGGTGGCCGGTGGCCATCAGGACGAGCTCGCCCCCATCGCTGAACGTCTCACGACCGCTCTCGGCGAAGGACAGGGACCGCTCCCGTGACGGCTGCAGTCGGGCTGCCACCCTGTACTTCGCGACCACCCGCGCCCGTGAGCGGTGGGAGACGTTCAGCGAGTAGACGATCCAGTCGTCATCACGCTCTCGATCGCCGAGGGAGGTCTCGAGGGACTCCCAATCCAGGCGCTGTCGGCGCAACACCTGCTCGTGACTCTCCCCCCGGGCCACGAGCTCCAACCACCACGACACGGGTTGATCGATCAGCGCGATGAAACCCTCGGCCTTGCACAGGTCACGGCGGTAGCCCGAGATCACGAGCGTGTTCGCCTCGTCATCGGCGTGCATCGACTGGGTGATGACGTCGGAGGACTCCGTCAAGAGTCGTCGAACGTCACTCGCCAGCTGGTGCTTCAGGTGGAACGTCTGGCTCGTGATCCGCACCTGATCACGGTCGGCACGAGCTGGAGCCGCAACGATGAGCGCCCCTGCGACCAGCGCGGCACCGATGAGCTCACGCGAGACGAACGAAGAGCGTGGACGACGAGAACGAGAGCGCACGGCACCTCCCCCGCCCGGAGCCTTCTCGTCCGCTCCGGGCTCGACCGACGACGATGGCGATGTCGTCTTGGTCGGTGGTACGCGGCGTCTCGCGAGAGCGTCGGGTCAGGAAAGACAACCGATGCTCAGCGCTCGATCAGAACAGGCGCTTGACCACTCGCTTGCGCTGCTCGGTCGTGCGACCCGCAGAGTCGGTCGCGCGCAGGACGACGAAGTTCTCGCCGCTCACCAAGGTATCGTCGTCGACCCGCTCCTCGAAGTCCACCGTGCCCAGACGATCGCGCTGGCGGGCGATGGTCGCCATGGTCGAGGTGAGGTCCTTGCGGTGGAGCTGCTTGCCGTCCGGCGCCTCCACGATGATCTCGCCCGTCTGAAGACCCCGCCCCTCGACGAAGCCGCGGATGAGCAGGTCCGGCGTGAAGGTCCCCCGCCACGACAGCTCGACCTCGATGCGCGGCGCGTTGGGATCGACCGACGGCTCACGCGCGTCCGGCGGTGGAGGAGGCGGCGGCGTGCCGGTGCTCGGCTCCGAGGGACGCGTGCGACCGCCCATGTCGTTGCCCCGACGCGACGAGCTCCGCGTGGTCGCGCCACGACCGCTCACGAGCTGAGCGAGGTCCTGAGCGATGCCCGTCCAGGCCGCCGGCAGCGCCGCGCGCGGTTGCGCCCGCTGGTACGACGCCTCGGCCCGGACCGCCAGCGCGTCGAGGTCGGCGAGCAGGTCGGAGTGGTTGCCGCTCGGCGACGCCGACAGCCGGTCCGCCACGATGCGGCTCGCACCGGCGAAGGCCAGCACGTCCTGACGAAGGTCCTGGTCGCGCGGGCTCGTTCCCGCGTGCCGGCCCGCGAGGTCGGCCGAGAAGCGCTCCGCCGCCGCCGCGATCGAATGGGCGAGGCCGATCCGACGCAGCTCGGCATCAGTGGCCGCCGGGGCCGACGAACCGCCGAGGAGGACCGAGCTCAGGACCGTGAAGACGATGAGGCGGGACGTGACGCGCATGTCGTGGCTCCGTGATCGGACGCCCGCCGGAGGGGAGGGCCGCGGACGCCCGGCGCCCGATCATGCCGTTTCCGGCCCCGAGAGCGACGCGACTTTCCCGCGAGACCCCCACCCAGGCACCTGACGAGACGGCCGTGTCGAGATCATCCGGCCGACCACGACCAGCTCCAGCGGCCGAGAAGCAACGTGACGAGATCATCCGGTCAGGGAACCACGAGCCCCGAAATCGCCTCCTCAGCGACTTGGCACGGCCGTTGCTGTCAAGCCGATTACAACGCTCACCGTCCTCAGCGACACCGTCCGTCGATTCCGTCCCACCGGAGTTCCCCCATGAGTCTCGTCAAGGTCCTCGCCGATGCCCTCGGCTCCGTCACCCCCGACTGGTGGTCCCACGCTGCGTGTCGCGACGCCGAAGGACGCAACGCCTCCCTCTTCTTCTCACGCAACCAGGCCGAGCTCGAGATCGCCCAGTCGATCTGCGGCTCCTGCCCCGCGCGCCGTCAGTGCCTCCAGTCCGCGCTCGAAGACCGCGTCGACGAGGGCGTCTGGGGTGGCCAGATCTTCCAGGCCGGCAAGATCGTCGCGAAGCGCCGCCCCCGGGGACGGCCTCGCCGCGTCGCGTGAGCCGCTGACCGCGAGGACCCCACGGGCCCTCGCCACGGGATGACGACGATCTCGTCCTGCGGTACGGTCGACCGCGACCATGCAGTCGGCCCATCGGACTCACCCCACGACGACGCACGCTGATCTCCCCGACCGCGAAGGTCGGGGATGAGCGGTCACGACGACGTCCTCGGCACTCCTTCCTGGCTCCCCACGGAAGCCGACGCCGAGACCACGCAGCGTCTCCTCCCCCTCGTCTATGACGAGCTGCGCTCCCTCGCCCGCTCCTACCTGCGACGCGAGCGCCCCGACCACACGCTCCAGCCGACGGCCCTCGTCCACGAAGCCTTCCTCCGACTCGATGGGCGCGAGGACGGAGCCTTCAACGACCGCACTCACTTCTTCCGCGCCGCGGCGCTCGCCATGCGTCAGGTTCTCGTGGACCACGCGCGTCGCAAGAAGACCTCGAAGCGCGGTGACGGCCAACGCAACGTCACCCTCGACGAGCTGACTCCCGGCGGCGGCGAGACCGACGGCCGCGGCACGCAGGTCGACCTCATCGACCTCGACCGAGCGCTCACGCGTCTTGCCGAGCGCGCACCTCGTCAGTGCCGTGTCGTGGAGCTGCGTTGCTTCACGGGTCTCACGCTCCAGGAGACCAGCGAGGTGCTCGGTCTCTCCCGCTCGACCGTCGAGCACGACTGGCTCAGCGGCAAGGCCTTCCTGTCTCGCGAGCTGTCCCGGACGTGAGCGAGGACAACCCCGGACCGGATCTCTATCAGCGCGCCTGCGATCTCCTCGTCGAGCTCCGTCACATGAGCCCCGCCGAGCGTGAACGTGAGCTGACGCGCTGGCGCGACGAGGACCCCGAGCTCCACGCCGAGCTGAGCTCGCTGCTCGAGCACGGCGCGCTGGGAGGAGACGACGACGCGCTCCGAGACCTGGTCAGGGAGCAAGCGGCCGAGCTGATGACCGAGCTCGAGCCGAGCCTCCCCGATCGCATCGGTCGCTACCGCGTGCTGCGCAGCCTCGGTGAGGGAGGGACAGGACACGTCTACGCCGCCGAGCAAGACGATCCCCGACGCACGATCGCCCTGAAGGTCCTGCGGAGCGGGCTCGCTTCACGCGAAGCCTGGCGACGCTTCCGCAACGAGGCCCGAGTCCTCGCGCGGCTGCGTCACCCGGGCATCGCGCACGTCCACGAGGCGGGCATCCTCGACGATCCCGCGGGCGGCGCTGGCTTGCCCTACATCGTCATGGAGCTCGTCGAGGGCCTCTCGCTCATCGAGCACGCCACGACGCGGGACCTGAGTCGGGCCGATCGGATCCGCCTGCTCATCGCGACCTGTGACGCGGTGAGCCACGCCCATGAGAATGGGATCGTCCACCGCGATCTCAAGCCGGCCAACATCCTCGTGGACGCCACTGGACAACCCCGCGTGCTCGACTTCGGAGCCGCGCGCGCCACGCGCTCCGACCAGGCCTGGACGACCCTGCAGACCCACGTCGGCCAGGTCCTCGGAACCCTCGTCTACATGAGCCCCGAGCAGGCCCGCGGCGACGTCGAGCTCATCGACGAGCGAACGGACGTCCACGCCCTCGGCGTCCTCGCGTTCGAGCTGTTGAGCGGTCGTCTCCCCCACGACGTCCGCAACAAGCCGCTGCCCGAGGCTGCCCGAATGATCAACGAGGGTGAGCCGCTCCGCCTGGGCCAGCTCGATCACTCACTGCGTGGCGACCTCGAGGCCATCGTCGCCAAGGCTCTCGAGAGGGAGCCGAGCGATCGCTACCCGAGCGTGGCCGCGCTGCGGCACGACCTCGCCGAGCACCTCGCTGGTCGCCCCGTGACGGCTCGTTCTCCGACAGCACTGCAACGCAGTGCCCGGTTCGCCCGCCGTCACTGGGTCGTCACGCTCGCCGTGGGTGCCGTGATCGCCTCGCTCGGGATCGGCCTCGCTCTCGCGCTCGTCTCCGCTCGCGATGAACGACGCCAACGGGAACGCGCGGAGAGGACTTCGTACCGCGCCGCCATGTCGGCGGCCTCGCTGGCGCTGCAGGCCGGCGACGTCGGCACGGCGCGACGTCAGCTCGACGAGTCACCGCCGTCGTATCGTGGCTGGGAGTGGCATCACCTCCACGCCCGACTCGACGAGAGCACCGCTTCCGGCCCTGCTCCCGCCAACAGCACGCACCTGGCCGTCTCCCCTCGTGGTGATCGCCTGCTCACCTGGTCTCCGAGCGGCGACGGTCACTTGATTCGACTGCCCGAGCTGACGGTGATGATGCGCTGGCCACACGACGGCGAAGGAGGTTGCTCGTTCGCTTTCTCGACGGACGGTCGCTCCGTCTCTCGTGCCTGCTGGGACGGCGTCGTCTCCCGACACGACGCCACGACCGGCGAGGAGGTCGAGCGAAGCGCGCCGGTGACGCCGGCCCCGTCCCGGCTGTTCAGCCGCGACGGACGCAAGGTGCTCGTGCGGCGGCGCCACCACCACGTCTTGCTGGATCCACTCACGGGGGAACGACTGTCCGAGCCCACCTGGAATCAGTCCGGCGCCGATCTCGCTCTCTCACCTGACGGATCCACGGTCGCCTACGCGTGGACCGACTATCAGGAGGTTCGCTTGCTCCGGGCCGGGACCTCGGAGCAGCTCGGCCTGCTGCACGGTCACTCCTTCGGCATCGACCGCGTGACCTGGGCTCCGGATGGGAGCGCATTGCTCACGGCCGCACGCGACCGCACGGTGCGTCACTGGGATCCCGTCGCTCGACGAGCGTCGTCGTTCGGCGTCTCGCCCGGCCACGGCGATCGACCGAGCGCCCTCGCGGTGAATCTCGACACGCAGCGCATGGCGAGCGCCGGTCAGGACGGAGCCATCCGGATCTCGAGTCTCGTCACCGGCACGGTCTCGAGCTCGCTGCTCGGTCACGCTGGCGCCGTGCACGACCTCGCGTGGAGCAAGTCCGACGGTGCGTTGTGGTCCCTCGGCTCAAGCGAGCTCCGACGTTGGGATGCCGAGCGACCCGGTGTCCGTGGCGTGCTGGGCCGACACGACCGCTATGCCTACTCGGTCGTCGAGGGACCGGAGCCAGGTCAGCTCACGAGCGCGGGTTGGGACGGGCTCGTGCGCACCTGGGACGGCACGACCGGTCGTGAGCTCGCACGCTTCCGACCCGCCGAGGACCCCGACGAGGTCGTCGTGCATGCCGGCTTCACGCCGGGCGGGCGTCGTTGGGCGCTCCTCGGAGACGGAAGCTGCGTGGCCTGGGATGCGGCCGGCGTGATCCTCGCCCGCACGGAGGACTCGCCCGATCACCTCGAGCCCCTCGCCGCCGCCCCCTGGGGAAATCCGCTCCTCTGGGAAGGCGATCACGCTTCCCCGATCGCTCCCGGTCGAGCACGGGGCCAGGCCGGGATGGTGCTCCTGGCGGCCTGGCATCCCGATCGTCAGCGCCATGCCTTCTTCGCGAGCAACGGCGAGGTCCTGATCGCCGATCGGAAGGGCGTCGTGCAACGGCGACTGACGCCAACCACGGCTAGGAGGGGCTACGCGCTCCGCTTCGATCCAAGCGGGCGTCGACTGGCAGTCACGAGAAAGGACGACACGACGATCGTCCTCTGGGACGTGGAGACCGGCACGATGACGCAAAGGCTCTCGGGTCACGCTCGGCCCGCCCTCTGCGTCGCCTGGTCGCCCGATGGTCGACGCCTGGCGAGCGGTGCCCACGACCGCACGATCCGGCTGTGGGATCCCGCCACCGGCGACGAGCTCGTCGTCCTCCGTGGTCACGAGAGCTACGTCCACGGCCTCACCTGGAGCGCCGACGGCGACACCCTGGTTTCGGCCTCGGGAGACGGGACCGTCCGGACCTGGACGACCGGCCGCTGAGGCCCTCCCGGCCGTTCACTCAGTCGAGCGAACTTTTTTCCGGCACCTTTCGGGCGGGACCGCGCTGTTCCCCGGTGAGCCACCGACGCCAACGCTCCGACGACACCCGCCGAGAGCCATCCCGTCGGTCAGGAGACCGGGTCATGACCACGACTCACGCCGCCGATCGCCGTGTCGGTCCGTTCCTCGCACTCCTCCTCCTTCTCTCAGTCCCCGCAGGGGCCCAACACGTCGCCCTCCCGCCGACCCTGCCTGGCGACGGCAGCGAGCCCGCTCGGCTCGAAGGCTTTCTCCTCCCCGCCGAGGTCCGAACGGACACGGACCGCACGCTCTCACTCTGCTTGGTCAACCACGGACCGGGCGCCGAGCTCCGTCGTGACGACCTGACCGGCGGCTCGGGCGACGTCATCCGCCTGGCCGTGCCGCTGGGTCCGGACGACCATCATCTCGCCGTGGCGACCGCATCGTTGAACTGCATCCCTGCGGACGCCGAGTGGGACTGCACCGTCGAGCGGACCACGCCCGAGCTGGCCGTCGTCGAGATCCGGCCGGCCGCCGCAACGGCGCGGATCGATCCCGGCGCATCGACTTGCTTCGACCTCACCGGCGTCGCGGTCAACGAGGCGGAGGGTGTCGCGCTGCTGCCGCTGAAGGTCGCCGCGTCCCGTGAGCGCGCGGTGCTCCTCGACGATCGCCCGCTCACCGTCATCAAGAGCCTCGACGGCTGGATCCGCCATGTCGACCTCCCCGACGTCGAGGAGGATCAGCATCACCAGTACCCGATTCCCACCAGCGGGATCGAGGAGGACGCCATCGTCGCCGAGCTCATCGCCGAGGGCGCGGTCGGAAGCTTCGAGCTCGAGAATGAGGGCATCCGCGCCGAGGACATCGCGAGCGACGCCGTCGGCACGGACGAGATCCTCGACGGCACGATCGCGCTCGCCGATCTCGGCGCGAACGGGGCGAGCCCCGACGACGTCCTGCGCTGGACCGGCAGCGGCTGGGCCGTCGGAGCCGACGAAGACGACGACTGGACGGTGGAAGGCACCGACATCCACCGCGCGAACGGTCGCGTCGGCGTGGGGACCGACGACCCTGCCGCACCCCTGCACGTGCGTTCGGGACTGGCCGGCGGTGACGAGCCGGCCAGCCACGTCATGGTCATCGAGAACGATGGCGCCTCCGACGAGAAGGGCGGTCTCGCCATCGTCTTGCACGAGCCGGGCTCCGGCGTGGCCAGCGAGGCGACCGACATCTCCCGCAACGACCACTTCGTGACCTTCTACGGAAGCGAGGACCGCATCGTCGGCCGCGTGAACGGTCAGAACGTCTTCGAGTACGCCACGCTCGAGACGGCTGCCGAAGGTCCGGTCGCGGAGCTCGGCTTGACCAGCCTGCTCACGCTCTACCAGCTCGAGCTCGAGTACGAGCCGGATTTCGTCGACATCGTGTGGCCCACGATCGACTGGCCGGGAGCCGGCTTCACGGCACCGAGCTTCAGCGCCGGCAGCATTCGAGGCTACCTCGGGAGCTGCGACCCCAACCGACCCTGCACGGACATCTGCCTGGGCGTCGCCGAGCTCGGCTACTGCGCACCCAGCCTGAGCTGGGGCGATCTCGACGACCTCGATGAGGTCCGCCTCCATCCGGGCTCGATCGACGTGCGGCCGCCGCTGTTCATCCCGGAGGACTGGCTGTCAGTGAACCAGGATCTCGTCGAGGACACTGCCGACTCCTTCATCGGTCTCGGCGCCGCGGGCTGGGAGATCTTCAACGACCCGGTGGCCGCCGCGATCCGGGCCGCCGAGCTGGGGATCAGCGACGGCGTGACCTACGAGTCGGGCTCGGCCGACTACGCCGAGTGGCTCGAGCGCGAGGACCTCGCCGAGGTGCTGCGGCCCGGTGACGTGGTGGGCGTGCACGCCGGTCGGATCAGCAAGCGCACGAAGGATGCCGACCACGTGCTCGTCGTCTCGCTCAAGCCCATCGTCCTCGGCAACATGCCCGAGCCCGGACGCGAGCAAGACTTCGAGAAGGTCGCCTTCATGGGTCAGACCCCCGTCATGGTGCAAGGCGACGTTCACGAGGGCGACCTGCTCATCCCGAGCGGCCGCGGTGACGGTGTCGCCGTGCCCATCGCTCCCGAGGACGTCCGCGCCGAGCACCTGAGCCAGGTCCTCGGCGTGGCGTGGAGCTCGGTCAACACGCACGGCCTGCTCAGCTACGTGAACGTGGCCGTCGGCCTGGACGACGGCGCTGCCGCCGCCTTCGCCCTCCGGCAGTCCCGTCGTCTCGACGAGCTGGAGACGGAGCGCGACGACCTGCGAGTCCGATTGCGTGACCTCGAGCAGCGCTTGCTCACGCTCGAGGAGCTGACGAGCCGTCAGCGCTGAGTCGCGTCAGCACCTTCGACCGGGCGTCGTCGATGGCGCCCGGTCGATCACTCGGCCGTCGGCTCGCCCCGCAACACGTCGAACGCAGGCCGAATGGCATCGACCGTCGTCTCCGACAGCACGCCCGTGAAACCCTCGGTGAGCTTCACGCCGTCGGGGATCCGCGCGTAGTACTGGCCCGAAGCCGAGCCCCGACGCGAGGCCAGTAGCTCCACGACGAGCTGACGCGGACCCGCGTCGATGACCAGGGTCGACGTCACCTTCAGGTCCTCGTCGACGAGCTTGGCGGACTCGACGAGGTCGTCCCACTTCAACGCCAGCACGGCGTTGACCATCCGCGCCGCCTGAACGCGATCGGCCGTGCCGCTGCCACCGCTGAGGATGGTCCACTCTTGCTCGGCGCCCTCCTCCGCCGGCGGCTCCTGCCGCAGCGCCATGCGACCCTCGGGGGAGGTCAGGGTCACCTCGGTGACGTCGGCCAGGACGGGTGGGTCCTCGATGATCGTTGGCAGGTTCCAGAGCTGCGACGCACGCGGGAGCGCAGACCGCGCCGCCCACTTCGTCGTCGAGTAGCAACTGTCGTCGCCTTCGAGGTGCACGACGATCTGATCATCGTCGGTGCGCTCGGGTCCGATGCCGATGCGATGCGTCGCGCCGCTCCGTTCGTGGACGGTGAACCACTGCTGCACGAGGTCGAGGTCGCACTGGGGCGTGCCCGGCTCGACGACGTCCTCGATGCGGAAGCGTGCGAAGCGCGTGGCGACGCCGGCCGGGCCCCAGTCCTGCATGGGGAAGCCGGGGTCCGGTGACTCCACGGACCAGCGTTCCGGCGTGAGGTGGGTGTCCGTGTCGCGGGGCGGCGCCGGCACGAAGGTCATGGAGATGTCCGGGAACTCGGCCTCGACCTTGAGCAGGTCCTCCTTCTCCTTGAGGAAGAAGTCCTTGCGCACGAGGAGGTCGAATTCCGGTCGGTCCTTTTGGGCGAGGAGATTGAAATCGTCCCGCACGCCGCCGGGCACGTGGTAGACGTCGGTCGAGTCGGGCCAGCGGAAGAAGTGCGCGTCGGAGCGATCACCGCGCTTGCCGAGCAGTAGCGTGAGCGTCGACATGTCCGCGATGCGGCCGAGCTCGAGCCGGACCGCCTGGTCCTCGCCGAGACCAGCCTCCTCGACCATGTCGTCGCCCCGGCCCCGCATCTCACCCTGGAAGTCGTCGAGGTCGGCCAGGATCTTGCGGACCTTCTTCACGTCGGCCTGCGCAGCATGCGCGGTCGTGACGGTCCACTTCGCCTTGGAGTCGCGCTCGAGGTGCAGTACCTCGGCGTCTTCCTCGGGCCCGTGGATCTTGATGCTGTTGACCTGCTTGGCCGCGAAGCCCTCGGGCATGAGGGCTTGCAGGCCGAGGGTGAGTGGATCCTCGGTGACCTCGACGTCCTTGCGCGACAACGCGAAGCGAAGCCCGAACAGGACGAGGAGGACGGCGGCGAGAATGAGTAGCTTGGTCTTGGCGTTGCGCACGGCGAGAAACTCGGGTCTTGAGCCAGAATTATCAACGGATCAGCCATTGCCGTCACGTCGACAATCGAAGTGACAGAACTCAATCCAGGTCAACTCGTGGCAAGCGAGCTTGCTGGGCTCACTCCATCGAGCACGAGTCTTCGGTGAGTTCGACCTGGCTCAGGAGTCTTCGAGTGAAAAACAGCGCCCAGAACCTACTCGCTGGCTTTGTCGTTCTCCACCTCTCGGCCGGGGCCGCGTGGTGCCAACTCGGCCCCGGAGTTCACTGGCTCAACCCGGGCGAGGACCTCAACGGAGGCGTGTCGATCAGCCATGTGTTTCTTGGCCTTCAGGAAGGTGACCTCCTTCCTCACCGGGTCGTCCTCACGACCGCGAGACGACCAGCCGATTCCCGGACATTCACGCTCGATCCGAATCGAGGCGACCTTGCACGCGCGATCGCTCGATTCGCCTCGTTCCCTGGCTGCCGACTACACGAAGCCGGCGATGAGGCTCGACTGACGGCCGTCTTCTTCATCAGCGACGTCCTCGGCGAATCCAAGGGCCTCGGTGTCAGTCCACGGCTCGAGTCCGCTCAATTCGATCCGCTCACCGGTGAGGGAAGGATCACCTGGAGGGACGAATCAGGCTGTACGGCCACTGCGCTCTTCTCGAGACACCTGCGCGCGGAGGCGGACAGGCTGATGAGCGCACTCGCCGTTGGTGGCGAAGCCCCCGACCGAGTGAGCTTGGGCCTGCTGGACCTGAGGCGACTGCCTCGCTCGAGCTCCAGGCGGACAGTCGGCAGCAGGGCCTCGATTCCGAGAGGCACCAAGCTCGCACTCTCGTTGAGACTCGACCTGTCCGAAGACTAGCTCTCGAGCTCACGAACCACGCGGAAGCCCAAGAAAGGATGGCGGTGGCTGGCACTCGCACCGCCACGCCAAGCCGAGCGGGCAGCTACGAGGCTCACGGACCAACCGCTGCCCCGCACCTCACACAGCTGACGCCGAACATCGAAGTCCGAGCCCGTCCACTCCTGAATGCACCCAGCCAGCGACCGGATGCCGTACGGGGAGCAGTCTTCCGGGAAGGCATCGACCACGCCGGGCTCGGGCTCCGTCGCCAGGGAGCTCTGAAAGTGTGCGAGTGCTGGGTCGATCCTGTTACCCCAGGGATAAACCCTCCGATCCGCTCCCCTGGCCGACAGCTCCCACTCCAAAGATGAGGGAAGGCGGTAGCCATCTCCCAGCCAACGGCAATAGGCAACGGCATCTTCTCGAGTCACGGAGAACACTGGAACTCGCCGCCAGTTCTCACCGATGCGGACGCGATAGTCGTCCTCTTCCGGAAGATGCGCAAAGGCACGGTGACCTCCCAGGGAGTCGTCCCACGCGCAGATCATTCCTTCGGCATCAGTGCGTGGGAGTCGGATCTCCAGCTCGTCACTTCTCTCCGCTCTCAGTTCGTCCAAGTACCGGCAGTACTCTCCGAAGGTGACGGGAAACCGCTTCATCGCGAAAGACCCCACGCGGACCCTCCGCAGGGGATGTGAGTTCATCGCCTTCGCGTCTCCTCCGATCCAGACCTCGGACTCCATCACGGGAACATGGCCCTCCGGCACGCTCGCCGCACGAGGCAGGCAAAACGCGACCTCGACCTTCTCACCTCGTCCTACCCAGACCGGATGGCGCACGCTAACCCTCCCAGGAGCCGAGGCCATCAGCACGTAGCTTCCCATCGCGATGTCCGGCTCACTTAGCCGGCCCCGACCAAGCACCAGCGGAGGACCGTCGGTCATCACGAGGCCGCGCTCCCACTGCGCGTGAAGGGTGAGATCACAGCCGGGCGGCTCGACTTCCACCGACAGAGAGCCTCTCCCGTCGAGCTCTCTCTCCAACTGTCCGTCGTGATAGCGCTCGACCAAGACCCGGTAAGTGCTCGCTTCCAACGGCTCCATCCGGCGCTCTGCGTCGAGAAAGCGCGACCAGAAGATATCGGTGAGACTCGCTCGAGCACTCGCGTGTTCTGGTGAATGAACGAGCACGTCGGTGTAGCAGTTCACCGCCTCGAGGAATGAACGCCACGAAGCCTCGTGAAGCTCGTCGCGCTTCTTGCTCAGAGCGATCAGTGCCTCCTTCTCCTCGATCGGCTGCCAGCTAGGATGAACGCTCTCCAGGTCACCCAGCTCTTCCTCGAGCCGCGCGAGCTCGGAGCGCATCCCCTGGTGCCTTGCGAACATGCTGCCGGCCAGCTGATGTAGCTCATCTGCCGCCTGCCGCGACTGTTCCGCATCCCGCACTCCATCGAGGAATGCTTGAAGCTCTGCGATCCATGAATCGACGGACTCGGGGCGATCTCTCGGTTCTCGAGCCAGCGAGCGAAGGCAGAGCCTCTCCAGGCCGGCGAGCTCGGGGTTGTCACACTCCAGCGGTGGCACTGGATCTCGAAGGACCGAAGCGATCAGCTCGGCAGCATTGTCGGCATGGAAGGGGAGATTCGAGGTCAGGATCGCGTAGAGAACGACGCCCAAGGAGTAGAGGTCGGACCGTACCGTGGCAGGCTTCCCGATCAGAACCTCTGGGGCAATGTATGCCGGAGTTCCCTTCGTGACTCCAGTGCTCGTCATGGGGTCATCCGCCAAGACGTCCTTGGCTATCCCCCAGTCGACGAGCCACACCTCTCCGCTCTTGCCGAGCAAGATGTTGCCAGGCTTGATGTCACGATGAAGCACGTTCTCATCATGAGCGACGCGGAGAGCCTGTGCGACGGAGAGGAGAGCCTGGATGAGCCTGGTCGTCGACCAGTTCCGCTCTCCCTGTTCGTCCCTCGCTTCGAGCACGTCGAGGAGTGACCGGCCCTTCACTAGCAACATCGTGTAGTAAGGCCGACCATCGGGGAGCTCCCCCAAGTCGTGAATCGGGATGATGCTCGGATGCTGGAGCCGAGCCGCCAACCGCGCCTCACGTACGAAGAACTCCCTCGCCTGCTGCGAGTCCAGCCTTCGCGGCAGCGTCTTGAGAGCTGCTTCGCGGGAGAGCACGTGGTCGAACACTCGATAGACGACACCCTGGCCGCCCTGACCGAGCTCTTCGAGGTTCTCGTAACGAGAGGGCAAGGGAGCGGACTTCACCTCAGCCTCGTTCGGCCTGTCTGACTCGAGTGATTCGTTCAGACGTCAGCTGACTCTACTCGTTCGGCACCAGCTCGGGCTCGACGGTCTCCTCGTAGCGTGACCCGAGGTCGCGGAGGTACTGCTCGACGGTGGAGTGATGACCCTTGGTCTTGGCCATGATCCGGAGCCAGGCCGGCTTGATGATGCCGTTCTGGGTGAGCGTGAGTCGGGTGCCGCCGGAGGCCTTGTCGGGCTCGAGATCGTAGGTCCACGTGCCGCCGTAGGGCAGGTCGGCGTCGACGATGCGCGTGATGAGCCGCTGCCCGGGCTTGGCCTGGACGATGTCGACCGGCGTCTCACCATGACGTGAGACCTCGACCCAGCCCAGGCGACGCCCGGGGAGCTGTCGTCCCTCGGTGATGTCGGTGCGCCACTTCGGGAACGACTGATAGTCGAGGATGGTGGCCCAGAGCTCGAGCTTGCGCTGCGAGTACACCGCCGTCATGGCCACCTCATGCTCACGCGGCAGGCTGTTGCCCCAGGCCCAGAGCGCGAGAAGCAGCACCACGAAGCCGCCGACGACACCACCGATGATGAGCTTGGTCTTCTTGCTCACGAAGCACCCTCCGTGCTCGTCGCCTGCAGGCGCGCTCCGTCGTGGCCGGTCACTCGCGCCACGACGATGCGACCGACCTCAGCCGGTTCCGTGAGGGCGACCTCGGTGTAGTCGGCAGCCCGACCACCCTTCTCGCTCTCCACCAGCACCGACAGGAGCCGACCGACCTGCGCGTCGAGGTGACGACGCAGGGCCTGCTCACCTCGCTCGCGCAGTCGACGAGCACGCTCCTTGATGACCGGGCGCGCGACCTGTGGCATCCGCGTCGCCGGTGTTCCCGGACGGGGCGAGTACGGGAAGACGTGCAGGTGCGACAGGCCGCACTCGTCCACGAGGTCGAGGGTGCGCTGGAACATCTCCTCCGTCTCGGTCGGGAAGCCGGCGATGAAGTCGGCGCCGAAGCGGAGGTCGGGTCGGCGCTCGCGCAGGTCACGGCAGAGTGCGATGGCGTCATCGCGACGATGACGACGCTTCATCCGCGCCAGCACCATGTCGTCGCCGGCCTGCAGCGAGAGATGGAGGTGCGGCATGAGCCGATCCTCCTCGCCGAAGAGCCGGACGAGGGTGTCGTCGAGCTCGACCGCGTCGACCGACGAGAGGCGCAGGCGCGGCAGCTCCGGAACGTCGCTGAGGATGCGCTCGACCAGGTGACCGAGGGTCGGGCTCCCATCGAGGTCGGCACCGTAGGCGGTGAGGTCGACGCCGGTGAGCACGAGCTCAGCGTGACCGGTCTCGACGAGACGACGACACGAGGCCAGGACCTCGTCGACCGGCACCGAGCGGGAGTTGCCACGGCCATAAGGGATGATGCAGAACGTGCAGCGGTGATCGCAGCCGTCCTGCACCTTGACGAAGGCCCGCGTGCGACCCGAGAGACCGTCGATGAGATGCGACGCGGTCTCGCGCAGGGTCATGACGTCGCCGACCCGCACCTCGGGTCCGTCGGTGCCGGTGTCGACGCGCGGTCGGTAGCTCTCGACCTGCAGCTTCTCGCCCTGGCCGATGACACGGTCGACCTCGGGCAGCTCTGCGAACGCCTTGGCCTCCACCTGAGCCGCACAACCGGTGACGATGACCTCGGCATCGGGTCGCTGACGACGCGCCCGACGCAGGGCACGTCGCGCGTCACGCACGGCCTCGGCGGTCACCGCGCAGGCGTTGACGATGACCGCGTCGGTGAGCCCCGCCTCGCTCGCGCGACGCCGGATGACCTCGGACTCCCAAGCGTTGAGCCGACAGCCGAAGGTGACGACCTCGACGCCGCCAACCTCTTCCCGAGGCGGGGCGCCGATGCTCACGAGCTGGCCTGAATGGGCGCGTCGGGGTTGCCGCCGTCCTGGCGGAGGCCGAGTCGGCCGACCAGCGGTCCGATGGTGAGCCCCTGCACGAGGATGGAGAAGCACACGACGACGTAGGTCATGACGAGGAGCAGGTCGCGAGTCGTCGCCATCTCGGGCGGCATGAGCTCACCCAGCCAGAGCGCGAGCGCGACGGAGATGCCGCCGCGGAGGCCGCCCCAGGTGAGCATCTTGATCGCGTGCTCAGTGAAGCGACGTCGCACGCCCATGAGCGCGATGGGAGTGCCCACCGCGATGAAGCGAGCCAGGAGCGTGATGGGAATGGCGAGAACGCCAGCCAGGAGGTGCTGACCTCGCAGCTCGAGGATGAGGACCTCGAGCCCGATGAGCACGAACAGGATGGCGTTGAGGATCTCGTCGATGAGCTCCCAGAAGGTGTCGAGATGCTCGCGGGTCGACGACGACATGGCCAGCGCCCGGCCCTGGTTGCCGATGAGCAGGCCCGCCACGACCATGGCGATGGGACCGGACAGGTGCAGGGCCTGCGCGAAGGTGTAACCGCCCATGACCAGGGCCAGGGAGATGAGGATCTCGACCTGGTAGTCGTCGACGCTACGGAGCAGCAGGAACGCGCCGTAACCGATGATCAGGCCGAAGATGGCACCGCCGAGGGCCTCCTGGGCGAAGAGCAAGGCCACCGAGCCCGGCCCGACCTCGCCATGAGAAGCGTCGAGACCGGCGACGCCGAGCAGGGCGATGAAGACCACGACACCCACGCCGTCGTTGAACAACGACTCGCCGGTGATCTTCGTCGCGAGGGGCCGTGGCGCACCCAGCGTCTTGAGGATGCCGAGCACCGCGATGGGATCGGTCGGTGAGATGAGCGCACCGAAGAGAAGGCAATAGATGAAGGGGATGTCGATCCCCATCAGCTTGACCAGCAGCACCCAGGTCATGCCGCCGACCATGAAAGTCGAGGCCGTCACGCCCACCGTCGCCAGGATGCCGACGACGGTCTTTTGCTTGGTGAGGTCTCCCAGGTCGACGTGGAGCGCGCCTGCGAAGAGCAGCAGGCCGAGCATCCCGTGCATGAGGGTCTTGTTGAAGTCGATGCCCGAGAGCATCTCCTCCGCCCCGGTCGCCATCCCCGGGAAGACCATGCCCGCAGCCATGATGACGAGGGACAGGGCCAACGCCATGGCCATGATGCCGATGGTGGTCGGCATCTTGAGATAGCGGTGATTGAGGTAGTTGAAGATCGCCGCGAGCGTGATGAGCGCGGCGAGGCTCTGCAGGAGATCCACGGGAGGCCTCGGGGAGGGGGAGCGCGATCAGTCGGAGACGATCTTCTTCGGACCCTTGGTCAGCGAATCGCCGAAGGACTCGAGCGAGCCGTGCTTCTGCGCCCCGGGCTGGGCCGAGACGTTCTCGTACGACCCGTCGCTGCGCTTCTCGAGCCGGGCCATCCCCATGTTGCGAAGGGCGGCCGCGCCCTTCGGGAAGGCCAGGGCCGGCAAGGCGGGCAGACGCTCGAGCTCTCCCTCACAACGGGGACAGGTCACGTCGTCGCGCGCATCGACCGAGCGCATGAGCTCGAAGGGCTCCTCGCAGCTCGGACAGCCCTCACCCGCGGTCTTGTAGACGTAAATCGGCATCTCGCGTCACTCCGGGTCAGATCGTAGCGCCGTCGGCGAGACCCGCAAAGCCTGGGTCTCGCCGAAAGTCGGCCCGAGCCGCCCGGAACACGTCTCCGACGTCCCGCTGGACGCCTCTCCCGGGGAGGCCGCGCCCTCGACCCGGGAGAGGATTCAGTCCGTAAATTCGACGTCAGGGGGACTGGCGTCGAGCGGACGAGCGGACGTCGGGCAGCTCGTAGAGCCGCGAGTCCAGAGCGGAGCGCCCGCCCTTGGCCGAGTGCGCCGCCCCCGAGCCGGCCGAGAGCGTGTCGCTGCCGGGAGCACCCCGCGTGAGGAGACCGCCGGCTCCCGGACCCGCCACGGGCGCGGTGAGCGAGCAGTCGATGTCGGTCACCGCGCCGCTGCCGTTGAGCCGGATCTCGACCATCCGGACACCCGTGCTCGGACACTCGACCCGCTGCCAGGAGTTGTCGTCGAGCTGCGGGATCTCGATCTCGCAGAGCTCGCTACCGTCGGCGTCGTAGGTCGCGACGAAGCTGCGCCGCTCGTCGCCGTCGAGGATGCCCACCGACCGGAAGTCGTGGTCCTCGTCGTAGACGATCTGGATGACCGAGCCCGAGCGCTCGTCGTCGGGGCGGCAGTCGGAGCCGAGCTCCTGGGTGATGAGGACCTGGCCACGCGGCATCGTGTTGGCCGTGCCGATGCCGGGGGTGCGGAGGTCGTCGTCCTCGCAGCTCGGGTTCTCCGAGTCGAAGAGGATGGCCGGGCCGGGGCTGCCGAAGACCGAGAACGGAGCGTTGGGGAAGACGACGTCGGCGAGACCACCGTCGTCGTCACCACCCTCGAAGCCGAAGGCGTCGCAGTCTCCGTCGCAGGACGCGCCCTCGGGAACTGCGGTCAGGCGGATGCGAACGCCGTTGGTGCGGTTCAGATCGAGGTGTGCTCCGTCGGCCGAGGACATCCGCCAGGCGTCGATGCCGGGTGGGATGATCTCGTAGCCCACGATGATCTCGTGCATGGCGGTCACGCCCGAGTAGGCCGAGCCGTCCGTGCAACAGGGTGCCCAACGATGGAGGGCGAGGTGGGTGACCGACGGGATGCCGAAGCTGGGCGCGTAGGTGTCACTGGTCGGATCGTCACCCGTGGCGAGGACGAGGGGCAGGTTGCTGTTGAGGCTCACCCGCGACGAAGCGGCGAAGGGACCACCACCACCGCTGCCGTCGAAGTCGCCGACGGCATCGTGGAGGAGGACGAGGTTCACCTCGCCGGTGCCGTCCTCAACGAAGAAGAGCTGGGTGAGGTCGGCCTCCACCGTGGGGCCGAAGGGCGGCGCCGGACCGGTGTAGGAGGCGGTGGTCATCGAGTACGAGTAGTACGACGTGATGTTCGGAGCCGGCGTCTCGTAGGTCTGGATGCAGCCGAGGTAGACGAACGGTCGCTCGGGATCGCTCAGGTCTTCCTGCTCGACGTACCAGCTTCCGGCCTGGGCGGAGAGGTAGCAGCCGAGGAGGAGAACGAGCGGGAGCAGCAGGCGTCTCGACATGGGGCGGTCTCCTGCGAAGGCCCACCGAGACCGGTGGCTCGCGATGATGACGATGCGTGTTCCAACGGGATCCAAGATGACGCCCTGAACAGGGGCGGGGCAAGGACGTCGCGCTAGGAGAGTCTCTCCGGTGTGACGAAGCCACCCCGAATGGGGTTGAATGGGGTCGGAGGTTCGCGTGGCGAAGCAGATCTACGACCACATCGGTGACGGCTATGCCGGGCTCCGGAAGCCGGACCCCCGCATCGCTGCCGCCCTCCTCGACGCCCTCGGCCCGGGTGAGAGCCTCGTGAACGTGGGGGCGGGCGCCGGCTCGTACGAGCCGACCGACCGACACGTGGTCGCCGTCGAGCCGTCCGGCACCATGGTCGCTCAGCGACGCGACGACGCAGCCCCGGCGGTGCGTGGCTTCGCTGGAGCGCTCCCCTTCCCCGACGACAGCTTCGACGCAGCGCTGGCCATCCTCACGATCCACCACTGGCCGGATCCCGCCCTCGGCCTCCGCGAGATGGCTCGAGTCGCCCGGAATCGCGTGGTCGTGCTCACCTGGGATCCGGACGCGAGCTTCTGGCTCCACGAGTACTTCCCGGACATCCTCACGGTCGACCGTCGCATCATGCCGCCGCTGTCCGTCTATCGCGACGTGCTGCCGAGCGCGACGATGCGGCCGCTCCCCGTCCCGGCCGACTGCACCGACGGCTTCCTCGGCTGTCACTGGCGTCGACCGGAGGCCTATCTCGACGATCGCGTGCGATCGGGAATGTCGACGTTCGCCGTCATCGAGGGCGTCGACGAGGGCGTGGCGAAGCTGCGGTCCGACCTCGAGTCGGGTGCCTGGCAGGAGAAGCACGGCTCGTTGATGGAGCACGAGAGCATGGAGCTCGGCTACACGCTCGTGACGTCCGAGCTGGGCTGACGTGGCCGCCACCCCCGTCGAGCTCCCCGCCGATCGGCCCTACCCCGCGCGCGTGCTGCACGTCCTCGCGACGCGCGGCAGCTTGCTCGACACGGGGAAGGACCTCTGCGTCATCGAGTGGGCCGACGGGCAGGTCCAGCCCGTGCAACTGGACGCGGTCGCCCGCATCGACGCGGTCTGCGTCAAGCAAGGGGAGACGCTCGAAGGACCCGCGATCGTCGCGCTGGTCACGTGGTTGGAGGAGTCGGCTTCGAAGGAGCAGCTCGCTGCGCCAAAGAGCGAAGGCCCATCGGCCCTGGCGTACCTGTTCACGTTCGGTCTCGCGCTGGTCCTCGGCTGGACGATTCTCCGGGTCGTGCGAGATGCGGAGCTCTCGTCGAGCCTGTCCTCCCTGATCGTCCTGGGCGGCGGGCTGGCGTTGGCCTTCTTCCTCAGCTTCGTTCGGACGCGGCTCGGTCTGCTCGCCGGGGTCGTCTTCGGCCTCGCCGTGCTCGCGGCGGTGCGCTTCGACGGCGGGCCTCAGCCACCCGCCTCGTGGAGTGAGTGGTTGCACGCCCGGCTCGCTGAGCCACGGGAGGCCGAGACGGCAGCAGCACCAGCGAGCCAGCCCGTCGAGACCGACGACACGAGCGACTCGACCACGTCCTCATCGACCACGCCGCAGCGTGCGACGATGCTGCTCGTGGGTGACGCGCCGACCGACACGACGGGCACCTGGACGCCCCGCACGCCGGCTGAGCGCTTGCTCGACCGCCACGCCTGGTCGGTGTACCTCTGCTTCCGCCAGCAGAGCGGTTGCCTCTGGCGCGACCCGGCCACTTCGAAGCTTGGGCGACGCGAGCGCGGACCCCACTGGAACGGTCTCCACGGCCAGATGCGCGCTCTCCGCGAGGCCTTCCCAGGTCTCCTCACCGACGCACGCTGGGAGGCTCAGCTCGCCCGCTGGGCCGCGTCGTCCGGGCACGAGCTCCGGAGCGAAGAGTTCCGCTGCGACCCGTTCACCCTGGAGGCGAACTGCAGCCCCATCGAAGACGCTGCCCGAGCCATCGTCACCGATCCGTCCGCCTGGCTGACGGATCTCGCCAGTCAGTCCGGCCACCCGGGAAGCGGCGACGCGCTGCGGAGGTTGCTCCGGGACCGAGTCGAGCTCGCTGCCCGGTGCATGCAGCTCGGCGTGCAGTCCAGCGACACGGAGCTGATGTCCTGGACCAACGGACGCGCCGTCGATTTCGACAACGCCTTTCCCGGCGAGGGATTGGGAGAGATCTACCTCAGCCGCGGCGACTCGCTCGCGAAGGAATTCCGATCCAATCCAAGCTCGCCCCTGCTCCGGGATCTCGCCACGGCCTGCCGGTCGTTTGAGCAGCAGTCGCTGTTGCCGCTGCCGGAGTCGAGATAGCCGGCGGCTCAGTGCAGGCGCTGGGCAATCAGGCGGGCTTCTGCATAGCGCTCGGGAGGCCAGAGCAACTCGGCACGAGCCCGGTAGCCGATGTCGGTGGCACGCTCGTACCAGCCATCGTCGGCGTGGGCCAGGTCGACCAACTGGCCCTGCTCGTCGTGAAAGGTGACGTGGAGGCTGAGGTTGCCAGACGTCCCTTCCGTCTCGAGGACAGTGCCCACGACGATCGCCTCCACCGGCACGCCATCGACTTCTCGGAAGCGGAGCTGTTGCTCGCCGGCGATCGGCTCATGGACCGGACCGTGTCGTTCGTACTCGTCGGGACCACACTTCGTGACTTGAAAGAGAGCCATCGACCAGTAGGGCTGCGAGCTCTCACAGCGCTGCACCGTGCGGAACGGCGTGCGTTCACCAGGACTCAAGCTGCTCATGATCGGCACGCCTCCCAGGGAATCGACCAGCCTGCCCTCCGCGTCGAGGAGCGTAACGTTGAGAGCGATGTACGTCAGTGCTCGATCGGTCGTGTTCTCGACCCAACCGGTGACCACGACTCGGGGATGCTCCCCAAAGGTGCTCAGCTCGACCCGACTCTCGACGACCCGGAGACCCTCGGGAGGAGACATGAGAATCCCCCCGCCCTTGAACACGAGAGGAAACAGCACCGTGGGAACCAACATCATCGCGCCGAGCACCGACATGAGCCAGGTGTTGGCCCACTCGTGACCACAGTGAGGACACTTCGACCAGCGACCGGGCCGTGGCGACAAGCACCGACCGCAGGGATGCGTGGCAACCTCACTCATCAACGTCCTCCGAGAGCGATCAGCTCGTGCCGCACGTGGTGCCGGGCCTCCCGAAAGGCCGGCATGACGACCCGGAAGCTGATCTGGTCAGCCCCAGCGTGATTCAACCAGAGCTGCTGTCGAGACACGTCGACCAGTCGATCCGTCTCGTCGTAGAGGCGAAGCTCGAGATTCACGAACTGGGCACGCCGCCAGCCTCGTTGCTCGATGAGACCGACCACGTGGTGCAGGAGACGCTCGCCCTCCGGCACGCGTGTCAGCCGCGTCACCACGGCGGTGTTGCTGAGTGTCAGGTTCTTGGGCGACACGTAGCTGCCGAATCGCTCGGACATCCTGTGGCCCGCGTACCCACCGACGGCGAGCACGAGAAGGCAGCCCAGCGTCACGCCCAGCCGCCACCAGAGCGGTAGCTGGCTCCACGTCGTCTCGGACGAGCTGCTCATCGTCCCCCCGCGATCCGGACGTCATGACTCGCGTAGGCCTGCTCGGCCCAGAGTGCATCGGCCTTGATGCTGAACTCGGTCTCGCCCTGAGAGTGAACCCGACGTGCGCTGCCGTGAAGGACGTCTAGAAGGTCGCCATTGGCGTCGTCGATGCGCACTTCGAGGCCGCAGTGGTAGAGGGACTGCGCACCGTCGTTGCGGATCCGTCCAGTGACGACGACCTGGGCGCAGCTATCGGCGCCGGGGATGATGCGCAGGCTCGACTCGACGATCCGGAGATGCTCGACCTCGGGTCGCGATCCCGACTCGACGAGAGCTGGGTACTCATCGAGCCTTCCGTACAGCCACCCGCACGCAAAGACGCCGATCAGGAGCACGAGCCCCGCCACGATCCAGGACACCTTCATCCAGGGATTCGACACTCTCCCAGGACTCTCAGGCAGCCCCTCTCGATGCTCCTCGGTCATGACATCTCCCTCGCTCGCAGGACGTGGCCCTGAACGCTCAGTGGACCGGTCTCCTGAGTGACGGCCGGACCCTCGATCCGGAAGGACACGCGCGTTCCTCTCGGCACCGCCGCGAACAACCTGGTGGTGCAGCCAAAGCTGTCGACGAAGCGACCCTCGGCGTCGACGATGCGGAGGTCGAGCTGGACGTCGTGCACGCCCACGTCGTCGTCGTTGCGGAGGTAGCCGAGGACGATGAAGTGGGGATGCCCTTGCCGAGTCGTCTCGACGAGTCGGAGCTCTTCCAGGTGCAGTGAGTCTGGCGGGGTCTCGGCGTTGGTCATCGAGAGATTGAAGTACAGCCCGATCACGAAGAGCGCGACGAGGACCCACTGCAGGCGATCGATGGCCCGAGGAAGATTGCCGAAGCACCGTGCGCAGGTGCCGGCCTTCTCGTGAACCGGCTCACGACAGTGAGGACAGGTCGTCATCGCCGGACCTTCCCCATCAACTCGAGCTTCATGGAGTCGCACTCCCAGTCCCGCCCCTCGAGCTCGACGCGAAAGACGTCTTCGCCACCCTCGGGCAAGACCCCGAGCCAGGCGCGGGAGACCACGGCCGGCTCCTGACCCTCGACCTCGCAGGTCGCCCTGACCGCACCCCAGGCTTCGCTCTCGCTGTCGTTGCGCCAGCGCCCGAAGCCGATGAAGGCCGGTCCGAAGTCGGGGTTGTCGACGGCTCCGACGTTCTGCTCGAGGAGCGCGACGCCAGGAGGGTTGACGTTCTCGGGAGGCTCCGAGCTGCGCGGATAGAGGAGCCTCTCACCCTCGCGAAAAACGATCGTGCCGAAGAAACCGCCCATGAACCCGACACCGAGCAAGATCGACAACGGTACCAGCCAGAGCCAGCGGTGCCGGGCGTCCTGCGCGTTGCGGCAGTGCGGGCAACGCGTGGCCTCGGCGTGGATCGGCTCTTCGCAGTGACGGCAGCGCGCGGCCGCCTGCTCTCCCTCGGTCATTCTCCGGCCCTCCGACCACGAATGATGAGCAACAGGCCACTCACCATCCGCTCGCGTTCCAGCCAACCACCGTGGCGCGGGCGTAGCGCTCCGAAGGCCACAAGAGCTCGGCGCTCGCCTGATAGCCCCGCGACTTGCCAGGGCCGATGGGTGGTCCGTCACTCTCCGACACCACGTCGAGGAGCTGGCCCTCGGCATCGAAGAAGCCGATGCGAAGGTGCCGAATCTGATCCGACTGGCCTTCGTTGCGCACGAGGCCCACCGCCACGACCTCGACTGGAGCCCCCTCTTCCTCCCGGATCCGCATCTCTTCCCGCTCGGTGATGGGTTGCGCGGAACCGCCCCCGGCCTTCCGACCCCTCACGACCACGGCCTCGTGACGCGTCCAGCTTCGAGTCGCCTCCGGGCGCGGCTCCACGATCCGAAACGGCGTTCGTTCCCCAGGCGCCACCGACTCGAGACCACGGTGATGGAGCGAGTCCACGAGCCTCCCCTGGTCGTCGAAGAGCGAGACGACGACTTCGAGGTCTTCGAGCGCCCGGTCACTTCCATTCGCGATCCAGCCCAGCGCCACGACCCGGATCCCATCGTCACGTCGACTCAGCTCGACGGAGGCATCGACGACCCGCACGTCCTCGGGCCCCGTCACCACCGCGCGGAACAAGAGCGCTCCCCGATTGAGCAACAGCAAGAGAGCCGTTGCGATCAGCAGGCTCCAAGCCGAGCTCCCGACAAGACCGCGATGACCGCAGCTCGGGCACGACCCCCAACCTCCCGGTCGTGTCTCCCGACACTCACGGCAACGACGCTCACCAGTCATCGTCGGCCCCCCCGGCGAGAACGACCAGCTCGTGGCGGACGTGAGGTGGAGACTCGACGAACGCGGGCATGAGGTCCCGGATGCCAGCCGAGTCTCGCGGCGGCACGCACACGGACAGCTCCTTCCGCGAGACGTCCAGGAGGCGGCCGTCGGCACCGAAGAGCCGGAGCTCCAGCTCGAGCCTCCGAAGATGACGCCTCGTGCGGTTCTCGACCAGGCCGGCCACGTGGTGGAGGCGGGTCCCCTTCTCGTCCTCTTGCGTCACCACCGAGCTGGTGACGATCACGAGCTCGTCCGTGGGCAGGTCGTGACCGAGCCATTGGGCCAGCAGCCTGCCGGCGAAGAAGCCCACGACCAGGACGAGCAGCACGGGCAACACGAAGAGTCGAAATCTCGGAAACCGCCAGCTCGCACCGCAGTGATGACAGCGAACGGCCTTGAACCGGACGCTCTCGCCACATTGGATGCAAGGCATCTGCTCGGGCATGGCCGTCTCGGAGCTCACGTCGCTCACCATCCGGTGACGATCACGACCGCGTGCCGGCCATGATCCTCCTCGGGCCACTTGCGGTCCGTCGTCACGACGAACTCGGCCGTCTCCCCCGGCGCGAGACCTCGATGACTACCGCGGAAGACCTGAAGCAGCCGTCCTTCCCGGTCCTCGACCTGGACCTCGATCCCGCAGTGACTCCACCGCCGCGTGTCGTCGTTGACGATCGTCCCAGTGACTCGGACCTCATCGGTGTTCGTCGAGAGCATCGACTCGCCGACGCGCAGCTTGGACAGGTCTCGATCGGACCCTCGGAGACTCTCGGGCAGCCCGAACCAGACGAGCAGGGCGAGCCCGACCCCGAAGACGATCGTGAAGGTGATGACGGCGCGGCGAAGAGTTCTCATCAGAAGGGAACCCTTGCGCGCAGCACGCGTCCCTCGACGCTCAGGGGAGACCGTTCCGTCGTGGTGGCAGGTCCCTCCACGCGGAAGGAGACTCGCTGGCGGCCGGGCACCGTGACGTAAATCTCCCCGCTGAGGCTGTCCACGAAGCGACCGTCGGCATCGAGGAGCTGAAGATCCACCATGGGCCAGGCGACCGCGGAGCCACCGCGGTTGTCGAGATGTCCGAGAACCACGAAGTAGGGACGACCTTCGCGGGTCTCCACGACGAGTTGCAGGTCGTCCAGCTCGACATCCGGATCGTTCCAGGAGAACTGGTGACCGCGCGTCAGCACGTGGAGGAAGAAGACGACTGCCGCGAGGTTCGCGACGACGTGCAGAACCGAACGCGTGCGCGTCCAGGTCCCGGGAACGGTGCCCTGGCACCGCGGACAGGTGCGAGCGAGGGCGTCGATCGACTCGCAGCAATGAGGACAGGAACGTCTCATGACCCGCTCCCTGCCGTCAGCTCGAGCCGCGGGGACTCACAGGCGGCATCCGAGTCATCACGGTCGAGGAACGTGCGGAACGTCCCTGTCTCGCCCGGCCCGAGCCGACCGAGCCAGGCTCGCATTCGCTCTCGGGAGACCCCTTCCGGCTCCTCACAGATGAGCCGTGCCTCCGCCCACGCCTCCATGGTCGAGCCATTCTGGAAGCGTCCGATCCCCACGAGCCTCGGCCGCCACAGGACCGAGCGGGCTTCGCCGACTCGGTGCTCCAGGAGGCTCATCCCCACCGGGTTCACCACCTCGGGCGCGAAGCCACGGGGCTTCCTGGCGAGCTCATCGTGGAGCCAGCGCCCGGCCGGCTCGGAAAACGTGATGGCCAACGAACCTTGGAATCCTCCAATCAGGAGCCCGATCCAGAAGGCCTTCCGACAGGCCCGACGCACCGCGCCCCAGGGACTCTGGTCCTGCGCACAGTGCGGACAGCGCGTGGCCTCGGCGTGGATCGGCTCCGCGCACTCTCGACAGCTCGTCCCCCTCGACTCTCCCTCAGACACTCGACGCACCCTCCAACACGACAACGCAGACGATGCTCGCATGCGCAAGCACGTCAGCCAAGCAGGCTGGAAAGGCAAGAAGCCGGCGGCGACTCATGCGTTCCCTCATCAATGTCCCCCCTCCGTGACGAGCGCGCGGCTCGTCGTCCAGTCCTGAAGCGGACGGTGGAAGCGTCGCGTGAAGCGATAGGGCAAGCGCTCACCGGGACCCAGCGGTTCCACCAATCGTCCGACCAGCGAGTCGACCAAGACACCATTCTCATCGAGAAGGGAGACGTTGACCTCGAAGTGTCGGAGGTAGTCGTCACCGTCGTTCTGAATGAACCCCTCGGCAACCAGGTGGGACGCGCCCTCGATGGACTCGAGGCCGACGCGACTCTCGACCACGTGAAAGCCCTCCGGACCCGGGGCCGAATGGTCGAAGCGGTACGGGAACAGAAGAATCAAGAGGACCGGCAGAAGCGGCCCCGCGATGAGCATCATCGTCAGGCCCCAACCAGCCTTTGGATCCCGCCCGCAGTTCGGGCACTTCGACCAGGGGCGAGGCCGACTCTCGCGGCAATCAAAGCAAGCCCACTCCCCCGAGCTCATGGCCGTCTCTCGTCGTAGGGAAACAGCTCGTGGCGTACGTGTGGCCGCAACTCCTGCATGGCAGGCATTCTCGTTCGGAAGCTCGTCTCGACCCGCCAGCGGAGAGGAACGTCGAGAGCCGTCTGCGACACGTCCACGAGGCGGTTCTCCTCGTCGTAGAGACGGAGCTCCAACGAGACCGCGCTCACCGACCGCCAGTGCCGACTCTCGATGAGCCCGACGACGTGGTGGTAGATGCGCCCTTCGTCGTCAGCAGCGGTGACCACCTGACTCGAGCGCACCCGGATGTCGTCACCAGAGGGATTGGCCCTGAAGAACGAAGCGATCTGCCAGCCGGAGGCCACGCCGAGGACGACCGCCAGGAGTGGAATCCAAGGACCGTGCGGGGAGTACCAGCGATGTTGAGTGGACTCGACCCAGCCACAGTGAGGGCACAGACAGGCTCGTGGCCTCAGCTCCCGACCGCAGACCAAGCAGCTCTTGGTCGCCTCGGGCGTGGCCCCTCGCTCATTCGGTGCCACGATCAGACACCGCCCGGATGACGATGGGCGTGATGCACGCGTCCCTCCAGCCGGAGTGGTCCGTCGATCGCTCGCATGGCAGGACCTTCCAAGCGGAACGAGATCCGCTCGCCGGCCGGGATCGTCGTTTGCACCTCACCGCCCAGGCTGTCGATGAAGCGACCCTCCGCATCGACGACACGCAGGTCGAGGAACGCATCTCGAATGGACACGTCTCCGGTCGCCCGTAGGTAGCCGAGAACGACGAGATGGGTTCGCCCACCCCGCTCCTCTTCGACGAGTCGCAGCTCCTCCAGGGTGACCGAGTGGAGATGCCACCAGCCCGAGTACGTTGCGTCCTGCAAGACGCAGCCACCCACCAAGAGTGACAGGGCCACGGGGACCAGGATCATCGTCTGCCAGCGGCCCCGTGGGAGTAACCCCAAGCACCGCGGACAAGTCCGTGCGTGCTGATCGATCTCTTCACGGCAGTGGGGGCATGTCTTCATCGAACCCGCCCCTCGACGAGCTCGAGCCGCAGGACATCACATGCTTCAGAGCGCTCCTCGACCAAGAAGCTCAGGCGAAAGACGTCCTCCTCACCCGGTTCCAAGCTCCCGAGCCAACCTTGGGCAAGCTCGAACGCCTGGTGGTCGTCGGTAGTGCACGTGAGCTTGACCAGGCCTCGCGCCGTGACCTCACCGTCGTTGCACCATCGTCCGAAGCCCACCAGGTGCGATCCGTACGAACGACCGAAGTACCAGTGATCCGTGGTGCCGACCCGTTGCTCGAGGAGGGTGACGCCCGACGGATTCACCACCCCAGTCGCAAGTGACGCGCGCGCTGGCTGCGAGGCGCTCAGGGCGAATGCCGTCAAGAACGCAGTCATGACGAGGCAGACCATGAAGAGGCCGACGATGAAGCCCCAGGGATTCCCCTCCTCCAACAGCAGCGACCGCTGACAGTGCGGGCAACGCGTGGCCTCGAGGTGAAGCGGCTTCGCGCAGTGGCGGCAGGACAGCGCCACGGTCTCTCCCTCCGACATGTCCGACCTCCCTCCAAGACCGAGTCGAGAACACGAAATGCTCCCACGCTCGGGAGATCACGGCAAGCCGGGCTCCGCTCAGCCCCCCATCCTGCGTGTCAGCCCATCCAACAACGCCCCCACGTCGGCCTTTGGGCCCTCGAGGACCTCCCGGAACGGGTCGCCCTCCTTCTTCAGCCGTGTCAGGACCTTCGTGATCCCCAGCTTCGACGGGTCCAGCCGGTTCGTCACCCGGCCCCAGGTCAAGGGCGTCGACACCGGCGCACCGGGACGGGGCCGCACCGACAGGGGCGCGACGACGAGCTTGCCGCCGCCGTTTTGCATGTAGTCCAGGTAGACCTTGTCACCCCGTGCCGCGATGGGACGAACCACCGTGGCGATGTCCGGGAGCTCGCTGACCACCGCCTTGGCGATGACCTCGGCCACCGAGCGGGCTCCCGCGTGATCGAGCGAGCCGTCGAGAGGCACGAGCACGTGCAGGCCCGACTGACCCGAGGTCTTGACGACGTGAGGCGCGCCGCAGTCGTCGAGCAGCTCGTGGAGACGACGCGCCACCGCGATGACGCTCTTCCACGGCGCATCCTTCGGATCGAGGTCGAGGCTCAGCCAGTCCGGGCGGTCCGGCGCCGAGAGACGCGACGCCGGGACGTGCAGCGGGATGGCCCCGAGGTTCACGAGGTAGAGAAGGCTCCGCAAGTCGTCGCAGAGGAAACCCTCCGTGTCCTCGCCCTCGAGCTTCCGCGTCCTGACCCAGTCGGGCACGAAGTCCGGCGCGTGCTTCTGGAAGAAGCTCTTGCCGTTGATCCCGTCGGGGTAGCGCACGAGCACCACCGGTCGATCCGCCAGGTAGGGCGAGAGGAACGGCCAGGCATCCCGGTAGTAGTCGAGCAGGTCGCCCTTGGTGAGACCGTCGTCGGGGAAGAACACCTTCTCGCGACGGGTGAGGACGAGCTCCGGGGCCTGCACGACCTTGGCCGCCACCTCGCGCACCGGCTCGGGAGGCGCCGGCATGACACAGTCGGACGGCTGGAGGTCGTCACGCATCCTCAGGAACACGGGGAAGCGCACCTGCCCGCTCTCGAGGATCTCGGCGTAGGCCACCTGCACGCAGAGCAGCGGCTCGACGAAGTGCCGGTCGTGACGCGGGATCGGCTCGCCCTCGTGCGGTGGTCGATCGACCTCCAGGGGCGGCAGCGCCTGCGTGAGATGAGCGATGTCGTCGTCGCGAAGACCCGAGCCCGCCTTGCCCGAGCCCATGAGCTTGCCGTCGTGCCACCAGGCCAGCAGCAACGACCCCAGCTCGGCGCGATGTCCTTTCCCCTCTTCCCAACCGACGACGACCATCGGTGCCTCTTCTCGCACCTTGATCTTGAGCCAGCTCTTGGCCCGTCGCGCCGCCTCGTAGCGCGAGTCGAGCTTCTTGGCGACGATGCCCTCACGGCCGTGCTCACGCGCGAGCTCGAAGAGCACCTCGCCCTGCTCCTCGACGTGATCGGAGAGCTCGATGAGACCCACGCTCGGGACGAGCTCGGTCAACGACGACTTGCGATCGCGCAGCAGTCGATCGCGCAGGTCGAACCCGCCGAGACTCAGGAGGTCGAAGACCCGGTAGCGCACCGGGATCTCGACCCGACAGCGCGCCACCGCGGCCGGGTCCTGCTCGTGCAGGCGATGCTGCAAGAGCGGGAAGGACTCACCACCGCTCTCGTCCAACGCCACGACCTCACCGTCGAGCGTGACCTCACTCACCGCCAGCCGACCGACGGCCTCCGCGATCTCCGGGTAGGTCGCCGTGGCATCGCGACCCGAGCGCGCGGTGAGCGTCACGCCGCCGGTCGTCTTGCGGGCGATGACCCGCACGCCGTCGTGCTTGACCTCGAAGATCCAGCCGGGCGACGAGAACGGCTCCTCCGCCGGCTCGGCGAGCATGGGCGACAGTTTCGCGGGTAGCACGCGACGCTTCGCCCCGATTTTTTCGACCGACGCGAGCAGCTCCGGCTCCCGCGCCGAGAGCACGTCGCCGGCCTCCGCGAGCTCCGCAACGGTCAGGCCCGACAGTACCGACTCGCGGTGCGTTTCGATGAGCTCGGGACCCGGCTCGGGAGGCTGACCCTTGCGGATGAAGAGCCAGTGCTTCTCGCCCGCCTGCTTCGTCCGAACCAGGGCAAAGCGCCCCGATAGCTTGACCCCACGCATGAGCAGGTCGAGCTTGCCGGTCTCCATGCCCTCGGCAGGCGAAAGACCGTCAACGATGCGGTAGGACCCCGAATCCCACACGATCATGGCCCCGGCGCCGTACTCACCTTCGGGGATGACACCCTCGAAAGTCATGTACTCCATGGGGTGATCTTCCGTCCTCACCGCCAGGCGCTTGTCGCTCGGATCGAGGGTCGGGCCCTTCGGAATCGCCCAGCTCGCCAAGACTCCGTCAACTTCGAGACGGAGGTCCCAGTGCATGTTGCGGGCGTCGTGCTGCTGGACCACGAAACTCCGCCAGGCATTCTTGGAAAGGGCGACAGGTGCCGAATCCTCCCCCAGGGGCTCCGGGCTCCCGACGAAGTCCCTCTTCCGCCTGTAGTCTTCCAGCTTGCCCACTTGCTATCCTGATTGCAGGGACGGGCCCGGGGGCACCAAGGGTCTTGCCATGGCAGCGCGAGCCACCTCCAGCGCGACCATCACCTTCGGCCTGGTCGCGATTCCGATCAAGGTCTACACCGCCACGAAGTCTCAGGCGGTCCGCTTCTCGATGCTGCACGCGCCCGACAAGGCGCGGCTGAAGCAGCACTACTCCTGCACGAGTTGCGGCGACGAAGTTCCTCGGAGCGACACGGTCAAGGGCTACGAGCACGCCCGCGGTCAGTACGTCGTCTTCACCGACGAGGAGCTGAAGGCCCTGGAGCGTCACTCCGACAAGACGATCGCGATCGACGAGTTCATCCCGATCAAGTCGGTCGATCCGGTCTTCTTCGAGAAGACCAACCTCCTCGGCCCCGACAAGGGCGGTTCGAAGTCGTACCGCCTGCTCCGCCAGGCCATGGAGGAGTCGGGCCGCGTGGCCCTCGGCCGCTACTCAGCCCGGGGCAAGCAGCAGGTCGTCATCCTGAGACCCGTCGACCACGGTCTCATGATGCATTCGCTCTACCACGCCGACGAGGTCCGCAACTTCGACGACATCGACCTCGGTGAAGCCCCCGAGTTCCAGGACGCGGAGCTCACCCTCGCCAAGCAGCTCATCGAGCAGCTCGCCACGCCCGAGTTCGTCCCCGATCGCTACGAGGACGAGTATCGCAAGGCCGTGCTGGCCGCCGTCGACAAGAAGGTCGCGGGTGAAGAGGTCGTCGCCATGCCCGAGGTCGAGACGCACGAGCAGGTCATCGACCTGGTCGCCGCGCTCAAGCGAAGCCTGAGCTCGCAGACCACCGGCACTGCCACGAGCACGGGCCGTCGTGCTCGGAAGCCGCCGCGGGCGAAGACCGCGAAGAAGTCCAGCCGACGCAAGTCGGCCTCGAACTGATCCTCTTCGACCTGGCGAACGACGTTGGCGGACTCGGTCTCGGGCGGCCTGCTCTCCATCGGTGAAGCGGCCCGCATCCTCGGCACGGACACCGGCGAGCTTCGACGTCTCGTCCGGCTCGGACTCTGTCAGCCGCAGCGACGGGGCCGGGGGCACGCCTTCGAGTTCCAGGATCTCGTGGTGCTGCGTGCCGCCCGCGAGCTGCTGGAACAAGACGTCCCGGCCGCCCGCATCCGCAAGGCGCTCGCCGCCTTGCAGGAACGACTCGACGAAGATCAGCCCCTCTCCTCCCTCCGTCTCGCCGCCGACGGCAAGCGCGTCGCGGTGCAAGAAGAAGGTCAGTCATGGGTCGCGGAGACCGGCCAGGTCCTCCTCGACTTCGACGATGACGGAGTCGAAGAGGTCGAGCAGGCGGTGCGGCAGGTTCGTCTCGCGCGCACGCAAGACGAGGGCGATGGCGCCGTCGTCGCCTTCAACCGTGGTCTCGATCTCGAGGACAGCGACCTCGCCGCCGCCGAGTCCGCCTACCGCCAGGCCGTCGAGCTCGACCCGGACATGATCGATGCTCGCGTGAACCTCGGTCGTCTCCTTCACGAGCGTGGACGACCTCACGACGCCGTGCCCATCTACGAGGCGGCATTGCAGCTCGACGAGGACGACGCCCTCCTCCACTTCAACCTGGCCGTGGCCCTGGAAGACTCGCGGCAGGAGCTGCGCGCCCTGACCCACTATCGTCGCGCCATCGCGCTCGACGAACGCTTCGCGGACGCGCACTTCAACCTGGCGAGTCTCTGCGAGCAGCTCGGCGAGGCAGCCGAGGCGCTGAGGCACTACCGGGAGTACGCGAAGCTCACCGAGAACGACCCCAAGACGTAGCTCGTCTCTCAGGAAGACTCGAGTCGTGTCTCAGCCTGAGAGGGGTGACGCTCGCAGCTCGCGAGTGCGGGGCCGTGAGGAAAGGCGGAGAGAAGGCCCCAGAAGGCGGCAAGCGCCGCCCTAATCACGTGTCCGGTGGGGGGGAAGAACGGTTGTGACGAGGGCGGCGCTAGCCAGTGCCCGACAGTGGAGGAGCCGGGCACCCTGATGTAGAGCAACCGTCGTGCCAACCCTCGGAAACCGCTCAGATCAGCGTCTCAGGGGGCCGATCAGCGTCCGACACGGCCAAACCGGAACGCCATCACCCGGTCCGGATCGTTTTCACCGGGTCAGGTCGAACCGGTCGATGGCGGAGGCTCAGTGGCCGGCGCTGACCCGCCAGAGCTGGTCGCGTCGTCGACGGAGCACGCCCGCGCAAGCCTGGAGCGCGAAGTGCGCGGCCACGCCACAAGCCAGCACCCAGACCGCGACGATGGCCAGGCCCATCCACGACGGCAGCACGAGCGCGACCGACGCCGTGAGGCTGGCCACCGCCATGATGACGCCCTTCGCTACCATGCCGATCGTGCCCCCGAGCTGACTGGGGTTGCCGGCAGCACCCAGCACCTTGAGGTCGGAGGCCTTGGGGAACCACAGCGACACGAGCGTGGTCACCGGCGCGGCGAGCAAGAGCATGGAGAGCAGCGTCGACAGGAGGATCAACAGCTCGGTCACCGACGGCAGCCCGTTGACCAAGACCGCCGCGAGCGCCGAGCTCACGCCGGCGATGCCGGCGAGCAGGCCGGTCCCCACCGCCTGCCCGAGCACGAGCTGATGGTCGCTGACCGGTGAGACGAAGTGACGGGACAGCCCGGCCTTCAAGATGCCGAACTGATTGAAGCTCACTGCAGCCAAGCCGAGGATCCCGAGCCCGAAGGCACCGAGCGCCATCATGATCTCCATGCCGCCGAGTCGCTCCGCGAGCATCGAGACGCCCCCGCTGACCTCGTTGCGGAAGCGCATTCGGAAGAACACGCTGATCCCCAGCACCGAGAGCGGCGTGATGAAGAGGCCGATCTTCCCGCGCACCGTGCGACGCACGAACTGCATGGTCGTGAGCGCGACCGCCGACACGGGCGGCGAGACCAGCGGGAGCCGACCGGGTCGCCAGCTCTCCCAATCGACCTCACGACGCGCGGGCCCACCGGCCGTCGTCTCGACGAGGCTGCGCCAGCATCTCCACGACACGCTGGTCGCCAAGAGGATCGTACCGAGCATCGCCAGCAACGAGGGGACGACGCGGATCGGTCCCCCATCGCGCGTGCTCACCGACACCGTCCGCGCCAGCGCCTCGGTCGGGAAGAGCTGCAGCCAGGGAGGGAAGCGCTCGAAGCGTTCGAAGACCTGGCGACGACGTTCTTGTCGTTCCGCTTCACGCGCCTCGGCCGCGGCGGCCACCGCCTCTTCGTCGATGGGCTCGTCGCCGGGGCCGAGCTCCAGGACGTCACCCTCGCTCGCCTCCTCGGCCGTGGTCACCGGAGCTTCCTCGGCCGGTGCTTCCACGGACACGCCGAAGAGTCCCTTCACGCCGGACTCGAAGTCGTCCTCCGGAATGAGAAGTGGCGCGAAGCCGATGAACGACAGCACCGCCACCGCCAGGGCCGCCGTCTCCGCCCGACGTCGATCACGCAGGAAGAGCTGGGCGAGGTTGGTCGCCGCGGCCATGCAGGTGACCAGGGACAGGTAGAGCAACACGGAGCCGACGGCGGTCAGGAGGGCAGCCGTCGTCAGCCCGGCTCGGTGAAGGCCGATGCAGAGGCCGCCCAGGACGGGCACGGCCGCGAGGAGGCTGGGGTCGCCGGCGAGCGACACGACTTCCACGAAGTGGACGTGCTTGCGCTCGAGCGGAAGCAGGAGCAAGCGGGTGCGGTCGCTGAGGCTGCCGGCCGCAGCAGCCGCTGGCGCGATGAGCGCGAGCAACATGAGCACGAGCCAGGCGACTGCGAGCAGCAGCCGCAGCCCGATCATGAACAGCGGTCGACGCTCTTCGCCCGCCAGGAGATCCGGCACCTGCACGGCGAGGAAGACGCCGATGAGCAGCGAGCCGCCGCCGATGACGATGGCCATGAGGACCGGAAGCACGACCCCCATGATCGCCGCGAGCTTCCGCATGCCGCCGTCGACCATGCTCTGCCGCACGGCCGCCCGAGATAGGCGGAGACGCAGGCCGGCCAGGGCCCACGCCGCGCGGAACAGGCCGACGGGGCCGCCGCTCATCGAGCCCGTCGGCGCGACCGTACCGGCAGCTCGACGACGAGGTCGTCCTCCTGCGGCGGCAGGCAGCCGAGCTCGGTGGACCCCTGGGCGTGCAACACGCCGCGCAGGACGAGCAGGCCGGCCGGTTGCTCCTTCGGGATGCGGACGTCGACGCGGACCCGCGTGAGCCCCTCGTACACCGGCAGCCGTCGTCCCATCGAGAACGAGTAGTTTCGTCGCAAGGGCTTGGGCCAGCGCGTTGGCGAGACCTCGACGCCAGTGGGGACCGCCGTCCACTCGATCTTGGGCGCCTTGGAGAAGGGCTTGCCGTCGTCCATCCCGGCCTCGGGCACCCGCGGGTCGAGGTTCACGTGGACGTCGGGATGCAGGTCGAGCTCGAGCGTGAGCTTCGCGGTCTGCCCGGGTCGGTAGGAGCGGCGATCCCGGATCACGCGCACGCCGACGTAGTCGGGCAGCGGGCCGAAGCCGGCGTCGTCGTCCTCGAGTTGGGCCTGGCTGGGAGACGCCCAGCCGATGGCCATGAGCGTGACGAGGAGAACGGAAACGGCGTGGGCTGCACGAGGGGTCGTCATGACCGTGAGAGTACGCGAGACTGCCGGGGCGAGGAAGCCGCCAAGGTGCGGCTTCGCATCTCCCGAGCCGCCCGATGACCGAGACCTCACGCAAGCTCTTGCGACCCCTGGTCGCCGCCCTCGTTCTCGCCGTGCTCACGGCCCTCGTCGCCCGGGTGGAGCTGCCCGTGCCCGGCTCACCGGTGCCCGTGAGCCTTCAGAGCCTCGTCGTCGTGCTGGCCGGCCTCGTGCTGGGCTGGCGCTGGGGCGCGATCTCGATGATGATCTACGTGGCGCTGGGCGCCCTGGGCCTGCCGGTCTACGCTGATGGAGCCTCCGGGCTCGACTCCCTGTTGGGAGCGACCGGCGGCTACCTGTTCGGCTTCGTGCCGGCAGCCGCGGCCGCGGGAGGAGTGGCCGAGCGGATCACCTCGTCGTCGAGTCTCGGACGACGCCTGTCCGGGCTCACCGCCGCCGGCCTCCTCGCCCACGTCGTGATCTTCGGGCTGGGGGTCCCCTGGCTGAAGATCGCCACCGAGATGAGCTGGAGCGACGCGCTCCGTCACGGCTGTCTCCCCTTCTTGCCGGGAGGCGTGCTCAAGAGCGTCGTGGCCGCCGGGCTCGCACTTTCAATTCATCACTTCAGTTCTTTCAATCCTGGGAGGGATCATCATGAGAACGACACCACCTGACCACTATCTCGTCGTCGACTTCGAGGCGACCTGTGACGACCGCGGCACCGTGCCGCGTCACGAGATGGAGATCATCGAGATCGGAGCCGTGCGAGTCGACGGCACGACGCTCGAGCCCATCGACGACTTCGCCGCCTTCATCCGGCCGGTGCGGCATCCGCGACTGACCGAGTTCTGCCACGGGCTCACGACCATCACGCAAGAACAGGTCGACGCAGCTCCGAGCTTCCCCGCAGTCGCCGAGAGCCTGCGAGCCTGGGTCGAGGAACGACCGGGCCGCGCGGTCTTCTCGTCCTGGGGCGACTACGACCGGAAGCAGCTCGCGCAGGACTGCGCCTTTCACTCGGTCGCGTCACCGCTGCCCGAGGAGCACGTCAACCTCAAGGCGCTCTTCGCCGAGCGTCGAGGGCTCCGCCGCGGCGTCGGCATGGGCAAGGCGCTCCGCATGATGGACCTCCCCCTGGAAGGGACTCATCACCGCGGGATCGACGACGCGCGCAACATCGCCCGGCTGCTGCCGGCCATCGTCGGTGAGGCGCGATAGGCTGTCGTCCATGCCGGATGAGCGCGACCCTCGCGAGGACGAGGACCAGGGTTCAGAGACGCCACGCCAAGGCATCGAACCGACGTCCTCGGCCTCGATGGCCGACGACGCCCCCACGGTCATCCAGTGGCGAACGTCCTCGGGCTCAGTGGCCGACGGCGACACGTCGCCGCCCGAGCGCATCGGTCGCTACCGCATCCTCGGAGAGCTCGGGCGGGGCGGCATGGGTGTCGTCTGGCGTGGCGTGGACGATCGACTCGACCGCCCGGTCGCCCTCAAGACGCTGCGCGAGAGCCTGCTCCGCGAGCCTCAGCATCTCGAGCGCTTCCTGGCCGAAGCGCGACTGCTCGCGAGCCTCAACCATCCGCATCTCGCCATCGTGCACGACCTCCCTCTCCACGAGGATCGGCCGGTGCTGGTCATGGAGCTCCTGGAGGGCGAGAACCTGGCGATCCGTCTCGCCCGCGGGCCGCTACCAGTGGGCGAAGCTCTCGAGCTCGGCATCCAGGTCGCCTCCGGCCTGGCCGCAGCTCACGAACGCGGGATCGTCCATCGCGACCTCAAGCCGGCCAACGTGCAGGTGCTACCCACCGGCGACGTCAAGGTGCTCGACTTCGGCCTCGCTCGATCCTGGTCCGCCACTTCCGATGACCGGGAGGAACGGCTGCTTGCCGGCACGCCGGGGTACATGAGCCCCGAGCAAGTCCGGTGCGAGCCGCTCGACGGGCGCGCCGACCTGTTCTCCTTCGGCCTCGTCTTGTACGAATGCCTGACGGGCCTCCCGGCCTTCCAGGGCAAGGACACGCAGGAGCTCATCCTCGCCCCCGTTCAAGACGAGCCCGACTGGTCGTCCCTTCCTGGCTCGACACCCGCTGGGCTTCGTGAGCTCGTCACCTCTTGTCTCGAGAAGAACGTCGACGATCGACCTCGTCGGGCCGGCGAGGTCGTCACGGCGTTGCGACGTCTTCGAGGACGTGATGACGACGGGGAAGGCCGAGATCGAGCCGCCCGCTCGTTGCCCTCCGAGAACGACTCCTTCGTCGGTCGCGAGCAGGAGATGAGCGCGCTGTCTCGTTCGATCGATGCCGGACATGCGCTGATCTCGGTGCTGGGAGCCGGCGGTTGTGGCAAGACCCGCCTGGTCCTCCATCACGTGCTCGCTCGGGCCGACGACGCCTCCGAGAGCACTTGGTTCTTCGATCTCTCCGAGGCTCGGGACGTCGACGGCATCGCCCACGTCCTCGCCTCCACCCTCGACGTGCCGCTCGGACCAGGCGATCCGATCGAGCAACTCACCAACGCGATCGCAGCGATGGGTGGCTGTCTCCTCGTGCTCGACAACTTCGAGCAGGTCGCCCAACATGCTGAGGCCACCGTCGGACGTTGGTTGCGTCACGCCCAGGACGCCACGTTCATCGTCACGAGCCGCACCCGCCTCGACCTGCCCGGCGAGGAGATCCTCGCTCTCGATCCCCTGCCATCGGAAGGCGCCGGCGTGGAGCTCTTCGAGCTGCGAGCCCGAGCGAAGCAACCCGACTTCGTCGTCGATGACGACAACCGAGCGCTCGTGGAGAAGCTGGTCGGCTTGCTGGATGGGATGCCCCTGGCCATCGAGCTGGCCGCTGCTCGCTCACGCGTGCTCTCGCCTGCCCAGCTCATCGAGCGCATGAAGGACCGCTTCCGACTGCTGTCGGGAGGCGGCAGCACGAGCCGTCGTCAGGCGACGCTGAGGGCGACCATCGACTGGTCCTGGGACCTCCTCGAACCCTGGGAGAAGTCCGCCCTGGCCCAGGCCTCGGTGTTCGAGGGTGACTTCACGCTGGAGTCTGCCGAGGCCGTCCTCGATCTCACCGCGTGGGCCGAAGCACCCTGGCCGCTGGACGTCGTGCAAGCGCTGGTCGAGAAGAGCCTGCTCCGAACCTGGACCCCTCCCTCCATCGACGGCTCCCTTCGCGATGAGCCTTGCTTCAAGATGCACGTCAGCATCCAGGAGTACGCAGCGGAGAAGTTGCGCACGCCCGAGGCGCTCCCCGACGGCAACGGCGGACCCGAGACCGAACGGGCCGCGTTCCTCCGACACGGTGAGCGCTACGCGCGCTTCGGCACCGAAGACGCGCTCGCGACGCTCACCTCTCATGGCGGCGATCACCGTCGTCTCGCGCTGGCCCGCGAAGGTGACAACCTGCTCGCCGCCTGCCGGCGCGCTCTCGAACGACGCGATGGTGAGACGGCAGCCGGCGCCTTCCTCGGTGCGTGGCACGCCCTGGTCCTTCATGCCCCGATGGCCATGGCCGCCGAGCTCGGTCGACGGGTCCTCGCGGTCGACACGCTCGGTGCGCGTTCCCGAGCGCGACTCCTGAACGTCCTCGCCTTCGCCTGCCTCTATCAGGGTCGTCTCCAGGAAGCGCTCACGACTCAACGCTCCGCCGTGACGATCGCCCGGGAGCTGGGAGACCGCCGGCTCGAAGGTCGTCTTCTCGACGTCCTGGGCTTCCTAGTCGCCGAGAGCGGCGACGATGCAGGGGCGCGCGAGCTCCATGCGTCGGCGCTCCGACTCGCGCGAGAGACCGCTGACCGACGGACCGAGGCGATGGCGCTCCGCAACCTCGCCCGCCGACATCCTCGCGACGATCACGGAGCCGAGACGCTCCGCCTTCTCGATGAGGCGCTCGCGTCGTTTCGAGAGGTCGGCGACCGTCTCGCCGAGGGTCAGACCATCGGCGACATCGCCTGGGAGCAAGCCGACCTCGGTCGTCTCGAGGAGGCTCGCGTCGGCCTGAAGAACGCGCTGGCCATCCACGAGGAGATCGACGACTGGCGCTCGGTGGCACAAGCCCGAAGCATGCTGGGCAACTTGCTTGGACGTCTGGGTGAGCTGGACGAGGCCAGAGAAGAGCTCGAAGCCTCACTGGCCCTTCATCGTCGTCTCGGAGGACGCAACCGCGAAGGGCAGGTCCTTCACGGACTGGGCTGCCTTCACGTGGACCGGGGTGCGCACGACGAGGCGCGTGCCTGCTTCGAGCAGGCTCTCACCATCGTCCGCAGCAACGGCGATCGACCGTTCGAAGCGATCACGCTCGGCAGCCTGGCCCGCCTGGACCTGGAGCTGGGACGCCTGGAGGAGGCTCGGCAATCGCTGGAGACGGCGCTGCTGCTTCGTCGCGAGCTCGGTGACCGGCGCTCGCAGGCTCAGCTACTGGTCCAGCGGGCTCGACTCGAGCTGGAGGACGAGAACCGCCAGGCCGCGCGGGCGTGCCTCGACGAGCTCGAGGCGATCATCGAGGCAGGTGGTTCGGGCGTGGAGCAGCTCGCCGCAGAGGCTGAGGAGCTCCGCAATCGGCTCGGCTCGGCATGAGACTCACCGACCAGGGAGCAGCCCGACCGGCGGGCTGCTCCCCGTGACTCACGGGCAGGTGATCGGCAGGTCGAACCAGATGCGGTCGCGGAAGCCCGGCAGCGGTGGGCTGATCAGGTGCTGCTCCCACAGCTCCACTCGGAACCTCATCTCGTCGATGGGCGTGTCACCCGCATCGGCGTAACGGCGCTCCGGGAGGAGCTCGTCACAGATCAAGCCGGGAAACACGTAGACACCATCGAAGGTGGCGCGGTAGAGACCGGTACCGAAGATCTCGTTGAACTGCACGACGGTCCCGGGATGAGCGAGGTCGTCGTGGACGGGATGCAGCGTGCCGACCAGCGATCCTGGCTTGATCGGCCCCTCGCTCTGAACCGTGACCTGGATGGCACCGCAGCTCCCCGGCGAGAAGGTGAAGGGCGTGGTCCCACCGATGCAAGGCCCGGTAGCCATCGAGCCGGCGAATGCCTGGACGTCGTGCAGGCTCACGTCGCGGCAGCGATAGCGTGTCGTGCCGGAGCTCTCTCGACCCAGGAGATCGAAGCTCACCTTCAGGTCCGTGTCGTCGAGAACGTTGAGGGAAAAGACGTTCGGGCCGTGACAGTCTTCCAGCACCAACGGCTGGCTCTCGAACAGGAAGCCATCGACCCTGAAGAGCGACACCGTCCAGGGCCCAGGCTCACAGGAGTCGGCTGGATCGAGGCTCTCGACCTGCACGGGAACGACGTTGAACGGCCAGTCGGCGAGCCGCATCTGGATGACGGCCTCCTCACCACACTCGTAGCTCGACTGGGTGAAGTAGGGATGACCGTTGGCGGACGCGACGTCACCCGACACGACGAGGGCATAGCCCTGACGGTCCTCGGTGATGCAGTCGTAGGCCAGGGGATCGGGATCCGTCAGGGGATCCGGCGAGCAGAGCCCCTCGTCGTCCTGGACCAGGTCCGGCCAGGCCGGCATGACGACCGGGCTGCCGGCACCGTCGTGCTCGCCAGCGCTGAAGTCGAAGCCGATGACCCGGATCCGGTAGCGACCCGGCTCGAGGCCACCGTCACCCGTCGTCAAGAAGACGTTCTCGACGGTGTTGTAGCGATCGCGGGTCTGGAACTGACAGAAGTCACCCTCTCCCTCGTCCTTCTGGGGCAGCAAGTACTCCAGGAGGCATTGACAGTCGGGATCGTGACTGTTGCACCGGGAGGAGCCGAGCTCGGAGTAGCCATGCTTCCAAAGACGATTGGGGTCCTGCGAGCTCTTGCCCGGATTGGGCCGGAGCACGAAGCCCGAGGGCGTGATCACCTCGAGGTCGAGGTCGTTGCACAGGACGGGGTCGTCTCCTGAGAGCCAGTAGCCGTTCATCACCGGTGGGGGTGGATCACTCCAGGCCAGCGTCACGTGGAGGTTCTCGCCCCCCTTGACGTGGACCTCGTACTCGTGGACCTCGCCCTCGGTGATGGCCGGGTGGTAGTCGTCGACGATCGACTCTCGACCATCCTTGAGATTCATGGCCTGCGTGCCGTTGGGCACGTCGTTGAGGACGAGCATGAACGACCGCTCCCCGACGGACTCGGAAGGACTGGCCGGAGGATTCGGTGCGGGCTGCGTCGGATCGCCCGCGAAGAACAGGGTGTCGTCGAGGACGGGACGACCCCAGCCCTGACCGTGAGTGGGACGGGCAGTACCGACGCCCGCAACATCGCCCGTGTTTGGCCCAGTGAGGTTGCGTGCTGAGTTGACCAGCACGGCCTTGAGCAGCGCATTCGTGGGGCTGAATCCCATCGAGGAACCACGCCCCCCACCAGGATAGAAGCCCTCCACGAAGTACTCCCTGACGAGAGCAGCAAGCCCAGCCAGGACCGGCGACGTGGCGGAGGTACCGTTGAGATCAGCATCCGGGCTCGCACAAGAGAACTGTCCGCGGCCCCGTGGCAGTCGGGCCGTCAACTCGGGCTTGATGCGATGGCCATGCCCAGGGCCCCTCCCCGAGTTGGTGCAGATGCAGAGATCTTCGACGACCTCAGGAAAGACATCGAACACGGTGCGGTTGCTCATTCCGACACTGATGCCGGACTTCAGGTGCGCCTCCCTCAGGAGGAGGCCGTTGTTTCCAGCCGAGAACGTGAACAACATGTCTCGCAGTCGCCATGCTTCACGATCGAAGTCAGCACAGTTGGAGTGGTAGTGCACGTCGAGGCCGAGTCCTTCCGGTCCGGTAGAGTGCAGCCCAGTACCCCAGGAGTTGTTGTGAACCCGGAGTCGAGAGTCGACTCGGTATGCCTGGGTGATGATGTCCGGATAGCTGTAGTGACAAGGCAGAGTGGCGGTCGGCCTGTCTTCGATCGGGACAGTCAGCGAAGCAAACTGCTTGCGCTCAGGGAGCGCATCCTGGAAGAACAGCTGGGCACCTGGCGCCATCCCGTCGCCACGATCGTGATGGTCGATCGCGTCGTCGCTCGGGACGACCATGTCGTTGTTGGGATGAGCTCGACTGAAGGCCGACTCATCATCGAGGGGATCGTCCAGTCGCTCCCCGGCACGCCCGGCGAGAACGTAGTGATCATCTGCGGCAGCCGCCTGGGCCGAGAACAAGCCGTGGTTGGTGTTGATGAATGAGGGCATGGCAGCGTCCACGATCCCATCTTGATCCTTGTCGAGCACGAAGGAGACACCGTCATAGGTACAGTCATCTCCTTCCAGTGCCTCGAGCCGCACGGACGCGATGACCTTGCGGTCCGGGTACACCATCGGCAACTCGGTCGGCTCGAGGACCTGAACGGCCGGCCTGACGTCGTCGTCGTTGGGCCCGTAGCGCATCTGGCAATGCGCCGAGCTCTCGAAGCCCCGGTCAAGAATGCCAATGACCTGATCCACGCCGAAGATCCCGTTTGCGAAGAGCTTGGCGTGCTGATCGTGCTCCGAGTCGCCACTGGGCAGCAGAGCCTCTCCAGTTTGATGCCAGGCGACAGCTTCGTTCGACGGCGCCTGAAGACTCGGCGCATCCCACGGCTCCGCCCACGACACGCCCTCGGTCTCGGCCAGCAATGAGGTGACGGTCTCGAGCTCGGCCACGTGTGCCTGCACGACGAAGCGCGCCTGCTCTCCTGGACGGACCGACCGGGAGGCCAGCTTCGACACCACCGACGCCCAGTCCGGAAGCGCGGCGTCCACCGACTCGGCCACGGCGTCGACGTCCTCACCGCGGTGCACGGTGGCCGCGATCAGGTACGAGTCGCCGACGGGCGTCTCGAGGAGCGCGAGCAGCTCGGGTGAGATCTTCTCTTCTGGCGAGTACTCGCTCAGCTCCGCGACACCGGGCACGCGGGCCAGCTCTGGCGACACCTCGTCATGGGCTCGGACCAGGAACCGCCCATCGGGCAGCTCCCCCAGGACGGCACCCCCGACGCCGAGATGGGCGGACAGGTCCCGTACCCAGGCTCGGTCGGCCCGACCCTCGGGTCGGACCAACCAGTAGTCGCCGTCGCGGGACGAGGACACGACGCAGGCCGACTCGGCCATGGCCGCACTGGGAAACGAGAGAAGACTCGTCGAGACAATGGACAGCAGTGCCGGGACGATTGCCCAGCGGAAACGATGCAGCATCGTTCTCCCTCCTTTGCTGCTGAAACCATGGCCCCCGGTCAACTGATTTTCAAGTTCCGTACCCTAGCCCTAGCGAGGCCTGGCACGGAGCTCCGGGGGCCTCCTCGGCAGGACGTGACTACCCGAAGACGCTCTCGAGGTCGGCGAGCACGGCCTGCTCCTCGTCCGACACCTTGTTGCCGAGACCGAGGAAGCCACCGGCGGCTTCGGCCACGGAGCGGGCCTTGCCGAGGACGGCGTCACGGAGAGCGTTGCGCTCGGCCGGCTCCATCGATTCGGCGAGCGAGGTGACGTAGTCCTTCCAGGCCGAGCGGAGCTCGCCGCCGGGCTGCGTGTCCAGCCAAGCCTCGAGCATCCCGCGGGCTGGGGCGTCGCCGCCGAGACCTGAGGAGTCAGCGGCCTTGAGGATGGCGTCGCGCTCGTTGCCGTCGAGCTTGCCGTCGGCCCACGCGACCTCGACCAGCGGCACCAGGCTCATGGCCGCGACCGTGTCGGCCGCCACGCCCAGGCTCTCCAGGCGGTCGAGCACCGCCGCATCTTCGATTCCGGAGGCCTCCGCGAGTGCCTCCCTGGCCTGCTTGGCCTCCAGCTTCGCCTTGAGCTGCTGGCGAGCCTTCTCCTCCTGCTTGGCGAAGAAGGACTCCTCGAGGGCCTTGCGGCGGTCTGCAAACGCGTCATCACTCATGGCGCTGAACTCCGGATGGTGGGTGCGAGCCGGCATTGTACCGCCTGCCCCGGGCCACGTTGACGGGGTCGGGGTCTGGGGGCAAGCTGCCCCGATGAGCGACACGATCTTCGGCAAGATCCTGGCGGGGGAAGTCCCCTGCCACCGTCTCTACGAGGACGACCACGTCCTGGCCTTCCTCGACGTCGGTCCGCTCAGCGTGGGGCACGCCCTGGTGATACCGAAGGAGCCGGCCGTCACCCTCGACGGTCTCTCCGACGACGCGGCCGCCGCCATCGGGCGCGTGCTGCCGCGGATCTGCCGCGCCGTGATGAATGCCACGGGGGCGACCGCCTACAACGTCTTGCAGAACAACGGATCCGAGGCCCACCAGGCGGTCATGCACGTGCACTTTCACGTGATTCCGAAGATCGCCGACACCGGCCTGGGCTTGAAGTGGCGTCCCGGAGTGCTGGAGGACGGAGAGTCACTCGCCGAAAGGATCCGGGAGGCCATGGAGTAGCTGTCATGCGGATGATCCTCGTCGGACCCCCAGGAGCCGGGAAGGGAACCCAGGCTGCCCGCCTGGTCGAAGGCCACGGCCTCGCCCACGTGTCGACCGGCGACATGTTGCGCGCCGCCGTGAAGGAGGGCACCGAGCTCGGCAAGCAAGCCCAGGGCTTCATGAGCACTGGGGCCCTGGTGCCCGACGAGCTGGTCATCGCCATGGTCATCGAGCGCATCGCTCAGCCCGACTGTCAGAAGGGCGTGCTGCTCGATGGCTTCCCGCGCACGCGCCCTCAAGCCCAAGCCCTCGACGCCGCCTTGACCGAAGCGAACACGTCACTCGATGCCGTCATCCTCATTGAGGTAGCGGATGAGCTGATACTCGATCGCATCACCGGACGTCGCTCCGATCCTGAGACAGGACGGATCTATCACCTCGTTCACGATCCACCTCCTGCTGACGTGGCAGATCGCCTCGTTCATCGTGAAGATGACACTGAAGAAGCGTGTCGTGCTCGTCTCGAGAAGTACCACTCTGAGACGACGCCCGTGATCCCGTTCTATGAAGAAAAGGACCTGTTGCGCCGGGTCGATGGCGTGGGAACGCCCGACGAAGTCGCCTCACGCGTGGCGGCAGCACTGCCGTCCGGGTGAAGACAGGTCACGAATCGTGGCCTACACCCGAAACTGAGCTAGGGTTTCTAGCGTCTAGTGATTGAATCGCCTCATTTTTGACCTCCCGGGGGGGTGGCCATGGCTGACAGCCTGAAGAGCGCCCTGTTCGTCGACTTCGACAACATTTTCCTCGGGCTTGCCCGCATCGACTCAGGCGCCGCCGAGGAGTTCGCTTCGAACCCCGGCCGGTGGCTCCGCTGGTTCGAGCAACCCGAAGACGGCCACGTTCGCCGTCGCATCCTCGTCCGTCAGTGCTACCTCAATCCGCGTGCCTTCCATCGCTACCGACCGTACTTCACGCGCTCGGCCTTCCGAGTCGTGGACTGTCCGCCGTTGACTCAAAACGGCAAGACGGCGACCGACATCCACATGGTGATGGACATCCTGGATGCGCTCGCGCACGACACGCACTTCGACGAGTTCATCATCCTCTCGGGTGACTCCGACTTCACGCCCGTCATGCTCCGCTTGCGCAACCACGATCGCCGCAGCTTCGTGCTGGCGGTCGGCCAGGCGTCGAGGTCCTACACGGCGTCCTGTGATCGCGTGATGGCCGAGGACGAGTTCATAGAGGACGTCCTCGAGCTCGAGATCGACGCGAGCACGGCGCGTCCGCTGGAGAGCACGATGGCCGCGGGCGGCGGTCGACCCATCGCGCCCACCGCCAGCCCCGAGCTGCTCGACGAGATGGCCGAGTCCGTTCGCGAGCAGGCGCTGGAGGATCCCAACAACGAGCTCCAGGCTCAGGTCCTCCCTCGCATCTTCCGTGACTTCGAGGAGTTCCGACGCGACGGCAACTGGCTGGGCTACTTCTCGCTGCGCCGCCTGACCGAGGCCATCGTCGAGCGTCGTCGGGACCTGGTCCTCATCGACGACGACCCCTGGAAGGTCGAGGCGGTCGGCCCGGACGAGGAAGAGCTGGACCAGCTCAGCGAGGAGATCATCGACATCGTCGACGACCTCGTGCGCGAGTCGGCCAAGGCCCTGCCGATGGCGGCCGTGGCTCAGACGGTGCAGGGCAAGCTGGGCGACCGCGTCCTCGACTCACGCTGGGCCGGCGCCGGCAGCTTCAAGGAGCTCCTTCGCGAGGCCGAGGAGGTGAGCTTCAGCCTCCTCCTCATCCCCGGCACGCCCGGCTACATCTGGGACCCGGAGCGTCACCCCGAGCCGAGCATCGAGGCCCCCGCCGATCGCTTCGACTCCCTCCCCGAGGACATCGCCTCCATCGCGCGGCGGGTCAACGGCGTGGTGGGCGTCCCGGGCCTGACCGGCGAGGAGTTCAAGATCCTGTTCGACCTCATCTCGGAGGAGGTCGAAGAGAACAGCTTCCACCTCACGGCCACGTCCAAGGCCGTGCGCGATCGCGCCCTCGAGAAAGGGCACAGCATCGCTCGCTCCTGCGTGTCGTTCATCCTGAAGGGGCTGACCTACTCCGGTCACCACTTCGAGAATGACAAGGACAAGAACGACGCCCAGAGCCTGGCGTCCATCTTTGCCGACCACGTCATGACGACCTGCGAGGACGCCGAGCTCGAGCTCACCGAGGAGCAAAAGGGCCAGCTCCGCTCCTGGATCCATGGTGACGCCGACGCCGAGGGCGCCGAAGCCGAGGCCACGACGGCCAGCGAAGGGGCCGGCGGATCCTCCTGATCAGTTAAGCTCCGGCATGGAGGGCGGACCGGCCGCCGCTCCGGGGTCTCGCGCTTGCGTGCCTGACCGGCGAAGATCTCATTTTCTCGGCGCTCGCCGGCCCACGGAGGGGGGTTTCGGCGCGGGCTTTCCACCGTTCACCAGCTGTCGATGAGCCCCGATCACCGGCCTTCCGACTCCGAGACGACTCGCGAGAGCCGACCCACCGCCGCGGAGGGTCCCAGCGAGGAGTTCGTCCAGGCCTGCGAGGACGCCGGCGTCCACCCGATCCGGCACGAGGCCCTGTGGAAGCTCTACGTGGCCGTGCCCGACGGTGCCGCTCGCTCGAATCGGCTCGAGTGGCTCATGGAGGACCACGCCCACTGGCAGCTCTTCGAGAGCTCGCGCCAGGGTGACGAGGCGGCAGCTCGCGCCTTCGAGAAGCACTGGCGTCGCATCGTCGGTGCGTTCGTGGGTCGTCGCCTGCCTCCCCAGGACCAGGAGGACTTCTTCCTCCGCTTCCTGGTCCTCGTCCACGAGCGCGTCGTCGAACGCTTCCAGTGGCAGGCACCGTTCTCCGCCTACCTCCGACAGGTGATGGTCAACGCCTGGCGCGACGAGGCCGCCAAGCGAGCGCGCCTCTCCAGTCGCGAGGTCGAGCTCGACGAGGAGGAACAGGATCGCAGCGAGACGTGGCGTTCGCGCGAGCCCTCTCCCGAGCGCCAGCTCCTGGCACGCGAGTCGGTCGCCGCCCTCCGCTCGGCTCTCGAAGAGCTCAACCCCATCGATCGCCGCATCGTCCTCGCCTGCCTCGTCGAGGAGCAGTCCGGTCAGGAACTGGCCGCCGAGCTGGGCATGAGTCGTGGGGCGCTCTACCAGCGCCTCCACCGGGCCAAGCGTCGGCTGCACGAGCTGGTCGAGGGGCGCGGGACCGGACGCACTTGAGCGACGATCACTCCGACTCCACCTTTCGTCGCGGGCTGGCCGCGCTCCAGGGCGGACGGCTCGCGCACGCGCAACGATTGCTCGCGCAAGCCCTGCGTGAAGGTGGACCCGAACGCTCGTGGGCTTGCCAGGAGCTGGTCAACGCCTGCCTGCGGAGGAAGGACCCGGAGCGCGCCGAGGAGCTTCTCGCCGAGATCCTCGATCCCACCGATCCCCTCCTTCTCCATGGTCGCGGCTACCTGGCCAGACGATTGGGTCGCAACGACGAGGCCTTGGCTCTCTTCGAGGAGGCGTTCGCTCATCCGGAACGCCCGCTCGCGGTACTGTGCGAGCTGGGCTGGATGCGCCTGGCAGCGGGCCTGGAGGAGGAAGGGCGCGCCCTGCTCACCGAGGCCCACCTCGAGTTCGAGGAACGCGGCGACCTCTGGGGTGCCGCGTCGGCGCTGACGCATCTCGCAACGCACGCCACCGTGCTGTTTCGGCTGGAGGAAGCCGAAGACCTTCTCGGACGAGCCCGGCAGGCCAAGGAAGCCTGCGGTGATCTCCTCGGCCTGGCGACCGTCCACTACAACGTCGGCTACCTCCACTTCACCTCGGCACGTCACCTCGAGAGCCTGCCTCCCTTGGAGAAGGCCCTCGAGCTGCAGCGACGTCTCCGCTTCAAGGAGGGGATGGCCTTCACCCTCAACGTCATCGCCTGCTGTCGCATCGAGCTGGGTGACCTCGACCTTGCCGCCGACCTCCTCCGCGCCAACCTCCGGCTCCAGCGCGGTCTCGCCCAGGGACTCTCGACGCAGGTCGAGGCGTCCGTGCGCTCGAACCTCGGCCTCGTCGCCTCGCTCCGCGATCGGCCCCGCACGGCCCGGCGGCAGTACGAGAAGGCCCTCGAGCTCGCCGTGGCGCGAGGCGACGCGGAAGAGCAAGCCACGGTCACCGCCAACCTTTGCTTCGCGCTCCGCATCGCGGGTCGCTACTCCGACGCTCTCGCGATCATCGACTCCACCCCCGAGCTCAGTGGGGCCACGCCACGCTCCCAGGCGATGCTCGCGAGCGAACGGGTTCGCCTGCTGCTGAAACTCGACCGGAACGACGAGGCGCTCGTCGCCGCCCGTCACGTCACGAACATCACCCGACAGTGGACCGAGGATGAGCAGGCCCTCGCCGTGCAAGCGATCGAAGCGAACGTGTGCCTGGGCCTGGCGCATGCCGCGTGTGGCGACATCGCCGAGGCGCGGAAGGTGCTCAACGAGACGGTGGCCCGCGTCGACCAGCTCGTGGCTCAGCTCCCGAGCGCTCACGCTCGCTCCGGTCTCGCGGAGCTGCTGCGATCGGCGGAAGACTGCCTGGTCGATCATCTCGTCGACGAGGGTGACTCGTTCGGGGCCTGGGAGCGCATCCGACAGGCCAAGGCTCAGGAGCTCGCGCTCACCCTGCGTCGAGGTCGTCGTTCACTCGTCACCGACGATCGCATCCATCCGCTGGAGGTCGTCGAGGCCGAGCTGCGACTGCTCATCTCGGCACCCGAGCTCGGCCCGAGCGAACGACGTCGGCTCCAGGAGCTGCGCACCCGTCATCGTCTCCTCCTGAGCGAGCTCGACGACGATGCTCGGCTGGCCGAGGGCTCCGACGAGTCGAGCTGGTCGGCCCACGAGCTGCTCGAGAAGCTCGATCCGAGCGTCGTGCTCGTGGAGTACTTCACGACCGAGCGCACGACCTGGGCGTTTCGGCTTCATCGCGGCGAGCTCGAGGTCTTCGACCTCCGCTTCCCGGGCACGCGAGTCCGTCGCGCGATCCACCGCTACCGCGAGCCCTTCGAGATGGCGGGCTCCGGTCCGGAAGCGAGCTTGGCGCTGCGAGCGGTCGACTGGGAGCGAGGCCTGCGCCTGCATCGCAAGCTCATCGCCCCGGTGCTCGCCGACCTGGCGGATGAGGATCTCCGCCTGATCCTCTGCCCGGACGGCCCCCTGCACGGCCTGGTCTTCGAGACGCTGCCGCTCGACGACTGCGGCGACGAGTTCCTGATCGACCGTCACGAGCTGGCGCTCCTGCCTTCGTCTCAGCTCTGGCGCGCTGCTCGAGCCTGGCCCCGCTCGCCCCGGGTCGTCGCGTTCGCGCACTCACCCGAGTCGGAGCGAACGATCCACGCTCTCGGTCGCGAGCACCGCGTCGGCCCTCTCCCCGCTCTCGATCAAGAGCTCGAAGCCTGGCGACGTCACTTTCCGAAGCTGCGCATCGTCGCGGATCGTGAGGCCAACGCCGCGGCCTACGTTCGTGAGGCTGGTGAGGCCGACATCCTTCACCTCGCCGCCCACGGTTTCGCCGACCCGCTGACGCCGGCGCTCTCCGGCCTCGCCTTGATGAGTGCCGATGGAGCGACGCTCGACCTCCTCACGGCCGAACAGGTCGCCCGTCACCCCCTGGTCGCAAGGCTCGTCTTGCTGAGCGCTTGCGAGAGCGCCGGAGGCGAGCTGCGAGTGAGAGAAGGTGTTCACGGGCTGGTGCGCTCGTTCCTCGAAGCCGGTGGTGAAGCCGTTCTCGCCTCGGCTTGGCGGGTCGACGACGAGGCGACGGCCGCCTTCATGAAGCTGCTGGTTCCGGCCCTTCTCGAACGAAAAGGCGACCGCGTCGCCGCGGTCGCCTCGGCCCGACGTCGCTTCCGAGCCTGGGCTCGGAAGGAACAGCCGGGTTGGGATCATCCCTACTTCTGGGGTGCGCTCGGCCTCACCGACCTGGCACCCCAGCCGCGGGGCTGAGCCTCACTCGCCTCCATCGTCGGACGGCGGCCCAACGGCGATGACCTGATCCTCGGTGACCATCGCGTCCCAACCACCCGAGATGGCGGCGACGTCGTCGAGACGTGAAGAGAGCTGGACCTGTCCGTCCCAGATCATCATGCCGAAGGTCTCGGTCTCGCCATTGAACACGACGCCCTGCGGCGGGCCCGTCGTGGACGGCATGCCGAGATTCGCCGGCGAGTCCGGAATGACCGTGACCTGCACGTCGTACTGTCCGTTCGGAAGATCGCGCAGCAGCGTGATCGCGGGGGTCGAGAAGTTCACGGCCGGAGCGGTCACCGTCTGCCACTCGTCCAGGTCCACCGGACCGGAGACGCCGACGTACAGGTGGATGTCACCGGCCTGGACGGGCGAGTTCGCGAGGCCCTTCAGGCTCACGGCGGAGAGCAGCTCCACGTTGGTCAGCCCGGGACTGGAGAGAGACGCGTTGGAGAGCTGCACGCCATCGTTGGCTCCGAGCGGGCAGCCGGGTCCGTTCGACGCCAAGATGCAGTCGGCCTTCTTCGGCGGCGCCATCGTGTCCGAATACGAGTGAGGCGTGCAGGCGAGGTCGTTGAGACAGACACAGTGAGTCTTGCCCAGCAGCAGGTAGGCGTAGCGGGTGCCCATCGTGCAGTTCGTCGAGAGCTGGGTGGTGTAGACGTCGTGGTAGGTGTGCGCGATTTCGGGATCACCGATGCTCCAGTCCTGGCCGACCTGACGTCCGGTGGAGAGGATGCTCAGCGCAGTGCCGCCAGCGGGCGGGTACTGACAACCGTCTTCGCCATTGCCCGAGTCGGTCGGGTCCTCGGCGGCGAAGGCCGACAGTGACAGGGAAAGGAAGAGAGCGGCGACGAGGCCGCGACGTGACGAGCGAAGTTCGTGCATGACTGATTCCCGATTTCGTTTCGTGAAAAAACAAGTCCCGCCGAAGCGGGCGCTCCCTGCCCTCCCAGTACGACCACCGAGACCGCGTCTCACGTCGCATCGAGAAAAACTTCTCGATGCTCCCGGACGGGCCCAGGAGCGGAAGCACGGCCCCTCCTCTTCAGGTGAGTGGAGACCTCCACGCCACCTCGGATCGAGCTCCCGAGCCGCCGTGCCACCACGGAACGGGAGGCGCTTCCTCCGGTCCCTGGCCGACGACGGCCCCGATTGACCCACTAAAATGATCGATGTCGAGGCTCAGGCCCACGCCTGGCCGCAGGCACTGATCACCCTTCCGAGCGCGCGAGACCGCGGATTCGGCCGTCTTCACGGAGAACGGACCATGAAAACCGCGTCAGGCACCGTGAGATCCGGCACCGGGAGGCGTGCTGGACAGGCAAGGGGTCAGCGCCATGAGAACATCCCGCTGGGGTCAGGGAAGCCCAGCGGTCAGAGCCGAGGACTGAGCAATGGGGACTGAGAGCCAGGAACATCCACGGGATGAGGAGCTCCGACGACTCGTCGCCGAGGCCGCACCGCAGCGGCGAGGTGACTGTCCGGAGGCGGAGGACCTGGTGAGCCTGGCCGACGGCGTGCTGGCCGATGAGGCCCGTCGTCGCGTGGAGGACCACCTGGCCCTGTGCACCCCCTGCACGGGGATCTTCGCCGGACTCCAGCGGGTCGACCAGCTCGGGCTTCGTGCGCCGGGCCCCGAGCAAGCCCAGGGCCTGCTCGACCGCCTAGCGGCGCTGGTGAGCTTCGAGCTCCCGCCGTCGCTGGCCGTGGCCGCGCGGGGTGCGGCCGCCGTGGAGGTCGACGAGGCCACCGACCTCTATCGGCAGGGCATGGAGCTCTACCGCGGGGGTCAGGTCGAGGAGGCTCAGGAGATGCTGAGCCGCGCCCATGCGGCCGGTGAGAGCTCGGCCGAGCTGCTGCTCTACCTCGGCGCCTGCTCGCTTCACCTCGGCTGGCCCGAGGAAGCGCGGGGACATCTCGTCGCGGCCGTGCAGGCGGCGCCCAAGCTCGGCGAGCTGCGCTGGTACCTCGCGCAGGCCGAGCTCCTCCTCGGCTCCGGCGACGCCGCGCTCGAGCAGCTCAAGGCGGCCGGCAAGCTGCCCGGTCCGCAGAAGTCGGAGAGCAAGAAGCTCGCGACCGAGCTCAAGATCCTGCTCGCGTCCGAGTCGGACTGAGCTCACGCCAGCAGGTGGCCGGGAGCGTCGTGAGACGCCCCCGGCCCGCGTCGATCAGACGCCCTGCCTCAGTTGCAGGTCAGGACCTGGTTGCAGGTGCTCGGCGTGACCACGCCGTCGGACGGGCAGAAGTAGATCGCGTGAGCGGTCGAACCCGGGGTGGCCTGCTCGACCATGAGAAACGCGTTCTCGGTCTCGCCGGAACCCGACCAGACTCCCGACGGCGGGCTCGGTAGCGTGGCACCGCCCTGGTCGGGGATGACCGTCACCTGGACGAAGTGCCACTCGTTGGGCTCGACCTGGAAGCCCCGCTGCACCGACTGGACGACCGGGCCGGCGTAGACCGGACCCCACTCCTGCTCACGATCGGTCGTGTCGGAGAGACGGGCCGTACCGGTGTAGAGCGAGGCCGGGATGCCCCAGGCCGCGCCTGAAACGAAGGACACGGTCAGGTCGACGTCGAACAGGTCGCCGCCACCACCGGTGACCAGCTGAGCACAACCGCTGACGGCGGTGCCGCCGTCGGCGCTGGCGGGATCCTGAGCGCAGCTCTCGTCGGGCAGCGTCAGGGCGTCGTCGTGCTCGCACTGAACGGCGGTGGAGCCGAGCGCGAGGGACGGCGAGCCAGTCTCGGAATGGCTGATGGATGGCGCAAAGCCGGTGCTCAGGATGATGAGAGCAACGTCGTGCGTCTGGAGATTGCCGGAGATGAGCCCGGTCTCGATCCAGGCGACCGACAGCTCGTGAGTGCGGATGTCGTCGAGCGAATGCCCAGTGTCGAGGATGAGGGGATCGATCTCGAAGGCCGTGGCCCTCGAGGACAGCCCGAGTCCGAGTAGCAGTGCAAGAACAGGAACGAAATGTCGTGTCGACATGAACCCTCCTTTGAAGAGAGCCCGAGTCGGACGCCGTCAACACGTCCCCTCCACGCATCCAGGTGACCTCTCACCGTCTCCCTCCAAGGACTAGTGAATTGGTGATGACCGGTCTAGGGGACCGGCGCGGTTTCAACCTACGATGCCGGACTTCAGACCGGCAACGATGAGCGTTCGGTGCACGACACGCTCACTCCAACTCACGTCCGAGTCGGGTTGAGCGCATCGATCGGTAGGCAGCCGGGAGCATCGCGAGACGCTCCCGGCCGAAGCGGATCAGACGCCCTGCCTCAGTTGCAGGTCAGGACCTGGTTGCAGGTGCTCGGCGTGACCACGCCGTCGGACGGACAGAGGTAAATCGCGTGAGCGCTCGCCCCCGGGGTGACCTGCTCGACCATGAGAAACGCGTTCTCGGTCTCGCCGGAACCCGACCAGACACCCGACGGCGGGCTCGGTAGCGTGGCACCGCCCTGGTCGGGGATGACCGTCACTTGGACGAAATGCCACTCGTTGGGCTCGACCTGGAAGCCCCGCTGCACCGACTGGACGACCGGACCGGCGTAGACCGGACCCCACTCCTGCTCACGATCGGTCGTGTCGGAGAGACGGGCCGTACCGGTGTAGAGCGAGGCCGGGATGCCCCAGGCCGCGCCTGAAACGAAGGATACGGTCAGGTCGACGTCGAACAGGTCGCCGCCCGACCCCGAGGCCAGCTGAGCGCAGCCGCTGACGGCGATGCCGTCGTCGGCGGTCGCTGGGTCCTGGGCACAAGTCTCGGATGGAAGAGTCAAGGCATCGTCGTGCTCACACTGCACGGCGGTGGAGCCGAGGGCGAGAGACGGCGAACCAGTCTCGGAGTGGCTGATGGACGGCGCGAAGCCGGTGCTCAGGATGACGAGAGCAATGTCGTGCGTCTGAAGATTGCCGGAGATGAGCCCGGTCTCCGTCCAACCGACCTCCAGCTCGTGAGTACGGATGTCGTCGAGCGAGTGACCCGTGTCGAGGATCAGGTCTTCGAGCTCGAAGGCCGTGGCCACCGATGACAGCCCGAGACCGAGCACGACAAGAACGATTCGAAGCGAAAGCACGTGAACCCTCCTCTCGAAGAGAGCTCGGATCGGATGCCGCCAACACGCCCCCTCAACGCATCCACGCACGCCCTCACCGTCTCCCTCCCAGGATAGTGTTTGGTGAAGGACCGGCTTCGAAGAGCCGGCGTCGATTCAACGTACTGCCTCGGACTCGCCGGTGCAAGCAAGGCACCCGGCAAGCCAGTCACTCAGGGCGAGACGCTCACTCCAGCCGCGTCGTCTCGGCCTTGAACCGTCCACGGTCGTCGCGCTGCAGCTGACCGACGACCATCGCCGGATCGTGGGTGAAGAAGAGCCGCCCCTCTCGCTCGAGCAGGTCTTCGAGCACCTCGCGCTTCTCGTCGATGAGTCGCTCGGGGTAGCGGTCGTAGCCCATGGTGATGGGCAGGTGGACCCAGGGCGCGCCGGGGATGAGGTCGCTGGCAAACAGCAGCGGGCCCGCGGGCGTGGCGACCTCGGAGAGGAGGAGACCCGGCGTGTGACCATGGCTGAAGTGGAAGCGACAGCGCTCTCCGGTGCTCGCGCTCCGCTCCGAATCCACCAGCTCCAGCCGACCGCTCTCCTCGAGCAGGCCGGGTAGCTCCGGGATGAAGGACGCGCGATCACGCGGGTGCGGGTTCACCGCCCGGTCGAACGCCTCTCGACCGACGAGGTAGCGGGCGCGTGGGAAGAGGAGACGCAGCGGCTCGTCTTCTTCGTGGGCAGCGAGCAGCCCTCCGGCGTGGTCGAAGTGGAGGTGCGAGAGGACGACGACGTCGATGTCCTCGTCGGTGAGGTCGAGCTCGGCCAGGCTCTGGAGGAGGACGTGATGCTCCTCCTGGACGCCGTAGCGGTCGCGTAGCTTGGGCGGGAAGAAGGCGCCGACGCCGGTCTCGAACAAGATGCGCTGGTCGTCGGCCTCGACGAGGAGCGCACGACAGGCCAGCTCGATCCGGCCCCGATCATCGGGCGGAGTCCAGCGTTCCCACATCGCTCGTGGGCAGTTGCCATACATGGCACCGCCATCGAGCCGTTGGGAGTTCCCATCGATCGCGGTCAGTCGCAAGCTGTCGTCCTCTCCTTCGAGGTTATCCCAGGCCAGCCGGACCTGCCCGGCACCGCCCCTCGCACGAGTCCAAGCGCCCCGTTGAGAACTGACCGGTCAACTCGACCGGCCCTCACGGTCGTTGGGCCAACGTGCAGCTTGGCCGGCAGGCAGCTCCAGCGAGAAGCCCTTTTCAGAAAAGGCCCGTCGCTCGCTGACGCTCCTCGTCGTCCGCTGACACGCCACGTCACCCGTGCGGCCCCTGCCTCCCGAGAGCGCGCCCTCGGGCATCTCAGCAGAGTTGGCATTCATGTTGCTCTTAGGCGTGCCCCAACGGAGGGAGCCTTCTTGCTCCTTCCCTTTCGAGGGACGTCCCATGTTCCATCTCTCACTTTCCCGAACACTCTTGCTCCTGATGACCTGTGTCATCGCGCTCACGATCGCGTGTCGTGACACCGGGTCCGCCGCGCGCGTCGTCGTCGACCTGGTCACGCCGAGCCAGGAGGACAAGAAGCAGATCGACCGATTGGTTTCCGCTGCACGCCGCGCGTTGGACCATGACGAGCTCGACGACGCCAAGGTGCTCTACCGCTCGGCTCTCGAGCTGAACCGTCGTGACCCCTTGCTCTGGCTCGGTCTCGCCAAGGCCCATGGAGAGGCCGGCGACCGCAAGGCCTCGCTGGAAGCCCTGGAAAGAGCTTGGAACGACGGCTTCCGCTTCCGCTGGGGGCCTCCGCAGGAAGAAAAGGCTCTCGCGAAGTTCGAGCGCCTCGGCTTCGAGAGCTGGATTCGAGACCATGGCAGCTTCGATGCACCTCACTTCGACGAGAGCGAGCTCGCCATCGACGAGGCCCACCGACAGGCCTGTCGCGAGCTGACGCTGAAGGCGATCGAGACCTCTGGCTCGGGGGCGATCTCGTTGCGGCTGCAGCGCTCTGAAGCTCATTGGGAGCTCGCGCATTGGGAGGCCGCCTCGCTGAGGCGTTTCGCCGAGCTCACCGACGATCCGGCCGAGAAGGCCGCCTACCGTGTCGCCATTCAAGAAGTTCTCGGTGACCCGAAGGACTACTTCCTCAGGGGTTCTCATCTCGATCAGCTCGTGAAGAGCGCGAACGAGCTCGAGACCTGGCTGCGCAGCGACCACCCCGATCGCCCCGAGCTCCTCGCCCGCACTCTCACCAACCGTGCCCGCCTCGAGCGTACCCGGCGCCAGTGGGCATTCGACGATCCGGAGGCTGCCGAAGCGCATCACGCTGCGGCCGTTCGGTTGGTGGAGGAGGCCACGTCCCTCGCCAGCGGCCACTCGCTCCACCAAGCGCTCGCGCTTCATGCCTCCCTGGTCACCGACGATGCTGCGCTGGTCGGTCGACTCGGAGAGCGCCTCCTGGCGAGCGTCGGGGACGACAGCGTGGCCCTCGAGATGCTCAAGAAGGAGTCCAAGGCGGCCTGGCTCATCGTGGCGAGCGTCCCGGACTTCGCGACGACGACTCTCGACGGCGAGGACTTCACGCCCGAGTCGCTTCGGGGCGAGGTCACGCTCATCGACTTCTGGGCGACCTGGTGCGGCCCGTGCATCCGTGAGCTCCCTCATCTTCGGGAGGCTCAGCAACGTCATCCGAAGCTGCGTGTCGTCGGCATCGCGCTCGACGACGAGGAGAAGCTGTCGCGTGAGGACTTCGAGACCTGGTGTCGCGACAAGGACGTCACCTGGACGCAGGTCTTCGAGGGCGTCGGCAAGAATGACAGCAAGCTGGCCCAGGCCTTCGAGGTGAAGGGCATCCCCTTCATGGTGCTGGTCGGTGAAGAGGGTCAGGTCCTCGCAGCGGGTGACGAGCTCCGTGGCGAGAAGATGGCGGCGACGCTCGACCGCGTGATGAGCGGCGACGCCTGAACGCTCGTCCCGTACAATGCGCCGGCCATGACCGAGCCGACGCCCGAATCCACCTCTGAGCAGCCCACCACGATCCCCGACGTCGTCGACGTCGAGGTGCTCCGTGGTGGGGAAGCGGACGAGACCACCCCTCCCGACCTGCTCGTCGAAGTCCCACACGGTGCGGACCGACGCCATCACTACGACACGCTGCGGAAGCAACTGGTCGGTGACCTCCCCGATGAGCTGGAGATCTTCTTCCACCTCAACACCGACGTCGGTGGCTGGGCGGTGGGGCGGGCGACGGCCGAGCGCTTGATCGAGCAGGAGCCGCGACTCAGCGTGCTCCTGCTCCGCTCGTCGATCCCGCGCACCTTCATCGACTGCAACCGGCCGGCCGGCGTCGCCGGTGGCGACCTCACCGAGGGTGGGCTGACCGCCGGCATCCCGGCCTACGTCCAGGACGACCGCGATCGCGAGCTGCTCCTCGATCTCCACGCACGCTACGTGGAGGTCGCCGAGCAGGCTTACCGGCTGGTCACGGAGCGAGGTGGCCTGGCCCTGGTGCCCCACACCTATGGACCTCGTTCACTGGGCATCACCGGCGTGGGTGACGACATCGTCGAGCAGCTCCGCTGGGCCTGCGCACCCGAGCGTCACGACACCTGGCCGCTGCGGGCCGAGGTCGACCTGCTCACCCGCGACGAGGAGGGCGTGCTGCTGGCGCCCGAGGGCCTCGAGGAGAGGCTGACCGCCGACTTCTCCACGGCCGGCTTCGAGACCAAGTCGAACGACACCTACTGCCTCATCGAGGGGACGATGGGTCACGAGTGGAGCGTCCGGTGGCCCGGTCGCGTGCTCACCCTGGAGATCCGGCGCGACCTGCTCGTCGAGGAGTGGCGTCCCTTCGAGGAGATGCTCCCGGTGCCGGCGAAGGTCGACCGCGTGGTCGACGTCCTGGCGCCGGCGCTCCACGAGTTACTCGCGTAGCGCTGAGGTCGTCCGTCAGCTCTCGACCCCGGCGAGGTGGAGGGTCAGCCGGTTGAGGCTGTCCTCCCAACCCTGACGGTGCGCCTTCCGAGCCTCCGGAATCGGCACGCCGGAGTGGGTGAAGGTCAAGCGCGTGCCTTCGTCCAGGGCTTCCAGCTCGACGGTCAGGACCTCCTCGTCCGACTCGTAGCCCATGGGTGCATCCCAAGCGAGGGTGAACACGAGCCGACGGTGAGGCTCCACCTCGACGTACTCACCCGAGAACGACCAGGTCGCTCCCTCCGCACGCTCGGTCGTGACCTCGAAGCGACCACCGACGCGGACGTCGAGCGTCGCCACGACGTCGAGGGAGAGCGAGCCCCAGATCCAGGCGGCGTACAGCTCGGGCTCGACGAAGGCCCGGAACACGTCCTCGGCCGCAGCGGGCAGCTCGCGCACGAGAACGAGGTCCGTGCTCACGAGAACTGCTCTTGCACTTCGAAGTGGTCCCGCGCGAGCTTCCAGCTCCCGTCGTCGGTCTTGACCCACTCCTCGAGGGTGATGACGCCGCGGCCGACGTTCATCGACCACTCGGCGCCGAGATGAACGGTGGTCTCGTCGACCTGCTTGACCCAGACCTTCGAGTACTGGAGATCGGTGGCACCCGACCCGACGAAGGGACGCCAGAAGGCATCGATGGCCTCGGTCCCCTGGAACTCACCCATGGGCGCCGCCTTCATCTCGGCGTCGGGCAGGTAGCCGGCGACGCAGTGATCGACGTCGCCGGAGTTGAAGTGCTCGATCCAGGTCTTGCTGGTGGCCAGGACCTCGGCCAGGACGTCGTGGTTCATGGCGGCGGTTCTCTCGAGAGGTCGGCCGCGGACGGCGGCCGGGTCTCGTCATCCTACTCCGAGGTCGCGGCGACGAGCGCGAGCGGGACGACTCGGACATGATGTTCGTCTTCTTTTTCGGAGAGGGAGGGAACGTCATGCCGAGTCGAGTGAAGGAGCTGCAAGCCCTCGGGCGCATCACGCCACCGAGCTGGCTGCCCGACAACGTCATGTACGAGACAGTGATGGGCTCGGTCGCCTACGGGGTGGCGGGCGAGCAATCGGACTTCGACGTCTACGGGTTCTGCATCCCGCCGAAGGAAGATCTCTTCCCCCACCTGAGAGGCGAGATCCAGGGCTTCGGACGTCAGCGCAAGCGCTTCGAGCAGTACCAGAAGCACCACGTGCCCGGGGCAGGGACCACGGGGAGCGCCGAGGAGTACGACCTCGCGATCTACAGCATCGTGAAGTACTTCCAGCTCTGCATGGACAACAACCCCAACATGGTGGACTCGCTGTTCACCCCACGGCGCTGCGTGCTGCACGCGACTCGAGTGGCGGAGCGCGTGAGGGAGCAACGAAAGCTCTTCCTGCACGCGGGCTGCTGGGTGAAGTTCAAGGGCTACGCCTACGCACAGCTCACGAAGATGGGCAGCAAGGATCGCCAGGGGAAGAGAAAGGAGACCGTCGAGGAGCACGGCTACGACGTGAAGTTCGCCTACCACGTCGTTCGCTTGCTCAACGAGGTCGAGCAGATCCTCGAGAGCGGCGACCTCGTCCTCGATCGCGAGGACTCTCGCGAGCAGCTCAAGGCCATCCGCGCCGGCGAGTGGACCGAGGAGCAGGTCCGCGAGTACTTCACTCGCAAGGAGCCTCAGCTCGAAGAGGCCTACCGCAACACCAAGCTTCCGCGGGAGCCGGACGAGGCAGCGCTCAAGGCGCTGCTGCTCGAGTGCCTCGAAGAGCACTACGGCTCGCTGGAGGGAGCGGTGCACGACGAGAGCGTCACCCTGACCGCCCTCCGGGACATCCAGGCGATCGTGGCGAGGACACTGAAGTGATCGTCACGCCCCAGGTGAAGCGGTCCCTGCTCGCCACCGCGGTCGCGTCGGTGGCGGGCGGCGTGACCGCCGACTTGACGGAATCTCCCCTGTCGGTGGGCGTGGCCGTCTTCGTGGCTTGCACGATCGGCCACCTCGGCGCCCAGCGTTGCATCCCGGCCTGACGCGGAGACTGGTCACGTCGGTGCGCTTCACGCTTGCGCTTCCGAGCCGGATGGCCGATGGATTGAAGGGGGGCCTGCGCCTTCCGTGCAGCCCACTCCCTCAGCCGTGACGATGAGACGACGAAACCACCTCCTGGGCCTGCTCGCGTGCGCCTCCCTGCTCGTCTCCTGTCAGGAGACACCCGAGCCGCCGCCCCCTGCTCCCACGCCCGTCACGGACGCTGCCCCCGAGGAACGGTCCCCACGTCGCGCCAAGAAGGCCCCTGCGGAGCCCACGCCGACCCCCAGCGAGACGAAGGCCGCCCCGACGCGAACGACCTACGTCCCCCAGATGGAGACGGTGGTCCGTGTCCGCGAGGAGCGGATCGCCCTGACCGCCCCGGACCCGAACGCCGAGCCCCTGCTCCGCTTCATCCCTGGCGACGTCTACCCCATCGCCGACGAGCGCGGAGGGTGGATCCGACTCGGAGCGCTGGCCGACGATCTCGAGGCGTGGGTGCGTCGCGACGAGGTGCTCCTGGTCGAAGAGCCGAAACGTCAGTGGCATTCCATCGGTGGGGTCGTCTCGCCCGACGGTGACGCTCCCGAACGGGCAGAGAATGTCTTCACCCAGGCCGACCTCGCCACGAGCCGAGGCAGCGTGACGGTGCTCAGCGGCAGCGGCACGAGCTCCTCATCCAACTCGGATGATGATGGGTGGGTCAAGGACGTCGACGACGAGCTCGCGGCCATCAAGGAGCAGGAGAAGATTTGGCGCACGCGCGCCCAGCGCATCCGCAGTCAGCTTCAAGAGACGGGGCAGCGGATCGCCGAGCTCCAGCGCGAGAGCTCGCTCGCCGCGTCTTACGCGATCGGCGTTCCGGCCGGAGGTGAGTTCCGCTCGCTGGCCACCGTGCGCAGCGAGCTGCGGAGCAAGGTCGAGCACTACGAGGCCCTCCAGAAGTCCTGGGACGCTCTCGAGGTGGAGGCCCGCAAGGCCGGCGCCCAGCCTGGCTGGCTGCGCTGAGACGATCGCGCCGACACGACGTCGGGCATGATGCGGCGTGGGGGGCATCGCCTCGACGCTCCCGCTCTTCGGAGGGTCGTCATGTCGTTCTGGCGCGTGTTGAGCATCGTCAGTGGCCTGGTCTCGCTCGTCTCCTTCGTGGAAGCGGCGCGCCAGGCCGCAGCGGGCGAGTGGCCGGACACGCTCCTCCTCGGACTCGTGCTGGCGGCGTTGGCCTGGCGCTTTCATCGTCGCGCCGCGCGAACGGAGCTCGCCGCCAAGGTGCGTGGACCGAGTCGCGTCACCTCCGACCTCTCAGCGGATGACGTCCACGCCGCCCTCGACGACGACGGCTTCTGGTCACTCGTCGACGAAGCTCGACAATCGGCAAGGGATGACGAGGACGCACTCCAGCAACTGACTGCGCTCTGCGAGCCGCTGGAGCCCGTGGAGCTCGTCGCGTTCCGACTGCGGCTCGACGAGCACCTGAACGACGCCTACCGCTGGGACCTCTGGGCCGCTGCTTTCCTCATCGAGGGTGGCTGCTCCGACGATGGCTTCCTCTACTTCCGGGCCTGGCTCGTGCTGCAGGGACGGGAGCGCTTCGAGGCCGCGCTCGCCGATCCCGAGAGCCTGGCTGATTGGATCGAGACCGCCGTCAGGACCGATTGCGAGTCACTTCTCTACCTGCCGATCGAGGTCTTCGAGAAGAACACTGGGCAAGGCTTCCCCCACGACCACCTCCCGAGATCACCGTCCGATCCCGAGGGTGAGCCCTGGGACGAGGACGACGTCGCCACCGTGCTGCCGAAGCTCGCAGCCAAGGTCGGTTGGCCCGGAGCCTGACGGACCGACACCGCTTCCTCTCGGCCGTCGCTATACTCCCTTCGATGCATCCTCACGCCGATGTCCTGGAGACCGATGTCGTGACGGGCGAGCGCACTGACCTTGGCAAGCAAGCTGGCCGAGCCCTCAAGGCGCTTGCGGAGGCTGAGATCTCGCACGTCGTCATCGGCGCGATGGCTCTCGCCGTGCGGGGACTGCCTCGGTTCACGCGCGACCTCGACATCGTCGTCATGGTCGAAGAGGCGTTCCCGGCTCTACGAGCTCTCGAAGCCGCCGGGTACCACTCGGTAGCGCCGGTCACCGAGGCGGATGGCCCCGAGCCGATGTACGTGCTCGAGCACGAGGATGGCGCCGAGGTCGACCTCCTTGTCGCCGCTGCCGAGCCTGAGAGTTCCATCGTCTCCGAAGCTGAGAGTGCCCTGGTGTTCGGAGTGTCGGCCCCGGTCGCCTCACTGGAACACTTGCTCCTGATGTACCTGTACTCGAACCAACCGAAGCACTTGGGCGACTTCGCACGCATCGTGACCGAGACCGAAGTCGACCTGGCTCGTGTCGAGCGCTACCTGAGTGAAGTGCATCCCGAGATGCTCGAGACTCTCGCCCGACGCGTCGATGAGGCGCGAAACCCCCCTGCGCCGCCCGCGCGCCCTCCTCGACGCAACGGCTGAACGCACGTCACAGCCAGTGCGCACACAGCCGCACGAGCTCGGCCTGGTTCGTCGCGCCCGTCTTCTGCCGTGCGCTCCGAAGCTGAGCCTCCACCGTGCGGACCGACTTCTCGAGAGCCACGGCGATCTCCTTGTAGCTCAGACCGTGCGCTGCGAAGCGGATGACCTCGAGCTCGGCCGGACTGGGCTTGTCGGGCCGTCGCTTCGCGCTGAGTTGACGGCTGATCGCCAGGATGGGCGCGAAGAAGTCGACGCAGAAGCGATGGAGGTATTCGTGCTCAGAAGGCTTCCACGTTCGACCGTGGTCCAGGTCGTCAACGCACGCGCAGCCGAAGCTCTCCCCTCCCGCATCGAGACGTTGCACCAGCATCGCCCGTGAGCTGGTCGCCGCGAACTCGTCCACGAGCGCCTGACAGAGCGGGTTGTTCGGGACGTCGTCGTAGGCCACCGGCACCCGACTCCGCCACACCCGCTGCAGGATGTCGTGGGTGTTGGGCAGTCGGATCCCCACCATGGAAGGACGCTCACCCTCGTCTTCGATCCACTCCGCCACCGGCGTGTAGAACCGATGACGCGGCGCACCGAAACCCACGTCGACGCGACCGGCCTGGAGGACGTCGCCGAGATGCGACATGCCGATCGCGAGGACGCGGTCCGTGCGGTCGATCTCGAGCAGCGCATGCCCCACCGCATCGAGTGTCCGCGTTCCCACGCGCCCTCGGTGACGGTCCAGGAAGTGCGCCCGCAGCGTCTTGACGTCCCAGTGATGGGCGTCCTGCCAGCGCTCTGCTCGCTCCCCACTCATGACTCGACCCCACTTGCTTCCTACCCAGTGAGTGCCGATTCATGAACAGAGGTTCAAGGAAAAGTGACCGACCGCGACGCGAGTCCCCGCTCGCGTCGCGGCAGGGCGGCCGACTCAGTCTGCATCGATGGTGTCGAAGAGGATCCGGGGCGCGCGGTGCGGGTTGCTCGGAACGCGCCAGAGCACCGCGTAGGTTCCGGTCTGGACGATCTCGCCACCGGGCGTCCGGATGGTCAGCTCGTAGCTGCCCGACTCCAGCACGCGCCGCGCGCCGAGCGGCTCGAGGACGTCGACGTTGAGGATGAGCTGGTCCAGACCGGCGTCGAAGCCGCCCAGCCAGGCCGCGACGATGGCCTCCCGGCCACTCAGCGCGAGGGCGTTCGGCAGCTTGAGCGTGGCCGCCTGAGCGTAGAAGCCACCCAGGCCGTCGGCGTCGGCCAGGTTGAAGGTCTCGACGAACTCGGCGCTGGCGTCGGCGACGCGGTCGAGGTTGGACTCCGTGTCGTGCCAGGCGAGGGCGGAACCCGGCGTCACGAGAGCGAGGGTCACGAACAGGACGAAGGTGCTGGCGAGGGTCGGCTTCATGTCGTTTCTCGGTGGCGACGAGGTCGACCGCATCCGCCGTGGATGACGTCGCCTCGTCACGACCGAGAAAGTACGAACTGGCCGCAATCGGCCGCATCGCAGGGAACACCTACGAAAACCGAAACTCGCCAGGTGCTGGGTGCCTCAGTAGGCCTTGGCCCAGACGACGCGTTGCTTCGACGGCTTGCCCGAGAACGGACAGGTGCCTTCGTCGTCGGCACCGTCGACCGGCTCGAGGGGGATGTTGCGGATGGTCACGCCGTGCTCGTCCGCGACCTGCTTCTCCACCTCTTCGTCACCGCTCCAATGCGACAGGGCGTAGCCACCGTGGACGGGCGTCGGACCCTTCTTCGGCTGCTCGGCCGTGAAGTACTCGATGAACTCGTCCTTGCTGTCGATGACCCGGGTGCGGTCCTTGCGGAAGGTCTGAGCCCGCTCGAACAAGGTGTCCTGGATCTCGTCGAGGATGGACGCCGCCCGCTCGACGAACTCCGTGCGCGGCAGGCTCTCGCGATCCTTGTGGCCCTTGTCGCGCCGACCCATGAACACCGCGTCGGAGGCCATGTCCCGCGGTCCGATCTCGAGCCGGATGGGCACGCCCTTCTTGATCCAACCCCAGACCTTCTCCGGTCCGGCGATGTCACGGTCGTCGACCTCGACCACCAGCTTGCGACCGCAGTGCTCCTTCTCACGGAGCTCCTTGGCGACGCGATGGCAGTACTCGACCACCTCACCCGGGTTGTCGGCCTTGAAGGTGATCGGAACGATGGCGACGTGCGCCGGCGCGATGCGCGGCGGCAGGACGAGACCGTCGTCGTCGGAGTGCGTCATGACCAGCCCGCCGATGAGCCGCGTGGACACGCCCCAGGACGTCGTCCAGGCGTGTTGCAGGTTGCCGTCCTTGTCCTGGAACTGAATCCCCGAGGACTTGGCGAAGTTCTGACCGAGGAAGTGCGAGGTACCCGCCTGCAGGGCCTTGTGGTCCTGCATCATGGACTCGATCGAGTAGGTCTCGACCGCACCCGGGAAGCGCTCGGCCGGGCTCTTCTCACCCTTGATGACCGGCATGGCCATCCAGTTCTCGGCGAAGTCCGCGTAGACCTCGAGCATCTTGCGGGTCTCTTCGCGCGCCTCCTCTTCGGTGGCATGCGCCGTGTGACCCTCTTGCCAGAGGAACTCCGCCGTGCGCAGGAAGAGCCTCGTGCGCATCTCCCAGCGGACGACGTTGGCCCACTGGTTGATGAGCAACGGCAGGTCGCGGAACGACTGCACCCACTTGGCGAAGCTCGCACCGATGATGGTCTCGCTGGTCGGGCGCACGATGAGCGGCTCTTCCAGCGCGCCGGCCGGCACGAGCTTGCCGTCCGGTCCGGCGGCAAGGCGGTGATGCGTGACCACCGCGCACTCCTTCGCGAAGCCCTCGACGTGATCGGCCTCGGCTTGCATGAAGCTCAGGGGAATGAACAGCGGGAAGTAGGCGTTGACGTGCCCGGTGTCCTTGAACATCCCGTCGAGCACCGACTGCATGTTCTCCCAGAGGGCGCAGCCCCACGGCTTGATCACCATGCAGCCGCGCACGGGGCTGTTCTCGGCGAGCTCGGCGGCCTTCACGACCTGCTGATACCACTCCGGATAGTTCTCGACTCGAGTTGGACTGATGGCGTTCTTGGCCTTGGCCATGACTCACTCTCCCTCACCCGAGCTCCTCTCGGGCGGTGATGGGGGCTCGCGTCACCTGACGTGGTGAACGCGAAAAGGGGGCGGGCGGACGACTCGGCTTCGGGGGCCTCCCGAGATCAGCGTCGACGAATGATCCGAACTTCGACGTGATCGAGCGGCCCCGGGATGGGTGCGTGCGGCTTGCGCGCCGCCACCTCCACCTCGTCGACCTCGGGCAGCTCAAGCGCCCGGTCGGCGACCTGCTCGCAGAGAGCCTCCAGCAGCCGGTGAGGACTGCTGCCCACGGTCTTCTCGACGAGGGCGTAGAGGTCCCGGTAGTCGACCCGCATCGACGGCTCGTCCGACTCGCCCACCCGCTGCAGGTCGAGACCGACGCGAAGGTCGAGCTCGAGCGGCTGCGGCAGGTGCTCCTCATGCGGCAGCAGTCCCACGCAGGTGTGGAACCTCATGCCCTGGAGCGAGATGGAGTCGGTGGCCATCGGGAGTCCGGTGGGGCGCTCCGTCGCCGAATCCTCCGTCGGGTCGGCGCGGGGCACCCGGAGACCGGAGTTTGGACCCCCGGCGAGCCGAGGGCAAGCCGACGATCGCCGCCATCCCGCTTTCTGAAAGGAGCGGGACCGCGACCCCGGATGCACCTCCTGGCAACACGGGTCGGAGGCACGACCGACGGGCGTCGTGATGCTGGTGGCCCCGCCCTGACGACGAGCGGCTACACTCCTCGATTCCGCGGCCGCGCGGTGCGGCCCACCGGGACCCCGTCATGAGCGACGAAACCACGACACCCGAAGCCGAGTCCGAGGCCACCGAGCGGCGTCACTTCATTCAGCAGGCCATCGACGAGGATCTTCGTTCCGGCCGCTTCGAGCGGGTCCAGACCCGCTTCCCGCCCGAGCCCAACGGTCACCTGCACGTCGGGCACGCCAAGGCCATCTGCCTGAACTTCGCGTTGGCGGAGGAGTACGGCGGCGTCTGCAAGCTCCGCTTCGACGACACCAACCCGAGCCGGGAGAAGCAGGAGTACGTCGACGCCATGATGCGGGACATCCGCTGGCTCGGCTTCGAGTGGGACGGCGAGCCCTGCCACGCCTCCGACTACTTCCAGCAGCTCCACGACTGGGCGATCGTCCTCATCGAGAAGGGCCTCGCCTACGTCTGCGACCTCTCCCCCGACGAGATGCGCGAGCACCGCGGGACCCTCACCGAGGCGGGCAAGAACAGCCCCCATCGCGATCGCTCGGTGGAGGAGAACCTCGACCTCTTCGCCCTCATGCGAGCCGGCGAGTTCGAGGACGGCTCCCGCACGCTCCGGGCGAAGATCGACATGAGCTCGCCCAACATCAACCTCCGCGACCCGGTCATGTACCGGATCCAGAAGGTCACCCACCAGCGCACCGGCGACGAGTGGCCCATCTACCCGACCTACGACTGGGCCCACGGTCAGTCCGACTCCATCGAGGGCGTGACCTTCTCGCTCTGTAGCCAGGAGTTCGAGAACAACCGGCCGCTCTACGACTGGTACCTCGACCAGCTCGGCGTGCACCACCCGCGTCAGATCGAGTCGGCCCGGCTCAGCCTGGCCACCATCTTCTTGAGCAAGCGAAAGCTCATCCAGCTCGTCGACGAGGGTCACGTCGAGAGCTGGGACGACCCGCGCATGCCGACCCTCTCCGGCATGCGCCGCCGGGGCTACACGCCCGAGGCCATCCGCTCCTTCATCAAGACGGCTGGCGTGTCCAAGTCCGAGAGCCGGCACGAGCTCGTCCAGCTCGAGAACGCCCTTCGTGAGCACCAGAATCGCTGGGCAGAGCGTCGGTACTGCGTCTTGAAGCCACTCAAGGTGGTCATCACCAACTACCCCGAGGGTCAGACCGAGGAGCTCGAGGCGATCAACAACCCCGAGGATCCCGACGCCGGGACTCGCACGCTCCCCTTCTCGCGCGAGATCTACATCGAGCGGACCGACTTCATGGAGGATCCGCCTCGCAAGTTCTTCCGGCTCGCGCCGGACCGCGAGGTGAGGCTCCGCTACGCCTACTTCATCCGCTGTGAGGAGGTCATCAAGGACGAGAGCGGCGAAGTCGTGGAGCTCCGCTGCACCTACGACCCGGAGACCCGCGGCGGCAACGCCCCGGACGGCCGCAAGGTGAAGGGCACGATCCACTGGGTCGACGCCGCCCAGTCCGTGCCGGCCGAGCTCCGTCTCTTCGAGCCGCTCTTCAGCATCGACGGCCCCGAGCAGCTCGGTGAGGGCGAGGACCTCTTCGACCACATCAACCCGAAGTCACGGGAGGTGCTCACCGGTTGCCTGGTCGAGCCGAGCCTCGGCGACGCGGCCCCGGGAAGCCTCTGGCAGTTCGAGAGGCACGGCTACTTCTGTGCCGACCCCGACGGCAAGCCGGGAGCCCCGGTCTTCAACCGGTCGGTCTCGCTGCGGGACTCGTGGGCCAAGATCCAGGCCAAGGGCGGCGGCAAGGGTGGGGGCAAGGGCCGAAAATGACGTGACCGGCGCGCGCCGGTCGTGCCACGATCCGTCCTCTCCCCGTTGACGATGGGCGCGTCCGCCCGTCCCCAGGAGGCTCCTCCCATGGGCTACCGGATCGACGAGATCGAGGGCATCGGCCCCGCCTACCGCAAGAAGCTGGCCACGGCGAAGATCACCAACACCAACCACTTCCTCTCGCTCTGCTGCGACTCGAAGGGCCGAAGGGCCGTCGCCAAGGAGTGCGACCTCACCGAGAAGCAGCTCCTCAAGTGGGCCAACATGGCCGACCTGATGCGCGTCACCGGCGTGGGCCCGGAGAACGCCGAGCTCCTCGAGGCCGCCGGCGTCGACACCATCAAGGAGCTCCGGCATCGCAAGAGCGACAACCTCGCCGACAAGATGTCCGAGGTGAACGCGAAGAAGAAGCTCACCCGCCTGGTCCCCTCGGCCAAGACCGTCGAGAAGTGGATCACCCAGGCCAAGGGCCTCGATCCGACCATCACCCACTAGCTAGTGGTGATCGGGGTGGCCGGGTCCTCCGCGCCACCCCCTGCCGGCCCGCTCCGCGCGGGTCCAGGTTCGGTCCCCTGGACCGTCGCGAGACGTGACGAGACGTGCCATGACACCTCTCCGCCTCGCGCCTTGACCTCCCTCCGCCTTTGCCTCAGGCTGGCGGCCTTCCTCCCTCAGTCCACCTCCCTCTCGCACGGCTCGTCTCCGAGTCGGCCGGAGCAACACGTCATGAAGTGCGCCACGTCCCTCCTTTCTCTCGCGCTGATCGCCATCCCGGCGCTCGCCAGCGCTCAGTCCTACCGGGACCACCAAGCCCGCTTCCTCCAGATGGCCGCTCAGGAAGAGTGGGACGAGAACGACGCCTGGTCCGCGCGTCGCTTCGAGCGCCTCGCCGTCATGGCCCGCGACTCCCGCACGGTCACCGTCGACGACCTTCCGGCCCGCTGGCGGGATCGTCTCAAGAGCAAGGGTCGTCGCGCTGACTCGTACGAGCGCTTCCTCGAGCTCGACGGTCGCTTCCAGGCGATCCCCGAGTCGGTCCGCACCATCAACGCGAAGAACGTCGCGCACGCCGAGGTCTGCCTCTTCCACGCACGGCACGAGCTGTCCGAGCCCTTCGTCGGCACCGACTCGACCGAGCTCTACCTCGACTGCGTGGAGGAGAACCTCTCCAACCTGCGCCCGGCTGACCGCGACGGCGACGGCCTGCTCGATCCCGACGACCAGTGCCCGGACCGACCCGAGGACCTCGACGGTTGGCAGGACGCCGACGGTTGTCCCGACCCCGATGACGACGGCGACGGCATCCTCGACGTCCGCGACCGCTGCCCGCGCGATCCGGAGACGATGAACGGCTACGAGGACGAGGACGGCTGTCCCGACCGTCGGCCCGTGCCGGCGGTCCCGGCGCTGCCCGTCGTCTACTTCACGACCGACAGCAGCCACCTCGACCACGAGGCGCGTCAGCGTCTCGATGCCGCTGCGGCGACCCTCCGGCACCATCCGGGCGTCCACGTGCGCATCGTCGGCCACGCCGACAGCCGCTCGAGCAACGACTACAACCTCCGCCTCGGCCAGCGCCGCGCCGGCGCCGTCCGGGACTACCTCGTCCGCCAGGGCGGCCTCGACGGCCAGCGCATCCACCTGAGCAGCCAGGGCGAGTTCCGACCGGCCGCGCCCAACGACACCACCTCGGGTCGGGCGTACAACCGCCGCGTCGAGCTCCACGCGCTCCTGCCGCACCGGTAAGACCGAGGCGGCATCACGCCACCCGTCTTCGAAGGGCCCATTCCCGCTCGGGAGTGGGCCTTTCGTGCGTCTGGGGCCGCATTCACCCTCTTCCTGAATCACGCATGCCGTTGCCGCAAGACCGCCAAGAGTCATGCTTCAGACGAATGAGGCACCTCTGTCTGGGGCCAGCTATCGGCCGTTTTGGGACCGTAGAAGCGCATCTCAAGCCACATGGACGCCCTTGTTGGACGCCCGAGCGCTCGTTTTGGTGAACATGCCCGGTTGCGATTTTCATCGCATGAGAGCATCAATACGGGTGCATGGACCTCACGCAGCCGGTCGGTGTTCGGCTTCCTCGCGTGACGGTGTGGGAGGAATTGGCGATGGCAATGGCTCAGCGCTCAGCGGCACTCCTCGTTCTCGTGACCTTCGGACTGGCCTTCGCCACCGAAGTCCTGGGGAGACCCCTCGATCGAGACGACTCACGACGCAACCTGCCCGTTCGCAGCTTGCCGGACATCCCGGAGCTCAACCCGCTCCCGGATCTCCGCATTCTTCGGGACGTCTCCGACCGCATCCGGCCCACGCTCGGCTGGGATCAGGGCTGGGGTCCGGTGGTCGACACCCCGCCGCTCCTGGAGCTCGAGCCGGTGCGAGGCCCCGGTCAGGATCCGGATGCCGACACGCTTGCCGGCACCCACGACAACTGTCCCGGCGTCTGGAACCCGTTCCAGCTCGACGTGGACCGCGACGGCTTCGGCGATGCTTGCGATGCCTGCCGCCTCGTCCCCGACGATCAGCTCGATTCTGACGAGGACGGCATCGGCGACGCCTGCGACCCCTGCCCCAGCGACCCCTCTCCTCTTTGTGAGGCGCCGGGCGGCTGTCTCTGCGAGCCCGGCATGGCCTGCCCCGGCGACCTCGACGGCGATCGCGTGATCGACGCCTGCGACAACTGTCCGCTGACGGCCAACCTGAAGCAGGACGATCTCGACGGCGACGGCATGGGCGACGCCTGCGACCCCTGCGTGGTCATCCGTGGCCCCATCGGCTGCGACGACGCCGAGGACCGCTGCCACCCGGGCGAGCCCTGTCTCGACGACGCCGATGGCGACGGCACCCGGGACGCCTACGACAACTGCCCGACGGACACCAACCCGGTGCAGGAGGACTACGACGGCGACGGCGTGGGGGACGCCTGCGACGACTGTCCAGAAGACCCGTCTCCCAACTGCGACGGGCGCTGCCTGTGCGAGGGCTGCTGGGACGACCAGGACGACGACGGCGTGCGCGACGACTGCGACGCCTGCCCGACGGATCCCGCCTGCTCCTGACCCTGGAGCACGCGGTCACGAGGCCAGGCCGGGGAGGGCCTGCTCGGTTTAGTGAACACTTCGGCTTGCCGTTGAGCAAGCCCGCACCCATCGTCCCGGCGTGGAGGAAAAGATGTCCTCACAACCCGTCATGCTCGAGCCGAGTCAAGACGCGGTGCTTCGGTGGCGTGGCCAGGTGCTGCGCGACGCGAGGGAGCGCGCAGGACTGACCCAGCGAGAGCTCGCTCGTGTCATGAGCGTCTCGCGTGCGACCGTCGCCGAGGCGGAGCTCGGCGCCGACCTCCGACACTCGACCCTGCAGCGCTACCTCGACACGCTCGTGTCGCTGTCGCCGCGCCGCCTCCTCCTTCCGAGCGAGAGCGAGCCCCCCACGACATCGGCGCCGGTCTGGGGCTGTTGGCGTGAGGTCGCCGGCTTCGTGGTCTCGCGGGTCCGGCGGCGGCTGGGCAGCGGGGACGAGCCGGACCTCGAGGTCGAGGGCATCCGGAGCTTCGGTGGCGACCTGGCCGACCCCACGCACCGTCGGTCGGTCATGCAGGCGGTGTTCCGTGGCGACCGTGCGGTCCTCGCGTCGCGCTGCCGCGCCGACGAGGACCAGCCGGGCACCAAGCTCGAGTTCGACGACGCGACCGGTCGTCACGAGCTGGTCCTGCCGTCCGACTGGCAGGATGGGCTCAGCTACCGCAAGTGGTCGCCGGACCCGGTCGTGCCCGACGAGGGCACCCTCGCCTTCACCCCGGGCTACCCGGTCGAGCTCCTCGAGCTCCGAGTGCAGCTCGGCGAGCGCATCGACGAGGCCGAGGCGCGCTACCGGGCCTGGCCCGGCGGACCGGCCCTCCGCGAGCAAGACCTCGCCGACTTCCTCCGGCCCGGCGGCACGGAGGTGCGTCGCAACGGTGGTGAGCTCGAGATCGACCTGTCCTACCCTCAGCTCTTCGTGACCCACGAGATCGCATGGAAGCCCGAGGACGAGGAGTCGGAATTCCAATCTGAGGGACTGCGAGCGGTGGAGCTCCACTCGGTCGGCGAGGAGACGGAGAGTGAACCGGAGGAGCCCTCTGGCCTGGCCGGCGTCATCCGCCGCGCCCGCGTCCACGTGGGACTGTCACAGCGCGGGCTGGCTGGTCGGCTGGGCGTGTCGCCCACGACGGTGCACAACACCGAGCTCGGCAAGGACCCTCGCTCGTCGACCCTGCAGCTCTACCTGCGTGAGCTGCAGCACCTGAGCCCGGAGGAGCTGTTCTCCGGCTCCGAGCCCGAGCGCTCGGCGACGCATCGCGAGCTCTGGGAGCATTATCGTCAGTTGTATGGAATGGAGGCGGAGGAAGAGAGCAAGGAGCTCATCCTCGCGGAGGATGGATGGGCGGAGGCGCTCTACACGACGCGTCGCCTGCGCAGCCTGGTCGACCGGCGTCAGGGCCTGCAGATCAGCTATGCCTCGGCGCCGCTGGATGCCTCGGCACCTCCGGACGAGATCGAGCAGGAAGGTCCCGAGGAGGAGTGGGACGACGAGTTCCGCACGCGTTTCTTGCGGCGGCCGGATGGCCAGGCCATCCACCAGCTTTCCTTTTCGAACGAGGCGACGCGACGCGGCGTCAGCTACACCCGTCGGGTGTCGCAGGCATCGCGCTTCGCCATGAAGGCCCGGGACGTCCCGGAAGGTCGCAACGCGACGGAGGGTCAGAGCTTTGCGGCAGCGTTCCCGGTGCGACGTCTCGTCGTCGCGGCGAGCTTTCCGAAGACCTATTGGCCACGGAAGATCACCGCGCGGGTCACTCCGACGTTCCCGGTCGGACCCGAGCACGACGAGGAGCTCGCACGGATGCACGGCCAGCGCCTGCAACTCCGTCGATACCGACGACAGCGGCGGATCGTTCTTTCCGTGGAGGAGCCGCTGATCGGCGTGCAGTACGCGCTGACTTGGAGCCTGCCTTGAGTGAGGGAGTGCGAGGGACCTGAGGCGGTGGTCAGGGAGGGAGCTCCCGTGACGTGGCTGGATGATGGAGGGCCCCGGAAGGGGATGGAGGCCCGGCCGGTCACGGGAGCAGGTGACGCTGGAGGACGCTCCCGGGACTGCCGCGGCAGAGCGCCCTCTCGTGTCATCATCGGCGCTGGCCCGGACGATTCATGAGTCTTCGTCGCGAGTGGCCGGAGGCGCTAGCCGAGACGGGCGACCGTCGCGCGGAGGACCGGCGGCGCACTTCGACCGTGCGTTGAGGACCGAGGGGCGAGTACGCCCTTCGCAGGCAGCGGATCTGGTCACGCAGCAGGAGACCCATGAATCGTCCGGGCTAGGAGGACACGTCATGGACGCCGCTTTCGTCGAGGCCCTGAAGCTCGAGTCGCCGCTGCTCAGCCCACCCGTTCGTTCGCTCGCCGTGGGAGCCGCCTCCGATGGCTCACCGGTGGCCACCGAGCGGGCGCTCCTGCGTCACCTGGCGGCCTTCGCGGTCCTCATCGTCGCCGGCTTGCTGGCCTGGCAGCTCGAGCCGACCGGCAGCATCGGCCGCACCATCGGTGCCGTCGTCTCGTCGTCGGTCGGGATCGTGCTCGCGATCCGACTGCGGCCAAGCCGGATCCGGCTGAGCCTCGATCGCGACGAGCTGGTGCTCCGTCAATGGTGGTTCTTCGTGCTTCCCGGTGAGAGGCGCCGGTATTCGCTGCGTGGTCGCAACTTGAGCGCGGGCACTTACGTCTTCGAGGACACCGACCTCGTCGAGGTGGACGTCGACCCCGACGGGCTGGAAGGGATCGATCGCTTCGCCTTGCTCCTGTTTCCCTTCGCCAAGTTCTTCTTGCTCCTCCAGCGTCGTGACACGGAGGTGTTCGAATCGAAGATCGACCGCCGTGTCGTCGCGCTCCTTCTCCATGACGAAGCGTCCGGTCGAGCCGCCCCCCTCGTGAGGCTCTGGCACGAGGATGCAGCACGGCCCTTCATCGAGCAGGCCCAGGGCCGCTGAGACCGGAGATTCCGGGGCGTTCGCACCCGTTCTGACACGCACCGACCCGGCTCTTCCGACGATTCCCGACGCCGGATCAGGGTTCCGTCGACAGGCCGCCGACCCTGAGATAGCCTCCCGCTTTCCCCACGAGGTCTAGCGATGAGTCACGGTGTCTTCCGCACTCCCATCCCGAAGAACGAGCCGGTCGCCAGCCACGCCCCCGGCACCTCCGAGCGCGCCTCCCTGAAGGCCGAGCTCGACCGCCAAGCCGGCGAGACCGTCGAGGTCCCCGTCGTCGTCGGTGGCAAGGAGATCCGCACCGGCAAGCTGAAGGACATGGTCATGCCTCATGACCACTCCCACGTCCTCGGTCAGTTCCATCAGGCCGGCGCCGACGAGGTCAACGCCGCCATCGAGGCCGCCACGGCCGCCCGCGCCGACTGGATGGCGCTCCCCTGGGAGGAACGCGCCGCCGTCTTCCTTCGCGCTGCCGAGCTGCTCGCCACGACCTGGCGCGACAAGGTCAACGCGGCCACCATGCTCAACCAGTCGAAGACCGCTCATCAGGCCGAGATCGACTCCGCCTGCGAGCTCATCGACTTCTGGCGCTACAACACGCACTTCGCCGAGAAGCTCTACGAGGAGCAGCCCGAGTCCGCGCCCGGCATCTGGAACCGGCTGGAGCACCGGCCCCTCGACGGCTTCGTCTTCGCCATCACGCCCTTCAACTTCACCTCCATCGCCGGCAACCTCCCCACTGCCCCGGCGCTGATGGGCAACACCTCCCTCTGGAAGCCCGCCTCCACCTCGGTGCTCTCCAACTACTACCTCTTCCAGCTCCTCCGCGAAGCCGGCGTGCCCGATGGCGTGATCAACTTCCTGCCGGGCAGCGGCGCCACCGTGGGCGATCCGGTCTTGGCCGACTCCCGTCTCGGCGGCATCCACTTCACCGGCTCCACCGAGGTCTTCCAGGGCATCTGGAAGACGGTGGGCGAGAACATCGCCTCCTACGCCCAGTACCCGCGCCTGGTCGGTGAGACCGGTGGCAAGGACTTCGTCTTCGCCCACCCCTCCGCCGACGCCGAGTCGCTCGCCATCGCCCTGCTCCGCGGTGCCTTCGAGTACCAGGGCCAGAAGTGCTCGGCCGCCAGCCGCGCCTACGTGCCCAAGAGCCTCTGGGGTGAGGTCAAGGACCGCCTCGCCGCCGGCACCTCCGACATGGGCATGGGCGACGTCCGCGACTTCCGCAACTTCCTCGGCGCGGTCATCGACGCGGGCTCCTTCAAGAAGCAGGCGGACGCGATCGCCGCGGCGAAGGCCAGCAGCGACGCCGACGTCGTCATCGGCGGCGAGTGCGACGACTCCAAGGGCTGGTTCGTGCAGCCCACCGTCATCGAGGCCAAGGACCCGCGCTACGACACGATGTGCACCGAGCTCTTCGGTCCCGTGCTCACCATCCACGTCTACGACGACGCCAAGACCGAAGAGGCTCTCCAGCTCTGCGCGACCACTTCGGACTACGGCCTCACGGGCGCGGTGTTCGCCTCCGATCGTCAGGCCATCCGTCACTGCGCCGATGCTCTCCGCTTCGCCGCGGGCAACTTCTACGTGAACGACAAGCCCACCGGCGCCGTCGTCGGTCAGCAGCCTTTCGGCGGCTCGCGCGCGTCGGGCACGAACGACAAGGCGGGCTCCATCCTCAACCTCATGCGCTGGGTCTCGCCGCGCTCGATCAAGGAAGCGCTCGTCCCGCCCACCGACTGGCGCTACCCGTACATGGAGGCCGAGTGAGCAAGAAGCGTCCGGAAGTGACCGTCGACGACCGACTCGAGGTCCGCGAGAGCTCCATCCACGGGAAGGGTCTCTTCGCGAAGGAGAAGATCGAGAAGGGCTGCTTCCTCGGTGAGTACGAGGGAGAGCGGGTCAAGAAGGACGGCATGCACGTCCTCTGGGTGGAGGACGAGAAGAAGGGCTGGGTCGGCATTCGCGGCCGCAACAAGCTCCGCTTCCTCAACCACTCCAGGAAGCCCAACGCCGAGCTCGACGGCCCCGAGGTCTACGCCCTCCGCAAGATCAAGCGGGACGAAGAGCTCACCATCCACTACGGCGACGAGTGGGAGAACGACGACTGATCGTCGTCTGACCCTGCGAGAGCCTGGGACGAGGCGTGTCGTCTTCCAAACGGCGGCCTCGCCCGTGCAAGAATCCATCGCTACCTTGAGCATCGCTCCCTCGAGACGCCCGAACGGCTCGAGGGAGACGGGAGGAACGCGATGGAGTTCTTGCTCGGATACCTGGCTCCCCTGAGCTGGCGACGGGGGGTCGTGAGACGCCTCGCGGCTCTCCATGAGGCCGGAGGCCAGCTCGACGCGAGCGTGGAGCCACCGGGCTCCCTTCCCTGGCCATGGTCGCGATACCAGGCCATGGAAGAGGACATCCGCTCCTCCCTGGCCGATGGCGCCAGTCTCGAGCAGGCCTTCGGCCGCTGGTCGAACCTGATCCCCGACTGGGAGCTGGGTCTCGCCCGCGCCGCCGATCGCAGCGACGATCCCGGCCCCCTGCTCGACACCTGGTCGACCCTCCTCGAGCAGTGTCGCCGCACGCGTCAGCTCGCGGTCAGCACGCTGATCTACCCGCTCGCCGTCGGGCTCATCAGCCTGCTCGTCACGCTGATCTTCCTGACCCGCATCCTGCCCACCTTCGCGTCGCTGGCCGCCTCGGCGAACACGACCCTCCCGGCCGTCACGCGTGTCGTGGGCACGGTGACCGGTGCCGTCAACGGAGGCTGGGCGTTGATCCTCCTCGCCGTGCTGAGCAGCTTCGTCCTGCTCTACCACCGGCGTGAGCTGAGGGAGGCCCTCTTCGATCGCCTCCCTCTCCTCGGCCCGCTCCGCCGCTGCCATCACCAGGTCGTCTTGAACGAGGTCGTGGCTTCCACGATCGACTCCGACGCGGAGCTCGCGTCCGGTCTCCGACTGGCGGCGCGAGCCCAGCCCGACTCGCGTCGGCGGCGTCGACTGGAAGCTTGGGCCACGCAGGTCGAAGACGGCGGTCTCGACTGCATCGAGGCCGAGGGCCGCGAGCACGCTCTCCTCCGTCGGCTTCGATCCTCTCTCCGCAGCGACGACCCGCCCGCGGCCCTGCGCCGAGACGCCGCCCGCTCCGTCAGTCGCCACGAGCATCAGCGACGCGCCACGGTCGCCTGGCTCGAGCCCGCGCTCATCGTCGTCTTGATGCTGCTCATCGCACCGATCGTCTTTGGCATGGCGCTGCCCGTCGTGGACAACGCCTCCTTGCTCCCGAGGCCCTGGTGAAGCGCCATCGGCTCGACCGTCATGAAGCGCGCTGCCTGCTGCGGCTCCTCCTCCTCGCCGAGCTCGACGAGCTGGGCGGAGCCACGCTGACCACGGCCGCTGACGCGTGGTCGGGTCGTCTCGCGGCCGCGGCCCGTGCAGCGTTCGTGGCGCTACAGGAAGGCTGTCTTCTCGCCGACGCGCTGACACCGCACCTCTCAGCGAACGTGATCGCGGTGCTTCGCGCGGGTGAGCGGTCCGGCGATCGACGGCGAGGGCTCGAGGCTGCGGTGGAGCTGCTCGACGAGTCCACGCGCTCACGTGAGCTGCTGCTGGCGCCGTCACTGCGTCCCTTGCTCACGACCGGCTTGGCCTGCGTGAGCGCCGGCATCCTCATGGTGACGGCGGTGCCGATCTTCGCCGAGCTTCAGGTCGAGATGGCGCGGCTCGGTGGTCGCATCGAGGTCGACACCTGGCTCGCTCGACTCGCCGCGCATCCGCAGCTCGCGATGACGGCGGTGATCGTCGCCGCGTTGCCGAGCCTGCTCCCGCTGCTGGCGAGCCTGAGCTCGAGCACCCGCTGGGGATCTCGGTTCCTCCTTCGCCTGCCCCTGGTCGGCGACCTGCTCCGCGCTCGGGCGGCTGCGGCGAGCGGCGCGAGCCTGAGCAACTTGCTGCGAGCCGGAGTGCCCTTGCCCGACTCATGCGACCTGTCGGCCGAAGCCGTCGACTGCCCGAGCTTGCGAGCGAGCTGGCGTCGGGTGGCGAGCGACGTCGCGGCGGGCGAGCCGTTGGGTCCGTCGCTTCAGGCCATCGGTCTTCCTGGCTGGCTGTTCGCCGACCACCGCGTCGCGGACGACGACGGCGTCGGCGCCGCCGAGGAGATGACGCAGCTCGGCCGTGAGCGTGCCACGGAGCTGTCGCGCAAGCTCGGTCGCTTCCTCGCCGTCGCCTCGTGGACCCACGCGAGCGTGTTGGTCTTCGGCCTGACCCAGCTCGTCCTCGTCTCCTTGCTGCAGTCGTGGAGCCTGTCATGAGACTCGATCGCACTCACTTCATCAGCGAGCTTCTCGGTGAGCTGGCCCGAGCGGCCGAGAGTCCCGATGGCTTGCTCGACGAGCTGGAGACCTCGGCCGAAGATCATCCCGAGCGGGCTCTGCGATCCGCGCTGTCCACCCTGGTCGCCAGCCTTCGCGAAGGACAGCCCCTCTCGGAAGCCCTCCAGCCCTGGCACCACGAGCTCCGCCCCGAACGACTCGCGCTCATCGCCACCGCGGAGCGCTCGGGACGACTGGTCGAGACGCTGAGCGCGCTGGAGCGTGATGCCCTGCGTCGGGAGCGAGAGCGCAACGAGCTCCTGGAGTCGTGGATCGGACCGCTCGCGTCGCTGGGCGTGGGCCTGATCGTCCTCGCGCTGCTCGGCACTCACTACGCGCCGGTGCTTCGCTCGCTCGGTGGCTCCGACACGCCCACCTCGGTGCATCTCCTCGGCACCTTGGGAGCCCCTGCCCTCTTGCTCACCTTGCTCGTCGTGATCGTGCTGGCCTTCCTCGCCGTCCGGAGGTGGCTGGGTCGCTCCGACACCGCGGCTCACTGGCTCGATCGACTGCCGCTCATCGGATCGTTGCGACGCACTCGCCTGGAGTCCCTGGCCGCCCGCGCTCTCTCGGAGAGCCTGCTCGCCGAGGCTCCCTTGCCCGAGGCGCTCGACCTGGCGGCCGGCGCCCTCCGAGGTCCGGCCCGGTCGAGCCTGCAAGCACTGGCCGCCGCGGCGCGTGACGGGGCGAGCATCACCGACCTCGCCCTCGCGTCGTCGAGCTTCTCACCGATCTTCCGCGCCACCCTCGCCGCCTGTGCCGAGAGCGGGCAGCTTCCCGAGGCGCTGGCGCGCCTGGCCGACTCCGCCGAGGCCGAAGCCGATCTCGTCGGCCTGCGGGTGAGCCGCACCCTCGGCGTGGTCGGCGCCACCACGGCCGGCCTGCTCGCCGGCAGCATCGCCCTGCTCGGTTGGGTCGCTCATTACTCCTCCGCCTCCCTCCACTACTGAGCAAGAAAGAGTCACGACCATGCGCTGGCCCTTCCTCACCCGTGACGACCACGACGACGCCACCGACCATCCGACGAGTCGCTGGGTCGACGACCTGCTGCACCGCGCCCTCGCTGCCGGAGCCTCCGACGTGCACGTCGCTCCGACTCCTGGCGGGGGAGGCACCGTACGCTTCCGCGTGGACGGCTTCTTCCGCGATCAGGAGCGCCTGGAGCCCGAGCTCTTCCCACGCGTCATCGCCCGACTCAAGGTGCTCGCCGGTTGCGCCGTCTTTCGAACGGCCGAGCCCCAAGACGGCCGGCTCACCGTGGACGGTCACGACCTGCGTCTCTCGACGCTTCCCGTGGTCGGGGGCGAGAAGGCCGTGCTCCGCGTGCTCGGTGGTGCCGATCGTCCGCGCGAGCTGGACGACCTCGGCCTGCACGACGACGTCGCGACGCAGCTCCGTGAGCTCGCTCGCCTGCCCTCGGGCGTGATCTTCCTGACCGGTCCGTGCAGCACCGGCAAGACGACCACCCTTCACGCCCTGGCTCGCGCCATCCTGGCGGAGCGGGGTGAGTGGGCCAACGTCGTCTCGGTGGAAGATCCCGTCGAGCAGGTGGTCGAGGGCATGGCGCAGACGGAGGTCGATCCCCGTCGAGGTCTCGGCTTCCCGGAGGCGCTGGCCGCGATCCTCCGACAGGACCCGGAGGTCGTCCTCATCGGTGAGACCCGCGATCCCGAGACGGCCCGCATCGCCATCGAAGCCGGCTTCACCGGTCACCTCGTGCTCAGCTCCCTGCACGTCGGCGATCCCGAAGAAGTCCCACGTCGACTGGAGCTGCTCGGCGTCCCGTCGTACCTCGTTCTCGATGGTCTCCGAGCGGTGGTCAACCAGCGCCTCGTGCGCCGCCCCTGTCCCGACTGCCGCGACGACGTCGACGCCTGTCGGAGCTGCGGCGGTCACGGTCATCGGGGTCGCCTGGCCCTCGCCGAGATCGTGCGTTTCGAGCGAGGCACACCGAGCTGGCTGACTCCTCGGCTCGATGAGCTGGCGCGGGCCGAGCTGGAGCGCGGTCGGACGACCGCCGCCGAGCTGCGGCGCGTCCTCGGCGTGGAGGCGGCATGAGACGACGACATCACGCCGGCGTGGCCATGGCCGAAGCCCTGGCGACTCTCGTGCTCCTCGGGATCGCCATCACCTCCTCGGTCGGCATCCTGATCCAGTGGCATCATCACTCGCAGCACCTCGACCGCGTCGCCTGGGCCGAGCAGGCGCTGGCCAGCGAGATGGAGACCCAGCTCGCCCTCACCGGCATCGAGCGACGAGACCCTCGCTGGCGCACGAAGCTCACCGACGAGCTCCTGTTCGAGGCTCGTCGCGAGGTCGAGCTGGGTGAGTCACCGGTTCCCGGCGCGCAGCTCCTCACGGTGCGCTTGAGCTGGGGCGACGAGGCACACGAGCGTGTCGAGCGACAGGTTCTCGTGGGAGGCAGCTCATGAGATGGCGACGAGCTCGGGGCTTCAGCCTCGTCGAGATGCTGGCGAGTCTCGCCCTCATCGGCCTGAGCTGCGCGGCGATCGGAGCGCTCTCGGCGACCACCTGGCGTGAGGCAGCGGCGGCGCGAGAAGCGACCGACCACTTCGAGTCCCAGTGGCTCGCGATGACCCGCCTGCGGGCCGACGTCCAACGGGCCAGCACCGTCGACCTGAGGCCACGGGTCCTGCACCTGACGACCCCCGAGGGGAAGGTCGACTGGGTGGTCTTCACCGACGTCATCGAGCGACGGAGCACCACCACCCGCCGCTTCGAGATCGACCGCACGCTGGTGTTCGAGCTCAAGGGGCGGCCCGGCCGACGTGTCGTCCGCTGGCAGCCGCTGGGCCACGCGGAGGGACCGAGCGGATCGGCCCGGGTCGGCTCACGCTTGGGGATCGGAGGCGCCTCGTGAGACGACGTCAACAACGCGGGCTCTCGCTGGCCTGGGCCCTGCTCACGGTCCTCGCGGTGACCACGGCTCTCTCGATCGTGGCGGGGTCGCTCACGCGCCGCGCCCGCTTGATCCAGCACTTCCGCGTCACGGAGGTCCGCGCCGACCTCGTCCAGTCCGGACGCACCTTGGCCGAGCTGCGCACGCGACGCGACTCCGGCTGGACTGGACCCGAGCGTCTCGAGCTCGACACGGGCGCCGTGACCGTCCAGCGATCCTCCGCCGGCGTGCAGCTCGTGCTGGAGCTCCCCTTCCGCGACGACGAGCAGGTCATCCTGGCCGAGTGACCGGTTCGCATGCCGTGACGCCTTTCGCCGCTCCCGGTTCGTGAACCGCCGACGCACGATCATCCGAGTCGTCATGGAATCACTCGTCCAGGTCCGGACTGGTGTCCAGGGACGTGACGGCCCTGAGTTGATTGCGCGAGAAGTTCGGAACGGTGCGTTTCAATTGATGACTGCGGGCTGCCTCTCGTCATAGGTTCTTCGCGCTTCGGCGTCGGCAGGTCTCAGGGAACCGATGAACGGACCTGACCCTGTCTCAGCCACGACGCCTGACTTCTCCACGAAGGACCCGGCATGTCGACAGCACCTGAATCCTCCCTCCCCGTTCGTCATTCGAACCTCCTCCTGGCCACCGCGCTGATCGCGCTGGTCGCGAAATCGGCCATCGCGATCCCTGCTTCACGCACCTGGGCAGGCCGCGCCTGCAACTCCTCGGACGCGCCTGAAGCCTTGCAGCTCTCGCTGACGACCGGGCTCGCGAGCTTCCACGAGGACGTCGACGCCGACGGTCGACTCAGCGAGGTCGATCGACCGCTGCTCGCCGACGGCACGCACCTGCTCTCACCCGGAGAGTGCCTGGACCTCATCGCCCTCGTGGACGGGCTGGACGAGACGACGCCGGCGTCGGCGGTGCGCCTGCGCGTTCGGTCGGGCAGCGACAGGGAACAGATCGGTCTCGTCGCCGGTCGGCTGAGTCGCTTCGGACCGGTCGAGGACTGTGGCAACGGAGTCGACGACGACGGCGACCTGCGCGTCGACGAGTTCGACACCGAGTGCCTTCCGACCACGCTCTGCAACGTGCCGCGGCCGCCGAGCCCGACACCTCCGTTCACCGCCACCGAGATCTGTCGCACGGCGACCGGTGGCTCCGGCTACGAGGTGCCGGTGGTGGCCGACCTCGACGGCGACACCCTCGCCGAGACGGCCATCACCGAGGGCAACGACCTCTTCATCTACAACCTCGAGGACTGTTCGCTGCTGCAAGCGCTCATGCTCGGCGGCAACCCGCAGGACCGCGACGGCGGGGCCGTCTTCGGTGACGTCGACTCCAACGGCACGCCCGACATCTTCGTGCAGGCCGACGCCGAAATCGAACGCTGGGAGTGGGACGGCGCGGCCTTCGTGCGGATCTTCCGGACGACCGGCGTGCATGCCCTGCCCATCCCCGGATCCGGCGAGCTCGGGAGCTACCGCGAGGGGCTCATGCTCGTCGACTTGAACGAGGACGGCTCTCCCGAAGTCCTCCCACGCATCGGACGACCGATCGACGCCATCACCGGCACGGTCTACGCCGGGATGAACGCCGGCGTCCCGGCCTACAGCCGTGGTGCGGGTCAGGGCATGACGGCGTTCGCCCGCGAGGCGGAGCCCGGCAACGGCAAGACCGAGATGGTCGCCGGCGCCTTCCTCTACGACTTCGACTTCGCGACCGAGACCTGGAACGTCGTGCGCCAGGCTGCGGGTCGCAGCGACCTCTTCCGCTCGCATGCCTCGGTCGCGGACCTCGACGACGACGGCGACGTCGACGCTCTCATCGTCGACCAGGGGACCGGAGAAGTCTGGGCCTGGGATCTCCAGACGGACACCATCCTCGCTGGACCGCAGGACTTCGGGGGTGGCGAAGGCAGCACGGCGACCATCGCCAACTTCGACGACGACGCGGCGCCGGAGATCGCCTTCATCAACAACGCCGACCTGTTCATCTTCGACGACATCGTCACCGACCCCACCCTGGCCACCACCCTCTGGACCGTGGGCCATGCCGATCCGTCGGGCAACACGCAGCTCACCTCCTTCGACTTCGACGGCGACACCGTGCTGGAGGTCGCTTACCGCGACACCTCCGAGCTCCGCGTGTTCCGGGGCAGTGACGGCACGACCTTGTTCGCGTCGGGCGCGGGCTCGTGCACCTCGGCGACCGGCTACGAGCACCCGATCGTGGCCGACGTCAACGACGACGGCTCGGCCGAGCTGGTCGTGGCCTGTGACGGCTTCGTGGCCGTGTATCAGTCCGGCACCGACTTGCCCTGGCTCCCCGCCCGTCAAAGCTGGAATCAGGGTCAGTACCAGATCACCAACCAGTACGACGACCTGCGCATCCCTCAGGAGATGACCGACAACTACCTGGTGTTCAACGATTACCACGCGCAGTTCACGCCCTTCGTCTATCTCGACGGCGACGACCTCCCCACCCCCGACGCACGGGTCGACTCCCTTCAGCTCGACCCGATGGGCCCGCCGCTGGACTGCGCGGTCGACACCATGGTCGACCTCGAGCTGACCATCTGCAACGACGGCGACATCAACGCGAGGAGCTTCGAGCTCCACTACTTCCTCGGCGATCCGGAAGCTCCCGGGGCGGTGCTGCTCAACAGCTTCACGACTGGCCAGACCATCCCCGCCGGCACCTGTGCGACCTTCGTCCACACCGTGGACTTCGGCACTCCGGGCGAGGTCTTCGTCGTCCTCAACACCGTGGACACCGTTCCTCCGGTCGACTTCAGCGAGGCCTGGTTCTCCGAGTGCAACCTGCCCAACAACATCTTCTCGATCCCGGTCTGCGTGACCGCCGACTTCGACGGGGACACCATCCCCGACGACATCGATCTCGACGACGACAATGACGGCATCCTCGACATCGTCGAGGGTGACGGGACCGTCGACACCGACGGCGACACGGTCCCCGACAGTCTCGACCTGGACTCCGACAACGACGGCATCAACGACCTCGAGGAGTCGGGTCTCGACGAGGGACGTCAGGCCGCGCTCGACGCCGACGGTGACGGTCAGTTCGACGTGGGCGCGCTGTCTTTCGGCGCCAACGGTCTCCTCGACCTCGTGGAGACGGCACCGGAATCGGGCATCGTCGACTACGACCTCGACGGCCTGGGTGAGGCTCCGCGTGACACCGACGGCGACGGCGTCCCGGACTACCGCGACCTCGACTCCGACAACGACGGCATCAACGACGTCATCGAGGGCGGCGGCAGCGACGCCGATGGCGACGGTCGGGTCGGCACGGGCATCCCACCGGTGGACGGCGAGGGTCAGCCGACCGGCGCGACCAACGACGCCCCCGACACCGACATGGACGGCACTCC